>NZ_QGTF01000034.1:0-1023 GCF_003182025.1 Nocardiopsis sp. L17-MgMaSL7 | reverse complement strand
CCTGCACCGGGTGTTCGAGGAGTGTGCGGCGTCGGTTCCGGACGCTGTGGCGTTGGTGTTCGGGGATGAGCGGGTCTCCTATGGGGAGTTGAACGCTCGGGCGAACCGGTTGGCCCGGTATCTGGTGGGTGAGGGGCTGTGCCCGGGTGAGTTGGTGGGGGTGTATCTGCCTCGGGGGCCGGAGATGGTGGTGGCGTTGTTGGCCGTGTTGAAGGCCGGTGCGGGTTACACGTTGCTGGATCCGGCCTTTCCCACCGCGCGGTTGGAATCGGTGATCGCCTCGGCCGGAATCACCACCGTGCTCTCGGGCACGGGCGAGGGCGAGGGTGGCACGGGGTCGAACGCCGGTCACCGCGCTGCGGCCTTCGGAGCCGAGGGCGAAACGGCGAGCCCGGGTTCCGGTGGACTGGACCTCGCCGCCCTGTCAGGTGTCGGGGTGCTGTCGGTGGACGCGCCCGGTGTCGCCGCGTGTGAGAGCGGTGATCTTGGTGTGGAGGTGGGGTCGGGTGATGTGGCGTGTGTGATGTTCACGTCGGGTTCCTCGGGTGTGCCCAAGGGTGTGGTGACGTCTCATCGGGGTGTGGTGGGGACGTTGCTGGGTCAGGAGTATGTGGACTTCGGTCCTGATCAGGTGTGGTTGCAGTGTTCGCCGGTCTCGTGGGACGCGTTCGCGCTGGAGCTCTACGGTGCGTTGTTGTTCGGTGGTCGGTGTGTGTTGCAGCCGGGGCAGCGCCCGCGGTTCGACGCGATCGCTGATCTGGTGGTGGAGCACCGGGTGACGAGTCTGCAGATGTCCGCGGGGTTGTTCAACGTGATGTTGGACGAGCGTCCCGAGGTGTTCGACGTGGTGCGGGTGGCGATGACGGCGGGTGAGGCGGCGTCGGTGGCGCATGTGTCGCGGGCGCTGTCGGAGCATCCCGGGGTTCGTGTGGTGAACGGTTATGGTCCGGCGGAGAACATGGGGTTCTCGACGAGTTTCGAGGTGTCCTCGGTCGAACCCGGACAACGCTCGGTACCCGTCGG
>NZ_QGTF01000033.1:0-1422 GCF_003182025.1 Nocardiopsis sp. L17-MgMaSL7 | reverse complement strand
CGTCCGACGGTGCGTATCGCGGCGGCCGCTGAGCAGATGCACACCCGTGCCCGCTTCGATTTCCACCGGCTCAACACGGCCCTGAACCGGATGCAGTACACCGTCCAGACCACCCAGGCCCCGGAGCCCGAACCGGTCATGGACCTGGAGGCGGATGAGGGTGTGTTCCGCCCCGAAGCGTTCGGAGGGTCCCGTGGGTAGTTGGGATGTGGACGCCCAGCAGGTCGGGACCGTGCTTTCGGCGACCGCCGCTCACATCGGTGAGGAGGGCGGTAACGGTGGTCTGCTCGGGAGTATGGACCGTATTGAGAAGGCGGTCACCGGGTGCGAGTCCACCGCGCACAGTCTGCCCGTGAGTATCGCTTTGGGTGAGTTCTGCGGTCACTACTTCGGGGTGATGGGCCAGATGCTCTCCAAGACCGCCAGCGGTGTGGAGGGCGCGAGCGAGGCCACCACCGCCTACCTCAACGGCGACCTGGACATGGCCGCCGAGGCCCAGAGCACCGCGGGGCAGATCCCCGACCCCCAACCTGAGCAGGCTCCCGGCGCGGGCCGCCCCGTCTGAGCCCTGGCCCTCTACCTGTCCCAGCACCCCTGTACCTGTCCAGCCCCCTGACCTTTCCTGTCTCAGGCCCCCGCCCCTGGGGTCTGCCGCGACCTTTCCCTGATCCCCCTGGAGTGGTGTTCGGTGCCCCCCGAAGAAGTCAGACCGATCGACTGTGAAGGCAAGATCGATCCCAGCCTGTTCCCGGTCCCCGAGACCGAGACACCCATGCTGGAGTGGCACGCCAGCAGGCTGCGCACGGCCGGTCAGAAGATGGAGGAGACCGGGGGCGACATCGTCCAGGCCTGGGAAGGTCTGACCAGCTGCTATTCGGCGCCCGAGGCCCAGACCCTGCACGAGGCCCTGGACCCGGTCGCTCCCCAAGGGGTCGAGGTCAACACCGCCACCGAGCGAGCGGCCGGGGCCTTGGAGGACTTCGCGGAGACCGTTCGGGAGATCCAGGGCAAGTGGCGGACCCTGACCGTGGACTCCTACTCCTTTCGCGCTGAGATCGCGGAGGAGGGCGAGGACTGGAACAAGGGCGATGGCCTGTTCGGGACCAGGGACAGCGCCAACGACATCAAGAACGAAGCGCTGTTGCTGCGGGCGGCCAACCTGGTCGGGGACTTCGAGCAGGCCGAGATCACCTGCGCGAACACGATCAACGTCGGACTCGCCGGGCGCACCGACTTCGTCAGTGAGAAGGATCTGGATGGTGCGGCACCCGACCCGGACCAGTTCGTGCACGGGTACGGTGCCGATCTGACCGAGCTCCCGACCTCCTGGGGTGAGGCCGCCGCAGGCACCGACTACGGGTGGGTTCGGGACGTGGGCTCGGCGGTCTGGGACTTCGGTGTGGGCGCGGTCGAGGGTGTGGG
>NZ_QGTF01000032.1:0-1737 GCF_003182025.1 Nocardiopsis sp. L17-MgMaSL7 | reverse complement strand
TCAGTGTTGGTCGAGGAGTTGGGCGCAGCGGATCAGGCCCAGGTGGGAGTAGGCCTGGGGGTGGTTGCCCAACGCGCGTTCGGTGACGGGGTCGTACTCCTCGGGGATGAGCCCGGTGGGTCCGGCGCAGTCGACCAGGTGCTTGAAGAGTTCCTCGGCCTCGGCCCTTCGGCCGGTGAGCAGGTAGGCCTCGATGAGCCAGGTGGTGCACAGGTGGAAGCCGCCCTCGCCGCCGGGCAGGCCGTCGTCGCGGTGGTAGCGGTACACGGTGGGTCCGGAGCGGAGTTCGGCCTCCACGGCGGTGACGGTGGCCTGGAAGCGTTCGTCGGTGGGGTCGATGAGTCCGGACAGGCCGATGTGCAGGGAGGCGGCGTCCAGGTCGGTGCCGTCGTAGGCGGTGGTGTAGGCCTGGGCCTGTTCGTTCCAGCCCTTTTCGAGGACTTCCTGGGCGATGTCGGTGCGCAGGTCGGGCCAGGTGGGGTCGACGGTGCGCCCGTACTTCTCGGCGAGGGTGATGGCGCGGTCCAGGGTCACCCAGCACATGACCTTGGAGTAGACGCGTTGGCGGGGTTCGTCGCGTTCTTCCCAGATGCCGTGGTCGGCTTCGTGCCAGCGGCGGGCGACGGCCTCGGCCATGGAGCGGACCAGGTCCCAGTCGCGGTCGGTGAGTTGGTCGCGGGTGTGGGACAGGTGGGTGATGAGTTCGACGACGGGTCCGAACACGTCGAGTTGGACCTGGTGGTCGGCGAGGTTGCCGATGCGCACGGGGCGGGAGCCGGCGTAGCCGGACAGGGACTCGATGACTTCTTCGGGGCCCAGGTTGGTGCCGCGCAGGGAGTAGAGGGGGCGCAGGAGTTCGGGTGAGGGCAGGGAGTCCACGACGCGGTGGACCCAGTCCAGGAAGGCTTCGGCTTCGGTGGTGGAGCCCAGGGTGACCAGGGCCTGGACGGTGAGTGCGCCGTCGCGGAGCCAGCAGTAGCGGTAGTCCCAGTTGCGGACGCCGCCGATCTCCTCGGGCAGGGAGGTGGTCGCGGCGGCCATGACACCGCCGGAGGGGGTGCACAGACCCCGCAGAGTCAGCGCGGAGCGCGCGGCGAGGACGTTCTCGGTGCGCGGCAGGTCCAGGTCCCGCACCCAGGAGGACCAGTGGAGGGCGGCCTGTTCCTGGCGCTGCGCCTCGGTGGCCTCCTCGGCGGTCAGGGAGTCGGTGCCGCAGCGCAGCTCCAGTACCACGGGACGCTCGGACCTCGGGTGGACGGTCGCGCGGGCGACGTCGTCGGTGCCGTCGTGGTCCACCCGCCACTCCACACCGGGGGAGCGCAGGACCATCGGGAAGTCGGCGCCCTGGACGCGCAGGCCCTCGGGCTCGACGGTGATGCGGATGGGGGCGCGGCCGAAGTCGGGACGCGGGGCGAACTCGACGGTGGCGGGGGTGACGCCGCCGATCACCCGGACGAGGTCGGTGCGGCCGGGCTCGGTGTCGTGCGCGAGGTAGTCGGTGACCTCCAGGCGGGACCAGCGGGTGCGCACGGTCATCGTGCCCGGCAGGTAGCGCTGGCCGAGGGGGAGTCCGCCGTGGGCGGGCGAGATCGCGAAGACACCCGCCTGACGGCCGCCCAGGACCTCGGCGAACAGGGCGTTGGAGTCCGGCTCGGGGTGGCAGAACCAGAGCAGGCGCGCGTCCGGGCCCAGCAGCGCCACGGAGGCCTGGTTGGAGAGCATCGACATGCGCTCGAT
>NZ_QGTF01000031.1:0-1889 GCF_003182025.1 Nocardiopsis sp. L17-MgMaSL7 | reverse complement strand
TCTGGCCACCTCACTGCCCGACCACATGGTCCCGTCGGCGGTGGTGGTGCTGGACGAGCTCCCGCTGACCGCCAACGGCAAGCTGGACAGGAGGGTCCTGCCCGCACCGGACTACACGGCCTCGGTCTCGGGCGGGCAACCCCGCAATCCTCGGGAGGAGATCCTGTGCGGGTTGTTCGCCGAGGTCCTGGGCCTGGAACGGGTGGGGATCGATGATTCGTTCTTCGACCTGGGCGGCCACTCCCTGCTCGCCACCCGGCTGGTCAGCCGGATCCGTTCCGTGCTCGGCGCTGAGGTGAGGCTGCGGGAACTGTTCGCCGCCCCGACGGTTGAGGGTGCGGCTGCGGCCATCGACGCCGCCGGTGAACGCGGCGCGCGCCCGCGCGTTCTGCCCGTGTCCCGTCCCGACCTGCTGCCGTTGTCCTTCGCGCAGCGCCGTCTGTGGTTCCTCAACCGCCTGGAGTCGGCGAGCACGTCGTACAACGTTCCGCTCGTGCTGCGCCTGCGCGGTGAGGTCGACGCTGGAGCGCTCGGCGCCGCGCTGGGCGATCTCGTCGACCGCCACGAGTCGTTGCGCACGGTGTTCCCCTCGCCCGGAGGCGAGCCCCACCAGCGAGTACTGGGCAAGCCGGAGGCCCGTGCCCTGCTGCGCTTCGCGGTCACTCCCTGCGCGCGCGACCAGGTGCGCGGGACCGTGGACACCCTCGTCGGCAGGGTGTTCGACCTGGCCGAGGCCCTACCGGTGCGCGCTGACCTGCTCAGGGTCTCCGACGAGGAGGCGGTCCTGGTGGTGCTGCTGCACCACATCGCCACCGACGGCTGGTCCGAGGCCGTACTGCTCAGAGATCTCACGGAGGCGTACTCCGCCCGCCGCGCGGGCTCGGCTCCCGACTGGGCCCCGCTCCGGGTGCAGTACGCCGACTACGCGCTCTGGCAGAACGCCCTGTTGGACGAGGCAGAACCCGGGGGACCGGTCGCCGACCAGCTCGACTTCTGGGAGCGGTCCCTGGCCGGTGCCCCGGAGGTGCTGGAGCTACCGACGGATCGTCCGCGCCCCGCCGTGGCCTCCAACAGGGGGGAGCACCTGGCCTTCTCGTTGGACGCCGACCTGCACGGCCGTCTGGCGGAGTTGGCGCGAGCGCGGGGCTGCACGCTGTTCATGGTTCTTCAGGCTGCGTTGGCGGTGGTGTTGGCGCGGTCGGGTGGTGGTGTTGATGTTCCGATTGGTACGCCTGTGGCTGGGCGTGATGATGAGGCGTTGGATTCCTTGGTGGGGTTCTTCGTGAACACGTTGGTGTTGCGTACGGATGTGTCGGGGGATCCGACGTTCGTGGAGTTGCTGGCTCGGGTGCGTGAGGGTGATCTGGCTGCCTTCGATCACCGTGACGTGCCCTTCGACCGCGTGGTGGAAGCGGTGGCACCGACCCGCAGCATGGCGCACCATCCGCTCTTCCAGGTCATGCTCGTGCTCCAGAACAACGCGGACGCCGGACCCGAGCTGCCGGGACTCGAGGCAAAGCGGGAGCCCTTCGCCTGGAAGGTCGCCAAGTTCGACCTCACGTTCTCCTTCTCCACCGACCCACAGGGCGTCTCCGGTGTCCTGGAGTACGCGGTCGACCTGTTCGACCGTGACACGGCGGTGGAGCTGGTGGCTCGGTTGGAGCGGGTGCTGGCCGCCGTGGCGGCCGACCCGCAGACGCGGCCGGGGGACATCGAACTCCTGTCGGCGCGGGAGCGCCAGCGTGTACTGGTGGACTTCAATCGTGCTGGGACGGGTGCGGGGTCCGATGTGGTCCTGCACCGGGTGTTCGAGGAGTGTGCGGCGTCGGTTCCGGACGCTGTGGCGTTGGTGTTCGGGGATGAGCGGGTCTCCTATGGGGAGTTGAACG
>NZ_QGTF01000030.1:0-1997 GCF_003182025.1 Nocardiopsis sp. L17-MgMaSL7 | reverse complement strand
GGTTATCCACAACCCCTTTTCAAGAGAAAGAAACCTGGCATTCCAGGCCACATTCCCCCTTGTCTTTCTATTCTCTTTCCTTGTATTCGCGCATACAATGGAAGCATGACCTTCTCTCCTTCGCGTGGCACGGTAATGGCGGGACACTCCCCCGCCCTGGCCGCGATGCGCCACGCGAGGGAACAGGTCACCCACGCTCTGGCTGAGGTTCCTCCGGCCGGTGCGGTGGCGGGGGTGCTGGACGATATCTGCCACCTGTGGCAGGACATGGACCAGGCCACACTCGCCATTCTTTTGCGCCTGGCGCAGATCCACGCCACCGGCAACCTCCTCGAAGTCGGCGGACAACGCACCCTGGCCGGATGGATCACCCAAGCCCTGGGCGCCAACCCGACCCGGGCCCGCTCCCTGGCCTGCCTGGCCCAAGCCCTCTTCAACGATAAACTCCCCCACACCCGCAAAGCCCTGGATGCCGGGATGCTTTCCCTGGGCGAAGCCGCCTCGAGCGCGAAAGCCGTGGAAGCGGCCACCACAGCCCGCGACAAGGCCCAATTCCCGAACGCGGACGAGTTCCGGGCGTTGATGGATTCCGGGCTCATGGCCGCCAAAGCCGACCAGCCGTCCCTGTCGGCTGCCCAACTCACCCAACTGGGCAAGCGCATCTCCACTCAACTCCACCCCACCCAGGCCGAGGATGAGTACAAGAAGGCCTTCGACGCCCGCCGCCTGGACGTGGTGCGCAGCTTCGAGGGCTCCTTCTACCTCCAAGCCTGGGGACCGGAAGTGGACGCTGAACTGTTGGAGAAAGCCGTGGGGGCCTTCACCAAACCCCACCACCCCGGGCAGGCGGAGCAGTCCAAGGCCGAGCGTTCCTACGACGCATTCATGCACCTGGTCAAGACCGCGCTGGGCCACCAGGGGTGCACCAAACCCCCGGGCCCGCTCGCGATGATCAACGTGACCGTTCCCCTGGACGTCTACACCGGCCACCACACCACCCCCACCCCCACTCCTGGTGGCGGTGCCGAAAGTGCCGCTGCGACGCAGGACGGGATGGTGCTGGCCATGGAAGCCGTGCGCACCATGGCCCCCACCAGTGTCCTGCGGCGAGTGATCACCGACCCGTCCACCGGCAAACCCCTGGACGTGGGACGCGGGATGCGTAACGCCCCCGAACAGATCCGTACCGTGGCCCATCACGGGCGCACCACCTGCGCCTGGCCCCAGGGCTGCGACGTGCCCATCAGCGCCACCGAGGCCGACCACATCACCAGCTACTCACAAGGCGGCCACACCAGCGCCCACAACATTCAGCCGCTGTGCTCCACCCACAACCGCCTCAAATGGAGGCGGGAGAACAACCCCCACCGGGCTGTTTGGAAAGGCCGCCCCACACACCAACCCCCACACCCACCACCCCCGAACCCAGAACCAGAACCACCACCACCGGAACCACCCCCACCGCATCCCCGCGAATGAGCACCCTGGCCCCTACCCCCGCACGCCCACACCCCAAAACCGGCCCCCACGCCCGCACTCCTATGCGCCCGCGCCCCTGGGCACCCGCCACCCACACCCCGGGAGAGGAGGCCCACCCATGAACCCCAACCCACACCCCGGGGAGAGGAGGCCGACCCATGAACACCACCCCACCGCAGAAGCACCCACCACCGGGCCAGGGTCGGCCTCCACCCCCACGACCGGGTTGACCTCCACCCCCACCCTCCAGGCGAAGACCGCCCACCCCCGCACGCTGCCTGCCTTCGCTGCCGCTGTTGCGCTAGCACGAGTGACCAG
Organism: Nocardiopsis sp. L17-MgMaSL7; assembly: GCF_003182025.1. NCBI lineage: Bacteria > Bacillati > Actinomycetota > Actinomycetes > Streptosporangiales > Nocardiopsidaceae > Nocardiopsis > Nocardiopsis sp. L17-MgMaSL7. The sequence goes on along the minus strand of NZ_QGTF01000030.1, from coordinate 200 downwards.
CCGCGACACGCGACCCGCTCACCACAGGCCCGGGGACCCGCACTCCTTCGCCGCCGCTTTTCAGTCCACCACCCCCACCACCACGACACGCGAAACGATGAACACCAGTCCTGGTCCCGCGCTCTCCTTCGCTGCCGCTGTTGCGTCGGGAAGCGTGACCGGCCGCGACACGAATCCCGGTCAGCGCAGGCATGGAGAAA
>NZ_QGTF01000029.1:0-5400 GCF_003182025.1 Nocardiopsis sp. L17-MgMaSL7 | reverse complement strand
GAACTTCGGTTCTGGCGCTTGTACGGGAAGAGTGATTGTTTCTTGAGAACTCAACAGCGCGTGTTTGATTTTCTTTAAGCCATGTTTGTTTTGGCCCCGACGCACTTCGGTGCGTAGGGTTCCTTTGATTAACCAACGCGAGTTGGTTGGTCAGGATTTCTTCTAGGTTTACTCGCCCCAGGCTGACCTCACGGTCGCCGGGACGGGTTGTTTGACCTTTATGGAGAGTTTGATCCTGGCTCAGGACGAACGCTGGCGGCGTGCTTAACACATGCAAGTCGAGCGGTAAGGCCCTTCGGGGTACACGAGCGGCGAACGGGTGAGTAACACGTGAGCAACCTGCCCCTGACTCCGGGATAAGCGGTGGAAACGCCGTCTAATACCGGATACGACCCGCCACCTCATGGTGGAGGGTGGAAAGTTTTATCGGTCAGGGATGGGCTCGCGGCCTATCAGCTTGTTGGTGGGGTAACGGCCTACCAAGGCGATTACGGGTAGCCGGCCTGAGAGGGCGACCGGCCACACTGGGACTGAGACACGGCCCAGACTCCTGCGGGAGGCAGCAGTGGGGAATATTGCACAATGGGCGAAAGCCTGATGCAGCGACGCCGCGTGGGGGATGACGGCCTTCGGGTTGTAAACCTCTTTTACCACCAACGCAGGCTCCACGTTCTCGTGGGGTTGACGGTAGGTGGGGAATAAGGACCGGCTAACTACGTGCCAGCAGCCGCGGTAATACGTAGGGTCCGAGCGTTGTCCGGAATTATTGGGCGTAAAGAGCTCGTAGGCGGCATGTCGCGTCTGCTGTGAAAGACCGGGGCTTAACTCCGGTTCTGCAGTGGATACGGGCATGCTAGAGGTAGGTAGGGGAAACTGGAATTCCTGGTGTAGCGGTGAAATGCGCAGATATCAGGAGGAACACCGGTGGCGAAGGCGGGTTTCTGGGCCTTACCTGACGCTGAGGAGCGAAAGCATGGGGAGCGAACAGGATTAGATACCCTGGTAGTCCATGCCGTAAACGTTGGGCGCTAGGTGTGGGGACTTTCCACGGTTTCCGCGCCGTAGCTAACGCATTAAGCGCCCCGCCTGGGGAGTACGGCCGCAAGGCTAAAACTCAAAGGAATTGACGGGGGCCCGCACAAGCGGCGGAGCATGTTGCTTAATTCGACGCAACGCGAAGAACCTTACCAAGGTTTGACATCACCCGTGGACCTGTAGAGATACAGGGTCATTTAGTTGGTGGGTGACAGGTGGTGCATGGCTGTCGTCAGCTCGTGTCGTGAGATGTTGGGTTAAGTCCCGCAACGAGCGCAACCCTTGTTCCATGTTGCCAGCACGTAATGGTGGGGACTCATGGGAGACTGCCGGGGTCAACTCGGAGGAAGGTGGGGACGACGTCAAGTCATCATGCCCCTTATGTCTTGGGCTGCAAACATGCTACAATGGCCGGTACAATGGGCGTGCGATACCGTAAGGTGGAGCGAATCCCTTAAAGCCGGTCTCAGTTCGGATTGGGGTCTGCAACTCGACCCCATGAAGGTGGAGTCGCTAGTAATCGCGGATCAGCAACGCCGCGGTGAATACGTTCCCGGGCCTTGTACACACCGCCCGTCACGTCATGAAAGTCGGCAACACCCGAAACTTGTGGCCTAACCCTTCGGGGAGGGAATGAGTGAAGGTGGGGCTGGCGATTGGGACGAAGTCGTAACAAGGTAGCCGTACCGGAAGGTGCGGCTGGATCACCTCCTTTCTAAGGAGTCTTTTGAAGACCAACACCTTTCTATCGTTGGTCGGACTCGAAAGTGGACCTCACACCCCTTGCGGGGTGATGGGGAGTGGCTGAAGAAAATTGGACTTTGCCTCCGGCGACTAGAAGCGTCGGGGGGCGCGCTGTTGGGTGTCTGAGGAAGCAATCCTTGTGGTTGGTTCCCGCTACCACCTCCAGTAACTCCCATATCCTGGCCCTTGCGGGTTGGGTTTGTGGTTTGAGGTAGGGGAGTTTGTGGTTGGTGTTTTGATTTGTGAATAGTGTGCGCGAGCATCTTATTATCTGTAGTGGCCAAGTGATAGTGGCACACGGTGGATGCCTTGGCATCAGGCGCCGATGAAGGACGTGGGAGGCCACGATAGGCCGCGGGGAGCTGTCAACCGAGCTTTGATCCGCGGGTGTCCGAATGGGGAAACCTAGCCCGAGTTGTGTCGGGTTGCCGCTACCTGAATGTATAGGGTAGTTGGTGGTGACGCGGGGAAGTGAAACATCTCAGTACCCGTAGGAAGAGTAAACAACAGTGATTCTCCTAGTAGTGGTGAGCGAACGGGGAAGAGGCTAAACCGTGCGCGTGTGATAGACGACAGTCGTTGCGTGTGCGGGGTTGTGGGATGCATCTTTTCAGGTCTGTCGGCCTGGAGCGCTGATGATTTTTCTAGCTGAATCCGTTGGGAAGCGGTACCGGAGTGGGTGAGAGTCCCGTAGGTGAAGGAAGAGTCTAGGTGTTGATGTTCTCCCGAGTAGCGCGGAGCCCGAGAAATTCCGTGTGAATCTGGCAGGACCACCTGCTAAGCCAAAATACGTCCTGATGACCGATAGTGCACTAGTACCGTGAGGGAAAGGTGAAAAGTGCCCCGGTGAGGGGTCGTGAAATAGTACCTGAAACCGTGTGCTGTCAAGCCGTCAGAGCTGAAGCTTGTCTTTGGTGATGGCGTGCCTTTTGAAGAATGAGCCTGCGAGTCATGGTGTGTGGCGAGGTTAACCCGGGTGGGGTAGCCGTAGGGAAACCGAGTCTGAATAGGGCGTTTGAGTCGCATGCTGTGGACCCGAAGCGGAGTGATCTACCCATGTCCAGGGTGAAGCGGGGGTAAGACCTCGTGGAGGCCCGAACCCACCAGAGTTGAAAATCTGGGGGATGAGGTGTGGGTAGGGGTGAAAGGCCAATCAAACTCCGTGATAGCTGGTTCTCCCCGAAATGCATTTAGGTGCAGCGTCACGTGTTTCTTGCTGGAGGTAGAGCTACTGTTTGGCTGATGGGCCCTACAAGGTTACTGACGTCAGACAAACTCCGAATGCCGGTTAAGTGAAGCGTGGCAGTGAGACTGCGGGGGATAAGCTTCGTAGTCGAGAGGGAAACAGCCCAGATCATCAGCTAAGGCCCCTAAGCGTGTGCTAAGTGGGAAAGGTTGTGGAGTTGCTGAGACAACCAGGAGGTTGGCTTAGAAGCAGCCATCCTTTAAAGAGTGCGTAATAGCTCACTGGTCAAGTGGTTCTGCGCCGATAATGTAGCGGGGCTTAAGTACACCGCCGAAGCTGTGAAGTTCAGCCCGTAAGGGCTGGGTTGGTAGGGGAGCGTCGTGCATCCAGTGAAGCTGCCGAGTGATCGAGTGGTGGAGGGTGTGCGAGTGAGAATGCAGGCATGAGTAGCGAAAGCAACGTGAGAAACGTTGCCGCCGATTGACTAAGGGTTCCTGGGGCAGGTTAATCCGCCCAGGGTGAGTCTGGACCTAAGGCGAGGCCGACAGGCGTAGTCGATGGATAACGGGTTGATATTCCCGTACCCGTGCACGAGCGTCCAGTATCGAATCAGGTGATGCTAACCACGCTGGTTCTTGGTGTGCCCTTCGGGGGATGCCTCTGGACTGGTCTGGGACCCGAGCTTGTAGTAGGTAAGTGATGGGGTGACGCAGGAGGGTAGCTCTACCCGGCGATGGTTGTCCGGGAGTAAGCGTGTAGGCCGAGGGGTAGGCAAATCCGCCTCTCGTGAAGGCTGAGACGTGATGCCGAGCCGTTTTTGGTGAAGTGAGTGATCCCATGCTGTCGAGAAAAGCCTCTAGCGAGTTCGTGTGTGGCCAGTACCCTAAACCGACGCAGGTGGTCAGGTAGAGAATACCGAGGCGTTCGGGTGAACCATGGTTAAGGAACTCGGCAAATTGTCCCCGTAACTTTGGGAGAAGGGGAGCCCTGTCTGGTGACGGTCTTTACGGCCTGAGCTGGGTGGGGTCGCAGATAGCGGGGGGAAGCGACTGTTTATTAAAAACACAGGTCCGTGCGAAGTCGTAAGACGCTGTATACGGACTGACGCCTGCCCGGTGCTGGAACGTTAAGAGGACTGGTTAGTGGGTTTCGGCCCGCGAAGCTAGGAATCTAAGCGCCAGTAAACGGCGGTGGTAACTATAACCATCCTAAGGTAGCGAAATTCCTTGTCGGGTAAGTTCCGACCTGCACGAATGGCGTAACGACTTCCCCACTGTCTCAACCATGGGCCCGGTGAAATTGCACTACGAGTAAAGATGCTCGTTTCGCGCAGCAGGACGGAAAGACCCCGGGACCTTCACTATAGCTTGACATTGGTGTTTGGGATGGTTTGTGTAGGATAGGTGGGAGCCTGTGAGACTGTCACGCTAGTGGCGGTGGAGGCGTTGGTGAAATACCACTCTGACTGTTTCGGGCATCTAACTTTGGACCGTGATCCGGTTCGGGGACAGTGTCTGGTGGGTAGTTTAACTGGGGCGGTTGCCTCCCAAAGAGTAACGGAGGCGCCCAAAGGTTCCCTCAGCCTGGTTGGTAATCAGGTGTTGAGTGTAAGTGCACAAGGGAGCTTGACTGTGAGACGGACGTGTCGAGCAGGAGCGAAAGCTGGGACTAGTGATCCGGCACCGGCGTGTGGAAGCGGTGTCGCTCAACGGCTAAAAGGTACCCCGGGGATAACAGGCTGATCTTCCCCAAGAGTCCATATCGACGGGATGGTTTGGCACCTCGATGTCGGCTCGTCGCATCCTGGGGCTGGAGTTGGTCCCAAGGGTTGGGCTGTTCGCCCATTAAAGCGGCACGCGAGCTGGGTTTAGAACGTCGTGAGACAGTTCGGTCCCTATCCGCTGTGCGCGTTGGAGACTTGAGAAGGGCTGTCCCTAGTACGAGAGGACCGGGACGGACGAACCTCTGGTGTGCCAGTTGTCCTGCCAAGGGCATGGCTGGTTGGCTACGTTCGGGAGAGATAACCGCTGAAAGCATCTAAGCGGGAAGCTTGCTTCGAGATGAGGTCTCCTGCCTCCTTGAGAGGGTAAGACTCCCTGTAGACGACAGGGTTGATAGGCCGGGTGTGGAAGCCTTGTGAGGGGTGGAGCTGACCGGTACTAATAGGTCGAGGGCTTGTCCGCTGCAGATAATTGGATGTTCGCGCACACTTTGTTCACGAAGCTTGCTCGTGGCTGTTGCTCCCCGTTTGGGTTGAGTGGTGGTTGTGGGTGTTGGTTTCCGTGGTGGTTTTGGCAGGAGGGTCACACTCGGTCTCATTCCGAACCCGGTCGTTAAGTCTCCTTGCGCTGATGGTACTGCCCTGTTGTGGGGTGGGAGAGTAGGTCGCTGCCACGGTTTTTCTTGGTAGGGAGGGGAAGGGCTTGTCCTTTGGG
>NZ_QGTF01000028.1:0-30056 GCF_003182025.1 Nocardiopsis sp. L17-MgMaSL7 | reverse complement strand
CGGCAGCGGCCGGTAGGTGGTATTGAACTCTCGGGCCCCAGCGCCGTACGGCGCTGGGGCCCTCGACGTGCGTTCAGGAGAAGAAGGACACGCACTTGCCCCGTCCCGAGACCGGTCACCGGTTCGACGATGACGACTACCCCGCCTATACCGTGGGCGCCGCAGCGGAGATGATCGGCGCCACGCCGGCCTTCCTGCGCGCCCTGGGTCAGGCCAAACTGATCGAGCCACTGCGCTCGGAGGGCGGCCACCGCCGCTACTCCCGCTACCAGCTCAAGATCGCCTCCCGCGCTCGCGAACTCGTCGACGGGGGCACCCCGATCGAGTCCGCCTGCCGGATCATCATCCTTGAGGACCAGCTGGAGGAGGCCCTGCGCATCAACGAGCAACAGCGCGCCGCGGACCCGCCCAGCTGAGCGTGCCCGCTCTCCGCCGGTGTCCCCGCGCAGGCCCCCGCCCGTCAGGGCCGGGGTCTTTCCTTTTCCACGGGGTCTGCGCGACGAGAGTCCCTGACGCACCGGCTGACGGACCCGGACGGGGTCCTGCTCTGGCCCGGCGTCCTCCGACCGAGGTCCTCAGGGGAACACGGACCACCGCTGCCGCTGCGGCGGGCCCGGGGCGGCGCCGGTTCGTCGGCCCCTCCTGCTACAAGGGAACGGACCGCACGCTACGACCGTGAAGAGACCCCCTTGACACGCCCCACCCTGCCCCCGCCGCCCCACGACGAGACCGAGCGCGTGCCCGGCGCGCTGCTGGTCCGCGGCGACTGTGACGACCACGCCTGGAACGACGTGCTCGACCGTATGGGCGAACTGCCCGGCATGGTCGTCCACACCCCCGGAGAGCCCCTGCCCCCGGCGCGGGGGCCCATCCCCCGGCGCCTGCTCGTGGCCCAGGACCCCGCCTGGCGGGGCGCCGTCCCCGAGGAGGTGGCCCAGTCCCTGGGCAGCGAGGGCACCTGGCTTCCCGACCTGGTCCTGATCGCCGACCGCGGCACCACCCGCGATCCCGCCCTGCGCCCGCTCATGGCCTTCCTCCCCAACGACGACGACCTCTACCGCTTCCGCGTCACGCCCCGCCAGGCGGCCATGACCTACCTGGTGACGCACCGCCCCGGCATCGAGGACACCCTGGAGCACCACAGGGACTGCGGCGCCGCCGAGGTCGAACTCGAACCCGGCGAGTCCTACGAGGACTGGTTGGACGGATCCGACGTGATGGGCGAAGTCCTGGAGACTGCGGCGTCCGCACCCCTCTACCGGGCTCCCGACGCGCCCCTGCCCGTGATCACCCAGGACAACTCGGGGCTGCTCGTGCGCACCGACTTCAGTGACGACCACGCCTGGGCCGCGCTCGCGGCGGACGCGGACCGCCTCGACCCTCGGACCGAGGCCCCCGAGGAATACAGCCCCTTCGTGCAGATCGTGGACGACCCGGCCTTCGCGGGGGCCACACCGGAACAGGTGATGGCGATCGTCCGCCAAGGCGAGGACGACGAGGAGCCGGGTGAGGAGGTGGTGGTGATCGCCGACCGGGCCTCCATGGACGGCCCCGACCGCACCGTCCTGGTCGTACCCCTGGGGGAGAGCGTCGGGTGGTCCTTCCGCCTGCGCCCGGACCAGGTGCGGAGCATGGTGGCCAACCTCTTCGTCGGCAACAACGACATCTCGGACTGGATGGAGCAGGGCTCGCCGGACGGACCGGCGGTCATGACGGAAAAGGAAAGACGATCCTGGCGGGGCTGGTGATCACCGTGGGGAGCACCCGTCACAGGAACCGGCTGAGCGCGGGTTCGCGTTCGGGAGTTTCTCGACCCCGGTGACCGCACGCGTTCGGCGCCCGTACCGGGGTACGGGCGCCGAACGCGTCTGACACCGCGCGGCCTGCGACTTGGGCCAGTGGGCGGCCACGCGGTGGGTACCGGGGAGGTGGGGCGGACCACGGGAGGGGGCCGGTCACCTTCGTCGGCCCCCTGCGGCCCGATGCCCATCCTCGCCCCCGGTCGGGCGGGCGGCGCGCACGCCACGCCGCCCTCATCGCCCCACATGACAACCCTTGGTACAGACTTTCCGATCCTTGCCGGAAACGGCCGTTTTCCGGCCGGGTGTGCGGGAGTGCCCGGATCGGCCTCGGGGCCCGGCCGCGAGCCGCCGCTCAGCTGTCGAAGCCCATCCCCACGGAGTCCAGTCCGCGCAGCCACAGGTTGCGCCGTCCCTCGTCGCGGTCGGCGGCGGCGGTGGCCCTGAGGGTGAGTTCGATGCCCAGCGACCTGACCGGCTCGGGCGGGAACGGAAGGGGCTTCTCCCGAACCATCCGCAGCCGTGTGCGCTCGGTGTCCAGCCCGTCGAGCCGGTCCAGCATCACCTGGGCGCCGAACCGGGTGGCCCCCACGCCCAGGCCGGTGTACCCCGCCGCGTAGGCGAGTCGGCCGCCGTAGGCCTCGCCGAAGAACACCGAGAAGCGGCTGCACGTGTCGATCACCCCGCCCCACGTGTGCCCGAACCGGATACCGCTCAGCTGCGGGAAGGTCTCCAGGAAGTGCTCGGCCAGCTTCTGGAAGGTCTCGGGCCGCTGGTCGTACTCGGGTCGCACCTTCCCGCCGTAGTGGTGGATGACGTCGTAGCCGCCCCACAGGATGCGGTTGTCCGCGGTGAGCCGGTAGTAGTGGAAGAGGTTGGCGGAGTCGGAGAGCCCCTGGCGCCCCTTCCAGCCGATCGACGCCATCTGTTTGTCGGTGAGGGGTTCGGTCATCAGCGCGTAGTCGTAGACCGGGGCGAGGTAGTGCCGCAGGCGCCGCAGCGGGCCGGGGAACGCGCCGCCGCCCCAGGCCGCCTTGGGCGCGTGCAGCGTCCCGCTCCGCGCTTCCAGCCGTAGCCCGGCGGGCACGGAGCGGATGGCGCGCACCGGGGTGTTCTCGAAGAACCGCACGCCCAGCCCCTCGCAGGCGGAGCGCAGGCCCCAGGCGAGCTTGGCGGGGTGGATCATGGCCACGCCGTCGGGGTCGTGGAGGCCGCCCACGTAGGTGGGTGAGTCGATGTGCCGCCGCGTCTCCTCGGCGTCCCACACGTGCGCGGTGCGGCCCTGGGCACGGATGGCCTCGGCCGCCTCCTCGAACTCCGCGGCCTGCCAGGGGGCGGTGGCCACGAGGGTCTCGCCGGTGCGCTCGAACTCGCAGTCGATGCCGTACCGCCGGACGGTCTCCTCGATGGCGTCGAGGTTGGCCAGGCCCTGGCGTTCGAGTTCGTCGATCTCCTCGGGCCAGCGCTCGGCGCCGTTCTCGTAGCCGTGGGTGAGGCTGGCCGCGCAGAACCCGCCGTTGCGTCCGGAGGCGGCCCAGCCGGTGCTGCGGGCCTCCACCACCACGACGTCGCGCTCGGGGTCGCGTTCCTTGGCGACGAGGGCCGTCCACAGTCCGCTGAACCCGGCGCCGACCACGACGAGGTCGGCGTGGACGTCGCCCACCAGCCGCGGGGCGGGTTCGGGGACCTCGTGTCCGGGGACGTCCGGGTCCAGCCAGAAGACCCGGGGACGGGCGCCCTCCAGGGCCCGTTCCGCTGCGGCGCGCGTGGTGTCGGCCAAGGCTCTCACTCGTCTCTCGTCGTCGGACCGGCCGCCGGGGATTCGGCGGCCGGTTCCTCCAGCATGATGTGCGCGGGTCCGGTCGCGGCTCACCTTCGTCGGCGGGCCATGACGACGTTGACCACCGCCATGATCAGCCCGACCCCGAACAGCAGGGTGCCCATGACGTTGACCTGCGGCGGGATGCCGACGCGGGTCGAGCCCCAGACCCACAGCGGGAACGTGGTGACGTCGCCGCTCACGAAGGTGGTGATGATGTAGTCGTCGATGGACAGCGCGAAGGCCAGCAGCCCGCCCGCCATGATGGCGGGGAACAGCATGGGCAGGGTGACCAGGCGGAACGTGGTGAGGGGACCGGCGCCGAGGTCGCGTGCGGCCTCCTCCAGCGCCGGGTCCAGGGTGACCACCCGCGCCCGCACGGTGATGGCCACGAAGGAAACGCAGAACATCACGTGCGCGATGACGGTGGTCCAGTAGCCGGTGGTCACGTTCATCATCAGGAACGTGGACAACAGGGCGGCGCCGAGCACCACCTCGGGGGCGCTGATCGCGGAGAACATCACCAGGTTGGTGAGCTGCTTGCCCCGGAACGAGAACCGGCCGAGGGCGAGCCCGAGCAGGCTGCCGAGGGCGCCCGCGATCACCATGCTCAGCAGGGCGATGCTCACCGAGTTGAACATGGCCTCGTTGAGCGTGCCGTGCGCGAAGGCGTTGGCGTACCAGTGCAGGGTGAATCCCTGCCAGGTGATGTTGTGCTTTCCGGCGGGGTCGTTGAAGCTGAACGCCACCATGAACACGATGGGCGTGAACAGCCAGGCCAGGACCAGCCAGGTGTAGTAGCGGCCCCAGTCGGTGCGGCGGCGCGGGCGGGGGCCCGGGTCGGTCGTCGCGCCCGGGGGCGGCGGGGCGGGGGTGTCGAGGCTGGCGCTCATCACGTGTGCACCTCCATGACCCGTTCCGTGCCCAGGGCCCGCGCGTAGCTGAAGATGCCCACGAGCAGCAGCCCCATGAGGACGAAGGTGATCGACGCGGCGATCGGGTAGTTGTTGTTCACCAGGTACTGGGTCTGGATGACGTTGCCGATCATCGTGTTGTGGGTGCCGCCCAGCACGGAGGCGTTGACGTAGTCGGCGCTCGTGGGGATGAAGGTCATCAGCACGCCGGCGAACACCCCGGGCAGGGACACCGGCAGGATGACGCGCACGAACGCCTGGACGCGACCCGCGTAGAGGTCGTGCGCGGCCTCGACCAGGCGCGGGTCCATGCGTTCGAGGACGGCGTAGATCGGCAGCACCATGAACGGCAGGAAGTTGTAGGCCAGGCCCAGCACCACAGCGGGGGCGGAGTTGAGGACCTGGGCGTCGGCGGGGAGCATCCCCACCGACTTCAGGGTTCCGAGGACGACGCCGTTGTCGGCCAGCAGGAACCGCCAGGAGATGGTGCGCAGCACGAAGGACACGAAGAACGGCAGCAGGATGAGCAGCAGGTACGTGGACTTGTGCGGCCCGGCGCGGAAGGCGATCCAGTAGGCCATGGGGTAGCCCACCACGATGCACACCAGGGTGGCGCAGCCGCCGTAGAACAGGGAGCGCAGGATCTGCTCCCAGTACGTGCCGACGGCGTTGACGTAGTTGCCCACCTCGAAGGTCTGCTGGAAGCCGGTGACCACGTTTCCGGTGGTCAGGGACAGCGACAGCATCCCGCCGATGGGGACCACGAAGAACAGCGCCAGCCAGATCCACGCCGGGAGCACCAGGACGTAGGGCGTCGTCTTTCGGTTTCTCATGGGATCAGCTCGGGTTCGGTCGAGCGGTCAGCTCTGGGTGATGGCCTGGAAGATCGAGGCGAACTCGTCCTGCTGGTCGGTCTCCAGGGTGACGAAGTTGTGCAGGTTCTGGTAGTCGCCCTCCTCGGGGAAGACCAGGGTGCTCTCGGCCATGGCGTCGAGGGCCTCGCCCCGGTCGCTGCCGTCCTCGGCCTCGGCCCACTCGGCCATGACCTCCTGGGCGTGCGGCACGGGCGGGATGTAGCTGATGTACTCGGTGAGACCGGTGGCGATCTCCGGTTCGTACAGGAAGTCCATGAGCTTGAGGGCGTCGACGGGTGCCTGCGAGGTGAAGGGGATCAGCAGGTTGTCGGTCCACAGGGTGGCGCCCTCCTCCGGGATGACGAACCTGAGGTTGGTGCCCTCCTCGGAGTTCTGCTGGTAGATGTCGCCGGACCAGGCCATGGTGATCCACAGGTCGCCGTTGGTCAGCGGCTGGATGAAGTCCTGGTCGTAGTAGGCGCGCACCACCCCGGAGTCGCGCTGTTCGCGGAGCTTCTCGGCGGCGGCCTCCCAGTCCTCCTTGGTGGAGTCGGCGGGCAGGACCCCGTTGGCCAGAAGTCCGAAGTTGGCGATCTCCTGCGGGTCGGCGAACATGCCGACCTTGCCCTCGAAGGCGGGGTCCCACAGGTCCTGGAGGCTGGTGATCTCGCGGTCGACGTACTCGGGGTTGTAGGCGATCCCGGTGATGCCGGAGGCGTAGGGGACGCTGTACCGGTTGCCGGGGTCGTAGTTGCTGTTCTTGTACACCTCACCCGCGTAGTTGGCGAAGTTGGGCATCTGGGCGTGGTCGAGCTGGACCAGGTAGCCGAGTTCCACGAGCTTGCTGAACTCGAACCCGTTGGGCACGGTCATGAGGTCGTAGCCGATGTCGTCGCCGTTGGCGAGGCGCGGCTGGATCTGCCCGAAGAAGGACGCCGCCTCCTGGACGTCCTCGTGGTAGGCCACGTCGATGCCGGTGGACTCCTTGAACTGCTCCAGCTGGGTGCGGTCCGGGTCCATGTACAGCGGCCAGTTGGCCCAGCGCAGCGATCCGGTCTCCTCCTTGTCCACCCAGTAGTCGGCGCCGGACTCGGGTTCGCGCTGCTGTCCTCCCACCCCGCAGCCGGACAGGGCGAGCGCCGCGGCGGCGGCGCCACCGGCCTGGAGGGTGCGGCGACGGGTCGGGCCGAGCGGCGCGGGCAGGACGGGGCGTCCGCGCCGGGCCCGGGTGAGTCCGCGCAGGAGTGCCGGGGTCAGGTGCGCGCGGGAGGGGTGGGTCATGTCGTCGTTCCCTACTTCGGATCTGGGGTGTGCCGTGAGTGCGGGAGGCCGGTGAGCGGGGAGGGCCAGATGGGGGGTGGAGCCTGTGGAGTCGTGTGTGGACGCTGGGTGATGCTGGTGTGGTTCGCGGTGCCCGGGTGTGGGGTGGTCCCGGAGCCTGGGTTGGCCCGGGGGGTGGTCCGGGGGGGTGGTCCGGGTGTCGGTCCAGGTGGGCTGGTCCCGGGACCAGGGTTGGCCCCGGGTGTGGAGTGGTCTGGGCGTCGGCTCGGGTGGGCTGGCCCCCGGGGCCTGGGTTGGGTTGGGGGTGGTTTTGGGTGGTCTGGAGTGTCAGCCCGGGTGGGGCGGTCCTGATGTGGTCCGGGAGTAGGTCGGGTGTGGGGAATCAGGTGGGGTGTGGAGTGGTCCCGGGGCCTGGGTTGGCCCGAGTGTGCGGTGCCGGGCTGGAGAGCCAAGTGGGGTGCGGGCTGGTCCAGGGACCTGGTGTGGCCCGGGTGTGGGGTGGTCCCGGAGCCTGGGTTGACCCGAGTGTCAGGTGGTCCGAGCGTCGGACCGGGCTGGGGAGTCAGGTGGGGTGCGGGCTGGCCCCGGGGCCCTGGTGTGGCCCGGGGGTGGGTGTGGGCTCAGACGGGCAGCGCGTACGAGTGGCGCGGTGACCAGGAGACCCAGACGGGGTCGCCGCGCCCGGCCACCAGGGCGGAGTCCGTGGAGTTCTGCTGGTAGACGGTCATCTCCGAGCCGTTCGCCAGCGCCACCTGGTAGTGCGTGGCCGCGCCCATGTAGACGGTCTCGGTGACGGTGCCGGGCAGAGCGCAGAGGTCGCCCTCGGGGCGTTCGGTGCCGATCCGCACCTTCTCCGGGCGCACGGTCAGGTGGGTGGACGCGCCCGCCGAGGTCCCCCTGGGGAGTTCCGCCACCAGCGCGGTGAGGCCCTGGCCGAGGTCGACCCGGTGGTGCCCGGCCGGGTCGGCGTCACCGACGGTCCCGGTGAGCAGGTTGCTGGTGCCGATGAAGTCGGCCACGAACCTGGTGGCGGGGCGCTCGTAGATCTCGGCGGGGGTGCCGAGCTGTTCCACGAGGCCGTTGTTCATCACGGCGACCCGGTCCGACATGGTCAGGGCCTCGCCCTGGTCGTGGGTGACGTAGACGAAGGTGATGCCGACCTCGCGTTGGATGCGCTTGAGTTCGACCTGCATGGACTGGCGGAGCTTGAGGTCCAGGGCGCCCAGGGGCTCGTCGAGCAGGAGGGCTCCGGGCTCGTTGACCAGCGCCCGCGCCAGGGCGACCCGCTGCTGCTGTCCCCCGGAGAGCTGCGCCGGGCGGTGCTTGGCGCGGTGGCCGAGTTCGACCAGCTCCAGCATCTCCTCCACCCTGCGGCGGATCTCCTGCTTGGCGACCTTCCGGCGTTCCAGGCCGAAGGCGACGTTGGCGGCGACGCTCATGTGCGGGAAGAGCGCGTAGCTCTGGAACACCATGTTGACGTCGCGGTGGTTGGCCGCGACCCCGGTGACGTCGCGGCCGGAGAGGCGCACGACCCCCTCGGTGGGTTCCTCGAACCCGGCGATCATCCGCATCGTGGTGGTCTTGCCGCATCCGGAGGGGCCCAGCAGCGAGAAGAACTCGCCGTGGTCGATCTCCAGGTCGACGCCGCCGACGGCCCGGACGGTCTCCGGGCCGGACCGGTAGGCCTTGACCACGCGCTCAAGGCTGATCGCCGGGCCGGGCCGTTCCGGGGCCGTCACCGGCTCCTGTGTACTGCTGTTCGCGGTGGTGACCATGGGGGGTTCCTGTGGGTTCTGTCGGGTTCGGGGGCTGGTCGGCCCCGGTCAGGGACCGATGTAGCTCATGACGTGCTTGACCCGGGTGTACTCCTCGAACGAGTACGTGGACAGGTCCTTGCCGTAGCCGGAGTGCTTGAACCCGCCGTGCGGCATCTCCGCCGTGATGGGGATGTGGGTGTTGATCCACACGCAGCCGAAGTCGAGGCGGCGCGAGACCCTCAGGGCGCGGGCGTGGTCCCGGGTCCACACGCTGGAGGCCAGGCCGTACTCCACGGCGTTGGCCCAGGCCACGGCGGTGTCCTCGTCGGTGAAGCGCTGGACGGTCAGGACGGGGCCGAAGATCTCGTCGGTGACCAGTTCGTCCCCCTGGCGCAGCCCGGAGACGACCGTGGGCGCGTAGAAGAAGCCCTCATCCCCCACGCGGGCGCCGCCGGTGAGGATCTCGGCGTGGTCGGGGGTGCGCTCCAGGAACCCGGTGACGCGGGCGAGCTGGTCGGCGTTGTTGACGGGGCCGTAGGCGGCGTCGGGGCGGTCCGGCCCGGCGGTGACGGTGCCGCGCGCCTGCTCGGTGAGGGCGGCGGCGAGGTCGTCGTGGATGCCGGGGGCGGCGAGGATGCGGGTGGCCGCCGTGCAGTCCTGGCCCGCGTTGAAGAACCCGGCCTCGGCGATCCCCTCGGCGGCGCGTTCCACGTCGGCGTCGTCGAAGACGATCACGGGCGCCTTGCCGCCGAGTTCGAGGTGGAGGCGCTTGAGGTCGCGCGATCCGGCCTGGGCGACCTCGTATCCGGCACGGGTGGAGCCGGTGAGGGAGATCAGCGCGGGGACGGGGTGGTCGACGAGGGCGCGGCCGGTGTCGCGGTCGCCGCAGACCACGTTGAACACTCCGGCGGGGAGGAACTCGGCGGCGATCTCCGCGAGCAGGAGCGTGGAGACCGGGGTGGTGTCCGAGGGCTTGAGCACGATCGTGTTCCCGGCGGCCAGGGCCGGGCCGATCTTCCAGGCCGCCATCGCCATGGGGTAGTTCCACGGGGTGATCTGGCCGACCACGCCGAGGGGTTCGCGCCGGACCCAGGAGGTGTGGTCGCGCAGGTACTCCCCCGCCGCCCGGCCCTCCAGGTTGCGGGTGGCTCCGGCGAAGAACCGCAGGGCGTCCAGGACCTGCCCGATCTCCTCGGTCCGGGTGAGGCCGACGGGCTTGCCGCAGTTGCGGACCTCCGCGGCGACGAGTTCGTCGGCGCGGGACTCGACGGCGTCGGCGAACCGGTTGAGCGCGATCTGCCGTTCGGCCGGGGTCCAGTCCCGCCAGCCGCCTTCGAAGGCGCGACGCGCGGCCTGGAAGGCGGCGTCGACGTCCTCGGCTCCCGAGACCGGCGCGGTGGCGAAGACCCGTCCCGTGGCGGGGTCGACGAGTTCGCTGCGGCGCCCCTCGACGGTGTCGGCGTACGCGCCGTCCACGAAGTTGCGCAGGTGGACGGTTTCGGGCCCTTGGGTCACGGCGGCCTCCCTGGGTTCGAGCGCAGCGGGCGCGCGGGTGTGTGTGGCCTGTGACTGGTCACATTGCCACCCTCACGGGGCGACTTCAAGCATTCCCAAGGGATTCCGTTGTGAAGATTGGATTACTCGACGGAATACTTGACAGACCCCCGGCAGATGCGACTATTTCTATTGAGCAGGGCGCACAGGGTCGAGTAGGCGGCGCGGGGTGTGCGCGGTGCCCGAACCTCGGTCCGGTGCCTGCCCCCTCATCACCCAGAGAACTTGGAGAGCCGAGTGGAACCGCGTCTGAACTCCGAGAACCTGCAACGGGCCGCCCGGGACCACCTGTGGATGCACTTCACCGAGATGGCCGCCTACGACGAAGCCGACGTCCCGGTGATCACCCGGGGCGAGGGCGAGTACGTCTACGACGACCACGGCAACCGGTACCTGGACGGCCTGTCCGGGCTGTTCGTGTCCCAGGTGGGCCACGGGCGCACGGAGATCGCCGACGCCATCGCCGAGCAGGCCCGTGAGCTGGCCTATTTCCCGATCTGGACCTACGCGCACCCGAGGGCGGTGGAGCTGGCCGACCGGCTGGCCGGGCTGGCCCCGGGCGACCTCAACCGGGTGTTCTTCACGGGTGGCGGTTCCGAGGCGGTGGAGTCGGCGTGGAAGCTGGCCCGCCAGTACTTCAAGGCGATCGGCCAGCCCACCCGGCACAAGGTGATCAGCCGCAACATCGCCTACCACGGCACCAGCTTGGGGGCGCTGTCCATCACCGGCCTCCAGGCCATCAAGAGCCCCTTCGAACCCCTGGTCCCCAGCACCATCCAGGTGCCCAACACCAACCTGTACCGGGCGCCCGTGCACGGCGACGATCCGGAGGCCTTCGGCCGCTGGGCGGCGGACCAGATCGAGGAGGCCATCCTCCAGAACGACCCCGAGACGATCGCGGCCGTGTACGTCGAGCCGGTGCAGAACTCGGGCGGCTGCTTCCCGCCGCCGCCCGGCTACCTCCAGCGGGTGCGGGAGATCTGCGACCGCCACGGGGTGCTCATGGTCTCCGACGAGGTCATCTGCGCCTTCGGGCGGCTGGGCGAGTACTTCGGGGCCACGAAGTACGGCTACGTGCCGGACATGATCACCTTCGCCAAGGGCGCCACCAGCGGGTACGTGCCGCTGGGCGGGCTGATCGCGCGGGACAAGCTGATGGAGCCCTTCCAGGAGGAGGGTGCGGCCTTCCTGCACGGGATCACCTTCGCCGGGCACCCCGTGGCGGCCGCCGCCGCGCTGGCCAACCTCGACCTGTTCGAGAGCGAGGGCATCCTCGACAACGTCCGTGAGAACGGACCGGTGCTCCGGGCCACGCTGGAGCGGCTGCTGGACCTGCCGATCGTCGGCGACGTGCGCGGCGAGGGCTTCTTCTACGGGATCGAGCTGGTCCGGGACAAGGAGACCAAGGAGACCTTCTCCGCCGAGGAGTCGAAGACCCTGTTGAAGGGGTTCATCTCCTCCGCGCTGTTCGAGGCGGGGCTGATCTGCCGCGCGGACGACCGGGGCGAACCGGTGATCCAGCTGTCGCCGCCGCTGACCTGCGGCCCCGAGCACTTCGACGAGATCGAGCGCATTCTGCGCAAGGTCCTCACCGAGGCCTGGTCCCGCCTGTAGGACCGCGCCTCCCCGAACCTGGTCGGACACCAGGGGCCCGCCCCGGACACGCGCGTGTCCGGGGCGGGTCTGCTGTTCTCGCCGAGGGGCGGGTGCGGAGTCCTGGGGCGGGTGCGGGTGCGGGTGCGGTCAGGGGAACGGGAGGCAGCCCGGGGGAACGCTCGACGCGGGCAGGACTCCGGCCGCTCGCACGAGACCCTCGCCGATCGCCACCCCTGTTTGGAGGCCGAACAGGAGCGTCGCGCCCACGGCCAGGGCGGGCCAGCCCGACCACCGGAGCGGGGCCCGGTGACGGCCGCGCGCTGGTTCGGGCGGTTCGGGCGGTGCGGGCGGTGCGGGCGCCGGTTCCCTGGCGGCGGTCTCCGCTGCCTCCCTGGCCTCGCGCGCGGCTCGCTCGCGGTGCTGTCGGGCCACGATCACCCAGTGCGGGAGCTGCCCGTACTGGAGGCGGTGGGCGACCCTGGGATTGCCCACCATCTGGGGCAGCAGCCGCCGTTCCCGCTCCTGCTGGGTCTCCGAGCCGAACCAGCCGTCCGGCCCGGGAGGGTGGGCGGCGTCCCCGGATCCGGGATGAGTGGTGGGCTCTCCGGTGAGGGAGTGCGTGCGGGTGTGCGTGCGGATGCGGGAGCGGGTGCGGATGCGTGCGCTCGTTTCGCCGGGGCGGGAGAAGCGGTGTCCTCTGGGCGCGTCCAGTACCGACCTCAGCCGGGGGTCAGTGTCAGGGCCGGTGTCGACGTTGGTGCCCGTTTCGGTGCCGGTGTCGAAGTCGGTCATGGCTGGTCTCCGGCGAGCGTGAACTCGGCCCAGGCGACGGTGCCCAGCCCGGCGCAGAAGGGGAAGTCCAGCACCGAGCGGGTGCCCCAGCGGCTGGCGAGGTGGTGGATGAGCAGCAGGCCCCGGCCGCGCTCGGCCTCGTCCCACTCCTCGGGGGTGCGCTGGTCCGGGAGCTTCGGTCCCAGCTGATCGGCGGCGTCGGTACGGGTGCCGTCGTCGATGAACACCACCTTGAGGGTGGTGGCGGTGGGCATGTGCAGGGTACGGATCACCCGGCCTTCGGGGTCCTCACCGGAGAGGGAGTGGTCGCAGGCGTTGGCGAACATCTCGCTGGCGCACAGGATGACGTCTGCTGCGGACTGGGCGCCCAACCCGGCCAACCTGCCCAGGTCGGCGGCCAGATCGGAACGCACGCGCGAGACCTGGGAGAGGTCACCCGGGTAGACGCGGAAGGGCCAGCGGCGTCCGACGGAGGGTGCGGTGGCGGTCACCGAGTGGAGTGGGGCGGGAGTGTGCGGCACAATGGTCATGTCGGCAGTTCTCTTTCTCTTTCGGGGGTGAGTGTCGGCCTGCTCTGGGGGTGGTGGTGCACCCGCCAGAGCTTTTTCGTGTGCGCGCGGCGACGCTGGCGGGTTCGGATTCGGTTCTGACGCGGCGGTTGAGCCTGTCGGTCCGACCAGGAGCAGGACGAGTGTGGGCGCGCGCCCGCCGGATCGCTCGGGGGTGAGGAACCTCAGCGGACGCGCGGGGTCTTGGGTGGTTCGGGTTCAGACCTTCGGCGGTTCGGGGGTACCGGGCTTGGGCTTGGTGTCCGACGAGGAGTCGCCCGTGCCCAGGTGGCGGTGGGCGAGCAGCCGCAGCAGTTCCGGGCGGGTGAACGCGGTGATCCGCTCGAAGGGATCGCCCTCCCCCTTCCAGCCGAAGGGGCGGCGGGCCACGAACTTCTGGTTCGGCTCGGTGCCCTCGATGGTCATCGCCCAGTGCCGGTAGAGGAGATCGCACAAGACCCGCTCGGGGACCAGGAGCCCGCCGGTGGGTGGGGTCCCGTACGGGCGCCGGAGCGGGAGCTTGGGCGTGGACCGGGTGGTGGGGTGCTCCGCGATGGCCTGGTCGATCATCTGGGTGGCCAGCTCCATGTCCTGTTCCTCGCTGGCGATGCCCAGGGCTTCGAGGATCAGGGGGAGCCGGTTGCGGAGGGTGTGGGAGTACCAGTCGGAGAGTTCCTGGGGCGAGAGGTGCTCGGGGGCCTGGAGGGCGTCCTTGGCGACGGCGAGCAGGTCACCGGTGTAGGTGTCGAGCATCAGAAGGCCACCGCCAGCCGCTGGAGTGCGGAGACCAGGTCCCGCAGGACGTCCAGGGGGACGGTGTCCATGGGGCGTCGGGGTGAGGGGACCAGCGGGCGCCGGGAGGAGTTCGACGGTGCTGTGCCCTTGAGGCTCTGGAGTGCTGAGGCGTAGTCGCGCACTCGTGCTGCCTTGCGGGGGCGACGGCGGCGCCTTGCTTCCGAGGCCAGCCAGCGCACGTGCGCCAGCTCGGAGAGGTTGAGGTATCGCGGCATAGCGCGGCTCCGGGTGTTCGGGTGCCGGGTGGGAGACCCGGGCGGGATTTCAAGTTAACATCATCATGGAACCTGAATTTCCGATTTTCAAGACCAGCCTGAAATCCCGCCCGGGAAATCCCTGAATGTCCAGTTCAAAGGCCCAAAGGATCTAGGATTCGAAGTGCGCCCAGCCACCGGGAGAAAGATGACGCAGCGATACAGCCCCACCGTCCGCCGCCGACGTCTGTCTGATGAGCTTCGGCGACGCCGTGATGCCGCGCGGATGACCCTCGATGACGCCGCACCGGCTGCCGAGATGTCGCGCACCACCATCAGCAACATCGAGTCCGGGGTGAAGAAGCGACCTCAGGTACATGAGGTGAAGGCCCTCCTCGACGCCTACTCGGTGACAGACCAGCGGGAGCGGGAGGAGATCCTCAACCTGGTGCGTCAGTCACGTGAGAGCGGCTGGTGGTCAAGGTACAGAGATGTCCTGTCAGGCAAGTTCATCGGCTTCGAAGCCGAAGCAAGTGTGATCAGCACCTGGGAGCCCTTGGTGATCCCGGGCTTGTTGCAGGTGCCCGACTACGTTAGGGCCCTCGCCAAAGCCGGGCGGATCCGTGATGAGCACGCCATCCAGAGGGCGGTCGATGCCAGAATCGAACGCCAGAGAATCCTGAGCACTGATCCGCCAGAGATTTGGGCAGTGTTCTCCGAAGGCGCCCTCCTTGCCCTGGCTGCTGAGAACCCCGAGGCGCTGAAACGGCAAGTGGAGTATTTGCTGGAAGTTTCTTCGGTGGGAACGACCACTGTTCAGATGACCCTTGCCAACCGGTTGACACCTGGCCTCGGTGGCCCTTTCGTCATCATGGACTTCCCTGAAGCAGTCGACCCAACAGTCGTGTACTTGGAGACTGACACGGACGGCCTGTACCTGGAGGAACCTGATGAGGTCGCGAGGTATCGCCACGTCTTCGGTCACCTACGTATCGCGGCCTTAACTCCAGAAGAGACCGTAGAGCGCCTGACAGCAATGATCACCTAGGAACTGATGATGAACTCCACTATCCCAAACGACCTGTTCCGCAAGTCTTCCTACAGCCAAATTCAGTCACAGAACTGCGTCGAGGTTGCCGATCTGCCCAGTGGTGCCGCCGTCCGCGACACCCAGAACCGCGACCTTGGCCACCTGATGTTCAGTGCGGCTGCGTGGCAGGTCGCCCTAGCCACAATCGTTCGAAGCTCGTAGCTGGAACAGCAGAGGGGACCAGAGACAGTACCTCTGGTCCCCTCTGCAACTCGATATCCTGCCAACACCGTGATCATGAGCCGCGCGTGGGCTGGAAGCAGCCCTCACTCGTGCTGGTGGCCACAGCTGGCCACCAGCAAGGGACGTTTCCGCCGAACGCGGCGTGTAACCGTGGGCGAGACGATACAGGAGCCAGTTCGCAACCCATCGGCCAGCTGAAGAACCGGGAGATCCTGCACCGCCTACGCTGCTGCCAACAACGGGGCGCTGAGATCCGAGCGGTACTGGTCCTACACCCCGAGATGCAGGAGGAAGAGGACTCAGGGGTCGGCCTGCCGTCACGTCTGCGGCTCCCCACCCTTCGGGAGACGAGCGCTGATCGTGGGTCAGTCCTTCGCTTCGCGGACGTCCTCTCCCTGCTCCGCGAAGGCCTTGAAGTCCTGCATGTGCTGTAGCGACTGCTTGCGGAAGGCTCCGGGCATCAGGAGCCCCACCAGCCGCATCATCACACCGCTGAACCGGTATTCGTTCTCGCTCTCCCAGAGCGTCGTCTCCGGACCGGCCTCGGTCAGCCGGTCGCGCGCCGCGCTCCACATCCCCTCGCCGACGATCTCTCGATCGAAGTGAACAACCTGCCCTTCCGGGATCCCGTGCAGGTCCGCCGGTTCCCGGCGCGTGACGGTCTCGGTGCACTCCATCCTCTGCTTGCCCGTCTGAAACACGACCCGCGACTTGGTACCGACCTGCCCGTGCCCCCCGCTCAGCGGCTCGTGCGACACCAGGCCCCGCAGCCACTTCGGCATGTGTGCCGGATCGGCGAGCAGCTGGGCCACCCGCTCCCGCGGCAGGGCGATCTCCATCGAGACGGTGTACTTCATGGCAGCGCTCTCCGAGTTCCCGAGTGGCATGGCGTGCGCGTGCAGCCTGACCTCATGTTATGCAGTCACGTGACGATCCCCCGGCCGCGTGTTCATGGTTCCTGTCGCCCTGTCAGCGAAGGGCCAGGGCGGGCGGCGACCGACGTTCACGGCCCGTGCACCTTCATCCCGTGCCTCTTGTGCATTCTGAGCAGAAGGGGCCGGTCGACGGCGGCCCGGTCGATCGGCGGCAGGGTCCCGTCCCGGATCACGTACGCCTTGGTCACGGCCCCCTACACTGCCGGGCCCAGTGTGGCCGCAGCTGGCCACCAGTACGGGACGTTTTCCTCCGAACCCGGGGTGTAACCGTGGGCAGGACGGTGCATGAGTGAAGTAGTACCCCCATCCCCCATCGGAGGACTCACCTGTGCACGCCCACGAACTCACCTTCCACAAGTCCAGCTACAGCTTCCGCAACAACTGCGTTGAGATGGCTCCCTTCCGCAAGTCCACCTACAGCCAGCCCCGGCAGAACTGCGTCGAGGTGGCCCGGTTCCGGAAGTCCACCTACAGCAACACCGCGCGAGAGTGTGTCGAGGTCGCCGACCTGCCCAGCGGCGCCGCTGTCCGCGACACCCAGAACAGGGGGCTTGGCACCCTGGCCTTCCCCACCTCGGAATGGGCCGCGTTCCTGCGGCTCGCCTGATTCCGACGCCAAGCACAGGGTGGGAACCTCCGCACCGGCGAAGGTTCCCAGCCCAGCGGTAAGGCTCCACCTGTTCCCGTGGCTCCACCACCGCTTTGACCTGCATCCGGACAGCGGTTCGTCTCGCATACCCGACTCCGGTGAATGCATACTGCTGTCACCGAGCCAAGCTCGCAGGTCAGCGGTTCCGGTTCGCGGTCACATCCCTTCGAGGGCAGGAGTCCCCGCAATGTCACGCGTGAGGGTCCACAACTTCTCCATCTCCGTCGACGGATTCGCCACCGGTGAGGGGCAGAGTCTCGAAACCCCGTTCGGCCACGCCGGTTCGCGGCTCCATGAGTGGTTCTTCCCGACCCGGACCTTCCAGAGGATGCAGGGCAACCCGGGCGGGAGCACCGGGCTCGATGACGCCGTCGCTGGCACCTGGGGTGAGGGCATCGGCGCGGAGATCATGGGCCGTCACAAGTTCGGCCCCCAGCACGGGCCATGGGAGAACGACGAATGGAAGGGCTGGTGGGGCGACAACCCTCCCTTCCACACACCGGTGTTCGTTCTGACCCACCACCCCCGCCCCTCGGTGGAGATGGAGGGCGGCACCACGTTCCACTTCATCGACGCCACCCCGCAGGAGGCCCTCAGCCAGGCGCGCGAGGCCGCGGGCGGCCTGGACGTGAGGATCGGCGGCGGGCCGACCACGGTCCGCGAGTTCCTGGCGGCCGACCTCATCGACCACCTGCACGTCGCCGTCGTCCCGATCGTCCTGGGCCGTGGCGAGCGCCTATGGGACGGGCTCGAAGGCCTGGAGGAGCGCTTCCGGGTCGAGTCGGTGACCACCCCCAGCGGCGTCACCCACATGACCTTCACCCGGCCGTAGCGGGCGCCAGGCAGCCAACCTGGTGGCATCACCGGCGTCGGCACTCCAAGGGCAGGGATGCTCTCGCATCGGCGGAAGGTTCCCCTTCACCTCACGCCAGACCGGAAGGAGCCCTCACCGACCGCGCGTGGCCGCAGTCGGCCACTCGCGCGTGAAGTTTCCTCCGGAGGTGGGGTGTAACCGTGGTGAGTACCGCGCATGAGTCAGTCAGTGCCCCCAACTCCGGTCGGAGGTCTCTGCCATGCCCCCCGGTGCCAAAGCACTCACCTTCCACAAGTCCAGCCACAGCCAGCCCTCTGGCGACAACTGTGTTGAAGTCGCTTCCTTCCGAAAGTCCTCTTATAGCGGAGGCCAGACACAGGTCTGTGTAGAGGTCGCTGACCTGCCCAGCGGCGCCGCTGTCCGTGACACGAAGCACCGTGAGGAGGGGCATCTCGCCTTCCCCTCCTCGGAATGGGCCGCGTTCCTGCGCCTCGCCTGACGGTCCCCGTCCCTGGCCACCGCCCACCCCAGGCTTGGTCATGGTCGGGCCACACGAGTCTTGGCCGTGCCGGGGACGGCCCCGGTTCCCGGCGATGCCGCCTCACACCGCCGGGAACCGGGTCAGTACTACTTCCTGCTGCGGCCCACGGCGTAGCCGTACTGAATGGGCCAGCGGGACTCGGCGCCCAGCTCGTCCGCCGCACGGTGGGCCCAGTACGGCTCCCGCAGGAGCTGACGCCCAAGGAACACGGCGTCGGCGCGACCGGACGCGACGATCTCCTCGGCCTGGGCGGGCTCCAGGATCAGGCCGACCGCCGCAGTGGGCAGCCCGGTCTCCTGGCGCACCCTTTCCGCGAAGGGCACCTGGTAGTCGAGAGCGGCGGGGATGGAAGCGTCGTGGACCATGCCGCCGCTGGACACGTCGAGCAGGTCCACTCCCCTGGTCTGGAGTTCCTTGGCCAGACGCACCGTGTCCTCGACGGTCCATCCCTCACGCCGGTCCTCGGTGTTCTCCGAGATCCAGTCCGTGGCCGAGGTGCGGAAGAGCACGGGCAGGTGTTCGGGCCAGACCGCCCGCACGGCCTCGACGACCTCCAGCGGGAACCGCATGCGGTTTTCGAGGGTGCCGCCGTAGGCGTCGGCGCGGTGGTTGGCGGCCGGGGAGAGGAAGGAGTTGAGCAGGTAGCCGTGGGCCCCGTGCACCTCCACGACCTCGAACCCGGCGGCGAGGGAGCGCTCGGCCGCCGTGGCGAAGTCGCTCACGAGCTGCCCGATCTCCTCGACGGTCAGCTCGGCGGGCGCGGGGTGGTCGTGGAACGGCTCGGCGCTGGGCCCGACCGTGGTCCATCCGCCGTCAGCGGGCGCGACGGGCCTGTTGCCGAGCCAGGGCTTGTCCACCGAGGCCTTGCGTCCGGCGTGCGCGAGCTGGATGGCGGGCACCGCGCCGTGGGCACGGATGGCGGCGGTGATCCGCGTGAACGCCTCCTGCTGCCGGTCGTTCCACAGGCCCAGGTCCCACGGGCTGATCCGCCCGTCGGGGCGCACCGCGGTCGCCTCGACCATGACCAGGCCGAGGCCGCCCGCCGCCCGGTCGGCCAGGTGCGCCAGGTGGAAGTCGGTCGGCACCCCGGTCTCGGGGCCCTCGGACTGTGCGGAGTACATGCACATCGGGGACATCCACGCGCGGTTGGGGATCTCCAGCCCCCGCAGCTTCAGCGGGGTGAACAGGGTGCTCACAGGCGTTCCTTCGCGTAGGCGGTCTCGGGTGTCGGCGGGACCGACCTTTGTACGGTACAAGTCGTACTACGGCGCTTGTCAAACTACGACGGTCTTCGTACATTGAGATGCCAGCCGAACGGAAGGAGGTCGGAGCATGGCCAAGGCTGCCCGCGCCACCCAGGGGCGACAGTGCGAGCACCCCGAGACCGACCAGATCCGTCTGGAGGACGTGCTCAGCGCACTGTCCGACCCGATCCGGCTGCGCATCGTCCACGACCTGTCCCAGGGCCACGACGACATGGCCTGCATCGCCTTCGAACTCCCGGTGAGCAAGTCCACCTCGACCCACCACTTCCGGGTCCTGCGCGAGGCCGGCGTCATCCGCCAGCACTACGAGGGCACCTCCCGCATGAGCCGACTGCGCACCGAGGACCTGGAGGAGCGGTTCCCCGGTCTGCTCGCGGCCGTCCTTCGGGCGCGGAGCATGGACGCGACGGTGCCCGGCCGGACCGTCTGAGCGACGGTGTCCGGCCGGGCACAGATCAGGCGCTACGGATGTCAGCCAGACCCCCCGACGCCGCCTCCGTTTCGGACCGGCTGAACAGAGTCAGTGACAAGGGAGATCCGGCGCGCAGCCTGACAGCCGGGGCAGAGAGCTCGTGAGCGCGGCTGTCAGAGGAAACGACGGCCACTCGGAGCAGTCCGGCAGCCACCATGACCGTTCAGGTGATCAGAACCTGGACCTGACCAACATCGATGGCGACAATTCCTTCCCCTGGGGCGGAAGCCCCGTTCCTGAGTAGGGCGCGGGGCGCTCGATCAGGCGCCCAGATCGTAGCCGTCAGCGAGGACGCACTCCTCGGTGGGACGCTGCTCCAGGTAGCCCCACTCCAGGAGGTCGTTGACGGGCACGTTGCCCTCCCCCTCAGCCTCGGGGACCTCCTCGGCCGGAACGAGCAACTGCTCGCCGCCGCCGGGCTGCTCGAAGTGCGGGGCGACCGGGCCGACCCACGCGGTGACCGGCTCGGTGACCTCGTAGCAGTTGTAGTTGTGCTCGGGCCCCTCAGGCCACGTGTTCAGCGAGTTGGGCGGCAGCGCGCGCTCCTCGTAGGAGGCACCGGCCGGGGCGAGGAACGAACCCCACGGGGAGCCGAAGCGGTCCAGCATCCAGCCCGAGGGCAGCTCCTGGAGCTCCTTCACCGGCTGCCCGTCGACAACCACGAAACCGTCGTGCTCCGGGTAGTCCCAGCTGCCCTCCACGGTCCACCAGCGGTCCAGGAACTCCACGGGGGACAGTCCACCGAGCCGGTCGTACCCCTCGACCAGGGTTCCCACGGGGCCGTCCTGGGGAAGCTCGGACGGGCCCAGGCGGGGGTCGCCGCACAGGTAGCGCTCCAGGTCCTCCGCGCTGGGCGGCGGGGACAGCACCGGGCAGCCCGAGGGCTCGGCGTGAGCGGGGACGGTGGCGGTGGTGGTCACCAGCAGGGCGAGGGCGACCCCGGCCAGCAGAGGGAACTTCGACATCGGACTCCGTTCGACTCGACCCCGGAAACACCCAGGGTCATGAGAAAGCTACGGAGTGAAGTCAACCACGGCTGCGGCGCACACGACTCACGAACGACCCCTCACTCCGGGACGTGGTAGACGCGGGTCTCCTCCAACGGCTCGGTGCCGAACCGGACGGCCACGTCGAGCCCCTTCTTCACCTGCTCCATGCGCTCGGCGATCTGCGAGCACGTCGTCTCGTCCAGGAAGACCGACCCGGGGACCAGCCGAAGCGCGGCGACCGGCTCGCCGCCGGGCCCCGCGCCGTAGGCCGGGAGATGGCCGAGGACGACCCTGGAGTACGGATTTCCCTCATAACCGGCGAGCAGCCTGAACAGGGCGTGCGTGTAACGGTTGGCGGCCGCGATCTCGGACGGCCCCGCCTCCAGGAGGAGGGCGAAGGTCGGTGCGCTGCCGGGCGGCGACGGCCAGTAGACCGAGGCGACCCCGTCCGAGGAGGGGGTGAGCAGTTCGAAGCCACGGCTGGGCAGCAGTTCCATGAAGGTCCGGTTGGACATGAGCAGGTTCGCCAGGTACACGCGGAACCCGTCCACCCCCACACTCTGCACGGCCACCCACGCGGCCAGGATGGGGGCCGCGCTGCGCGAGTGCTCGATGGTGTGCAGCAGCACGTTCTCACCGTGAGGCCGGTGTTCGGCCTCTCCCCTGCCGCCCTCCACCCACCGGTGCAACTCGACCGCGTCGCGGGTGAGGAAGAGACTGGAGGAGTAGGGCGCCAGCCCGGTCTTGTGGAAGTCGATGGTCATCGAGTCGGCCGCGCGTACCTGCGAGACCAGCGCGGCCGTGGCCCGGATGCGCCCCGCCAGCTCCGGGCCGAGGCCGAGGGGATCGCCCGCGAAGTCGTAGTCGGCGAAGAAGAGCCACGGCCAGGTGACCACGGTGTCGAAGTGCACCAGCGGACGGTAGGGCAGCGCGTGCTCCGCGCACAGCCGGTCGAGCGCGGCGGTGACGGGGTGCACGGGGTCGATGTCGTTGTGCAGGATGTTGCCGCCCGAGAGCACGACGCAGGCGATGGGTCGGCCCTCGGACAGCAGGGAGTCGATCACCTCGACGAGGGCGTCGGGATCGGTGTTCTGTCCTGGTGGGGCGGGCACGCGCACACACGCGTCGGTGCCCAGCCCGAGCAGCGCGCAGACGAATTCGAGGCTGTCGTGGTTGTGGGCGGTGGTGACGACCGCCGGGACGCGGCCCGGCGGCAGCCCCTCGCGGTACGAGTCCGGGCTGCACCGGTTGAGCCCCATCCTGACGGCGTAGAGCAGCCCGGCCTTGCCTCCGAACGAGAACACACCACCGGCGGTGTCCGCCCATCCCGCGCGCCGCGCGAACTGCCGGACGAGCTGCCGCTCGACCTCGATCACCCCGGCGCTACAGAAGTCCCAGAGCGCGTTGGGGCTGTGGAGGCCGGTGACCGCGGTGATCGCCGCCGTGTCGAGCAGGGGCTGCGGGGTCATGTTGAACAGGGTGGCCGGGGAGTGCCAGCGCAGTTGTCCCCGCAGTGCGCGCGCCGCCGAGCCGAGGACGCGGTCTGCGTCCTGGGGACCGTCGGGCAGGTTCTCGTACTCGGCCAGCCAGGCATAGTCGCCCGGCGGGCCGCCCAGCCAGGGGTCACCGGGGTCGGTGTCCCGTGGAAGCGAGTCGAAGGCGACCCGGATCCGCCCGGCCAGTTCGTCGCCTCCCTCCCCGGACGGGGTGGGCATCCTTCTCCGCAAGTCCTCGCGGACTGCCTCGAACACTCGGCGGCTCACGCCCTCCCCCTTCGTGTGCGCTGTGCGGTCCGGGCGTCCCGGCGCCCTGCGGTCCGCGGTGTCACCGTTCCGCGTAGGGGTACTCCTTTCCGTGGTCCCACGGGAACAGGTGGAGGTTCCAGGTGTTGAGCATGTTCGTGTACAGGGCCAGGGCGCTGATCAGGGCGAAGTACTGCTCCCTGTCCTCCAGCCGGGCGAGCGCGTCCGTGGTCTGCTTGGTGAAGCGCTCCAGCGTGTGCAACCCGGTGTAACCCAGGAACTCCGACGGGGTCCGGATGAAGCCGGGCGTGATCTCGCGAAGGGTGTCCAGCGGGAGTGCGGTGGTGCGCACCAGCCGAAGGAGTCCGTTGAGCGCGTTGTAGCCCAGTGGCCGCACCTCGCCGTTGACGAACACCATCGTCGAGAAGAACTGGTCCCGGCTCCCGGCTCGGCTGCTGATCCGGCCGGCGTGGATGTCGACGATCTCCTCGGGCGGTTCGATCCAGGACCGCTGGGTGGCGTCGTGGATCTCGTCGATGAGGTCCTGCACGTCGGGGATGCCGACCCGGGGCGGCAGGGGCAGCGTGTAGTCGGTCACCTGGTCGCCCTTGCGGCGCACGCGGATCTCGACGGCCTCCTTGGTCCTGTAGGCGGCGTCCCAGCAGTGCTGCCCGGCCTCGCGCAGGGCGTCGACGTCGTCGGGGACGACGCGGCCGATCGGGGCGGCGGGCAGGTACTCCGTGAGGGGCCCGTACTTGATGCCGATGTGCTGGAGCTGGGAGAGGAAGACGGTGCCGTCCGGCGCTACGGTGCGGTCTTCCATCTTGTACTCGGGGGTCCGGTAGACCGTCTCCGAGCTGGGCAGGAGATGGTACAGGTGGTCTCCGGAGACCAGCGCGTGGTTCTGGAGGCTGTTGTAGGGGACGAGCCTGTTCCAGACCATGTCCACGAGGTCGGGGTTGTCGTCGGTGAGGTCGGCGGTGACGGTGATCTGCGGCTGGACCCATTCGATTTCGAGCTGGCGCATGA
Source organism: Nocardiopsis sp. L17-MgMaSL7 (assembly GCF_003182025.1). Taxonomy (NCBI): domain Bacteria; kingdom Bacillati; phylum Actinomycetota; class Actinomycetes; order Streptosporangiales; family Nocardiopsidaceae; genus Nocardiopsis; species Nocardiopsis sp. L17-MgMaSL7. Next base: position 6,444 of record NZ_QGTF01000028.1, on the reverse strand, counting down.
CGGTGCTCCCGTGTGGTCGAGCGGTCCGGTGGACCAGCGGTCGAGTTGTCGGGGGGTCTGGTGATCGTCGGACCTGGCGTCGGCGGGACGGCGGTCGTCGAATGGGCGTCGGGGCGGTCGGTGGACGTGGTGCCGGTCGGTGGACGTGGTGCCGGTCGGCGGCGTTGTCGGTGGACGTGGTGCCGGTCGGCGGCGTTGTCGGTGGACGTGGTGCCGGTCGGCGGACATCGGCGGCGCGTGGTCAGTGGACGTGGGGTTGTCGGCGGACTGCGGTGGACGTCTCAGATGTGGGGGGACCCGGCTCTGTCGACCGCCTGCCCCCGGATCGCTGTCTTGTCGGGTTTGCCTCGCGGAGTGAGCGGCATGCTCGCGAGGAGGTCGATGCGCGTGGGCTCGTGGACGGTACCGAGGGTTTCGCGCACCGCGGCCGCGAGTTCGGCGGAGAAGGCGACCGTCCGGTCCGCGGGTACCTCCGTGGAGGGGACGACCGCGGCGTAGACGCTCTCCCCGGTGTCGGAGTCGGGCAGCCCCACGACGACGGCCTGGGCGACGCCGGGGTGGGCGGTGAGTACCTGCTCCACCTGCTGCGGGTAGACGTTGTAGGCGTCCACGATGATGATGTCCTTGACCCGGTCGACGAGATAGAGGTAGCCCTCGTCGTCGACACGGCCCAGGTCCCCGGTGAGGAACCAGCCTTCTCGCAGGACCTCGGCGGTCAGGTCGGGGCGCTGCCAGTAGCCGGCCATGAGGGTGGTGGAGCGCACGCACACCTCGCCGATGGAACCGGGCGGCAGTTCGACGCCCTCGGGGTCGCGGACGGCGATCTCCACGTCCGGCAGCGGGCGGCCCACGGAGTTGAGCAGGTAGCGCCCGGCCCGGATGTGGTCGGACTGACTGAGGTAGCTGATGAACCCGGCTTCCTGCATGCCGTAGTTGTGCATGAGGACCGGCCCGAGAGCCGAGACGGCGTCCGCCGTCCGGGACGGCGAGGAGGGGGCGCCTCCGTAGGCGACCAGGCGCAGATCCGACAGGTCCGCGTTCCGCAGGCCCTGCTCGTGGACGAGTGCGTGGACCATCGAGGGTGAGCCGAAGAAGTGGGTGATGTGCTCGCTGCCGAGAGTTCGCGCCACCTCGTCGGCGCGGAAGTCGTCCAGCAGCACGACCGTGCCTCCAACGGCCAGGGTCCACTGCACGATCTCCCCGCCCAGGTCGGAGAGGGGAATCGCGACAAGGAAGCGCCAGGGGCCCGGACCGTACATGTGGCGGGCGTTGTCGAGGAACCCGGCCGACGAGGCGAAGGTGTGCGCGATGCCCTTCGGCTCGCCCGTGCTCCCACTGCTGAAGGTCACCATGGAAAGGGCGTCGTCCCGGTGAACGCATTCCATGGGTACGTCCGGTTTCTGGGCGGCGATTTCCAGCAGGTTCTCACCGAAATCGGCGACTCCGATGGAGAATGCACGGGAAATGCCAGCTTGGGCACTCAGGGATATGGCTTCGTCGCACTGGTCCGGATCGAAGAGGAAAAGCGCGGGTCGTCCCTCTACGAGGAATTTCAGCTTCTCGGCGGTGGAGAAGAAGGGCCTGAGCCCCACGTAGCAGGCGCCGAGTGCCTGGACGGCGAGGCGGGCGACGACCGCGTCGATGGTGTTCCCGTGCAGGTAGGCGACGGTGTCGCCGGTCTGAAGACCTTGGTCGGCCAGTGTCCTGGAGAGCACCGAGCAGCGTCGGAGCAGCTGTTCGCCCGTGATCCTGTGGGGGCCGTCGACAATGACGTCCCGGTCTCCAGCGGACTCCACGCCATGGACTATCTGAGATATGTAACCCATTGGTCGCATAGCAGCCCCATCGCCCCCTCGGCGCTTCCCGGAAGGCAGGATCAGCTGGATTCGCGGGAAGACCAGAATATGAAAGACAACCGCTCCGAGATCCGAAAGTAGCACCAAGGGAGTGGGGAAGCCAGCAACACACTCGTCCGGGTGGCCTGGTGACGTGCCACCGGCCACTTGCGAAGCCTGGGCCCCGCTGGACACGGGGGTCGCACCCCCGGCCACCTGGGGCCTGTCATCGCCCCGCCCCGGGGACCAGCCCGAGGACCGCCGCCGCGAAGGATCGGCGAGCGGTAGGCCGCAGGTCTTCCACCGGACGGCCTACCGGGCTCGCAACACGGTGCAAAGGTGCATCAACCTGTTCAAACAGAACCGGGCGGTCGCGACCCGCTACGCGAAGCGGACAGTGATCTTCGACGGGATTGTGCTGGTCGCCCGCGATCCGGATCTGACTCCGCGATCTCACCAGTCCGATGAGCAGTGCCCAAAGCATCCAGAGTTCTCATCTGACAGGCCGATCCGAGGCATCTGATCGATACCCGGTTTCGATCCACAGATACGAAACGAACTGCACGAAAGAGAGCTTCCGACCTGAATCCGCCTCCGCCTGATACCCGTGTTACGGCAAGTCTTCCAAACAGCCCTCGCCTTCCCGAGTTCGAGATCAGAAGAAGAATGGCAACATTGATAGGATCTTGGATGCACCCCCGACTGGCCCGACTCTCTCTTACTCCATCAACGGAGTGCCTCAGAAGGTAATCCACTACTCTCATCAGCCGACGTGAACAGGGAGATGACTCGTGTACGGTAGCCCAAAAGGCCACATGGGTCCGATGAAAGAAAGAGAAGCGATCTCGAGGATCGCTTCCGACATGTCGGACCGCCTGCCGGATGCCTGGAACTCCGGAAGGCTGCTCGTCATGCTCATGGGCATGTATGGAATCATGAATACTGAGGTCGAGAAGGAGGACGGGGAGGCACTCAGGATAAATCCCCCCGGGAAGTTCTTTCCGAACATCATGGACCTGAGGGCGGGGATGTACAGGGAGGGCCAGGGCACCTGGTTCTCCTGGGAACTCCAGATTTGGAGTGAAGGCACCTTCAAGTCTCGCTTCAATTATGAAGACTATCCCCCATTCCCTTTCTCTCCTGATAGGAAGGACTTCATCGACGAGAACAACCTCTACCCCCGGAGTGAAGAGTTCATGCCTGACTGGCTTCGCGAGAAGATTGATGCGGCTTGGAACAGGATCTAAATAGAGGGAAAATGGAACACCCCACCATGGAAGAGCTTTCTGACATCGAGGAAGCATTCGGAATCTATCTGCACCAGGACTGGACGATCGATGGAAATACGCTCGAAGAGGTATTCCATGAGAACGATGGCTTCGAAGGATTCCGCATCGGAGTCAAAAAAGGCGCCAGATTGCTAATCGATTCGGAGCTCACTGAATTGGAGCTGGAAAAACTCATCGCTGGAAGTTGGGGTGTTGGATACGAGCCTGAGGTAGAGGGTTTCGAGAATTGGAGGTCCGCTCTCAGGGAGATTGTGCGTCTCTGTGAAGCGTACGATCAGGAGGCTTAGGTCTAGCAGCACCATGGGGGCCACGGATGTGACTTCTGTGGTCCTTCGCGCCGCCTCCCTCGCGGCGGTCTCCCCTACTCGCGCCAGGGGAAGGTGAAGCGGGCCAGCATCCAGCCCGAGGCAGCTCTCGGAGCTCCTTCATCTGCTGTCCCTCGACGACCACGAAACCGTGGCGCGCACACGGCGAACGGCCGCCCCTCGGGAACGGCCGTTCGGTGCCGTCGCTACTCGCGGCCCAGGGTTCGGTGGGTCCCCCCGGAGGCACACCAGCGGGTCTGGCGAGGGCGTTGCGCCCGTCCACGATCCTCTTCTGCACAACCGTCGTACACGGTCATGTGCGCACCGAGAACCTGAATGGGCGTTTCCCCGGTCTGCTCGCGGCCGTCCTCCTCAGGGAGCATGGACGCGACCGCGCCCGACCGGACGGTCTGAGCGGCGGTGTCCGACCGGGCACCACTCAGGCGCGACGCATGTCGGCCAGACGGCTCACGGCCCGCTCGATCGGCTCCGTGCCGCTGGTCAGCTCCACGATCTGCCGGTTCACAGCGGGTTCGGCCAGGACCGCGGCGATGAAAGCCGCCACGTCCTCGCGGGCGACGTCCCCGTAGACGATGGCCGGTCCGGCGGTGACCGTCCCGCCGCCCCGCTGGTTGGTCAACGTGCCCGGACGAACGATCACCCAGTCCAGCTCCCTGGCGGCCAGGTAGGCGTCCGCCTCCTTCTTCACCACGGCGTAGTGCTCGAACCCCGGGGAGGGCTCCGCCGACCCGCGCAGCGCCTCGGGGAACACCGAGACCAGGACGAAGCGCCTGACCCCGGCCTGTTCGGCGGCCTGGGCGGCCTTCTTCAGACCGTCGCCGTCGATGGCGGAGGTCTGGTCCGTGCCCGTCCCGTGGGCCCCAGCGGAGAAGACCACCGCGTCGTGACCGGCCAGCCTGTCGGCCAGTTGCCCGACGGTGTCGGCGATCAGGTCCCCCAGAACCGGCACGGCCCCGCTGGCACGCACGGTCTCGACCTGTTCGGGCCGACGGTACATGCCGCTGACCTGGTCGCCGCGTTGGGTGAGCACGCGGGCCAGTGGCTGGCCCACACCCCCTGCGGCACCGATCTGGAACACCTTCATGGTCGACTCCTCAACTTGGTGTGGGTGGACGGACGCCTGCTCCCAGGGCACCTCAGACCGCGAACACCTGGGAATCGTCGGCGAAGGCCTTGAACTCCAGGGCGTTGCCCGCCGGGTCGAGCAGGAACATCGTCCACTGCTCCCCGGGCTGGCCCTGGAAACGAACGTAGGGCTCGATGACGAAGTCGGTGTTCGCGGCGCGCAGGCGTTCGGCGAGCTCCTGGAACCTGTCCACGGTCAGAATCAGCCCGAAGTGGGGCACCGGGACGTCGTGGCCGTCCACGGGGTTGTGGATGCGCTTGTTCTGTTCGGGGGACAGATGGGTCACGAACTGGTGGCCCTGAAGGTTCCAGTCGATCCAGGTGTCGCTGCTGCGCCCCTGCTCCAGGCCCAGGACGTCTCCGTAGAAGCGGCGGGCGGCGTCCAGGTCGTCCACCGGGACGGCCAGGTGGAAACGCGGGATCGGGGAGTCGAGCACGGTCATATGCGGTCTCCAGTCTTCACGGCGCGACGGGGTGCGGCTCAGTCCCGGCACCCATTGTCCTAATGTTAACATTAGGACATTGACAGAAACAGGGAGCAATGAGCGAACCGACACGTGTGGCACCCGCACGCCGCCGAGGCCTGGCCGACGAAGTCGCCGATCGTGTGCGTGAGGCGATCTTCGACGGCTCCTACCCGCCCGGAACCCAGCTGCGCGAGACGAACCTTTCAGCGGAACTGGAGGTCAGTCGGGGTCCGGTGCGCGAGGCGCTGATGCGCCTGGAGACCGAGGGTCTGGTGCGCAGCGCCTGGCACCGCGGGGCCACCGTCACCGAGCTCTCAGCCGAGGACATCGCCGAGCTCGACAGCCTGCGCGACGCGCTGGAGAACCTTGCCGTGGGGCTGGTGGCCCGGAGGGCGAGCCGCGAGGACCTGGAGGCCATCGAGGCCGCCGCCGCCCGCATGGAGCGCGCCGAGGACGAATACGAGATGGCGGCCTGCGACATCGCCTTCCACGACGCGGTCTACGTCGCGAGCGGCCACCGCCGCGTGCACCAGGCGTGGCAAGCCATCCGGTGCCAGGTCCACCTCTTCCTGGTCAACCGGATCCGCGCCAACAGCGACGGCTACCTGGAGCACGTGCCCGGTGAACACGCCGACCTCGTCGCGGCCCTGCGCGCCCGGGACGCCCCGACCGCGGTGCGACTCTTCGCCGAGCACCGCAAGCACGCCATCGACGTGCTGGGCACGGACCCGCCCCAGGCCGGCTGAGGAGGCGGCACCCGGACCGGATCCACGAGGCCGGGCGCAGTGGAGTGGTCCTCGGACGGAGCACGCCACGAGGACGTCCACCTGGTCGTCCGCCCAGGTGCTCAGGCCGTGGCGGTACGCGTAGACGGCCGCCCGCCTCCGGCTCCCCAACCCCCAGTGAGTCCGAGAGCCATCGCCACAGGTCAGACCAGCGGGTCGGCCCTCGGGTCTCCTACCTGCCCTGTCCGCGAGCCCACACCAGCTGTTGGACGGTCATGTGGCCGGTTTCGGCCATCCCACCTTCAAACCCCATGTTGACTCTCACACGCCGATGACCTCGTGAAATGTCCCGTTGGTCCCCCTGGGGCCCGTTCTGTTCACAGGACGGAGTACCAATAAACGCGACCAAATCCGAGAGAATCGGAACCGTGGGTGTTCGCCGTGCGACTCACTCAACGGAGCCAGCAGGAGGCGTGTGAAAGCCGGATGTGGAGAGGCAGGACCGTGAAGTTCGAGTTCACCCCCGATCAGGACTCATCCCCTGAACCGGACCCCGACCAGAAGGGCGTCCTTGACGTCCCTCGTCCGACGGTGCGTATCGCGGCGGCCGCTGAGCAGATGCACACCCGTGCCCGCTTCGATTTCCACCGGCTCAACACGGCCCTGAACCGGATGCA
>NZ_QGTF01000027.1:0-47081 GCF_003182025.1 Nocardiopsis sp. L17-MgMaSL7 | reverse complement strand
TATGCGCGAATACAAGGAAAGAGAATAGAAAGACAAGGGGGAATGTGGCCTGGAATGCCAGGTTTCTTTCTCTTGAAAAGGGGTTGTGGATAACCTCGAAAACGGTGTCTAGGTGTGTTATGTAAAACGCCCCAGGCGGGTGAGTCTTTACCGACCTCCTCATGCGCTGGCGATCATGAGGGTCTGGAGTGCGGCGATGAGTCAGCTCTGCGCGGCTCGGGCCGAGGGCGGCCGGGTGCCCGACGCGGGCCGCCCGGTGCACGCGGCGTCCCGTAATGCGTCCCTGAGCCCGTGCGCAGTCCGGATCCGCTCGGTTCCAGATGCAGGCCGACGACGGCCACGGACGGCTGGGTGGCAGAAGTGGCCCGGGAATCTGCCATGGAAAGGGGCCGTACTTCTGCGCTGCCGTCGGCCGCGATCCGTGGCCGCTCGCCGTTTGCTGCGCGGTCGCGCTATGCGCCGTATCCGCCGTCGATCCTCAGCACTGCGCCGGTGACGTATGAGGCTTGCGGGCTGGCGAGGAAGACGACGCCCGCGGCGATCTCCTCCGGCCTGCCGTACCGCCCCATCGCCGTTGTCGGAAGGAACATGGGGGCGGCCGGGCTGTCTGCGGGGTTCATCTCGGTGTCGATGAACCCGGACTGGATGACGTTGACCGTGATGCCCCGGTGGGCCAGATCACGGGCGGCGCCTCGGCTGTAGCCCTCGAGGGCCGACTTGGTACCCGCGTAATCGGTCATTCCGGGGAAGCCCACCCGGGTTCCTACGCCCGAGCTGATGCTGACGATCCGCCCGCCGTCGGGCAGCAGCGGGAACGCCGCTCGGACCGCAGCCACCACACTGGTGTAGTTGATGGCGAGCTGGCGGTCGAAGGCGGACTCGTCGGCGAGCTCGCTGTCGATCGGGGCACCGACGGTGACGCCCGCGTTGTTGACCAGAATGTCCAGCTTTCCGAAATGCTGGACCACGCTGTGGATCAGGCCCGCCGCCTGCGCCGCGTCCGCCTGGTCTGCCTGGAAGGCCGCCGCACGCACTCCCTTCGCCTCCAGGTCGGCGACCACGGCCTTGGCCTGATCCGCCGAGGACGAGTAGCTGATCGCGACGTCGGCTCCCTCGTCAGCTAGCGCCAGCGCCGAGGCCGCCCCGATCCCTCGCGACCCGCCAGTCACGATCGCCACCTTGTTGTCCAGCTTTCCCATGTGCTTCCCACTTCCCTGGGTACGACGTGCCACGGAGTTCTTGACCGTTCGGTCCACCATAAGCATGGTGGACCGAACGGTCAAGAACTCGTATCCTGTTCGCATGGCACGTCCGCGATCGTTCGACGAGAAGCAGGTACTGAACGCCGTCCGTGATCAGTTCTGGGAGGCCGGTTACGCCGCGACCTCGCTGGAAGACCTGATGCGGGTCAGCGGGCTGGGCAAAGGCAGCCTGTATGCGGCGTTCGGCGACAAGCGTCAGCTCTTCCTCCGGGTGCTGCGCAGCTACACCGACGACAGCCATGGCCATCTTCGGGAAGCCCTCGCCGAGGCTCCACGGGCCCTGGACGCACTACGCATGCTCCTCGAGGCGCCGATCGACGACCCGACGGGCGCCGGCACGCGGCGGGGCTGCCTGATGGCCAACAGCACCTGCGAACTCGGTAACGCCGATCCGGAAGTCCTCGACCACGCCCACCGCACCTACGAGACGTCCACCGCGCTGATCGGTGACTGCGTCGCCCGCGCCCAGCGCGAGGGCGACCTGCCGGCCGGAGCGGATCGGATCGCGCTGGCGCGGGCCCTCCTGGCCGCGCAACAAGGGATCTTGTTCATGGGCCGGACCGGGCTGGACGCGGCCACACTGACCGCCACAGCACGCTCACTCGCGGCTCAACTCCTGCCGGACCCCTCCGGCAACTGAACCGGCAGCCGCGACACGGGCCCGAACGGCACAAGGCCTGGGGGCGCCGTTTGCCTCGCTGCCGCTATTCGCTGGTGACAGTCACCAGCCGCGACACGAAGCACGATCCGAGCGGGACCCTGGGAACAGCGGAGGGGCGGGACGATCGATCGTCCCGCCCCTCAGGCGCTTGTGGTCCCGCGGAAGGCTAGAAGGCCTCCTCGGGAACCTCCATGACACCCAGGTTCACGCCGTTGGCGACCTTCAGCTCGGACTCCACGCGCGGCAGGAACTGCTCGGCGAAGAAGCGCGCGGCGGCGATCTTGCCGGTGTAGAAGTTCCTGTCGTCGTCGCTGGCGCCGTCGAGGCTGGTGAGCGCGATCTCGGCCTGACGGAGCAGCAGCCAGGCGAAGACCACGTCGCCGAAGGCGAAGAGCAGGCGGACCGAGTTCAGGCCGACCTTGTAGAGCTCGCGGGAGTCCTCGGCGGAGCCCATCGCGTGGCCGACCATGAGCTCGACCAGCTTCTCGACCTGGCCCAGGGCGGTCAGCAGGAGGGTGCGCTCCTCCTTGAGCTGGCCGTTGCCAGCCTCGCTCTCGGCGAAGGCCCTGATCTCGGCGGACAGCTTGCCGATGGCCTGGCCACCGTTCTTCACGATCTTGCGGAAGAAGAAGTCCTGGGCCTGGATGGCCGTGGTGCCCTCGTAGAGGGTGTCGATCTTCGCGTCACGGATGTACTGCTCGATCGGGTACTCCTGGAGGAACCCGGAGCCGCCGAGGGTCTGGAGGGACTCCGCGAGCAGCGCGTAGGAGCGCTCCGAGCCCACGCCCTTGACGATGGGCAGCAGGAGGTCGTTCATGGCCTCCAGCTCGGTGACGTCCTCGCCCTTGGAGTGGGCGATCTGGATGGCGTCCTGCTGGGTGGCCGTGAAGATGACCAGCGAGCGCATGGCCTCCACGTACGCCTTCTGCGTCATGAGGCTGCGACGCACGTCCGGGTGGTGCGTGATGGTGACCTTCGGGGAGTTCTTGGACCCGGCGAGGTCGTTGCCCTGCACGCGGTTCTTGGCGTACTCCAGAGCGTTCAGGTAACCCGTGGACAGCGTGGCGATCGCCTTGGTTCCGACCATCATGCGCGCGTACTCGATGACGAGGAACATCTGGCGGATGCCGTCGTGCTTGTCGCCGACGAGGTAACCGATGGCGGGGTGCTTGTCGCCGAAGGTCAGCTCACAGGTGGTGGAGGCCTTGAGGCCCATCTTGTGCTCGACGTTGGTGACGTAGGCGCCGTTGCGCTCGCCGAGGGAACCGTCCTCGTTCACCAGGTACTTCGGCACCAGGTAGAGCGAGAGGCCCTTGGTGCCGGGGCCGGCGCCCTCGGGGCGGGCCAGCACCAGGTGGAAGATGTTCTCGGTCATGTCCTGCTCGGCCGAGGTGATGAAGCGCTTCACGCCCTCGATGTGCCAGGTGCCGTCGCCCTGGTCGGTGGCCTTGGTGCGGCCGGCACCGACGTCCGAACCGGCGTCCGGCTCGGTCAGCACCATGGTGGCGCCCCAGCCGCGCTCGATGGCCTGCTCGGCGAACTTCTTCTGCGCCTCGTTGCCCTCGGAGTGCAGGATGCTCGCGAAGCCGGGACCGGCGGAGTACATGTGCACGGACGGGTTCGAGCCCAGGATCAGCTCGGCGGCGGACCACACCAGGGACCGGGGGGCGCCGAGGCCGCCGAGCTCCTGGGGCAGGTCCAGGTTGTACCAGCCGGCGTCCATGTAGGCCTGGTAGGACTTCTTCAGGCTCTCGGGGAGGGCGACCGTGTTGGTCTTGGGGTCGAAGACCGGCGGGTTGCGGTCGGCGTCCTCGAAGGACTCCGCGAGGACACCGGTGGCGAGACGGTTGATCTCGTCCAGGATGGTGCGCGCGGTCTCCTCGTCCAGTTCCTCGAACGGGCCGTCGCCCAGGACGTCCTGGCGTCGGAACAGTTCGAAGAGGTTGAACTCGATGTCGCGCAGGTTGCTCTTGTAATGCGTCATGGACAGCTCCGCTGTGTCTCCCTGGCCGCGGTGTCTGTACACGCGGATCTACCGGCTAGTAACAAGCCAATGTTACTACTCGGTAGAACAGGATGCCAGTGGCGCTGGACACTTGTGTCCCCAGGGGTAGGTAAAGGTGTCGTCTGTCCAGTTCCGGGTGGCCTAGGTGCCCAGGGGCAACAGGGTCAGCACCGTGCGGTCCACGCCGTCCAGGTGCAGCAGCGCGTTGGCCGCGTCGTCGGCGAACCCCGAGACGACCAGGGAGCGCAGGCCCAGGGCGGTCGCGCACAGGGACACGTTCTGCGCCACGTGACCGCACTCCTGGAGCAGCAGCCGCAGGGCCCGCTGGCCGTATCCCTGCCGGAGCCTGCCGAGATCGCCGACGAGGAGGACCAGCGCGCCCGTCGTGGACGCCTCCACTCCGGGGCGGCCGTCGGCGTGGTCCCGGAGGAACGGTGAGAGCTCGGTCAGGCGGTCGGTCTCGGGAGGCCCGTCGGCCCGAAGCAGGCGGTGGCCCTCGGGCTGGTAGCGGTAGACCCCCGGCTCCAGGCCTGACACGTGCCGCGCCACCACCCAGACCTCCGTGGCGTAGGCCGCGCCCGGCGAGGGGTGGGTGCGCGGCGGCAGGTGGCGCCCGGGCTGGTCGGCGCGGTCACGGCTGATCCCGGCACCGTGGCCGAGCAGCGCGGAGAGGTCACCCAGCTCCAGGTGGGAACCGAAGTCCCCGTGGTCGCTGTTGCGCTCGGCCAGCACGCGGCCGAGGGGCGCGGTGAGCGGGGCGGGTGCGGGGAGCGCCACCTCGGGAGCCGCCGACGCGCCCTCGCGCACTCCTTCCGGAGGGACCTCGCGGGGCAGGTGGGCGCTAGCCATGGTGTCCGGGAGGTATTTGCTGGCCTCCAGGTAGTTGCGGTCCGGGGACCCGACGCCGGGGTCGAAGTAGTCGCCCGGCGGTTCCCAGCGGGGGTAGGCCAGGGACAGCAGCCAGGCGATCCGGCGTTCGTCGTCGATGTCCAGTCCGAGCCGGTTGTGCGTCATGTGCAGCAGGGACCAGACGATCCGGTCCAGCGCGTTGGCCAGCCCCTCCTCGGCGTCGATCCGCCTCAGGCGCGCCACCGTCTCCCGCAGCCCCCGGTTCCACAGGTGGTGGGTGGAGGAACCGTCACCGGACACCAGCCGCTCCACCTGGGGGCGCCGCTGCAACCACCGGGCGGGCGAGGAGTGGAACAGCCGCTCGGCATCGGCCCGTGCCTGGGTCCCGCCGCGCGCCACCTCGGCCGAGTAGTCCCAGGTGGCGTAGTACCCGCGCGCCTGACGCACCGCCGTCACGTCGTCGAACCCGAGCGCTCCGAAGGCGAGGGAGGTGAGGTCGACCGCCACCACCTGCCGCTGGTGCTGGTGGGGCGCCGATCTCAGGACGGCCAGCGTGATGCGCGTGCTCACGGCGAAGAAGTCCTCGCACACCTCCAGTGCGCGCGGCCCGCCGTACCGCTCCGTCTCGGGCTCGTACACCGCCTCCACCACGTCGCCGTCCGCGTGCCAGCGGGCGTGGTCGGCCTGGGGGAGGTTGGCGTAGTAGGCGCCGCTGTCCAGGTCCAGTGCGGCCGCCGAGGTCTCCTTGGCGAGTGCGCGCATGCGGTCGGCGAACGCGGCGACGGCGTCCGGGCCGGCGTCCAGGAACCGGACCCGCAGGTGGGGCCCGCCGTCCCAGTAGCGGAGGAAGAACCAGGAGGCGGCGCGCCCCGTGGAGACCATCTCCTCGGCTTCGGGGGCCAGGTGGTTCAGGAGGAAGGCGTCGATGTCGGCGCCGCTGCGGTGCAGGTACACGTACACGGCGGACCAGGTGCGGGTCATGGGGTCTCCGGGGCGGCGTCGACGGGGGTGTCCATGTAGGTGCCGCGTTCGGCGCGCACCCACAGCTGGTAGACGGGGGTCTGTTCGGGTTCCAGGCCGAGGACGAAGGCCCAGTCGGCTTCCGAGTAGTTGCGCATGGGGCGGGCGCACAGGTCGGTGGCGGCGGCCCCGAGGCAGCCCCACTGGGCGATCCACCCGAGGAGAATGTGCAGGACCGTCTCGGCGTGTTCGGGTCCGAGGGCACGGGCCCAGGCGGGGAAGTCCACGGTGAGGGTGTGGCCGAGGGTGGCGGAGAAGTTGGTCTCGCCGGTGCGGGGCGCGGGTCGGGAGGGCCCCTCGGTGCCGTCTGGGTGGAGCTCGCGCACGACCCGGTCGTCCACCCGGTCCCCCTCCAGTGTGTGCTGGTACAGGCGCAGGGAGCGGGGGTGGGGGAGGGCGTCATGGGCGGCGGCGAGTGCCCGCGTCAGCCCGGAGTTGATCGTCGATCCCCGGTCCGGGCTCACGTACGCGCTGGTCACCAGGTTGGCCGTGGAGACCCCGCTGGTCCGTTCGTCGAGCCAGCGCCGCAGGGTTCGACCGGACGGGGTGACGGACGTGGCCACCCGGGCGGTGGCCTCGGGGGAGAGGGTCACCCCGCTCGGGGCGCTGGGGATCGGGTTGGTGGTGTGCGGGGGCGCGGTGTCGAGGGTGACGGCGGCAACGGCGGTCATGCCCTCCGGGAGGAGCGGGCCCGCCTCCGCGCAGGCCGGGTGCTCGGGGTCGGGGTGGGTGTGCGGGCGCAGCCCCGCGCGGGTGAGGGTCAGCCCGAGGGTGGCCAGGAGGTGCCCGGCCTCCAGACGCGCGAGGGAGGGCCGCAGCCTTCCGTACTCGGGCGGGTACCGGTGCCGGTCCACTGCCACCACCAGGCGGACCCCCTCCAGGTCCGCGGGGGCTCCCGGGCCTCCGACCGGCTGGAGGGCGTGCGACTGCGGGTCCACCCGCAGACACCACGCGGCCCCCTCGGGCGGGAGCAGGAAGAGGTCCGCTCCGAACAGGCCGCGCGGCGAGGGGTAGGCGCGGTGGACCGGGTACCGGTCGGCCGCCGAGATCCGGCGTACCCGCACGGCCTCCACACACGCCGCGAGCAGGCGCTGAGCGGGGGACCAGCCGCCGCCGAGCGCGGGCGCGGCGGCGTCCAGGTCGCGCAGCGGAGCCAGTGCGGGCAACGGCGGCCGCAGCTGTCCCGGGACCGGCAGGGCCAGTCCGTTCGACGGTTCGGCGCCGAAGAACAGCGTCTCGACCTGGGTCACGTCCTTGTCGTGGGACTGCGCGTGGAAGTGCGCGAGCGCCTCCTCGAATCCGCTCCTCACGGGAACGGGTGCGGATCCGGGTACGTCCTGCCGGGCGCTTCCCATGGAACCCCTCCCTCGAACAGCGCGGACGCCCGGGTCAGCCGCTCCAGGGAGCGGGTCCGGCGGTGTGTGTGGCCGAAGGTCATCGGCAGGGCCCCGGGCACGATCACCTTGACCGCCCGGGTGCCGGTGGCGGCCGTGTACGGGGCGCTGCTCTGGTCGACGACCACCACGTCCAGGCCCAGCCCGTGCACGGCGGCGAGCCGGGCGCGCAGCACCGAGGCGAGGTCGGTTCCGGCGAAGGAGGGGGGCCGACCTTCGGTGAGCCGGTCCAGGGCCACTTCGCCGCTGGGGTGTTCCAGGAACTCCCACATCGGGCGGGCCTCCCACAGTCCGTGCAGGCCCGTGTGGTCCTCCAGGGTGCGGACCAGGGTGGGGTCGTCGAGCATGGGCCGACACCGCTCCACTGAGACCGACGGGCGCATCCGTACCCACTTGGGGTACATCAGCGCGTTGGTCGCGGTCTCCTCCACCGCCGCCATGAGGGCGCGGCGCGGATCGAGGTGGGTGCCGGTGGCCAGGCTGAGCGCGGGTGCCCGACCCGCGCGCACCGCCTCCTCGGGGGCGGTGACCGTCGCCAGGACGGTCGGTATCCCCAGGTCGGAGGTGAGGTCGAACAGGCGCAGGGTGAGTCCGCGCTCGGTGAGCAGGTCCGTGAGGTGGGCCAGATCCGGGTCGTCGGCCCCCTCGATCAGCCGCAGCCGGGTCCGCGAGTACCAGGCGAGCAGGAACGCGTCCCGCTCCACCACCTCGAAGAGTCCGTACAGGACCGCCTCCGCGAGGGTCCCGCCCACGGCGCAGCCGTTGGACGACTCGTACAGGAACCGCTCCTCGGCGCGGCCCGCGTGCCAGTACGCGACGTGTTCGGGGACCAGGACGCGGCGGCGCTCCCGGGTGGACCATCCCCACACCCAGGTCGTGGGGGTGCGGGGGGTGTAGGGCACGGGGGCGAACGAGGGGTGCCCGTACCACTCGGGTTCGTGCAGGCCGAGGGCTGCGGGGTCGACCGCGTCCTCGGCGACGTCCGCGTAGGAGCCGTGGACGGTGGCGGCGCCGGTCAATCGCCGTCCGCCGGTCACCCGCTCCACCCCTTCGAGGAAGGCGGGCACCTCACTGGCGGTGAAGCGGGTGGAGCGCCCGTAGCCGCCCTCCCGGGACGCGTGTCCGGGGGCGACGGTCTCGCAGGTCATGAGCGCCAGTGGCGACTCCTCGTCGCGGTAGACGTGCGCGACGGGTCCGAACCGGAAGTCCAGCAACCGGTCGCGGAGGTCGTCGCGGTCCATGGCACGGGTGCGCAGGGTGTCGCCGACGACGGGCAGCGGGGCGGTCAGTTCGAGGGTGTCACCCGGTTCCTCGACCGAAAGCCCCTGGCTGTCGGGGAAGCAGTGCCCGCAGGAGGGATGGGGGACGAAACCGTGCCGGGTCACCTCCCCGGTGCGGCAGTCCAGCGCGAGCAGGTGAAGGCGCAGGTCGGCGGGGTCCGTGGCGGTGGCCAGCGCGGAGAACACGTCACCCCACAGAGGGAGGAGGTGGTCCGGCGCCGGTGGGGCGGGAGCCAGCTCGCCCTCCACGTCGGCGCGCCAGAGCCCGGCGCACCGGGCGCAGCCCGCGGCCCCGTCGGGGGTCCACGGGCCGAGGATCGCCAGGCCGCCGCTCATCGCGGAGTGCAGAACCCCGCCCGCGACGCGCACCGTGTGCGGACGGTCGAGGGTGGCGCCGGAGGGAGAGAGCCGGTTGATGTCGGGAGTCAGGTCCACGCGGCCACCGCCGAGTGCACTCCGAGGTCGCGCCAGGTGTCGGCGCCCTCGGGTGCGTCCACCCGGACCTGTCCCGTCTCCCGGGCCCACCGGGCGAGGGTTCGCGTGCCGGTGGCGAGGGGTGGCAGGAGGGCGTCGGGGGCCTCCTCGGCCAGCCGCACGCGCGCGACCGCCTGGAGCAGGGCCTCCTCCACACAGGTGACGGGGTCGGGCGCCGCGCTCGTTGCCAGCGGCTCTCCCTCCGAGAACACACGGGAGCGCCACACGCCGGTGCCGTCGAGCTCCTGGAGGGCGAGCTCGACGGGCACCCCGAAGCGCAGGGTGAGCGCGGTCCACAGACGTCGCGCGGCAGGGGACGGGGACGCCGGGTCCACGTCCTTCCAACGGTCGTCGGGTTCGTGGAGGACGAGGTCGCCCACGGCGGCGCCGATCGCGGCGGCCGAGGTCAGCCCGAGACCGAGCCCCATGCCGGGCCCCGCCGCGCGTGCCACCCCGCTGGCGCTGTCCCCCGCGCCGCCCGCTTCCTGACCTTCCCCAGCTTCTGCAACGGCCCCTTGAACGGCGCCTCCGGCGGTCTGTCCGACCGCCCGCCGGTCGGCCACGCCAATGTTCGGTCCAACCTTCTGACCGGTGGTCCAACGATCGGTCCAACGATCGGTCCAACGATCGGTCCGGGTATCGGTTCCACCGGCCTCCGGGCCGTCAGCGCCCCGAGGACGCCACACGACCCCGTGCAGGGCGTTGAGCAGGGCGTTCTCTCGGGCCTGTGCGGTGGTGAGGCCGTACCCCGTGTGCCGTCCCGACCTGGCCAGGCCCACGGGCAGCTGGGACAGGTTCCCGGGTGCCGGTTCGGCCACCGGCCCGAACACGCGGTCCCACAGGTGGGTGACGGCGTCCAGGCGGTCGGGGACCTCCAGCGGCTCCGGTGGACCGGTGTCCTCGGCGGCCGTCTCGCGCAGCGCCCCGACGGAGCGCGGGTCCAGTGGCTCCGCGACGCACAGGACGTGGGGTTCACTGACCAGCTCGTCCGTGGTCACCATGAACTCGGCGCCCGGCCCCGGGGCGGCCTCCGCGACGGGGGCCGACACGGCACGTGCCACCTGCGCCACCAACGCCAGGGCCAGCTGGGCGGCGACCAGGCTCCGGGTCACCTCCAGCGCTGAGTCGTCCGGCGCCAGGCGGTCCGTGTCGTTCTCCCTCCCGGCGAACCAGGCGCGCAACCGCCCCGACAGGTCCGGGGGGCCCGGACGGTCGCGCGGCCCGGTCAGCCAGAGGCCGTCGCCAGCGGCGACGACGTGTTCGGCCCCGTGCCCGGCCGCGTCCCCTTCGAGGGAGAGCCGGGTGGTCAACAGGACGGGGGACTCGGGCGGGGGCCCGGTGTCCGCGTGCACCTCACCGAACCCCGCTCGGGCCAGCGCCCGCCGCACCCGCGCCTCCAGCAGCGGGCACGCGGAGCGCACCCGGACCACGCTCGTGCGCAGCGCGGCCAGCGCGGCGTAGGGGCGGTGGGTCGCCGACTCCAGGTGCGGGTAGGCGGCCCGCTCCGCCTCCGTCAGGGAGGCGGGCTCGGGTTCGAGGTCACGGAGGAACCGGTGTTCCTCCAGCTGGTCGAGGATGCCCGCCAGGAACGGCCGCCCCGCCTCGGGGAAGCGTCCCAGCAGGTCGGAACGGTGGAAACCGGCGCGAAGGGCGGGCTCCAGGGCCCGCCACACGGTGTCGGCCCGGGCGCCCCGGACGACGACGGCGGTGGACCCCATGCTGAGCGCCACCCCCTCCGACGCGAGTGACCGGGCACGGACGGCGCTCTTGAGCCGTGTCGCGGGGGTGTGCGCGGTGGAGTCAGGCATCGCCCACCCACGGAAGGGTCGGCCTCAGCTGGGGGTCCTCGCTCTGGTGGTCGACGACCCGGCGGACGGTCTCCTCCCAGCCCTCGCCCACCACCTCCTGCGCGGCCTCGGTGAACAGGTACGCCACCGAGTACCGCTGGACGGGGGCGACGCCCATCAGCGGCAGGAGGTCGAAGAAGCAGTTGATGAGGAACCGGAACGCCGCGAACCCGTACCCGTCGCCGAGCCGGGTGAAGTCGAGCTTGCGGAACTCCTGGTGGAAGTCGCTGTAGGAGCGGTCGTCGGAGCCGCTCCAGCGCACCCCGACGTCCTCGCCGAACTTCGCCGCCTGCTCCTGCCGGTCCGGATGCGGGAACGGCAGGATGTGGTCCTCGCGGGCCAGGGCGACCGCCTCGGGCAGCCAGCGGTCGGCCCACTCGCCCCAGGCCAGCGCGTACGGGTCCGCGCCGTCGCGCTCGTGCACCGCGCGCAGGGAGGCCACGAGTCCCTCGCGCTGGGTGCGGTAGGCCGTGGCCAGCCGTTCCTGCGCGGTTCCCTGGGGGTCGGACCAGTGGAAGTACTCCTTCCAGTGCGAGAGGAAGGCCTGGTACCCGGAGCGCAGCCCCCACTCGGGGTAGCGCGTGGCGATCGCGCCCATCCCCGCGAAGACGTTCGCGGACACCGCCCGTTCGCCGCCGCGCCCGCCCGCGTGGTCGGCCACCCGGGAGAGGCCGTCGGTGAGGACCCGCCCCTTGAGGGCGACCGCCTCGGGGCCGCGCAGGAACGTGTCGACCGGGTCGCCCGCCAGCCGTCGCGTGCTGTTGTCCGGCTCGATCGGCGCGTAGGGGCCCTCCACCAGCTCCAGGCGCCCCATGCGCTGGGAGAAGACCTCGTACTGTCCCGGATCCAGCTGCCGCCCAGAGGGGTGACGGGCCAGGAACGCGCGGACACCCTCCTCGGCCTCGGACACCGCGGCCTCCACCGCGGCCGGGTCGCCGTCCGCGTAGAGCACACAGTGCGGTCCGAGCCGCCAGTGCAGGTGCAGCCAGGCCGCGGTGACGCCGTTACGCGCGGCGGCCGCGCGCGCTGCCGGTACGAGGCAGTCGCCGAGCAGGGTGCTCTTGTCGCTGTCGTGGTAGTTGACTCTGAGTCCGACGGTCAAGGGGTCAGCCTCGCTTCGCCTGGGGGATGGGAAGGGGGAGTGGCGTCGGTGCCGGCCGCGTGCGGCACCGTGGAGAGTTCGAGGAACAGTTCGCTGGCGTGCCCACCGGCGGGGCTGCGCACCCGGTGGTGGTCCGGCCCGGGGAGCATCTCCTCCACCAGGAGCGCCGGCCCCAGGTGGGCCAGGCGTTTGGCGGCGGTGCCGGTGTGCAGCCTGCTCAGGAAGTCCACGTGCTGCGGTTTGGGTGCCATGGCGCGTTCCAGCGGACCGAGGCGGGACCCCTGGAGCGGGCGGACGAACACCTGCTCGGGAATGCTCCGGAGTTCGCGTTCCACGTTCAGCCGTCGGTGCAGCTGGGCGGGGGACTCCTCGGAGCGGGGTGAGAGGTCGGCCGTATCCATGCCCCACCTGCGGCGGAACAGGGTGAGTTCACCGAAGCCGATCCTGGGTGTCCCGCCCCGGAAACCGTGCTCGGTCCAGCGTTCGTGGAGGTCGATGGTGAGGTCGCCGAAGGAGAAGAACGGCGAGTCCGCGACCATCGCCACGAGCATCTCGTCGTAGGGCAGCGCGTGCGGCACGAGGAACCCGGTGTAGACGGGGTCGATCTCGCGGCCGTCCTCCCGGACCAGCCGCAGCCCGTGCGGGGTGTGAACCAGGGTGAGGTCCAGGGTGGAGGGGCCGGGGACCAGGGTGGGTTCGTCGCGCAGCGCCAGTTCCTCGTCGGCGAGGGCGGGCGAGAGGTTCGCGTTGAACCCCAGCGCCGACCGCATGTGCACGGTGTCGGCCTCCTCCGGGCCCAGCCGCCGCACGTGCTCGGCGACCCGGTCCCGGAACTCCTCCGGCAGCTGGCCGAGGAACCGGCTGAAGTAGCGGGCCCGGCCGCCGTAGAGGTGGTTGACCACCAGACCGTCCGGGACGGCCTGGCCGAACACCGCGAAGGAGCGGCGGGCGGCGAACTCCCGGTCCGGCAGCATCGCCGCGACCTCGTCCACCACGGCGGGGTCGACGTTCACCCGGTCCCCGCCGGACCGGCCGAGTTCCACGAGGTGGTCCACCGCGCGCCGCCGCGCTGCTAGCACCCGGGTCAGCTCCGGGTCGGCCCCGGCCAGGGCGGCGGGCTCACCGCCCATGAGTTCCTGGGTCAACGGGAAGGCCGCCCGGGCGTGCTGGGCGAAACCCTCCAGGTCCGAGCAGCGCCCGCCCCGGCCGTACCGGGACACGAACACCTGCTCCAGCGCACCGGAGAGCACGCGCTGGTCGTCCAGCGCGAACAACAGCGGCATGAGCCGACCCAGGTCGGCCGACCACGCGCGGGTGCGGTCGCGTTCCACGGGGACGCCGCGCGAGACCAGGCAGTCCTCCACGACCGGTGAGGTGGCGGACCCCTCCGCGCCCACCGCCGCCGACCACAGGTGTTGCAGTCGCAGCACGTCGCCCGCCCGACCGGCGCCGTCGGATTCGGAGAACCCGGCCAGTACCGCCTCGGTCTCCTCGAACGCGGACGCCACCCGGGCCGCCGCCTCGCCGGGCAGGGTGCTGGCCAGCCGGTGCCAGTGCCGCGTGAAGTCGGGCGACTGCTCGGGAACGGGCGACCATGGCACGAGGACGCCCACGTCGATGAGCTTGTCCAGGACGCCGAGCGCCCGCTCGGCTCCGCAGCCGAGTTCGGCGGCGACCGCGTCACGCAGTACCGCCAACCGCACCGGGGCGGCCGCGCGCTTCTCCAAGACCGTGACGAGGCGGTCCCAGCTCCCGGTCATGGGGAGGCGGACCTCCTCCTCACCGAACGCCTCCGCGCGCAGCCCGGGGGAGGGCGGCGCCCAGCGGCGACGGCGTACGACCAGGCGTTCTCCTTGGTCGGAGGCCTCGCGTCGGGCCCCGCCGGTGAGCACCCACTCAAGGCCGAGACGCGCCTCGGGGTCGGCGGCCAGGGCCCGCGCCGCCTGCCGGGGGAGCAGTCGCCGGAGCGCGGCGTGCGAGGTGAGGCGCAACGGCTGGTCGGCGTCCTCGGGGGCCTCGGCCTCCAGGGGCGTGAAGTGCACGGCGGTGTACAGCGAGTACGGGCTGACCTTCACCGTGGAACGCGAGAAGTACCGGACCAGGGCGGCCTCGGCCTTGCGCATCCGCTTGTCGGGGGCCTGATGGGTGGCGGCGCGGGCGGCCACCGCCCGGTGCAGGTCCGGGCTGGACAGCGCGGTCGCACGGTCCACGCCGGGATCGCGGGCCCACGCGGTCAGCGCCGCGCGCTCGGCCAGGAGCGCGGTCTCGTGTTCGCCGTCCACTGAGGCGGCCGTGGCACGCGCCTCCCGCCAGTTGTCCGCCCACACGGCGAGGAGGGGGATCTCGCGGGTGACCGGGTGGTCGAGGAGGTCCTCCCGGGGCGGTCGGCGGTTGAACACGGCGCGCTTGGCGGCCAGCGCCGCGCTCCGGTGGGCGCCCAGCTCGGGCGCGGCCCGGTGCAGGGCGTCCAGCAGCCGTTCGCGCAGCTCCTCGCGTTCGCGTTCCAGCCGGGCAAGGGTGCGCAGCCGAGGCGCGGTCGAGGCGCTTCCTCGCAGCTGTCGGTGGGGATGGGGGTTGACCCGGGAGACCAGGTAGGGGCCCTCCACGACCTCGAAGGACCGTGAGGGTTCGGCGGGAGTGTTCAAGCCCCGGTCCCCTCGGGCGCCTTGACCTCGTCCTTGTCCTTGTCCTTGCTCCGGGACGAACCGAAGCCGCGTGGCTCCCGCTCGGAGGCCCACCGGAACCAGCGCAGCGCCGCCACGGTGCCCAGCAGCGACCACGCCATGAGCAGCGCCACCGAGGACCAGTCCCACACGGGTCCGGACTCGGACAGCGCGCCCTGGATGAGGAGGGTCAGCGGTCGGCCCGGCAGCAGGTCCACGACGGCGCCCACCGTGTCGCCCAACGGCAGGATGATGAACCCGCCCGCGAGGAAGGCCGCGGGGAAGAAGATGCCGTTCACCATGGGCACGGCGGCGTCGGCGTTGGGCGGCAGCAGGGAGGCGGCGGCGCCCAGCGGGGCCATGCACACGAAGCCGAGCAGCAGAGCCGTCAGAAGCTGGGGCAGGCGGGCCGGGTCGATGGTCACGCCCATGCCGAGCAGACCGATCGCGGTCACCACGCCCAGCACGATCACGGCGGTGAGCAGCGTGTTCACCAGGTAGGCGCCCATCACCGTGGCCGGACTGACCGGTGTGGTGCGAAAGCGCTTGAACAGTCCGTGGTGGCGGCGGATCGCCAGCCCGATGGCGACGTTGGCGAAGGCCACGGACATCAGCGCGAAGCCCAGGATGCCGCCGAAGCTCAGGTTGGCCTGGGTGATCCCGTGTTCGCCCACCAGCCGGATCTCGTCCGCCTGGGAGCGGAAGGCCAGCCCGAACCCCACGTAGAACATCACCGGCATGAGCACGATGAACGCGAGGGTGATGGGTGAGCGCCAGAACTCCTTGAGTTCGCCGTCCACGTGCAGCCAGAAGGAGGACGGGCGGCGGGTGCTCCGCGCGCGTTCGGTTCCCGTGACGCTCATTCGCTCTTCTCCGCTTCCAGCACGCCGTTCTCCAACATCGCCACATACGCGTCGTCCAGGCTGGGCGGCACGATGGTGAGGCCGCTGATCCGCGTCCCCTCGTCCCGCGCCCACGCCTGCACCCGCTCCACCACCGCGTCCTGGTCGTCAGTGAGGATGCGCGCCCTCCCGTTGACCAGTGCGGCGCCCTCGGGGAGGCGGCCGTCCGTCCCCTCGGGGAGCGCGAACTCCACGACCGTGTACGCCGCCGAGCCCCGGACGAGGTCGTCGGGGCTGCCGGAGGCGATGAACGAGCCGTCGCGGATGACGTCCACGCGGTCGGCGAGCTCCTGGACCTCGGTGAGGTCGTGGGAGGTCAGGACCACGGTCGTGCCGCTCTCGCGCAGTCCGGCCACCAGGCTGCGGATGCGGCGGCGCGAGACGGGGTCCAGCCCCGTGGTGGGTTCGTCGAGGAAGAGCAGTTCCGGGCGGCCGGTCAGTGCGAGGGCGAGGTCGAGGCGGCGGCGCTGGCCGTCGGAGAGCGACTTGACCAGGGCGGAGCGCTTCTCCGTCAGCTCCACCTGGGCGAGGGCCTCGTCCACGTCGAGCGGGTCCGGGTAGTAGGAGGCGTGGCGGCGCACGATGTCGCGGACCGACAGTCCCGGTTCCAGCATGGTCTGTTGCAGCACCACGCTCATGCGCTTGCGGAGCTCGGCGAAGTCGCGGCGGTTGCCCGGGTCGAGCCCGAGCACCTCCACCCGCCCCGAGGTGCGTCCCCGGTGCCCCTCCAGGATCTCGATCAGCGTCGTCTTGCCCGCCCCGTTGGGGCCGAGCAGCGCGGCGATCTGTCCGGCGGGCACTTGGTAGGAGATGCGGTGGAGCACCTCTCCCTTCCCGTAGTCCTTGGTGATGTCCGTGGCGTTGATCGCGTACACGTGCGGCCCTCGTCGTGCTTCTACTGGGGGGATTCGGGGGCAGGGGGGCGACCCCGGCGAGAGGGCCGCCCCGGTTCAGGGGGTCAGCCGCACGAACCCGAGGAGCAGCAGCTGCTGGAGCCGCAGCACGAGGTGGAGGTGCAGGAGCTGGAGCCGCTGGTGGCGCCGGTCTCCGGGACGGCGACCGCCTCGCGGACGCTCATCACCTCCATGTCGTCGAAGTTGAGGTCGGGCAGGTCGATCGTGGGGGTTTCCTGC
Source organism: Nocardiopsis sp. L17-MgMaSL7 (assembly GCF_003182025.1). Classification (NCBI taxonomy): domain Bacteria; kingdom Bacillati; phylum Actinomycetota; class Actinomycetes; order Streptosporangiales; family Nocardiopsidaceae; genus Nocardiopsis; species Nocardiopsis sp. L17-MgMaSL7. The sequence continues at coordinate 30,489 of NZ_QGTF01000027.1, read as the reverse complement.
AACGCCATCGGACACCTTCTTCTGGGTGGTAGGGGGATGTTGGCGTGAAACGTTGGAGCTTGCCCTTGCCGAATTCCACGCTTTGATCAGGCACGCGGGCGTGCATTCCGGTGGCGGGGCTGACCGGAGTACCAGTCAGCCGCAGGAGCCGCCGGAGCAGCAGCTGCTGGAGCCGCAGCACGAGGTGGAGGTGCAGGAGCTGGAGCCGCTGGTGGCGCCGGTCTCCGGGACGGCGACCGCCTCGCGGACGCTCATCACCTCCATGTCGTCGAAGTTCAGCTCGGGCAGGTCGATCTCGGGTGCCGTCGAATGGGGCATTGTGGCCTCTTCGTTTGAATCTTCCTAGCGGGTCCCCCGGGCGGGAAAGAAAGTAACATGCGATTCGGCCGGTAGATAGAGGTTGTATTGAACCTTTTCCCTGGTGTGACCTCTGGTTCTTCTGTGTTTCACAGAGGGAACACCGGAAAGGAAACAGGCCCTGGTCCCAGAAGGGACCAGGGCCCGAATTCATTCGGTACTTTCCGTGATCAGCAGGAGCCGCGCCCGGCGGTCGTGTCGCACAGGCCGAGACCGTCGGTCCAGGAGAGCGCGTCCCGCGCGTTGCCACCGAAGGGTCGGGTGACGGTCACGTCCACCCCGTGCCCGGAGTCCGCCGCGAGCCACACGCGCACCTCGCGGACGCCGTCGCCCGAACCGGCCCTGAGCACGTAGAACGGTGACGGCACCGGGGAGCGGCCGCTCTCGGGTCGGGTCCACCAGTCGGCGCCCTGGACGTCGGAGACGTCCACGAACAGGCAGTCGTACGAGGTGCCCTCGAACTCACAGGTGCGCGGCTGTGCGCCGCCGTGGCGGCCCACGGACGGGTCCGACCCGATCCCGTCGTTCATCGCCCGCCAGTACACGGTGTCACAGTCCCCGTCGGAGCAGGCGTTCCAGTCCGCCCACGCGGTGGCCCGGGCGGCGGGCGCCGCGGAGCCCCCGTTGATGGCGGAGCAGTACTTGTCCACGATGTAGGGCACGACGAAGTCGGAGACCCAGACGGAGTCGATCGCCTCGCCCGCCGTGTTGTTGGTGCCGAGTCCCGCGGAGTCCATCTGCCACAGGCCGACACCCGGGTTGAAGAACAGGCCGTCCCGTCCGGCGGGGTCGTACAGGCCGGACTGGTTGTCGTACCTCGACAGGGTCATCGGCGAGGGAGGCAGGGCGGAGCCGGCCGAGACCTCGGGCCAGACGGGGGCCAGCGCCAGGGCTGTGGCGGACTCCGCCGTGATCGCGCAGGAGGCGCCGGCCGCCGCGCCCTCGGCGGCGTTTCGGGCGGCCGCGAGGGGTTCGGCGCCGAAACTCAGTGGTCCGGGCGGGACGGCGGTGTTGGCCAGTTTCTCCTCCAGCGCCTCCCGGTCCGCCTCGGTGCGTTCGGCGGGGGTGTCGGCCGGAGTGGGGACGAACTCGACGGAGTCGTCGGGCGCCGGGCTGGCCAGGGCCGTCTGCGGGGTGCAGAGCAGGACGGCCGCGGCCAGGGCGGTGAGGGTGGTCAGGGCACGCCGCGAGCGCGGCGATCGGGGGGTCTTCACGTGTCCACCTCAGGAGCGGGTTAGAGGGGAGGGGCTGTCGCCGACCGGGGCACTGTCGGTTGTCTCCAACACGGATGTCTGACTCGGAGGAAAGTTACATCCCGCTCCGGGTCGGGACAAGGTCCCCTGGCGCAGTACCTCGGACTCTCACCTCGGGGACAGGGTGGCCTCCCGGGTCCGTTCCGCTACCTGCCCCGCCCGGTCAGCTTCGGCACCCATCCCCGGGGCCGTCTCCGGCCCGTCGGGCTCCGTTCCCGGCCCGTTCGGCTCCGTTCCCGGCCCGTTCGGCTCCGTTCCCGGCCTCCGCCCGTCCGGCTCCAACAGCGGCCGTTCGCCCGCCTGGCTCCGGCCCCTCCCGGTCTTCGCCGTCCGGGGCCGCTCGCCCTGGTCAGAGCACGTCGAGTGGGCTGGGCCCGCCCGGTCCGGGGAAGCGCTCGTCCAGGGCTCCCAGATCCTCCTCGGTCAGGCGCAGATCAAGGGCGGCGTGGTTCTCCTCCACGTGCCCGACGGTGCCCGCCTTCGGGATGGCGCACAGGCCCCCGCCCGCCAGGACCCAGGCGATGGCCACCTGCGCGGCCGAGACCCCGTGCCCCTGGGCGACCCGCTCCAGGACGGGGTCGCCCAGCAGACGTCCCTGTTCGATGGGGGAGTAGGCCATGACGGGCACCTCGTGGTCCCGGCACCACGGAAGGAGGTCGTGCTCCGGGCCGCGTCGGGACAGGTTGTAGAGGACCTGGTTCGCGGCGCAGTCGTCGCCGCCCGCCTCGCCCCACAGCTCGCGCATGTCGTCGGTGTCGAAGTTGCTGACTCCGAAGTTCCCGATCCTCCCCGAGTCACGCAGCTCGATGAGGGCCTCCAGCGTCTCGGCCAGCGGTACCCCTCCGCGCCAGTGCAGCAGGTACAGGTCGATGCGGTCGGTCCCCAGTCGACGCAGGCTGCGCTCGCACGCCTCGATCACACCCCGGCGGTCGGAGTGGCTCGGCAGCACCTTGCTGACGAGGAACACCTCGTCCCTGCGGCCGTGGATGGCCTCCCCGACCACCTTCTCCGCCTCGCCCGATCCGTACATCTCGGCGGTGTCGATCAGTCCGAGGCCCAGGTCGAGCCCGTGCCGCAGCGCACGGACCTCCGCCTGGTGCGCGTCGGGGTCCTCTCCCATGCCCCAGGTGCCCTGGCCGAGTACCGGCAGCTCCTCGCGGGAGGGCAGTAGAAGGTGTCTCATGGCCGTTCCCCGTTTCCTGTCGACCTCTCGATCCCCTCACCTCCAACCCTCACCACTTCAGTCCACCCGAAACTGGGGAAGCGGGGCCCGGTGGCCGATCCGCTCGGGGCGGCGGGCCGGTCCGCGCCTCCAGGGGTGCGCCCGCCGGACACACCGGTCCGCGACCTCACCCGTGTCGGGGCCCGCGGTCGGGTGCGGTCCGCCGCTCGCGACGACGCTCCAGCACCCGTCGCACCACGAACCAGACGACCGCCGCCGCCACCGCCGCCAGGACGACCCGGGAAACGACGCCGACATAACCCTCGACGATGTGCCACTGCTCGCCCAGGTGGTACCCGACCAGGACGAACAGGGTGTTCCACACGGCGCTGCCCAAGGTGGTCAGGCCGAGGAAGAGCGGCAGGGACATGCGCTCGATCCCGGCCGGGATCGAGATGAAACTGCGGAACACCGGAATGAGCCGACCGAGGAGGACCGCCTTGGGTCCGTGCCGTTCGAACCACGCCTCGGTGCGGTCGATGTCGGCCATCTTGACCAGCGGGACGCGGCTCGCCAACGCCCGGAAACGCTCCCGCCCCAACCAGGCGCCGAGGCCGTACAGGGCGAGCGCACCCACCACGGAGCCGACGGTGGCCCAGACCAGGACCTCCGCCAGTCCCAACTCGCCCCGGGAGGCGGCGAAACCGGCTGTCGGCAGGATCGCCTCGCTCGGGATGGGCGGGAAGAGGTTCTCCAGGGCGATGGCCAGACCGACCCCCGGCCCGCCGAGGACCTCCATGAGTCCGACGACCCACCCGACGAATCCGTCCGCGGGTTCGGCCGCCGCGACGGTGAGATTGGCGTTCACTCGTTGCTCCTGTTCACGGTCCCTTTGAAGGGTGGAACAGAACGTTAGGGTCGGGGGGCGACGCTCCGCGTAAAGACGGGTCCCGTTCTCCGGACGAATCGTGGCAAGAGGGGGCCGCCGGGGCTGTGGTTGACCGCCGGTCCCCGATCCCGGCCGCCGCTCGCGCGAAGATCCGGGGCGCGCCGGGGCTCACGCGACCGCCGGGCTGGCCTCAGCCGTCGAAGACGCGCTCGACGAGGGTCCGCCAGCTTTCGGCCAGGTGGTCGCAGCCGGCCTCCCCCTGCGGTCCGGTGAGCTCGTCCGAGCCCAGGTACAACAGCAGCGGGCCCTCCAGAGCGGCGGCGAGCTGGAGGGCGAGGCTGTCCGGATGGGGGAGGGGCGGGCTGGCCTGGCGGAGCAGCATCCGGACGTGGGGAGGGGTCATGCTCACGGAGGCCGGTGCAAGCGGGGAATGGCCCAGTGCGGCACGGAAGATGGCGTGGTTGCCCCTGAGCATGTCGAAGCGGGCCAGGCCGTAGGCGATCAGGCGCTCCTTCGGTTCGGCGCCGGGCCCCAGCGGCGGCGGGCCGTGCAGCACCCGCTCCTGGAACCGGAGCTCGTCGTCATGGAGCACGGCCTGGAAGATCCCCGCACGCGTACCGAAGCGTCGGAAGACGGTCCCCTTGCCCAGCCCGGCGCGCTCGGCCAGGCCGTCCATGGTCACGCTCTCCGGGCCCAGCTCGACGATCATCGCGCGGACCGTCCGCAGCAGGTGCTCGCGGTTGCGGGCCGCGTCCGCCCGCTCGGGGCGCGGTTTTCCGAAGGGGACCACTGGCACATCCACGGACTCAATCTACCCCGGGAATACTAAGCGGGGGATAGTCCGTTTATGCTGTCATCACGCCGCGACGCCGGGCACGCATCCGGCCAGCGGTACACCGAACCAATGGGAGAAGTAGGAATCATGAACCTGTTCCGACTCGACGGCAGCATCTTCCCGTCCGTGTCCTCCAGCGCCGAGATCGCGGACCGCGCCGAGGCGGAGTGGACCGCGGCGCACCCGGACGGCGGAGTGAACCGCCGCCACCTGGGGACCGACCCGCTGCCCGCCGACGCCTGGGTGCACGCCACCGTGGGCTCCGCTACCCCCGAGGCCGAGCGCACCCCGGCCCAGAACGAGGCGCTGGCCCTGGCCGCCCGGCTGGCCGGAGAACTGGAGAGCGCCGACGCCGTGATCCTGGCCGTACCGATGTACAACTACGGTGTCTCCCAGCACTTCAAGACCTGGGTCGACCTGGTCATCGCCGGTGCCGGGCCCACCAACCCGCTGCTGAAGGGGGTCCCCACCGCGCTGGTCACCACCGCGGGCGGCGGTTACGGTCCCGGCACTCCCCGCGAGGGCTGGGACCACTCCACGCCCTATCTGGAGCGTGTCGTCGGCGACCTCTGGCAGGCCGACCTCACCCTGATCAAGTGCGAGCTCACCCTGGCCGCCACCACCCCGGGGATGGAGGGCCTGAGGGACCTCGCCGAGCAGGAGCGCACCCGGGCCCTGGACGCCGCGCGCGACACCGGTCGGGTGCTCGCCGGGGTCTGAACCCGAGGAGGGGGCGGCGCCACCACGCCGCCGCCCCCGCCTCGGCGCATATCCTCTGGGGTGCACCGTTCACGACCCTGGAGAGCGCACGATGCTGGAACTGCTGCCCGGACTCACCCAGATCTACGAGGGGTGGGCGCAGCACTACCCGGACGTGCACCCGCTGACCATCCAGTTCCCCGCCCGCGAGTCCGAGCAGGGGATTGACGGCGTCCTCGCCTACCCCATGGAGGGGCACTGGCTGCTGGTCACCTTCGGCCTCACCGAGCTGGGGGAGAAGACCAGCGAGGAGAAGCGGGTCTCCGGCGCCGGATTCGAGTTCACGTGCCGCATCCCGCGCGCGGACGGCGACGAGGCCGTGCCCGCGTGGATCCTGCGCGTGCTGCACGCGCTGGCCGACCAGTACGTGGCCGGTGCCCAGCTGGACGTGGGTCACTGGATCGTCACCCGGTCCCCGCTCGGCGGCGAGAGCGCCAACGGGGACATGACCTCGCTGGCGATCGTGCCCGACGCCGACATGCGCATCCTGGACACCGACAACGGCCTGGTGCTGTTCTTCCAGGTCGTGGGGCTCAAGACCGAGGAGGGCGAGTACGCCCAGGAGGCCGACACGGTCGCCCCGATCATGGCGCTGCTCCGTGACCGCGACCCGAAGATGATCACCGACCCCGATCGCGAGACCATCCGCCTCTGACAGGATCAGTGGCGGTCACCTCACGTATGCCGGGTGGTCACGAGGGGGAGTGATCATGGGGTCCCCGTGAACACGAACCCCCTCCCACCACCCTCGAGCCACCGTCAGGAGATCGACGGTCTGCGAGCCGTCGCCGTCCTGCTCGTGGCGGTCTACCACGTGTGGTTCGGCCGGGTCTCCGGCGGCGTGGACGTCTTCCTGCTGCTCACCGGGTTCCTCGTCACCGGCTCCCTGGTGCGCGCGGCCGAACGCGGCGGGTTCCACTACGGCGCCTTCCTCGGGAGGCTCGCCGTGCGGCTGGTGCCCACGGCGGCCCTGGTGATCGCGGTGTCCCTACTGGGCGCCCGGCTGCTGCTCCCCGAGGCCCGCTGGCGGGACACCGTCGCGGAGTCCCTGGCCGCCGCGTTCCACCACCTGAACTGGCACCTGGCGTTCGGCTCCGTCGACTACCTGGCGCGTGACGACGCCACGAGCGTCTTCCAGCACTTCTGGTCGCTCTCCGTCCAAGGCCAGTTCTACCTGGTGTGGCCGGTGGTGGTCGGCCTGGCCTTCTGGTGGGCCGCCCGCCTCGGCCGACCCGCGCAGCGGGTGCTCCTCGCCGTCCTCAGCACGGTCTTCGCCCTGTCCCTCGCCTACTCCGTCCTCGCCACCCGCGTGGACCAGCCGTGGGCCTACTTCGACACCGGGGCGCGCCTGTGGGAGTTCGCGCTGGGCGGCCTGCTCGCCCTCCTCCTGCCGTACCTGCGTCCGCCCCGGGCGCTGCGGGTCCTCCTCGGCTGGCTCGGCCTGGCCGCGCTCGCCCTGTGCGGCGTTCTCCTCCAGGTGTCCACGGTCTTCCCCGGCTACGCGGCGCTGTGGCCGACCCTCGCGGCGGCGGCCGTCATCGTGGCCGGGGCCACCGGCTCCCCCTGGGGCGCCGACCGGTGGCTCACCCTCCGCCCCGTGCTCTACCTGGGATCGATCTCCTACGCCCTGTACCTGTGGCACTGGCCGATCCTGGTGTTCCACCTCGCGGTGACCGGACGGGACCTGGCCAGTCCACTCGGGGGCATTGCGGTCCTCGCGCTCTCGATCGGCCTGGCGGCGGTGACGACCCCGCTGGCCGACCGGATTGTCGCGTTCGGCCGCGCTGGCACCCGGCTGAGGCCTCCGGTGGTCGCCGCCGCCTTCCTGGTCCCGGTCCTCCTGGCCACGGGCGCGTGGACGGTCCGGATGGACGCCGAACAGCGCCGCCTGGAGGAGGTGCTCGCGGATCCGGCCCGCTACCCCGGCGCGGTGGCGCTGCCCCACGACGACCCCGGCGCGTACCCCGACCCGGTCCACCCGCCCCCGGCCTCCGCCGCACGGGACCTTCCGGTCACCTACGACGACGGCTGCAACCAGTCCACCTCCGGAACCGAGGCGATCACCTGCGACTACGGGGCCTCGGACCCGGACCGCACGGTCGCCCTGGTCGGCGGCTCGCACGCCGCCCACTGGTTCCCCGCGCTGGAGCAGATCGCGCAGCGCCGGGACTGGCGGCTGGTCAACATCACCAAGGGCGCCTGCCTGTTCACCGACGCGCCCCAGCTCCACAAGGGGGAGCCCTACACCGAGTGCGCCGAGTGGAACGGCAACGTCCTGGACGAACTCCGGTCCCTGCGCCCCGACGCGGTGTTCACCACCGGCACCACGACGAGCCTGGACACCAGCGCGGGTTTCGGGGAGGAGGTCCTGGTGGACGGCTACGTGGACCGGTGGCGGGAGCTGGAGGCCTTGGGCATCGAGGTCGTCGCGGTCCGCGACACCCCGCGCCTGCCCTTCGCCGCCCCCGACTGCCTCTCCGAGTCCGATCCCGAGGGGTGCTCGGCGCCGCCCGGCCATTCCCTTGCCGAGGCCTCACCTCTCGAAGGTGCCGAGCTTCCCGCCAACGTGACGGCTCTGGACCTCACCGACCTGCTCTGTGAACCCGACCTGTGCCGCCCGGTGGTCGGCAACGTCCTCGTCTACTGGGACGCCAGCCACATCACCGCCACCTACATGCGCACCCTGGCCCCCGAACTCGAACGTCGCCTTCTGCTCCGCACAGGCTGATCTGGGCTGAGGAAAACACCCGAACGACCTTCCTTTACAACCCGTGCGTTGTATACCTAAGCTGGTGTGGGACATTGAACTGGAACTCGTCCAACCCTGGTTGGAAGCCCTGGACCAGGGCTCGTACGAACAAGTGATCGCGGCGCTCGAAGTACTGGCCACACACGGGCCCGGTATCGGCCGACCCCTGGTGGACACGGTCAGGGGGTCACGGCACGCCAACATGAAGGAGCTGCGCCCAGGATCCAGGGGGAGATCCGAGCTGCGGGTCCTGTTCGCCTTCGATCCCGTGCGTAGGGCGATCATGCTGGTGGGCGGGGACAAGTCGGGGAACTGGCAGAAGTGGTACCGGGTCAGCATTCCACTCGCCGACCAGCGTTTCGACGAACACGCCGCCGGACTAGGGAGAGGACACCGATGACGAACCTTCGAGACATGCTGGCCAAGCGTCCTGTCGACCGGGAAGCGGTGGAGCGGCACAAGCAGCGGTTGTTGGACGAGGTTCGGTCCTACCGGCTGCGCGAACTCAGGGAGGCGGCCGACCTGACGCAGGTGCAGCTCTCCCAGCAGCTGAACGTCAGTCAGAACCGAGTCTCCAGCATCGAACGCGGGGAGATCGGCCACACGCAGGTCGACACCCTGAGGAGGTACGTGGAGGCCCTGGGGGGGAACCTGCGGGTCGAGATGGTGATCGGGGACGAACGCTTCCCCATCGTCTGAGCACGAAAAGGGCCGCCGACCCTCTCGGGACGGCGGCCCCTCCGCTCGGGTGACTACCTCTCGGAGCCCCGTTCGAGGGCCGTGCCGATCTCACCCACGCGGTCGGCCAGCAGGCCCATCGCGCCGATGGCCCTGGTCATCGGGTCATCGTCGGACCCGCCCAGCGCACGGCCTCGGCGGAAGCCCTCCTTGACCTCGCGCCAGCGCGCCTCCTGCTCGGCGGTCATCACACCGCGCAGTTCGGCGAGCTTGAGCAGGTTGGCCTCCGCGCCGGAGGTGAGGGTCTGCGCCTCGCCCAGGTAGTGGTCGTCGATGACGGCCTCCACCTCGGCCTCGTTCATGACCGGCACGATCTTCTCCGACAGCCGGTTCATGTTCCGGTACGAACCCTGGAGCTGGAACGGCGGTTCGGTACGGGCGTCCTCCGACTGCGCCGCGGAGGCGATGTAGGCCTGGTTGTTGGCCAGCACCACCTCCTGCACCCTGAGCATCTTCCGGAGGACGGAGACGATCCGGTCCACCTCGGCCGCCGAGTACGGGTGCTTCAGCCGGTCCGTGCCCACCGAGTCGTCGCCCTGGGCCATCCGCACGAACGTGTACACGTCCTCGCGGTCCCGGGTGGACAGCGGCGCCAGGGTCTGGTTGGAGGTGAGCGCGTTCTCGATGTAGCTGAGCGCGAACAGCTCCTCCTTGCCCGAGAGCACGTCGCCCAGGTTGTACACGTCGGCGCGGTTGGCGAGCATGTCCGGGATGCGGAACCGCTTGCCCTGCTCGGTGTACGGGTTGCCCGCCATGCAGACGGCGAACCGCTTGCCGCGCAGGTCGTAGGTGCGCGTCCGCCCCTCCCACACTCCCTCCATGCGGCGCTGGCCGTCACAGAGCGAGATGAACTTCTGGAGGAGCTCCGGGTTGGTGTGCTGGATGTCGTCCAGGTACAGCATCGTGTTGCTGCCCATCTCCAGGGCCAGGGAGATCTTCTCGATCTCCTGGCGGGAGGTGGCGTCCGGTGCCTCGGCCGGGTCCAGCGAGGTGACCGCGTGCCCCAGGGCGGGGCCGTTGACCTTGACGAACACCAGACCGAGACGGCTCGCCACGTACTCCATCAGCGTGGTCTTGCCGTACCCGGGAGGGGAGATGAGCAGCAGCAGGCCGCTCTGGTCCGTGCGCTTGTCGTCCCCGGCCGCGCCCAGCTGCTTGGCGAGGTTGTCGCCGATCAGCGGCAGGTACGACTCGTCGAGCAGACGGTTGCGCACGAAGCCGCTCATCACCTTCGGCTTGTACTCCTCCAGCCGCAGGCGCTCGCGTTCGGTCGCCACTAGCGCGTTCCGGCGGCGCTGGAAGTCCCGGTAGGCGGGCACCTCCACCGTGCGGAACCGTCGGGTGCGCGGCAGGATCTCGTCCAGCCGCACCTCCAGGGAACGCTCGCTGATCCTCGGATGCGACCCCAGGAGACCGGTGACCCGTTCGCTGACCGCCGCCGATGACTCGTACCGCTCCAAGGCGTTCTCGGACAGGCCGATCGCGGCCGCCTCGGGCAGGTCGCCCGGGGCGGGCGGCTCCTCCAACGTGGTCGCGTACGCCTCCAGCCACGCCGTCACCAGCTGGTGACGGGCGGCCAGGTCCTCGCCCAGCCCCCGCAGGTCCTCCTCGAAGGCCTTGCGGGTGGTCTCCCGGGTGCTGCCCAGGGCCCGGTGGAACCGGTCCAGCAGCTGCCGGGCGCCCGCACCGGACACGAACCCGCGCTCTGCGGCCCCGTCCAGGGCCAGCTCCTCGAAGAGGTAGTCGCCCACCAGCTCCAGGTCGGCGTCCTGGTACAGACCGGTGTCGGTGAGGAAGGCGTCCACACCCTCAGCCAGCTCCGTGCGCAGCGCGGCGATCGCCGCGGACCGGCGCGCCCCGAACACGCTCCGGGCCCGTGCGAGTGAGGTCGCCCGCGTCTTCCAGGCACCCCGCCGCTCCTTGCCCACTCCGTACGCCCAGAACAGCTGGGCCGCGGCCCGGACCTGTCCGGGGTAGCGCAGAAGTCCGGCCCCGGCGCGCAGCCGCAGCAGAGCGGCGAGGACGCGGGTGGCGTCGTGGTCGTGCACGCCCCGCTCGTAGCCCTCGTCGTACCGGGACTCCGCCGCCGTCCGCACCAGGGACTCCAGGGAGTCCCCGTTGTCGGGGTGGAGCACAGCCTCGTTGAGGGCCTCCAGGCTGAACCCCTCGGCCCCCTCCTCCGCCGCGCTCAGGATCGACGTGGCCAGGTACTCCGCCCGGTACACCTCGGGGCTCTCGGAGACCAGCAGCCGGTCCCACAGGTGCCGGGTCTCCTGGAACGCCTCGTCCCTCACGGGCGAACGGAAGTCGGTACCGGTGACCGCCACCGACATCTGCCCGTCATGCGGGGTGAGGGTGAGGTCGATGGGCTGGGTGTTGACCGCGAAGCGGTGCCTGCCCAGCCGGATGGTCTCCCCTCCGGCGCCGCCCTCGTAGAGGTCGGTGCGGTCCTGGAGCGCCCGACCGGCCTCCTGGCGGGCGGCCAGGATCTGGCCCTCCAGCTCCTCGGCGCGCACCGTGTCGCCGAGTTCGCGCATCTCCTCGGCGGTGCGGCGCAGCCGCGTCACCATCGCGTCCGAGGCGAAGTAGGTGTTGATGTCCTCCAGCGTGGTCAGGGCCGCGACCCGCCGGTGCACGCCCTCCAGGACCCGGGCGGCGGAAGATGCCAGCCGGTCGGCCCTTCGCGAGCGCGCGTCGACCAACGACTGCTTGCGGGTGGAGAACGCCTCGTAGACGTCCTCGCGCTTGTCCGACAGCTCCTGGAGGAAGTCGTCGAACTCCGCGAAGCGCGACTCCAGGTTCTCCAGCTGGAGCATGATCCGGCCCAGCTGCTCGTCGCAGCGCTCCGGGGTGTCCGCCGCGGCGATCGCCCCGGTGATGGCCTGTCCCAGCAGGGCGAACTCGGCGGCGAACTCGGCCCTGCCCTCCAGGGCGAGCAGTTCCCCGCGCCGCGACTCCAGCGTGGCGCGGGCCCGGTTGACCCCGGCCATCACCTCGCTGATCCGCTCCAGGATGCGCGTGCGCACCTGGGCGTCGCCGATGTCCAGGGACCCGATCACCTCGGTGACGACCTGGAGGCCCTCGGTCTGTTCGGCGATCCGCTCGCCCACGGCGGTGGCGGCGCTGACCGCCTCCAACGCCTCGGCGTCCTCGACCAGCCGCTCCACCTCGGAGTGGTAGCCGTCGAAGGCGTCGTCCTGTTCGAGGAAGGCGACGGTGCGGCGCCCGGCGGAGGCGATCTCCTCGCCGAGGCCCTCCTCCACCGCGTCGATCCGGGCGGTGTCCGCGTAGCGCATCTCGCGCAGCGTGGCGGCCTGCCCCTGGGCGCGGCGCAGCTCGGTCAGCCGGGTCACCCACCCCTCCGCCGAGCGCGGGGTCTCGCCCCGCGACCGGCGGATGAGCGCCGTGACCTTCTCCTCCGTCTCGGAGAGGCTCTTCGCGGCCTGACGGGTGAGCTCCTGGACGGTCTCGAACTCGTCCAGCACCCGCTCGGCCGTGGAGCGCACCTCCGTGAGCGGGGCGGCGAGGTCGCCCAGCTCGTCCTCGCCCAGCCAGTGGAACCGGTCCAGGACCCTGCGGCACGAGGCGATGAGTGCCTCGAACACCTCGGTGGAGGGCCGCATGTCCTCGGAGATCCGCGCCACCGAGAGGCACTCGGACACGCCCTGGACCAGTTCGGCGTTGCCGATCCGCTCCAGCGGCCCGGTGCCCACCGGTTGCGCCGCCGCGTACACGTCGGACACGTACGGGGTCTGCCACACCTGCATGGGGTGCACCCGGGTGGGCTCGCCCGAGGTGTCGCGGAAGACCGTCATGGTCCCGTCGTCGAACAGCGAGTAGCCGTGGCAGACGATCGGGTTGGCGACCTCCTTGCGGATGGTGTTGTACGACAGCAGCAGGCTGCGGCCGTCCGCCCGCGAGTGGAAGACGTACAGCACGTCCTCGCCGTTGGGCGAGCGCACCACCCGTTCGAACTCCAGGTCGGTGACGTCGGTGTCGAAGGTCCGCGCGACGCCGGTGGACAGGTAGTACCCGCCGGGGAAGATGAGCCCCTGGTCGTCGGGCAGGCGCTGGCAGGACTGGCCGATACCGTCGAGGCGTTCGACGCCCTTGGTGCGCGTGTTGAAGACCAGGTACCGCCACGCGGTCTCGTTGTACGGCCTGATCTTGAGCAGGACGAGCGCGCCGACCTGCGCGTGGAACACCGAAGCGTCGGCCAGGCTCTGCAACGGCTCGTCGACGGGCTCGCTGTAGATCCCCTCGCCGACCTCGGTGTTGTCCTCCACCTTGATGGTGAGGTCGCCGCCGACCGTCTCCACGAACAGCTCGTCGCGGATGGAGATGTGCGGGTGCCGACCCTGCACGTGGTCCTCGCGGGTGGCCTCCGTCCACGAGAAGTCGTGCGAGGGCGGGAACACGTGGTCGCGTTCCCCCCGGTCGTCGAGGTAGGCGATCTCACCGGTGGGCGAGACCGACCACCGCAGCACCCGTACGTCCTCGGTGCGCGGGCCGGTCTGGAAGACGGCGAGCAGCCGTTCCTCGACCCGGCGCAGCTGGAGCAGCCGGGCGTCGCGGTAGTAGCGGTAGAGCTGGGCGAACTCCTGGCGGAACCGCTCGTCGGCGAGGAGGCCGGGGACGGCGTCCTCGGCCGTGTCGGTGAACTCGAAGGAGTCACCGCCGTGCTCGTACCGGTGCAGGGAGAACACGTCGGAGACGTGCGTCTGGCTCTGCATGCCGATGTAGACGTTGTAGCCGAAGAGGATCATGTCCCCGTCGGCGTCGTCCCCGACGGAGCGCCCCACGCTGACGATGTCGCGTGGCACGCAGTTGTGTTCGGTGCGGATGCGCTCGGTACCGCGCAGGGAGAGCTCGGTGCCGCCGAACACCTCGAGGCGGCGGTTGTTGAGTTCCTCGGTCCGCCGGGCCAGCTCACCGGTCTGTTCGCGGAGCCGGGCGCGGAGCACCTCGTAGGTGCCCGCGTCCAGCGACCGCGCGTCCTCGGCTTCCGGCCCGGGGCCGTCGGTCTCCCGGGGCTGGTTTTCCTGGGAGTGGGCCTCGGTCACGGAGGACTACCTCACTGCTTCACGGGGGCGAGAGCGTTCACGGGAAGCTGGTCGAGGCCCAGGGAACGGGCCGTCGTCAGCAGGTTGTCCAGCTTGCCCGTCTCGGGGCCGCCCGCCGCGATGAGCTTGAGCAGCAGGGCGGAGACGGTCAGGTTCTTGACGTCCTCGCTGTCGGCCTCGGCCAGGATCCGCTTGACGTCGTCGGCGAAGTTGCCCTCGCCGCTGAGCCAACCGCTGCCCAGCGCCTGGACCGTGTCGGAGCTGCCGACGAACCCGTCGACGGCCTTGCCCATGCCGATGGAGTTGACCATGCGGTCGAAGAAGGCGCCGTCGCCGCCGACGATGCTGATGTCGGCGCTCTCCAGGCCGGCGGCCATCGCCGCGGCCTGGGCCTCGGCGACCTGACGCTGCACGTCGATCCCGGCCAGGCGGACCTCCTTCTCGGCGTCGAGGCGCAGGCGGTACTCCTCGTGCTCGCGGCTGACCTGGTCCAGGGCGGCCATGGCGGCGGCCTTGTCGGTCAGACCGGCGGCCTCGGCACGCAGCTTCTTCTCCACGGCCTCGGCGTCGACGTCGGCCTTCTCACGGGCGACGACGGCCTCGGCGCGGCCGAGCTTCTCGACGGCCTCGGCGTCCTGCTCACGGACCTGGACCTCGGCCAGACCGGCGGCCGCGGCCTCGGCCTGGATGCCCTCGGCGAGGCGGATCTTGGCTCGGGTGTCCAGCTCTGCGGCCTGCTGGCGGGCCTCAGCGAGCGTGAGCTCCTCCTGGGCCTTGTGCTTGGCGGCGGCCTCGGCCGCCTCGGCGGCCTTGATGTCCTTGACCAGGTTCTCCTGCGCCTCGGCCTCGGCGTGGATGATGATGGACTGGCGCTGGCGCTCGGCCTCCTCCACGGCGCGGAGCTTCTTGATCGCCTCCTCCTGCTCGGCGACGGTGCGGTCGACGGCGATCCGCTCGCGGACGACGTCGGCGACCTCGCGCTTCTCGGCCTCGACCTCCTTGTCCTTGGCGATGCGGCTCAGCTCGGTCTCGCGCTCGCGGCCGATGACCTCCAGGAGGCGGTCCTTCTCGATCCGCTCGGTCTCGATGGCGATGACGCGCTCGCGGTTCTTCTCGGCGACCGCGATCTCACGCTGCTGGTTCTCGGACTGGACGCCGAGCTGCTCGTTGGTGCGCAGGTTGGCGGTCTCGGACTTGAGCCGCTCCTCGGCCTGGACGCGGGCGGTCTCGGCCTCCTCCTGCGCACGGATGATCTCGATCTCGCGCTTGGCCTTGGCGGCCGCCTCCTCGCGGCGCTTCTCCAGCTCGGCGAGGGTTTCGGCGGTCTCCGTGTTCTGGCGGTCGATCTCCTTGCGGCGATCGTTCTCGAACTCGTTGGTGCGCTTGTGCTCCTTGGCGGTGCGCTCCGTGATCTTCGAGATGCCCTGCGCGTCGAGGATGTTGTTCGCGTCGTGGTGGTGGAGCGGGGTCTGCTCCAGCTCGTCGATGGCCACGTCCTCCAGGATGTAGCCGTTGAGGTCGGTGCCGATCAGGGACACGATCGCGTGGCGGAACTGCTCGCGGTGCGTGAACAGCTCCTCGAAGTCGAACTGCTTGCCGACGGTCTTGAGCGCCTCGGAGAACTTCGAGTTGAAGAGTTCCTGGAGGGTGTCCTGGTCGCTGGCGCGCGCGGTGCCGATCGCCTTCGCGACCTTCTTGACGTCCTCGGCGGTCTCGTTCACACGGACGTAGAAGAACACCTTGATGTCCGCGCGGATGTTGTCCTTGCAGGTCAGGCCGTCACGGCCGCCGCGCTCCAGGGTCAGGCTCTTGAGGGAGATGTCCATGATCTCGGCCTTGTGCAGGACCGGGAGGACGATGGAGCCGGTGAAGGTGACGTGGACGTCCCTGACCTTGGAGATGATCAGGGCCTTGCCCTGCTCGACCTTCCGGAAGAGGCGCGTGACCATCACCAGGAGGGCGATGAGGACGACGAGGCCGACGGCCAGGGCCACTCCGAAGGTCAGGAAGGCCGCGTCAGCCGCCTCCTGGCCGCCGGTGGAGGATGCACTCAGCAACACGTGGGTGTCTCTTTCTGCGAGGTGAACGTGGTCGGTCCGGCACCGGGGGAGCGACGCGGGGCTGGCGGTGCGGCGACCGGGGGAGAGAAGCGTTCGTCATGCTTTGTGACGCGTGAACGGGGCAAACGGTTCCGTGTGACCGGGAACGAGCAGGGTTCACCCGTGGTCGCGTCCGCTCACGCGCTCCCGCCCGGCCGTGAGGCCGGGGTCCACCCACCGCTCCGCCGGTCGGCGTAGCGCGGGGACAGAAAGCGGCGCTGGCCGAGGATCAGACCGTCGCCAGCCAGGGTGAAGATGTCCACGAAGTCCACGTCCTCGGGGCCCCGGTCGGGCTCGTGGGGCAAAACCACGAAGCGGCCGACCGCGGCGATGTGCCCGGACTGACCGAACACCCGGTAGAGGTCGTGGAAACCGCGGGGGCGAAGCGGGTCGCCGCACAGTCTTTCGGCTTCGTCTCGCCCGTGCGCGAGCGGAAGGTCGGGTCGCTTTATCTGCACCTTTTCCGCGAGCAGCGATGCGTATCCGTCAATATCCCCGCTATCTAAATAGTGATACGAAAGTCGAACGTGTTCTACTCCGAGTGAGGTTATCGTGGCGTTTGGTGATAGGTGGTCGTGATCATTCTCGACTGCGGCCACGCTCCCTGCCCCCTGCTCCGAACCCATTGTTGGTCACGGATCGTCACGTCCCGCTCGCGCAGGCGCGGCTTGTGTTCTGGCTCTGGGTACCAGGATGCCCATCGGGCCTATTCGTTCGCTATCGCATGGCTACCATCCGTTTCCTTGTTGTTGTCGGGTCCATATTGACGGGTTGCTTTTCGAGTGGCTACCTTGGCCGACAAGGATCCGAGAATAACTCTGGTCGGCCCACCCCGACCCTGCCGTCAAAGGGGCCCGTCATCGGCTATGAAACACTTGTCGAGGACAGAGGGGACCCCCCCTTTAGAATTCTCGGGCCACTTCAGGTCGAGGGTGTCGAAGGTCAGGTGCGCATCCCCCCGGGACGGCAGCAGGTCGTTCTCGCCGCCCTGTTGCTGGAGGCCGGGCACGTCGTGTCCACCGACTACCTCGTGGACGCGATCTGGGACGAGGACCCGCCGGGGACCGCGCGTACGCAGGTGCAGATCTGCGTCTCCCGGCTGAGGAAGAGCCTCGCCTCGACCGGGGCCACTCTGGAGACCAGGCCTCCGGGCTACCGGTTCCAGGCCGAACCCGACGCGATCGACGTGCGTCGCTTCCAACGGCTCGCGGCCGAGGCCGAGGTCGTCAGCAGGGAGGGCCGGGACGCGGAGGCGGTGTCCCTCCTGCGCAGGGCGTCCGGGCTCTGGAGTGGTCCCACGCTCAGCGGTATCTCCAGCCGCAGCCTCGGGACCAAGGCCGCGCGCCTGGACGAGGCCCGCACCAACCTCATCGAGACCTACATCGAGCTTGAGCTCGGGCTCGGCCGCCACAGCGGGCTGATCGGTGAGATCAACGCGCTCGTGCAGGACTTCCCCCTGCGCGAACGCCTCAGGAAGCAGCTGATGCTCGCCCTCTACCGCTCCGGTCGGCAGGCCGAGGCGCTGGAGGCGTACCGCAGGGGCCGGGACCTCTTCATGAGGGAACTCGGCCTGGAGATGGGCGAGGAGCTGCGCGGCCTGGAGACGAGCATCCTCTCGGGTGACCCGACCCTGCTCCTGGGGCCGGAGCGGTCCGACCTTCGATCCCCCTCGGCGCCCGCCACGCCCGCCGTCCCCGACAGCGACGACAAGGGGACCGAGCTCCTGATCCTGCCCGAGGAGCCCGAAGCCTACCCCGGCGTCGGTGAGGCCCGACCCCGGCAACTGCCCGCTGACACAGCGGACTTCGTCGGCCGCACCGAGTCCGCCAGGACGGTGGAGATCGCCCTCACGCTCCCCGAGCGCGGCCACGCGGTCGGTGTCGCCGTCGTCATCGGTCGGCCGGGTGTCGGCAAGAGCGCGATGGCCGTCCACGTCGCCCACCGCCTCCAGGACGAGCGCTTCCCGGACGGGCAGCTCTACTGCGACCTGCGCGGCAGCCGTGAGAGCCCTACGGAGACCGCCGAGGTGCTCGCCCGCTTCCTCCGTGCGCTGGGCATTCCGGGCCAGTCCATTCCCGAGGGCCGCGACGAGCGCGCCGAGATGTACCGGAGCCTGCTGTCGGAGCGACAGGTCCTGGTCGTGCTCGACGACGCCGGATCGGAGCGCCAGGTGGCGGACCTGCTTCCGGGCAGCCCGGGATGCGGCGTGATCGTCACCAGCCGGGCCAGGCTCACCGGCGTCCCCGGGGCGGTCCTCGTCGAACTCGACGTGCTGGACCGGGACCAGTCGTTCGACCTCCTCCGCCGGATCGTCGGCTCAGGGCGGGTGGACGCCGAACCCGCCGCGGCCGACTCACTGGTGCGCTCGGTCGGACGGCTCCCGCTGGCCCTGCGTATCGTCGCCGCGCGCCTGGCGGCGCGCCCGCATTGGTCCCTGGCCTCCATGGTCAACCGGCTCTCCGACGAACGCCACCGCCTGGACGAGCTCACCCACGGTGAACTCGGGGTCCGCGCCAGCCTCAGCCTGACCTACGACGGCATGGACGACGTCACCCGCCGCACCCTCCGGCTGTTCGCCCTCGCCGACGGGCCGAACCAGCCGGGCTGGATCGCCGGCGCGCTCCTCGACGACCGTCGCCGGTACCCGTCGGACCTGCTCGAACCCCTCGTGGACGCCCAGATGCTGGACGTCACCGGGATCGACCCCGGCGGCGACCCCAGGTACCGCTTCCACGACATCATCCGCCTGTTCGCCCGGGAGCGCCTCCTCGACCAGGAACCCGGGCCCGACCGGCACGCCGCCCTCGGACGACTCGTCGGAGGGTGGCTCGGCCTGGTGGACGAGGCCAACCGGCGTATCCACGGCGGCGACTACCTGCTCCTGCACGGCGAGGGCACGCGCTGGCACCCGCCTCGCGCGCTCACCGAGGCCGCCCTCGCGGACCCGATGGAGTGGCTGGAACGGGAGCAGGACAACCTGTACGCGGCCGTGGACACCGCGGCCCGGGCGGGGCTCGACGAACTCTGCTGGGATCTCGCGGTGTCCCTGCTCACGCTGTTCGGCCGGCGCTGCCACCCGGACGAGTGGGCCCTCACCAACCAGCGGGCGATGGAGGCGGTACGCGCGGCGGGCAACCTGCGCGGGATGGCCGCGATCACCTTCTCCAACGGCTGCCTCTACCTGGACCAGAGGAAGAACGACGAGGCGCGCGCGGCGATGACGGCCGCCCTGAAGGGTTTCACCGGCCTTGAGGACGCGCTCGGTCGCGCCAAGTGCCTGCGCGAACTCGCCCACCTGGCCAACGTGGACGGCGACCGAGAGCGCGCGCTGGATTTCGGGGAACAGGCCTACGAGGTCTTCGAGTCGATCGGCGACGTGGCGGGCATGGGCCGCACCCTGCTGCTCACCGGGCACGTCCGGCTGGCCATGGGCGAGGAGGAGCGGGGGATGGTCGAGCTCCAGCGCGCCCGTGAGCACGCGGAGACGACGGGAGACCCGCGCAGTCGCGCGCAGGTGCTGCGCAGGATCGGTCAGTACTCGTTACTGAAGGGGGACCACAGGGAGGCGCTGGGCATCCTCACCGAGTCCTTCGAGTTGGTGCGCGAGCTGCGCGATCCGATCGGGGAGGGCTATCTTCTGCACGACCTGGGGCGGGTCTGCGGGCTGCTGGGGCGGTCGGGGGAGGCCCGGCGGTTCCTCGGCCGTTCGCTGGCCGTGCGCGAACAGATCCGGGACGGCGCGGGTGCCGCCGAGGTCGGGTTGGACCTGGCGCGGCTGCTCCAGGGCCTGGGCGAGAGCGGGCAGGCCGTCGAACTCGCGGAGAGGGTGGCCGGGGTGTTCGCGGAGAGGGGGATGGAGTCCAAGCACGCCGAGGCGGTGCGGATCGCGGGAGCACCCGGTTCCTGACACGGGCGGCCCCGGTGGACGTCCCTGCGCTCTACGGCTCCCAGGGGTCGTTGTTCGGGCTCTCCTGGGAGACGGGCGCTCCGGGGCTCAGGGACGTGCCGGCGTGGGCGGCGGCCCCGGTGAGGACGATCGGGCCGAGAGCGGCGGTGGCGGCGATGGCCGCGGCGGCGAGGATTCTGAGGAGCTTCAAGTGAGTGCCTTTCGTGTTCGTTTCTTCCGATGAACACGAATCTAGAAACAGGGGGCATCGCCGAATCGCTGGTTTGGCTATCACGCCGCTATCCCCCCTTTCCCCCAGCGGGACACCCCCGTCGCAACCCCGCCCCTGCTCGTTCCCACACAGGCCACAGCCGTCCCACCGGTCCCATCGGATCGATGGTCCGGCCTGGTTCGCCCTCTCCGGACCGGCGGTTTTGCCGGACGATGCGCCGGAGATAGCGGCTTTTTCCAGAATGGGTCCTGTTCGGAACCGACCCAGAGGAAAGAGGGCGCAGAGGATGGCATCCCCCACCGAGAACCAGCGCTTCGGAGATCTGCTCCGCCGGTACCGCTCGCGGTCCGGGCTCACACAGCAGGAGCTGGCCGACTTCTCCACGATCAGTGTCCGGGCCATCCGCGACCTCGAACACGGGAGGGCCCTGCACCCGCGCAGGGACACCGTCCGCCTGTTGGGAGAGGCCCTGCGCCTCGGTGACCGTGACCGTGCCGACCTGCTGGCCGCCGCGGGTCGGCGCGGCGCCCGCACGGTCAGCTTGTGCGGACCGGACGTCGTCGTCGCACCCGCCCCGGATCCCCGCACCCCCGTCCTGGGGCGGCAGGAGGAGGCGGAGGCCCTCGCCATGGCCCTGGCCGCTCCGGGCCGCCGCCTGGTGACCGTGACCGGGGCCCCGGGGGTCGGCAAGAGCCGCCTGGCGATCGAGGTCGCCCAGCGGTTGCACCGCTCCTGCGAGCTCCCGGTCCTGTGGGCCACGGGGTCCGACCACGACTTCCCGGCGCCCGCCGGTGAGCTGGCCGACCTGGTGTGCCGGGCCGTCACGGACCTGTTCTCCGTGGTCGGACCCGTGGACAGCGACCGCGACGGGGTGGCCGACCTGGTGCACAGCGTGGGAGACCGCCCCGCCCTGCTGGTCCTGGACGCGCCCCGTCCGGGGGCACCCAACGGAGCGGCGCTCGCCCGCCTCCTCCACGAATGCCCCGCCCTGCGCGTGCTCGCGGTGGCCGACCTGCCCTACGGCCTACCCGGTGAGCAGGTCTTTCCGTTGACGGCTCTCGCGCCCGCCGCGGCCGTGGACGTGCTCGTTTGGCACCTGGGCGACACCCGTCTCTCACCCAGCCCCGGCCCCGAGGACGCCCCGCTGCTGGCCGAGATCTGCGTGCTGCTCGACCGGATCCCCGGCGCGCTGGTCTGCGCGGCGACATGGCTGACCCTCTACGACCCGGCCACCCTGCTCGCCTGCCTGCGGGACGACCCCCTCCCGTTCCTCAGCTCGTTGACCGGCCCCGCCGTGCCCGGCGTCGTCGGGGGACTGAACAGGGCGTTCGCCACCCTCTCTCCGGACGAGGAGACCGTGCTGGACCTGCTGTGCGCCACCGCCGACGGCGAACGCGCGGACGGCCTGGCGCGTATCTGCGGTCTCCCGCTCGCCGACTGCGGCCGGGTGCTGAACGGCCTGATCACCCGCGGGCTCGTGCACTGCGAGCGCGGTACCGGCCAGGCCCGTGTGCACACGCTCAACCTCGTCCGCGTCCTGCGTGCGGCGCACACCCGTCGGGTCGCGGCCCCGATCGCGGCCTGAGTCGTGGTCGGCGCACATGCCGCCCAATCTGCCGACAGCACTTCCCGTTCTCCGTCCGTACGGGACATAACTTCTCCGCGAGGAAAGAAACCAACGGCCAAGCGCCATTCGAGGTGGGATAGATGTTCCGTGGTGGCGTGACGGGTTTTCGGCCCAAGTCCATCGTTTCCAGTACCGTTTCCGACTCACACACCTGGAATCTCATCTACATGCAGCTCCTGCTGGAGGAGATGGGGCACGAGGTCGTGAACGTCGGGGCCTGCGTTCCCGAGGAGCTGCTGGCCGACGCGTGCCTGGAACACCGCCCCGACCTGGTCGTGGTGAGCAGCGTCAACGGCCACGGATTCAACGACGCACTCGGGCTGATCCGGCACCTGCGCGCTGTTCCCGGCCTCGAACGGATCCCGCTCGTCGTGGGCGGGAAGCTGGGTGTGGACGGTGTCCGCGACGTCGGTTTCACCCGCCGCCTCCTCAACGAGGGTTTCGACGCGGTCTTCGCGGAGCACGAGCTGGGCGGGTTCCGGGAGTTCGTGACGGCGCGCGGGCTGAGAGCGGTGTCATGACCCCGCCCCTCGACACCGCCCGTCCCTCCTTCGGTGACTTCGTCGCCGCCGCGGAACGGAACGGGAACCTCGTCGTCCAGCCCCGGATGGGCTTCGGCGACCTGCGACGGATGCGCGCGGGCCTGGTCGCGACCAAGGCGGCCGACGCGGTCAGTGTGGGAACCCTGACCTTGGACAGCTACACGCGGACGGGAAACCACGAGGCCGCCCGCAGGGCCCTGGCCGACGGCGTCAAGCTCAACGGCTATCCGATCGTCGCACGTCCCGACCACGAGACCGTGGAGCTTCTCGACGGGGTCCGGGACACGGGCTTCCCCGTGCAGGTCCGCCACGGCTCCTCCCGGCCGCAGGACATCTTCCGCACCCTCACCCGACTCGGGTTGGAGGCCACCGAGGGCGGACCGGTCTCCTACTGCCTGCCCTACAGCCGCACTCCGCTACGGGAGGCGGTGGACAGCTGGGTCGAGAGCACCGAACTCTTCGCCGAGTCCGGGGCCGACGGGCGCCGTCCCCACGTGGAGAGCTTCGGCGGATGCATGCTCGGCCAGCTCTGCCCGCCCAGCCTGCTCGTCGCGATCAGCCTGCTCGAAGGAGTCTTCTTCCGACAGCACGGCATACGCAGCCTCTCGCTCAGCTACGCCCAGCAGATCCACCCCGCCCAGGACGAGGAGGCCGTGCTCGCCCTGCGCCGACTGGCGAGCGAGTACCTCCCCGACACCCAGTGGCACATCGTCTTCTACGCCTACATGGGGGTCTACCCCCGTACCTCCCGCGGCGCGGTGCTCCTGATGGAACAGGCGGCGCGCACCGCCGTACGGGCCGGGGCCGCACGCGTCATCGTTAAGACCGAGGCGGAGGCCCACCGGATCCCCACCATCGAGGAGAACATCCGGGCGCTGGAGGCAAGCGCCCGCGCCGCCGAGACGGCGGGACCGCGCGTGGCCGAGGCGGGGGACAGCGGTGTCCTCGCCGAGGCGCGCGCGCTCGTCGAGGCTGTCCTGGACATCGATCCGGACGTCGGACGGGCGCTTCCCCGCGCGTTCGAACGGGGCCGGCTCGACCTCCCGTTCTGCCTGCACCCGGACAACCGCGGACAGGCCCGCAGCTACATCGGCGACGACGGATACCTGCGCTGGCTGAGCACCGGGAACATGCCGATCCCCGTGCCCGTGGACTCGGTGGTCCCCACCCGGCTGACCGCCGACGCCCTGCTCATGATGCTCCACCACGTCGAACAGCGCTACGACCGGGTCACGTGAGCGGACCCGGTGCCGCACCCCCACGACCGCCGACCCCGGCGCTCCGAAACGGAGGAACCATGAACGACCCCGCGAACCCCGCGCCGATCCCGCCCCTGGGCGAGCACCTCGCCTCCCCGACCACGCGCGACATCATGCTGGTCCAGCAGGAGGTCCTCGCGGCGACCCGCGACCACCTGCGCGGACAGGGCTTCGTCGAGCTCCTGCCACCCCTGACCGGCCCGGTCACCGACCCCGGCGGCCGCGGTGCCAAACAGCTCGACGTGGACTTCTACGGTCACCGCTACAAGTTGATGACCAGCGCGATCCTCTACAAACAGGCGTCGCTGCGCGGCTTCCCCAAGCTTTTCTACATCGCGCCGAACGTGCGTGCCGAACCCCTGGAGACCGCCTCCACCGGACGCCACCTCTTCGAGTTCCACCAGATCGACGTGGAGATCGCGGGCGCCACCCGGGACGACGCGATGCGGGTGGCCGAGCGACTGCTCACCCACGTCGTCGCCCACGTGCTCGATCGGGTCCCCGAACTCCTGACCGGCCTCGGGCGGGACCCGGTCTTCTTCAAGGAACTGCTCGCGGGCGGCTTCGGCATCCGCACCCACGCCGACGCGGTCGACACCCTGCGCGGGATGGGCCACGACCAGGACGCGGGGGCCGAGATCGACTGGGAGGGCGAGGCGATGCTGTCCCACAAGGCGGACCGGCCCTTCTTCGTCACCGACTACCCCAAGGGCTCCCGGGGCTTCTACGACCGGGAGGACCCCGAGCACCCCGGCGTCCTGCGCAACTTCGACCTGCTGGCGCACGGCGGCTACGGCGAACTGGTCAGCGGCAGCGAACGCCAGGCCGACTACGCGGCGATTGTCACCGGTATCCGCGAGAGCGGCGAGAACCCCGCCAAGTACGGCTGGTACCTGAAGGAGGCCCGCGAGGGCATCCCCGCCAGCGCCGGGTTCGGTATGGGCCTGCAACGGGTCCTGCGGTACCTGACCGGTATGGACTCCCTGTGGCAGGTCACCGCCTATCCGAAACTTCCCGGGGTGGTGTCGGCATGAACCGACTGCACGCCGAGGGCCTCCCGGAACAGGCGATCCGCGACCGCGCCCGCAGGGGCCGCGCCGCCGTGTTCCCGCCGGACGACTCCTACGGCAGGAGCGTCATCGGGGCCGACGTCACCTCCGCCGCCACCGCGGACCCCCTCGACGCCGCCCGCCTCGTGCCCCCGGTGTTCATGCCCCGCCGCATGGAGAAGCTCATCGACCTGGCCCGCGAGCCGCTCTTCAGCGACGTCGAACTGCGGACCCGGATCGGCGGTTTCGCCTCGGAGCTTCCGGTGTACGTGTCGGCCTTCGGGTCCACCCAGGTCGGGACCGAACTCGCCCTCGCCGCGGGGCGGCAGGCCGCACGCCTGGGCATCCCCCTGGTGGTGGGCGAGAACGTGGCGCCCGCCCACGGCTACAGCGCGGACTCCTCCTTGCTGAGCAGGCTGGAGGCCTACGCCTCGGAACTGCCCGAGGGCGTCGGGGGAGTGGTCGTTCAACAGAGCACGGAGGACGCCGACGCCGAGGTGTGGAACCGGGTCCACACCGACCCGGCCGTCGCACCGCTGCTGGACTCGGGCCGCCTGGGCTTCGAACTGAAGCTCGGCCAGGGCGCCAAGCCCGGCCTCGGCGGCATGACCATGGTCGGCGAAGCCGACGCCGCCCGCCTCTCGGACCGCTATGACGTCACCGCCAGCCTGGACCCCCGAGGCGGCCCGCGGCTGCGCAGTTCCAGCCCCGGCACGTTCACCGAGGAGATCCTCGCCCAGCAGATCAGGTTCATGCGCAACAACTTCCCGCGGGTCCGGGTCTGGGTGAAGCTCCCGCCCGGGCGGGACGTCGGGCACGCGGCCCGCGTGGCCTGGTCGGCGGGAGCGCACGCCGTCACGGTCGACGGGGCCGAGGGAGGATCCGGTTGGGCGCCGCCGGTTTTCCTGAGCCGGGTGGGCCTGCCACTCGGTGAGTGCCTGCGCAGGATCGGCGCCCCGGACGGGTGCCTGCTCGCCTCCGGGCGGATGTGGGAGGCCGGGAGGGCGGTCGTCGCCCTCGCTCTGGGCGCGCGGGCCGTGGGGTTGGGCCGCGCCGCGCTTGTCGCCGTCGACGAGGACCCCGAGAACGGTCTGGTCAACCTGGTCAGCGCGCTGGCGCTGGAGGCACGCCTGCTCATCAGCGCGCTCGGCAAGTACTCCCCGGAGGCGCTGGGCAGCGAGGACGTCCTGCTGCCCGCGTCGGCCGCCGCCGCGGCCGCGTCGGTCGCGGCGGAACCGAGCACCGTCCCGTGAGGGCGCCTCGGCCCTGCCAGCCGGGGCCGGCCCCCTGCGAACCCCGAAGGCCGCAGCCGCAAGTCCGATACGTCCAGGAAAGGGAGAAGGGAAACTCGATGCTCTGCACATTCGACGAAACCCGGCCGCTCAACGAGGCGCAGAGCGGAATCTGGTTCACCCAGGAAGCCGACCCCGACAGCCCGATGCTCAACAACGGCGAGTACTACGAGATCACGGGGCCGCTCGACCCCGTCGTCCTGGAACGGGCGGTGGGGCGGGTCGTGTCGGAGAGCGAGATCCTGCGCACGCGCTTCGCCGCCACGGAATCCGGCCCCCGCCAGTGGACCGACGCGACGCTGACCTACCCCATGCGCGTCGTGGACCTCGGTGACTCCGACGACCCCGCCGCGGAGGCGCTGGCGATGATGCGCGAGGAACTCGCGGTGCCGCTGGACGTGACCCGCCACCCGCTCTACGCCCACGTGCTCTTCCGCCTCGGCGGCGACCGCCACGTCTGGTTCCAGAGGGCGCACCACCTCATGGTCGACGGGTACACCTTCATGCTGCTGGCCCGGCGCGTGGCCGAGTTGTACACGGCGCTGCTCCACGACGCCGACACCGGCCCGCCCCTCGGCTCGTTCGGTGCGCTGGTCGAGGAGTCGGCCCGGTACGAGGACGGACCGGAGCGCGAGGAGGACCGCCGCTACTGGGCCGGGTACCTGGACGGTGCACCGCACCACACCGCCCTCACCCGGAACCGGGCGGAACCCGGGCCCCGGTACCTGCGCTGCACTCGGATCATCGACGAGGAGGGCGTGGCCAGGATCCAGCGGGCGGCCGAGCGCTGCGGAACCCGGTGGAAACAGATGCTCATGGCGGCCGTGGCCGCCTACACCCAGCGGTGGACGGGGGAGCGGGACATCCTCCTCAGCCTTCCGGTCACCGCGCGCACCACGGAACTCAGCCGCCGCACCCCCGGGATGTACTCCAACGTCATCCCGCTGCGCCTTGCCGTGGACCCGGAGGCGCCGGCGGCGGACGTGGCCCGCGACGTGGCGGCCGCTCTGCGATCCTGCCTGCCGCACCAGCGTCACCCGGTCGCCGCCACCCGGCGGCTGCTCGGCCAGACCCCGCAGACCAGGCGCGAGTTCGGCCCACTCGTCAACATCATGTCCTTCGACTACGACGTCGACTTCGGCGGCCTCCCCTGCGTTCCGCACAACATCTTCCAGGGGCCCATCGAGGAACTTCGGATCGACGTCCTCCAACGCGGTCGCGACGGCGCCCTGCAGATCGACTTCGACGCCAACCCGGCGGTCTTCTCCCAGGAGGACCTGGAGCGCCGTACGGAGTCGTTCGTCCGCCTGCTCGACGCGCTGTGCCGTGAACCCGGGACCGCCGTCGGTGACCTGGACCTGCTCTCCGAGGACGAGCACCGGCGGGTGGTCGCGGGGTTCAACGCCGTTGCGGCGGCCGACGTGGCGGACCGGACCGTGCACGAGGTGTTCGAGGAGCGCGCCGCGATGGCGCCGGACGCCACGGCGGTGGTGTCCGACGGCACCGTGGTCTCCTACGGTGACCTGAACGCCCGTGCCAACCGCCTCGCTCGACACCTGCGCGGGCTCGGTGTCGGCCCCGGAACGATGGTGGGTGTCCTGCTGGAGCGCGGCGCCGAGTTCGCCGACGCGCTGCTCGCGGTGCTCAAGACCGGAGCCGCGTATGTGCCCCTCGACCCAGCCTTCCCCGTCGACCGCCTGGCCACGATGGTCGCGGCCGCCGGTGTCGGACCGGTCGTGACCAGGGCGGGACTGGCCGGACGCGGGGTGGGCGCCGAGCACCTCGTCCGGGTCGACGCCGAAGCCGCGACCGTGGCCCGGCGCAGCGCGGAGGACCTGGGTGTGCGGGTGCCCCCGGGGGCACCCGCGTGCGTGATGTTCACGTCGGGATCGACGGGTGTGCCCAAGGGCGTGGTGGCCCCGCACCGTTCCGTGGTCTCCACTCTCCTCGGGCAGGACTACCTGGACTTCGGTCCGGAACAGGTGTGGCTGCAGACCGCTCCGGTCTCCTGGGACGCTTTCGTGTTGGAGTTCTGGGGTGCGCTGCTGCACGGATCGACGTGCGTGCTCCAACCGGGTCAGGCACCCGAGCCGCGACGGATGGCGCAACTGGTCGCGGAGCACGGGGTCACAGCGATGTGGCTCTCCGCCGGTCTGTTCAACCTGGTCCTCGACGAACACCCGGAGGTGTTCGAAGGTGTGCGCCAGGTCGTCACCGGCGGCGAGGCCCCGTCCACGGAGCACATGCGCCGCTTCCTGGAGGCCCTTCCGACCGTGCGGCTGCAACACGGCTACGGGCCGGTCGAGAGCATGGTCTTCACCAACTCGCACAGGGTCACGGAGATCGACGGCCCCCTGGTCCCGGTGGGTGCTCCCATCGCCCACCGCAGCTGCTACGTGCTGGACAGCCGGTCGCGCCCGGTCCCCGTGGGTGTGCCCGGCGAGCTGTACGTCGGGGGCGCCGGTCTCGCGCTCGGGTACGTGGGTCGTCCGGACCTGACCGCCGAGCGGTTCGTTCCCGATCCCTTCGGTGCTCCGGAGGGCCGGTTGTACCGCACCGGTGACCTGGTGCGGTGGACCGATGAGGGGACCGTTGAGTTCCTCGGCCGGGTGGACGACCAGGTCAAGGTCCGCGGTTTCCGGGTCGAGCCCGGTGAGGTCGAGGCCGTGCTGGCGGGGTTGTCCGGTGTCGTCCAGGGTGCCGTGGTGGTGCGTGAGGACCGTCCTGGTGATCGGCGGTTGGTGGCCTACGCGGTGGCCGAGGCGGGTGCGGAGGCTGACCCGGCCGCTCTGCGCGCGGCTCTGGCCACCTCACTGCCCGACCACATGGTCCCGTCGGCGGTGGTGGTGCTGGACGAGCTCCCGCTGACCGCCAACGGCAAGCTGGACAGGAGGGCCCTGCCCGCACCCCGGTACACATCGACCGGCCGGGCCCCGCGCACTCCTCAGGAGGAGATCCTCTGCGGAGTCTTCCGTGAACTCCTCGGAGTGGAGGCCGTCGGGATCGACGACTCCTTCTTCGACCTGGGCGGCCACTCCCTGCTCGCCACCCGGCTGGTCAGCAGGGTGCGCGCGGTGCTGGGCGCGGAGCTGGCCCTGGGGGACGTGTTCCGCTCTCCCACAGTCGCGGCGGTGGACGCGCTGGTCAGGTCGGTCTCCGGCGGGCCCGTGCGCGCACCGCTCACGGCGGTGGAGCGCCCCGAACGCGTACCGCTCTCCTTCGCCCAGCGCCGTCTGTGGTTCCTGCACCGCATGGAGGGACCGAGTCCCACCTACAACGTCCCGGTGGTCCTGCGGCTACGCGGTCGAGTGGACGAGGACGCGCTCCGGGCGGCGCTGGGGGACGTGGCGGACCGCCACGAGACCCTGCGCACGGTCTTCCCCTCCGTTGACGGAGAACCCTTCCAACGGGTCCTGCCCGACCGGCCGGTGCTGGAGGTCGTCGACGTCGGGGAGGAGGAGATCGGCGCCGGGATCGACCGGGCGGTGCGCCACGCCTTCGACCTGGAGCGGGAGATCCCCATCCGGGGATGGCTGCTGGGTACGGGAGAGCAGGACACCGTCCTGGTCGTGCTCGTCCACCACATCGCCAGCGACGGATGGTCCATGGCCCCGCTCATGGAGGACCTGGGCGCCGCCTACGGGGCGCGGCTGCTCGGGCAGACCCCCGACTGGAGCGACCGGCCCGACCTGGCCGTGCAGTACGCCGACTACGCGCTCTGGCAGAAGGACGTCCTGGGCTCGGAGTCGGATCCGGGGAGCCTGCTCGCGAGCCAGACGGCCTTCTGGGAGCGGTCCCTCGCCGGTGCCCCGGAGGTGCTGGACCTGCCCGCGGACCGTCCCCGTCCCCTGGTTCCCTCCAACGAGGGCGCGACGATCGCCGTTGACCTGCCCGCCGACCTGCACGCCGCGCTGGCCGAACTGGCCGCGGACCACGACGTGACCCTCTTCATGGTTCTTCAGGCTGCGTTGACGGTGGTGTTGGCGCGGTCGGGTGGTGGTGTTGATGTTCCGATTGGTACGCCTGTGGCTGGGCGTGATGATGAGGCGTTGGATTCCTTGGTGGGGTTCTTCGTGAACACGTTGGTGTTGCGTACGGATGTGTCGGGGGATCCGACGTTCGTGGAGTTGCTGGCTCGGGTGCGTGAGGGTGATCTGGCTGCCTTCGATCACCGTGACGTGCCCTTCGACCGCGTGGTGGAAGCGGTGGCACCCACACGGTCATCGGCGCACCACCCGCTCTTCCAGGTCATGCTCGTGCTCCAGAACAATGCCGGGGCGGTCCCGGAACTACCGGGCCTGGACGTCGCGATGGAGCTTCGTTCCATGGGCACGTCCAAGTTCGACCTGACTCTCGACCTCGGTGAGCGCTCCGACGTTGACGGCGGGCCCGGGGGGATCCGGGGGACCCTGGAGTACGCGATCGACCTGTTCGACCGTGGCACGGCGGAGGCGCTGGTGGCCCGCTTGGAGCGGGTGCTGGCCGCCGTGGTGGCGGAGCCTCGGGTACGGGCGGGACGGATCGACGTCCTCTCCGCGCGGGAGCGGCAGCGAGTCCTGGTGGACTTCGGCGGCGCGGGCACCGACCTCGTCGCGGATCGCACCCTGCACCGGGTGTTCGAGGAGTGTGCGGCGTCGGTTCCGGACGCTGTGGCGTTGGTGTTCGGGGATGAGCGGGTCTCCTATGGGGAGTTGAACG
>NZ_QGTF01000026.1:0-49844 GCF_003182025.1 Nocardiopsis sp. L17-MgMaSL7 | reverse complement strand
ACCCACCCCCCCCCCCACCCCCCCCCCACCCCCCCACCCCCCCCCCCCCCCCCCCCCCCCCCCCTCAAGCCCCTCAAGCCCCTCAAGCCCCTCACCCCACACCCCTCAACTCGAACCCGACCTCCGCCTTCACCAACCCGTTCACCTGAACCTCCACCAGGTGTTTCCCCGGGTAGTAAGTCCTCGTCGTGATGGGGCGCACCGGATGCTTCTTCTCCAGACGCTTCCGCTCCCCGGCACCCAGCTCCAACGTCGTCCACTTGAACACTTTGGGACTGCGCCCTCCGTTGGCCCGAACATGGTGCACCACGTAATCCACAATCACCGTGTGGGGCCGGTCGTCCCTGTTCACGAGATCCACCCGCACCAGCAGCACCCCACCCAGTTCCAGCACCTCAGGGCTCAGGCCCAACCCCTCCACCCCCACCAGCTCACCGCCCGTGGCTCCGAGCAGCGCCAGAGCCCTCTGCTCCCCCTTCTTCACCAGGGTGCGCAGCGCGTGCCGGACGATCCATGCCGTCTCAGGGGTCGGGCTCTCCCGGGTCCACCGCTCGGCCACGTCCAGGACCAGCTCAGGGTGTTCCCTCGACATGTCGTTCAGGTTGTTGGCGACGGAGGTGCGCACGAACTTCGACGGGTCCGACCTCAACGCCTCCAGGACCTCCAGCACCGGCCCCGGGTCCTCGACGAACCTCGTCAACCTGCGGGCCCACGGCAACCGGGGACGGATCCCCTCACTGGCGAACCGGCGCACGTTGGAGTCAGGGTCGAGCGCGCAGGCCCGCATCAACTCCATGGTGGTCTCGTAGTGCCGCAGCACGAACGGCCGCACGGCGAACTCACTCGTGTGGCGCTTGGTGATCTCGACCAGGGCAGGCAGGGAGACCTCCGGGTGCTCCAGCCCGTACTCCTCCACGAACCGGGCCACCGCCATCAGGTGGAAGCCCTCGTTGAACATGCCCTCACCCTCACCCAGGGCTTCCGCCTCCAGAGAGGAGACCAGCACGCCGACGGCGCCCGGGTAGTCCTCGGGCAGACGGTCGCGCAGGCCCTTCGCCATCACCAGGACCCGTTCCTTGAGCTCCAGCGGCCCGACAAGCCCCGCGACCTCCACCGCGTACCCGTCGACGTCGAACCCCGGGTACACCCTGCGAATCGACTCGCCCAAGGCCCGTGCGCTCGCCCCGTCGAAATGGTTCTTGAGGCTGTACTCCCCGGCCATGGCACGTCTCCCGCCCGCACCCCGATCCGGTCGTCGTCCGTCCAACCGGGGCTCGGGGAGAGGCGACACCGGTGTCGGAACGGTCAAGCTATACCCGTGGTGCGACCGAAGTCGAGAATTCTGCATTCCAGTCCAAACACCCCAGACCTCTCAGGGCGACGGGTCACATTCCCCGCCGCCCTGGCGGCTTCAGCCTTTCAACTGCTTCAGGACTAGGAGCGAGTCTCACCCCTCCACCCTCGCTCCTAGTCCCTCCACCCCCGCCTCTTCACCCCGCCCCTGCACCTTTGTCCCGCGCCCGGGCACCCTCGTCCTTCGCCTCTCCACCTCCGCCCTTGCACCCTTGTTCCTCGCCCGGGCACCCTCGCCCCCTCACCCTCATCCCTGCGCTCTCCACCACTGGCCTCGGCCCTCAACCTTCCCCATCTCCTCCTACTCCTCTACTCCTCTACTCCTCCTTCGGGTGCCGGATGTTCGGAGCGATCGGGGTGTCCTTCGGCCGTCTGCCGATCTTCGACCCCAACCACACCAGCGGGTCGTACTTCCGGTCCACCACGCGCTCCTTCAGCGGGATCAGAGCGTTGTCCGTGATGTGAATCCCCTCGGGGCACACCTCCGTGCAGCACTTGGTGATGTTGCAGTAGCCGAGCCCGAACTCCTCCTGGGCCGTCTGGCGCCGATCCGCCGTGTCCTCGGGGTGCATCTCCAGCTCAGCGACCCGCATGAGGAACCTCGGCCCAGAGAAGTGCCCCTTGTTCTCTTCGTGGTCGCGGATCACGTGGCACACGTTGTTGCACAGGAAGCACTCAATGCACTTGCGGAACTCCTGCGAACGCTCCACGTCCGTCTGCCGCATTCGAAAGTCGCCCGGTTCCGTGTCCGCCGCCGGGGTGAACGACGGGATCTCCCGGGCCTTCGCGTAGTTGAAGGAGACGTCGCAGACCAGGTCCCGCACCACGGGGAAGGTGCGCATGGGGGTCACGGTGACGACCTCGTCGTCCTCGAACACACTCATCCTGGTCATGCAGGACAGGCGTGGTCGTCCGTTGATCTCCACCGAGCAGGAACCACACTTGCCCGCCTTGCAGTTCCACCGCACCGCCATGTCCGGTGTCTGGGTTGCCTGGAGCCGGTGCAGCACGTCCAGGACGACCTCGCCCTCGTTCACCTCCACCTGGTACTCCGTGAGCTCTCCCTCCGGTCCGCCGCGCCACACCCGGAACGTCCGTTCGCTCATGACGTGCCCTCCTCGCTCGTCCGTGCCCCTGGGTCACCGTCCGCACTGCCTGGGTCGTTCGCCCCGTCTGGGCCACCCGCACCCTCCGAGCTGCCCGCGCCGCCCCCGCCGCCCGAGCCACCCGCACCCTCCGAGCTGCCCGCGCCACCCGAGCCACTCGCACCTCCCGAGCCCTCCGCGCCCTCGGACTTGCTCGTCCCACCACCCGCACCGGCCGGATCGTCGTCGGGTAGCTCCTCCTTGGTCAGGTACTTGGCCAGCTCATCCCGATCGAAGAGTTCGAGAAGCTCACCGGGGATGTCCGCGATCGGAACCCGTTCCAGCTCCACACGCTGGTCAACCGCCCGGACCGACAGGTTCACCCGTCGCCACTCGGCCGACATCTCCGGATGGTCGTCTCGTGTGTGCCCGCCCCGGGACTCGGTGCGCTCCAGCGCCGCCCGGGCCACGGCCTCCGACACCAGGAGCATGTTGGGCAGGGCCAGCGCCAGGTGCCAGCCGGGGTTGTACACCCGATCTCCGGGTGCGCTGAGCATGTCCACCCGCTCGGCCAACCGCGCCAGCCGCTCCAGGGCCTCTTCCACCTCAGGGCCCTTGCGGATGATCCCGACCAGGTCGTTCATGGTGTCCTGGAGTTCGGAGTGGATCGCGTACGGGTTCTCCCCGGCACCCTGCTTGAGCGGGGCCAGCGACGAGGTGACCGCCTCAGCGGTCGCCCCAGCCAACACACTGCTCCCGAACCCCGCGCTGCTCGCGGACCCGCCATCGCTCCCGGACCCCGCGCTGCTCGCGGACCCGGCACTGCTCCCGAACCCCGCGCTTCTCCCGGATCCGACACCGCTCCCGAACCCCGCGCTGCTCGCGGACGCCGCGCTGCTCGCGGACCCGCCATCGCTCCCGGCCCTCACACTGCCCTGAGACCCCTCACCACCACCCTCCTCCTCCCCTTCCTCCCTCTTCTCTCTCTCCTCCCTCTCGTCCCTCTCGTCCCTCTCCAACTCCTCCTCCAACTCGTCCACATACGCGGCCGCACCCAGCCCCGCCCGGCGCCCGAACACCAACAAGTCGGACAGCGAGTTCCCGCCCAGCCGGTTGGAGCCGTGCATCCCGCCCGCCACCTCCCCGGCGGCGAACAGCCCGGGTACGTCAGAAGCGGCGGTGTCGGCGTCCACCCGCACCCCACCCATCACGTAGTGGCAGGTGGGGCCCACCTCCATGGGTTCAGCGGTGATATCCACGTCCGCCAGCTCCTTGAACTGGTGGTGCATCGAAGGCAACCGCCCTCGGATCTCCTCGGCGGGCAGCCGCGAGGACACGTCCAGGAACACGCCCCCGTGCGGGGAGCCTCGACCCGCCTTCACCTCGCTGTTGATGGCACGGGCCACCTCGTCCCGGGGCAGCAGCTCCGGCGGCCTGCGGTGCCTGGTCGGGTCGTCGTACCAGCCGTCCGCCTCCTCCTCGGTCTCCGCGTACTGCGACCGGAAGACGTCGGGCACGTAGTCGAACATGAACCGCTCGCCCCGGGAGTTGCGCAGTACGCCACCGTCGCCCCGCACGGACTCGGTGACGAGGATGCCCTTGACCGACGGGGGCCAGACCATCCCGGTGGGGTGGAACTGGACGAACTCCATGTTGATCAGCGAGGCCCCGGCGCGCAGCGCCAGGGCGTGCCCGTCCCCCGTGTACTCCCAGGAGTTGGACGTGGTGCGGAAGGCCTTGCCGATGCCGCCGGTGGCGAGGATGACGGTGGGGGCCTCGAACAGCACGAACCCGCCATCCACCCTCCGGTAGCCGAAGGCTCCGACGATCCGGCCGTCTTCGCCGCCCTCCCTGATCAGACTGGTCACGGCGGTCTCGGCGAACACCGTCAGGCGCTCATCCGGATTCCCGAACTCCGCTGCGTCGGCCTGCTGGAGTGCCACGATCCGTTGCTGGAGGGTGCGGATGAGTTCCAGCCCGGTGCGGTCGCCCACGTGAGCGAGCCGAGGGTACTCGTGCCCGCCGAAGTTGCGCTGGCTGATCCGTCCGTCCTCCGTGCGGTCGAACAGCGCACCCCAGTACTCCAGTTCCAGGATTCGTTCGGGGGCCTCTCTGGCGTGGAGTTCGGCCATACGCGGGTCGTTGAGGAACTTGCCGCCGCGCAGGGTGTCGCGGAAGTGCACCTTCCAGTTGTCGGCGGCGTTGGTGTTGCCGAGGGCCGCCGCGGCCCCGCCCTCCGCCATCACCGTGTGGGCCTTCCCGAAGAGCGACTTCGAGACGATCGCGGTGCGTTTGCCCTGTTCCCGGGCGGCGATGGCGGCGCGGAGCCCGGCACCGCCCGCCCCGATCACGACGACGTCGTATCGGTGCCTGGTGATCCCGTTCTCCTCCCCGTGCTTCGACCGGGGAGAGGGAGAGACGGAAGAAGTGGAGGAGGAAGAGGCGGACCGCGCGGAGGGGGTGTGTTCCGACGGCGCGGTGGCGAACGAAGCCCGTCCGGGACGCGTTGCGGGCTCGGAGCCGGAGCCGGAGCCGGAGCCGGAGTGCATCGCGGCCTTGGGGGGATCGGAGGCTTTGGGGGGTGTGGAGGCCGTAGGGGGTGTGGAGGCCTTGGGGGGCTCGATGGGCATGGGGACGTGTACTCCTTCACCACTCAGATGAGGATGTGTTCACCGCTCAGTTGAGGATGCGCAGGTCCGTGATGGTGCCGCTGGCGACCAGCGCGATGTAGGCGTCGGTGGCCATCAGCGACGCGATGCTCAACCAGCCGAACAACATGTGCCGGTTGTTCAGCGCGGAGGCCCGGGACCAGAGCCAGTAGCGGACCGGGCGCCCGCCGAAGCTGCGCAGTCGGCCGCCCATGATGTGCCGACACGAGTGGCACCCGAACGTGTAGCCCCACAGCAGCACCACGTTGGTGAGCATGATGAGGTTGCCGACCCCGATCCCGAACCCGCCCTCCGTGCCATGGAAGAACGGGACGAGCATGTCCCAGGTGTTGACCAGGACGACGGCCCCGGCGAAGTAGAAGAAGTACCGGTGCCCGTTCTGGGGGAGCATCAGCGGACGGGTCTCGCCCGTGTAGGTCCGGTGCGGCTCGCGCACCGCGCACGCGGTGGGTGCCTGCCAGACCGAGCGGTAGTAGGCCTTGCGGTAGTAGTAGCAGGTCACCCGGAACAGCAGCAGGATCGGCAGGCTGAGCAGGGCGTAGGGGAGGAACGGGGGGAACTCCCACGGCACGCGGCCGAACAGTGAGGCGTCGGGGACGCACTGTTGGGCGAGGCAGGGGGAGTAGAAGGGAGTCAGGTAGTGGTGTTCCTGGACCCAGTAGTGGTCCTGTTGGAACACCCGGGCCGCCCCGTAGACGAGAAAGGTGGCCAGGCCCAACGTCGTCAGTGTCGGGCTCAGCCACCATCGGTCGGTGCGCAGTGTTCGTTGGCTCAGGCGTGCCCGGCCGCCGCCGGGGCGCGCGTCGTGAGTGGGGGTCACCGTGGTCTCCACCTCCTGTGGAGAGCGGTCGGACCCGAAGACGGGGCGCGGACCCGTGCCTCCGGTGGCCGTGACCGCTCCCGGATGCTGGATCGCTGTGGGCGAGCAGTGCTGCGGGGGAAGCAGTAGCGAACCGGTCTGTTACGCAACGCTAGGCCGTTGTGATCACGGTCACGTTCCAGGTTAAGGAAAAGCGCCCAGATTTCATGTGATGTGCACCACTATTGAATTGTCATTTGTGCCTGTTCATGGTCGTAAATCCTTTATGTCGTCAAACTTCCTTTCGATAAACAGGATTCCTGTGTTATTGGAGTGGGCGCAGTTTTCCGAGTGCGACACCGCGCGGCTGCGCCCACCGGGGCTGCGCCCACCGGGGCTGCGCCCACCGGGGCTGCGCCCACCGGGGCCGTGCCCCAACTCCCATCACTCACCGGCTCACCGGCTCATTGCCCCATCGACCCACTCAGGCCGTCCCACGGCCCAGCGCCCTTGGGGGAAGTGCGATGGATGCCCTCACCGGGCACTCCGGCTGAGCCGATTCCACCAGGGCCCGCATCGCCCCCCCCGGGGGGTACACGGACCGACTCCACCGGTGTCCACCCGACCGCCCGCCACCCCCGTCACCCCTCTGTGCCCGAGCCTGGCCCCCGAGTCAGGGCCCCGAGCCTGGGCCCCTGGTCAGGGGACCAGCAGCGGGCTCGGCGCCTCCAGGAACTCCGCCGGAACCCGTACCCCCAGCTCGAACAGCCTGCGCAGGTGCGCCTGGTGACTGAACCGCTCACGCAGCACCTCGTGACCGATCCGCACCTGCCGGGCGTACCGTTCCTCGTCGCCCATCAGCGCCTCGATCTCCGCCCGGACACCCTCCGGCTCCGTGTAGAGCGCGGCGTCCCCGAACACCGGGGCGAAGGAGGGCGGGAGCAGCGTCGGCAGACCGACCGCGATCGCCTCCAACGGCGCCCGACCGAACGGCTCCAGGTGCCCCTGACCGGTGAAGTACACGTACGCGTCCAGCTCGTGCAGGAACTCGCGCGCGTCCACCGAGTCGAACGGGTGCGCGGTCCAGTGCGGGGGCAGTCCGCCCAGTGTCTGTTCGGCGAACCTCGTGCCGCCCAGCACGTGTGTCTCCCAACCGGGCAGCGCCGGGTAGGCGGCGGCCAGCGCCGCAGGGTCCCCCGGCCACTTGTCCCGGTCATCCCGCGAGTGGCGGCCGAGCAGCACCCGACCGTCCGGGTTCCGGCGCCCTCCCCGCCGCCACGCGTCGACGTCGATGACGTTGGTCCAGTCCTCGTCCGCCAGCGGAACCCCCGCCATCTCCGAGGAGTGGTGCAGGACCATCGCTTCGCGCACCCGCGGGCTGATCGGGTGCCAGCTGTGCTCGCCGAGCATGCTCGTGAAGCCCTTCACACAGCGGGCGACGTTCCACGCCTCGTTCGGGGCCTCCGCCTCGTGCGCGCCTTCCTCCATCCCGTACCGACGGTTCGGGGTCTGGTTGAGGACCACGATCCGTCGCGCCGCGTCCACCGTCGGCAGGACGTCCATCGGGCGCTGGCCGATCAGCGGGAAACGCACCACCAACAGGTCGCAGGTGACGCGTTCGTCCGGGGCGACGAAGCGCACCCGGTCGTTGTCGACGGCGGCCAGGATCTTGGGGTTGACCCCACGGGACTGGTCGGCGCGCAGCACCGGGTGGTGGACCAGACCGGTGGTCAGCCCCGCGTCACGCTGCGCGGTGATCTCCTGGAGGTTGCTGCCGGTGCTGCCGCCGGGCAGGCGGAAGTCCGACATCAGCACCACGTCGAAGTGCCGGGCCGCACGCGGCGCCCGGATACGGGCGGTCAGCAGCGAGGGAACGCCGGACGATCCCCGGGCCGCACGCGGGGCGGAGAGATCGGCCAGGTGAGCGTGGTCGCGGGCGCTCTCGGGCTGGCCCGTCGCACGGTGCCAGTTGGAGAGCGTCTTGTGGGCTTCGGCGCGTACGGCCGGGCTGGCCTCGGAGTCCGCGCCCAGCCCGCGCAGCCGTGCCAGCCCCAGGGAGCTGTAGCCGTTCCAGAGCAGGTCCTGTGCGGTGGCCAGGTTCCGTTCAGCCGGGGTCCGCGCCTCCTCCCGCTCCGTTCCCTCACTCGAACGCCCACCTGAGTGTCCACCCGAGTCTCCGGCCGAGTGCGCGCCGGAACGCCCCCCCGAATCCTCACCCGAGCGTCCCTCCGGGCTTCCACCCGACCCCACGGCCTGGTCCAGGGGCGCGGACACCCTGGCCTGCTGACGTTCGTGCCGGGCCCAGCCCTCCACGGTCCGGTCCGCGCAGGCGTCGGCGGCCTCCTGGATGGTCTGGCGCACCCGCACGTCCCGATCGCGGGCGAGGCTGACCTCGTCGTGGCGGTCGCGCGCCATCTCGTCGAGTTGAACGCGAACCTCCTCCATCTTCTCGGCGAGGGTTCTGCGTTCTCGGTCCACGGCGAAGACCACGCCCAGCGCGAGAACGGCGAGTCCCGCGAAGACCAGAGCCAGAGCCAGCCTGGGTGGGCTGAAGGCGACGGCCGCGGTGACCGCCACGACGGCGACAGACACGACCTGCGTACGGGAAATCGAACTGAGACTCATGACGCGACCACGTTCCGCATAGGGGATTACTGCCTCCCGCGCGGATCCGGTGGGGGACGACCGGCGGCGGGTGCCACCAAGGGTCGCCCAGAGGTGCGTCGTGGCGAAGGAACTCCGGTTCGGAGGAGCGTCGGTGACAGAGCAGCGCGAAGCGTCCGATACCGGATCTGTCCGGGCCGCTGATCACCGACCACAGACCGGGTGGGCCGGGAGACTCAGTTCGAAGGGGAGCCGCCTCCGTCAGCGGACTCCGGCCGCCCGTCAGCCGTGGGTCCACCCCCGCCCCCAGGCCCTTCCCCGCCCCTCTCCGGTCCCTCCCGCCGGTGGTCCTGTCCCAGCCCTTCCCACCGGCGGTCCTGTTCCCGTCCCTCCCACCGGCGTTCCTGCTCGGGGTCGCCCGCGTCGGCGGCGGCGATCAACACCTCCAGGTCCGGCCCCAGGTCCTCCGGCGACATCGCCAACAGGTACTCGTTGAGGTGGCGGCGGAAGGCCTCCGCCGAGTGGGACGGTTCCACGTCCTTGCGCCTGGCCAACGCCACTGTGCGCAGCAGCCTCGGCCGGGCCAGCGGTGTCCCCCTCAACCCCGGGCGGTTGCGCAGCACCATGCTCGGCACCACGGCCAGGCCCAGCCCCGCCTCCACGAACCGCAGCACGGCGTCCATCTCACCGCCCTCCACCGCCAGGTCCGGCTCGAAACCGGACGCGCGGCACGCACGCAACGTCGCCTCGCGGACGTCGTAACCGCGCCGGAACATCACCAGCGGGCGGTGCTCCAGCTCGGTGATGCGGATCGACGCCCGCCCGTTGGGGGACGGGCGGGAGGTCGGGCTGGCCACCACCAGGTTCTCCCTGAGGATCGGGGTGGTCGAGAAGTCCGGGTCGCTGCTCTGTAGTGGCAGGATGATGAGGGCCAGGTCCAGTTCCCCCCTCCCCAGATCCCGGATGAGGTCGCGGGAGCCGCTCTCCTCCACGTGGAGTTCGATCCCGGGGAAGCGCGTGTGGAAGTCCGAGAGCACGTCGGCCAGCAGTCCCGCGCACAGCGACGGGGTCGCTCCCAGGCGCACCCGTCCCCGCCGCACTCCAGCCAGCTCGGCCACCTCCCGGCGGGCCGTCTCAAGGTCGGTGAGGATGCGCTGGGCCAGCGGAAGGAGCGCCTCACCAGCGGGAGTGAGTGTGATGTTTCCCCGAGCACGACTGAATAACGGCGCGCCCAACTCGCGCTCAAGGCTCCGGATCTGTTTGCTCAAACTCGGCTGGGCGACGCGAGAAAGCTCTGCTGCGCGGGTGAAATGGCGCGTGCGGGCGACAGCGACGAAGTAGGCCAGCTGTTGGAACTGCATGGTCCATAGCCTACGGCTATCGACACCAGGGTCCCGATGACTTGGA
This sequence comes from Nocardiopsis sp. L17-MgMaSL7, assembly GCF_003182025.1. Classification (NCBI taxonomy): domain Bacteria; kingdom Bacillati; phylum Actinomycetota; class Actinomycetes; order Streptosporangiales; family Nocardiopsidaceae; genus Nocardiopsis; species Nocardiopsis sp. L17-MgMaSL7. The sequence goes on along the minus strand of NZ_QGTF01000026.1, from coordinate 39,927 downwards.
CGTCAGACTTAACTCGAATTTAAAGTGGCAGGCTGTGGCGAACAGTACCTTGACCAAGAAGCGGTCTACGGCCTACGGGTCCACGGTGGCGCTCAAGTCAGCAATGGCGGCCTCCGGTGCGATCCTTGTGCTGTATTTGATCGCGCACATGTACGGCAACCTGAAGGTCTTCGCGGGCCAGGAGGCCTTCGACGGCTACGCGCACGCACTGCGTGAGATCGGGTACCCGCTCCTTCCCGAGAGCGGTTTCCTCTGGATCTTCCGGATCGTGCTCCTCGCGAGCATCCTGATCCACATCTACTCCGCCGCGGTTCTGACGATCCGCGCGCGCAACGCCCGTGAGCAGCGCTACGTGGTGAAGAAGCGGGTCCAGCGGACCTACGCCTCCTACACCATGCGCTGGGGCGGTGTGCTGATCGCGCTCTTCGTGATCTTCCACATCCTCCACCTCACGGTCAACGTCGTCGCACCCGGCGGCAAGTCCGACAGTCCCTTCGAACGACTGGTGAACGGGTTCCAGCCCGAGTTCTGGTTCGTGACCCTGTTCTACGTCCTGGCCGTCATCGCCGTGGGATTCCACCTGCGGCACGGCATCTGGAGTGGCATGGCCACCCTCGGCGTCAACAAGGCCAGCCGCCAGAGCAAGATCAACGCCGTCGCCGTGGCGATCGCGCTGGTCGTGACGGTCGGCTTCCTGCTTCCGCCCCTGGCGGTCACCTTTGGACTGGTGAAGTAAATGCCTGAGAACGACCTCTACATCGAGGGCGCCCCGATCCGCGACGAGAAGGCGCCCGAGGGTCCGATCAACGAGCGCTGGGACCAGCGCCGTTTCTCGGCCAAGCTGGTCAACCCCGCGAACCGGCGCAAGCTCTCCGTCATCATCGTCGGCACCGGTCTGGCCGGTGCGGCCGCCGCGGCCACGATGGGCGAGGCGGGCTACAACGTCATCTCGTTCTGTTACCAGGACAGCCCGCGCCGCGCGCACTCCATCGCCGCGCAGGGTGGCATCAACGCCGCGAAGAACTACCGCAACGACGGCGACAGCATCCACCGCCTGTTCTACGACACGGTCAAGGGCGGCGACTTCCGCTCCCGTGAGTCGAACGTCTACCGCCTGGCCCAGACCAGCGTCGAGATCATCGACCAGTGTGTGGCCCAGGGCGTGCCGTTCGCCCGTGAGTACGGCGGTCTGCTCGACAACCGATCCTTCGGTGGCGTGCAGGTGTCCCGCACGTTCTACGCGCGCGGCCAGACGGGTCAGCAGCTGCTGATCGGCGCCTACCAGGCGCAGGAACGGCAGATCGCGGCGGGCACCGTTCAGATGAACACCCGCCACGAGATGCTCGAGGTCATCGTCGCGGACGGCAAGGCGCGCGGCATCATCGCCCGCGACATGGTCACCGGCGAGATCGAGACGCACTTCGCCGACGCCGTGGTCCTGGCCACCGGCGGCTACGGCAACGTGTTCTTCCTGTCGACCAACGCCATGGGCTCGAACGTCACCGCCGCGTGGCGTGCCCACCGCAAGGGCGCGCACTTCGCGAACCCCTGCTACACGCAGATCCACCCGACCTGCATCCCGGTCAGCGGCGACTACCAGTCCAAGCTGACCCTGATGAGCGAGTCGCTGCGCAACGACGGCCGGATCTGGGTGCCCAAGGAGGGCGGCGACGCCCGGGACCCGCGCCAGATCCCCGAGGACGAGCGCGACTACTACCTGGAGCGCATCTACCCGGCGTTCGGCAACCTGGTGCCGCGTGACATCGCGTCCCGCGCCGCCAAGAACGTCTGCGACGAGGGCCGCGGCGTCGGTCCCGGCGGCCTGGGCGTCTACCTGGACTTCGCCGACGCGATCGCCCGTCTGGGCAGGGACGCCGTCGAGGCCAAGTACGGCAACCTGTTCGACATGTACCAGCGCATCACCGGCGAGAACCCGTACGAGGTTCCGATGCGCATCTACCCGGCGGTGCACTACACCATGGGTGGTCTGTGGGTCGACTACGACCTCCAGAGCAGCATCCCGGGCCTGTTCGTGACCGGTGAGGCCAACTTCTCCGACCACGGTGCCAACCGCCTGGGTGCCAGCGCGCTGATGCAGGGTCTGGCGGACGGCTACTTCGTCCTGCCGAACACCATCAACGACTACCTGGCCGCGGGCCCGTTCGAGAAGCTGGACGAGAGCCACCCCGACGCCGTCAAGGCGAAGGAGGAGGTCACCTCCCGCATCGACAAGCTGCTCTCCATCAACGGTTCCCGCACCGTCGACTCCTTCCACAAGGAGCTCGGCCACATCATGTGGGACTACTGCGGCATGGAGCGCAACGAGGAGGGCCTGCGCAAGGCGATCGAGCTCATCCGTGAGCTGCGCGCCGAGTTCTGGCGCGACGTCAAGGTGCTGGGCACGAACGAGGAGCTCAACCAGGCTCTGGAGAAGGCCAACCGCGTGGCCGACTTCCTGGAGCTGGGCGAGCTCATGTGCATCGACGCCCTGCACCGCCGCGAGTCCTGCGGCGGCCACTTCCGCGCCGAGAGCCAGACCGAGGACGGCGAGGCCCTGCGCCACGACGACGAGTTCGCCTACGTCGCCGCGTGGGAGTTCGGTGGCGTTGACAGCAAGCCCGTGCTCCACAAGGAAGCCCTGGAGTACGAGTACGTCGAGATGAAGCAGCGGAGCTACAAGTGAACATCACCCTGCGCGTTTGGCGCCAGAAGGGCCGTGACGACGAAGGCCGGATGGTCACGTACAAGCTCACGGACGTCTCGCCGGACATGTCCTTCCTGGAGATGCTCGACGTCCTCAACGAGAAGCTCACTCTCGAGAACGAGGACCCGGTCGCCTTCGACCACGACTGCCGTGAGGGCATCTGTGGTGCCTGTGGCGTCGTGATCGACGGCGAGGCCCACGGCCCGGAGGTCACCACCACCTGCCAGCTGCACATGCGCAGCTTCAACGACGGCGACACCATCACGGTGGAGCCGTGGCGGGCCAAGGCCTTCCCGGTCGTGAAGGACCTGGTCGTGGACCGCGGGTCGTTCGACCGCATCATCCAGGCGGGCGGCTTCATCAGCGCCCCCACGGGTACCGCGCCGGACGCCCACGCCAACCCGATCCCGAAGCCGGACGCCGACCGCGCGTTCGACGCCGCGACCTGCATCGGCTGCGGCGCCTGCGTGGCGGCCTGCCCGAACGCCTCCGGCATGCTGTTCACCGCCGCGAAGGTCACCCACCTCGGCATGCTCCCGCAGGGGCAGCCGGAGCGGGCCTCGCGCGTGGTGAAGATGATCAACCAGCACGACCACGAGGACTTCGGCGGCTGCACCAACATCGGTGAGTGCGCGGCGGTCTGCCCCAAGGGCATTCCGCTGGACACGATCTCGCAGCTCAACCGCGACCTGCTGGGTTCGCTCAGCAAGGGCGTCGGCTAGTCCGACCCCTTCTCGCCGCACGGGCCGTACCCCTCGGGGTGCGGCCCGTCCGCGTTGGCCCACCACCGCTGGGACGGCCGGGGAGCCGAGCCGCCATGAGGCCAGGAGGCCACGAGGACTGCGGGAAGCTGCCAGGAGGACGGTGCGCCGGTCACAGAACCCCCGACCGACACCGCGAAGGGCCGGAGTGCTCGGACGGCGGGTCACTCGACCGGGGCTCAGACGGAGGGACGGAGCATGCAGTAGGTGGAGGGGAACGACGGGTCGTTGATCGCGCGGATCACCCGGAAGCCGTACTTCTCGTAGTAGCCGATGTTGGCCGAGTTCATGGTCTCCAGGTAGACCGGGACCCCGTCGGCGTCGGCCTGGGCCAGGCCCGCCCGCAGCAGTCGTGAACCCACACCGGTCCCGCGCGCCACGGGTGCGGTGCCGAGCACCGACAGGTACCAGTGCGCCTCCTCGGGCGCCGAGGCCCTGAGTTCGCCCAGGTACCGGACGATCTCCGGCACGCGGGCCAGACCGACCAGCGCGAGCCAGTGCGGCAGTGAGCGCAGCACCACGGGCAGCCGTTCACCGGACGCCTCCGGCGGGGTCCACAGGGCGGCCCCGCGCACCACCGGGGGGTGGCCCCGGTCCTCCTTGACCTCGTACACCGTGGTGTGGCCGTCCGGGATGCTCCCGAACCCGGCGATCAGCGCGAAGGCCCGGGCGCTCTGGGCCATCCGGCGGTTGTCGTCCGGGAAGAGCCAGCGGAAGAAGGGGTCGTTGTGGAAGGCCCGGCTCAGGACCCGGGCCACCCCGGGGACGTCGTTGATGGTGGCGGTGCGGACCGACTCGACCGTGGCGGCCTTCGGGGTCATCTGCGCAGTCTCCCTCTTCCCGGGGTCGTCACCGCCCATGCTAGATCACGGAAACATCACGGGTGGGCCGTTTTCCGGGAAGGGCCCCACAGACGTCGCCGCACGGTCAGGAAGCGGGCCGGAGCAGGAAGTAGCTGGTGCCGACGCCCTCGTGGGGGACCTCGTGCACGCACCGGAAACCGAAGTGCTCGTAGAAGCCGACGCTCTTGTCGTTGAGGGTCTGGGTGAAGACCGGCAGCCCCTGGGAGTCGGCCTGGTCCAGCCCGGCCGTGAGCAGCCCGCCAGCCAGCCCCGTGCCCGCCGAACTCGGGTCGACGCCCAGCGCGGCCAGGTACAGGTGGGGCTCCTGGGGAGCGGACATCTTCCACTCGGCGAAGATCCGGACGAAGGCGGCGAGCCGGGCGCGGCCGATGAGCGGGCCCCAGTGCGGCCAGGTGCGCACCGACACCATGGGGCCCTCGGGGTTGCTGGTGGGCAGGGCCCACAGCGCGGCGGCGCGGGTGACCGGTGCGGCTCCGGGTTCCTCGGCGATCTCGGTGACCCGGGTGTCGCCCGCCGGGACGTAGCCGAACCCGGTGGTCAGAGCGAAGAACCGACGGACCTTGGCCATCCGCTGCTCGTCGTCGGGGAACAACCAGCGGAAGAGGGGATCGTCGTGCAGCGAGCGGCTGAGTACCCGGGCCACCCCGGGCACGTCGTCGATGGTGGCGGGTCGGGCGGTGGAGGTGACGATCGGACTCATCCTGGCTACTTCCTGGTAGGGGGCGATCCGCACATGCTAGATCACAAGAAAATCACGAACGCGGGGTGGTCGCGCGGTCGGTCACCCGCTGGTCGAACACGTGCGCCCGCACCCAGGCGTGCATGGCCACGGCGGCGGCCGCGCCGGCGTTGATGGAGCGGGTCGACCCGAACTGGGCGATCGACAGCACGGCCGCACACACCTCGCGGACCTCCTCGGACAGACCCGGGCCCTCCTGCCCGAACACCAGCACGGCGTTGCGAGGCAGCGGGTGGGTCTCCAGGGGGACCGCGCCGGGCAGGTTGTCCACCCCGACCAGCACGAGGTCGTGATCTGCCGCCCAGGCCACCAGCGACTCCGTGTCCGGGTGGTGGTGGACGTGCTGGTACCGGTCGGTCACCATCGCCCCCCGGCGGTTCCAGCGCCGCTTGCCGACGATGTGCACGGCCGCGCAGCCGAAGGCGTTGGCGGTGCGCACCACCGAACCGATGTTGAAGTCGTGCGACCAGTTCTCCACCGCCACGTGGAACTCGTGCCGCACCGTGTCGAGGTCGGCCACGATCGCCTCGCGCCGCCAGTAGCGGTACTGGTCCACCACGTTGCGCCGGTCGCCGTTGGCCAGCAGTTCCGGGTCGTAGTGGTCGCCCTCGGGCCAGGGGCCCTCCCACGGGCCCACGCCCACCTCCCGCGCCTCGTCCTCCCCGGAGGACTGCTCGACGGGGATCACGGTGGTGGCCTCGGTGGCGGGGTGCTCGTTCATCGCCTCCAGCTTACGAACCGCCCACGGCCACCCGAGCCGGTCACGGTGGACGCTCACGCCCCTACAGGTGGATGCCCCCGTGGAAGTCGCGGCCCTGGATCACCCTGGCCGACCCGCTCACGTCACCGTGGATCTGGTTGACGACCGAGCCCTCGCCCTCCTGGTTGATCCCGGCGACGTCCGAGCGGAGCTGCGCCAGGAGCCGCCCGATCTCCTGGTCCTCACGCGCGGCCCGCTCCAGGTGCACGGAGACGGTCTCCACGGCCTTGGTGTCGGACTGCTCCAACCGGAGGTCGTCCAGCGCCTCCTGGGCGTCCGGCTCGGAACGGAACCGCTTGGTGACGGCCCGGTAGAAGGACTTGAAGGTCGTGACCACGCCCTCCCCGAGACCCTCGCCGAGTTTGGTGGCTGAGGCTGCGGCGAGGGCGGCGACGATGGTGGCGGTGACGGGATCGGCCATGGAGGGCTCCTGGAGGGTGCGGGAGGCGGGCGTACGCCTCCAGTCTTCCCCCTCAGACCGACGCCTGTCGCTTCCTCCGGGACACCAGGAGGGCCAAGGCGCGCCAGCCGAGCATGGTCGCGGCCAGGAACAGCGAGGTCACCAGCACGAAGGACAGGGGAGCCCCCTCGCCGCTGAGCAGGCGCAACGGCATGGCGCCCACGACGGTCACCGCCCACACCAGGACCCCGGTCGGCCAGATCCGGCCAGCGGAGCGCCAAGCCAGGGTGACGACCCACCCGAGGGCCAGAGCGGCCAGGAACGGCCACGCGGTCGCGGCGACGTCGGCCGGGCCCAGGCCGGTCGCGTGGTCGGTCTTGCCCACCACGACGAACACGAGCACACAGAGCAGGTCGGCCAGCAAAGCCAGCAGCGGGGTGTACGAGCGCATACCCCCAGGCTAGACCCGCATCGGGAACCCCGTCAGCCGGGGCTCACGCGCCTGCCGGAAACCGAGGGTGACGGAACGAGCCACCCCCGCACCGACCGCGTCAGACCTCCCGGACCCATACTGGTCCCGCCCTCCTGGCTCACTTCTCCGAGGCGCGGTACCTGGTCCGGTTCCACCCGGTGGGCCTGCCGGGGGCGGATCCCGAGATTCCTCCACCCCGAACACCCCCAGCTCGCTTCTTCGCCTGATCCACCGCGCCCGCACCTGACCCCGAGGCCGTCCCCTGCGAGCCTTCCCCCGAACACCGGCACCACCGGAACCGGGCCGACTCGTTCCGGCTGCCCCTTCACCCCGTTCCCGTCCCTTCGTGGTCCTTCGACACTGGGGGAGAACCTCCGTGGTGACGTCGGGATCACACGGGGCGATCGCATCGCGTGAACGGCCCGTCATCGTGAAAGGAAACGATGAGCACTTCCCCCACCCCCGCCGAGGGCCCCAACCCTCAGCCCCACCCCACCCCCACCGGAGGGCCGGGCCTTCCGGCTGAGCCGCCCCCCGGTCTCGATCCCCTGACCGAGACCGACCCCCGCCAGATCGGCCCCTGCCGTCTGGTGGGCCGGATCGGGGCCGGGGGGATGGGCGTGGTGTACGCGGGGATGGACCACCTCGGCCGCTGCGTGGCGCTCAAGACCGTCCACGCGAAGTACGCGGACCGGCCCGGACACCGGGAGGCGTTCGCCCGCGAGGTCCAGATGCTGCGGCGCGCCAACGGGATCAGCACCGCCCACGTCCACGGCGCCGATCCGTCGGCGCCGGTCCCGTGGCTGGCCTTCGACTATGTTCCCGGCCGGGACCTGCGCCGTCACGTCCGCGAGTTCGGTCCCCTGACCGGAGACATGCTGCGCACGTTCGCCCTGGGTATGGCCGAAGGCCTGGCCAGCCTCCACTCGGCGGGGATCGCGCACCGCGACATCAAGCCGGGCAACGTGATCCTGGCCCCGGACGGGCCCAGGATCGTGGACTTCGGGATCGCGGTCGACATCGGCACCGACCCGGAGCAGGACGCGTCCGCCTCCTACGGCACCCCCGGCTGGTCCGCGCCCGAACGCTACACCGGAGCCGTGGCCGATCCCGCGGCGGACGTGTTCGCGTGGGGCGGTCTGGTGACCCTGGCCGCCACCGGCCGCAACCCCTTCGGTACCGGGAGTCCGGCGGAGCTGGCTGCCCGCGTCAAGGAGGGCGCCCACGACATCGCGGGGGTCCCCGAGGACCTGCTGCCCCTGGTGGAGCGGGCCCTGTCGGTGGCCGCTCCCGAGCGGCCGACCGCGGTCGACCTCCTGGTCGGGCTGCTGCCGCCCGCCACGGTGGAGGAGAACGACCGGGGGTCGAGCCCGGACCGTGCTCGCACGCAGAGGGTGCTGCGCGGAATGCTGGCCAACTACTGGCGCGGTGTCGACGCGGCGGGTCACGACCCGGCCCGCTGGGCGGCCGTGCTGGGAACCGCCTCGGCGGTGGGCCTGGGCGTGGTCGGCGCGGGGACGCTGGGCTCGGGCGTCGGAGGTGCGGCCGGTGCCGGGACCGCTGGTGCCGGAGCGGGTGCCGCTGGAGGAACGGCCTCCGCGGGAGCCATGGGTACGGCTGGCGGCGCCGCGGGCGCGGCTGGTGGCGCCGCAGGCGGCGGCGGGATCATCGGCGCCCTGTCCGGGGTCAAGGGGGTCGTGGCCGTTCTGGGAACCCTGACGCTGATCGGCGGCGCGGTGGTGACCGGAGCCTGGCTCCTCCAGGACGACACCCCGGCCGAGGAGACGGTGGCCGCCGAGGACACCGAGGAGGAGGACGGTACCCCCGCCATCGAGGAGGACCCCTCCGACGGGGCGGCGGTCCTGGCCGACGCCGTCGCGCTGGCGATGGACGCCGACAGTTTCACCACGTTCGACTTTCCCAACGTCAACGACGTGAGCGCCGAGACGACGGCTCGCTACAGGTACACACGGGAGCCCGAACCCCGGATGACGCACGCCACTCACCTGGGACAGCTCGCAACCGGCATCCTCGCCAGTGGTGCGGGCCTCGACGAGTACGTGTACTTCGCGGACAGCATGGGGCTCACGTTCGACGATCCGACCGAACGCGGGTACTACCAGGAGCCCAGGCCCGACCAGGTCGGCGTCGACCCCAGGGCCGAATGGGAGAGCCTGTTCGACGTCTTCGAGCAGATACGGGAACAGGGTGTGGAGATCGAGTACGCCGGCCGGTCCACCACGGACGACCAGTACGTCCCCGACGAGTTGCTGGACGACGAGCTTCTGGAGCAACTGAACCAGGGAGTCTCCGAGATCGGTCGGGAGGCGCACCTCTACACGGGCACGGTGGTCCACGAGTTCCGCTACTTCGCCGACCCCATGACACTGGAGACGCAGTTCCAGGTCTGGATCTCCGACGAGGGGTACCCGCTCGCCTACTACCTGGAGGCGGGGACGGACGAACCCACGGAGAACCCGGACGAGACGCTGACATTCATGCACACGGTGAGCTTCTACCGTTTCAACGACGCGGTCGAGATCGAGGTCCCGGAACAGCAGGAGATCGCCCCGGGCACGGGCTGATCCTCACGCACACGGGTCCCGGCGCCCTCCTCGGCACCGGGACCCGCGACGAACGCCCCAAGGGCCTACGCGCCCTTCAGGTTCTGCTTCAGGAAGTCCACCTGCAACAGCAGCAGGTTCTCCGCCGTCACCGGGTCCGCCGGGCTGTGGGTCACGCCCGCGAGCGGCAGCACCGTGTGCGGTCGGCCCGCGGCCAGCAGCGCCTCGGACATCCTCTGCGTGTGCGCGAACACCACGTTGTCGTCGATCAGCCCGTGGACCAGCATCAGCGGCCGCTCCAGCTTGGCGGCGTCCGCCATCAGCGACGTCCTCGCGTACACCTCCGCCTGCTCCTGCGGGGTGCCCAGGTACCTCTCGGTGTAGTGCGTGTCGTACAGGGCCCAGTCGATCACCGGGGCGCCCGCCACGGCCGCGTGGAACACGTCCGGGCGGCGCAGCACGGCCAGCGCCGCCAGGTACCCGCCGAACGACCACCCGTGGATGCCCACCCGGGTCGTGTCCAGGCAGTCGAACCGCTCCGCCGCCTCCGCCAGCGCCGTCACCTGGTCCTCCAGGACCGGCTCGGCGAGGTCGTGGTGGACCGCCTGCTCGTAGTCCAGCCCCAACCCGGGGGTGCCGCGACCGTCCGCGATGAGGACGGCGAAGCCCTGCTCCGCGAACCACTGCGAGGCCAGGAACGCGCCGCGGGCGTTGAGCACCCGCTGGGCGTGCGGGCCGCCGTACGGGGCGACCAGCACCGGCAGCGGCTCCTCGCCCTCGCGGTACCAGGACGGCAGGACCAGCGCGGTGGGGATCCCGCGCTCCCCGGCCAGCCAGGTGTGCACGCGCACGTCCGGCAGGTCGGGGGTCTCGGCGAGGCTCTCGATCTCACCGTGGGAGCGGCGCGTCTCGCGGCTGGCGTCGCGCACCACCAGGGTCCGCACCCCGGTGAAGTCCATCGAACGGTGCTGCACCACGAGGGTGTCGCCGCGCAGCCTGCCGGAGCGCACCCCGCCGTGCCCGTCGTCGGAACCGCCCGGCAGCTCCAGCGGTGCGCATGTGCCCAGCCGGGTGTCGGCCAGCCACAGCGACACGTCACCGGGACGCCCGTCGGGGGAACCGGTGAAGAGCACGCGGTCGCCGTCCACGTCCACCACGCCGCGCACGTACACGCCGTCGGCGCTGACCGCGCCCTCGCCCACGTACACCCGGCGCTCGCCCCGGGTGCCGTCGCGGCCGATCCACACCAGCTCACCGGAGGCGGTGAACGCCGGCACACCCGGCATGATCTCCACCCACACGTCGTCGCTCTCGGTGCGGACGGCCGAGACCAGACCGGTGGCGGGGTCGGAGCTGAACAGGGTGAGGGTGCGCTGGTCACGGCTCTGCGCGGTGAACACCAGCACGGGGTTGCCGTCCGGTCCGGTGGTCCACCCCACGGTGGGCAGGTACGGCAGCGCCTCACGGTCCCACTCGATCGGCGTGGGCTCGGGGAGCCCGTCCCGTCGGTACGCGGTCGCGGACGGCACCGCGAGCACCGCCAGCCGCACGTCCGGGTTGGCGGTTCCGGCCGCCGGGTACCGGAGCGGCTGCGGCTCCTGGCCGGGCTGGTTCGGGTCGCCGACGAACCAGCGGTTCACCTCGGCCTCGTCCACCCGGCTGACCGCCAGCGAGTGCCCGTCCGGGGACCACCAGAAGCCGCGCACCCGGCTCATCTCCTCGGCGGAGACGAGGTCGGCCAGACCCCAGGTGACGTGCTCGCCGTCCGGCTCCACGAGGACGCGGTCCCGGTCCGGGTCGCCGTCGTCGGCGATGTCGACCACGCGGACCGCGCCCTGGTGCACGTAGGCCACCCGGTCACCCGCGGGGGCGATCCGGGGGTCGACGGCCGGGCTGGCCACCGGGAGCTCACGCGGGGCGGCGTCGTCCCCGACGAGGTCGACGTAGAACACCCGGCCGGACAGCGTGAACACCGCGCGCGTGAAGGCGTCGTCCACCGTGTACGACACGATGCCGCCGCCGTGCTCGCGCATCCGCTCGCGGCGGGCCCGCTCCTCCGGGGGGAGGTTCTCGTCGTCGGCGCCGAGTTCCCGGGGGTCGGCGAGCAGCGACACGGTCCCGGTCTCCACGGAGTACGACCACAGGCAGGTCGCCCGGTCGGTACCGTCGCGTCCGCGCAGGAAGGTGACGCGTTCCCCGTCCGGGGAGATCTGGAACGCGCGCGGGACCCCGATCGTGAAGCGCTGGGTTCTGGCCTGTTGGCGAGGAAAGCTCATACGCCGATTGTGTCCCATGGCACGGCCCGGTCGTTCCCGCACCCGCACCCGTCGTGCGAGGTCCGCCACCTTCGGCCCCACAGTGGCGTTTGGGAGGAGAAGCACGCATCCGCCCGGTATTGTTCGCTCCGTGATGGACAGGCGACTGATGATGGTGCACGCGCACCCGGACGACGAGAGCATCGTCACCGGTGCCACGCTGGCGAAGTACGCGGCCGAGGGGGCCGGGGTCACCCTGGTGACCTGCACGCTGGGCGAGGAGGGCGAGGTCATCCCCGCCGGTCTGGCCCACCTGACCGCGGACCGCGAGGACACCTTGGGCGAGTACCGGATCGGGGAGCTCGACAAGGCCTGCCTGGCCCTGGGCGTGCGCGACCACCGCTTCCTCGGCGGCCCCGGCCACTACCGGGACTCCGGGATGATGGGCGGCCCCACCAACGACCACCCGAAGGCCTTCTGGGGCGCCGACGTCGAGGAGGCGGCCCGCCGTCTGGCCGAGGTCATCCGCGAGGTCCGCCCGCACGTGCTGGTCAGCTACGACGAACACGGCGGCTACGGTCACCCGGACCACGTCCAGGCCCACCGGGTCACCCGCCGCGCCTGCGCCAAGGCCAACGAGCGGGCCATGCCCGGCACCCCGTGGCAGGTCGGCAAGCTGTACGCGATCGCCCAGCCGGTGTCCCGTATCGAGGCGTCCATCGCGCGGCTCAACGAGGAGGCGGGACCGTTCACCCCGCCCAAGCAGGTGTCGGACATCGCCCGGGGCACCCCCGACGCGATCGTGACCACACGGATCGACGCCTCCGACCACTGGGCGGCCAAGGCGCTGGCCATGCGGGCGCACGCCACCCAGATCACCGTGGACGGGGAACGGTTCGCGCTGTCCAACGACATCGCTCAGGAGATCGACGCCGTCGAGCACTTCACCCTGCTGATGGGGCCGCCCCCCAGGGCCGGTGCGGACGGCTACGAGACGGACCTGTTCGCCGGACTGTGAAGCGGCGGAGTGCCGGGGATCGTGCCACCTTCCCGCCCGGGAGCACCTACCCTCGTCTTCCGTGACCACTCCTGAGACTCCCGAGAACCCCGAGACGCCCCCGGCACCGCGGGGCGGACCGCCCCCGTTCCTGTCGTCGGCGGTGACCGTGCTCTCCTTCGCGGTCCTGCTCGTCGCGGGCCTGGCCGTGGGGGTGCTCTCCGGCTTCGCGATGGGCTGGGTCTCCCATTTCTGGGACCTCGGCCTCTCCCAACAGGTCGGGGGAGCGGCGGGTGTGGTCGCCTTCCTGGTGGCGCTGTACGCGCTGTGCCGCCTGGCCGGGTGGGGGAGCCGCCGCCAGTCCGGCGCCGTGGGCTTCGCGGTCGGCTACGTCGCGGTCATGCTGGTCATGCTCGGCTACCTGACCGGCGGGAACATCGTGTTCTCCGCCAAGCTGGTCAACTACGTCTTCCTGTTCGGTTCGATGATCGCCCTGGCCGTCGGGGTGATGCGCAGCTTCGTCCTGCCGCCGCGCCCCACCCCCGTGGTCACTCGTTCGGCGTAGCCGCCGGGGGCGGCCTACGCCCAGAACTGGAGCAGCAGCTTCCCGTGGAACATCATCCCGGGGATGGTCGGGTTGGGCAGGAGCAGGTCGAACAGCGCGTAGGCCGACTTCTCGAACACGTCCCGCACCACCGGCAGCCACAGGACGGCGAACACCGCGATCGAGCAGAACAGCCCGTTGACGCGGACGAACTCCGTCCAGCGGGCGCCTCGGAAGGCGGCCAGGACGTGGTAACCGTCCAACCCGGGGACCGGCAGCAGGTTCACCACCGCGCTGGTGAGGTTGGCCAGGGACAGGAACGCGATCGAGGAGATCGCCCAGTTCGTGGTGTCCTGGCCGACCGGGACCAGCAGTGAGACGGTGAGGGCCAGCAGGGCCGACAGCACCAGGCTGGCGAGCGGACCGGCCAGCGCCACCATGATCCGGCGGCCCCGGCTCGGCACGCGCTCCCAGTCCACGTAGGTGGGCGGCCCGTTCAGACCGAACCCGCCCAGCCCCAGGTACACCACCGGCAAGACCAGGCCGCCGAAGGCCTCCCGGTAGGCGAACGGGTTGAACCGCAGGTAGGCGCTGCCGCGCAGGGAGCGGTCACCGGCGAGGTAGGCGGCCAGGGCGTGCGCGAACTCGTGCACGGCCACCGAGACGATCCACCCGAGCAGGATCAGCAGCGGCGGGATGAGCGGGGTGACGGACGTCCCCTCGGCGGCCCAGTCCAGCTCGGCGTGGGTCCAGGACAGCCAGCCCGCGAACCCGGCCAGGCCCAGCACCAGCAGGAACACCGGGCTCGGCAGGAAGTCCGCCCAGCTCTCCGCGCGCTCGGTCGTGGCCCCCTCCGAGCGGGCGCCCCTGACGCCCTTGACGGCCCCCTCCTCGGCGCCCTCGCGACCCTGGGCAGAAGACGCGTCGTCCGAACCCTCGTCCGAACCCTCGTCCGGGCCGTCCGAGCGGTCGGCGCCGACCCCCGAGGCGTTCAGGGCGTCGTCGGGCATCTGGGTCCACGGGTCGGCGGCGCGCGTCCGCTCGCCGTGGTCCGCCTCGCTGTCGGGGACGTTCACGGCGTCGGGGTCCGTCGACTGCGGCGGCTCGGGCGTGGGCATGATGCTCCTGCTGGTCGCGGGTGGTTCGCGCTCCAGATTAGGCCCTGGTGCGCACCTCCTCGCAGCGGGTGCCCCACCCGCCGGGCTCTCGCCCTGACCTCGCCCTACATTCCTCCGGCGACCCTCAGGACGGTACCGGTCGTGTACGAGGCGTCCGCGGACAGGAGCCAGGCGATCGCCCCGGAGATCTCCTCGGGACGCCCCGCACGGCCGAGCGGGATGCGCGACGCCGCCTGGACGGGGCGGTCGGGAGCGCCCATCGCGGCGTGCATGTCGGTCTCGGTGACGCCGGGGGAGACCGCGTTGACCCGCACGCCGACCGGTCCCAGCTCCTTGGCCAGCCCCACCGTGAGGGTGTCGACGGCGGCCTTGGTCGCGGCGTAGTGCACGTACTCGCCGGGGCTGCCCAGGGTGGCCGCGGCGGAGGAGACGTTCACGATCGCACCCCCGCCCGCGCTCATCTCCCGCACGGCGCGTCGGCAGCACAACAGGTAGCCCAGCAGGTTCACGTCGACCACGCGGCGCAGATCCTCGGTGGACACGTCCGCGAACGCGCCGAGCGGCCCGGTCACGCCCGCGTTGTTGACCAGCCCGTCCACCCGGCCGAACTCCGCGACGGCGGTGTCGAAGATCCGCTCCACCCCCGCCTCCTCCGAGGTGTCGGCGCGCACGGTCGCGCACCGGCCTCCGGCGGAGCGCACACGCTCGGCGGTCCGCAGCGCGGCGGCCTCGTCCCGGGCGTACCCGAGGACCACGTCGTGGCCGTCCCGTGCCAGCCGGACACAGGTGGCCGCGCCGATGCCCCGGCTCCCGCCCGTGACGACGGTGACCTGACGTGACATGGGAGCCTCCCCGGTTCGACGGCCGCACCCGTCCTCGGGGCGCTGGCTGGGGAGAAGTATGGCATCGGGTGTTCGGGGCGCGGACGCCGCCTCAGACCACCGCTCGGGGGGCCACCGCCGACTTGTGCAGGGACGCCACCGCGAACGCCCGCCCCGCGGGGGTCAGCTCCCGGAGGCCCTCGCTGTCGTCCCCGGTGACCAGCCCGAGCGCCTCCAGCAGCCAGCCCACCGCCATCACCATGGCGCGCACCCGGTCCGAGGCGGTCTCGGCGGCGCGGCGGTGGGCGGCGGCGTGCCGTCCGGCGGCCACGGGCGGGTCGACCGGGCGCCACCCGGATTCGGTCAGGGCCCGCTCGGCCGCCTCCGCGTCCGAGGTGCCGGGTCTGGCGTGCGACCCCAGGCCCTGGGGTGAACGGCCCAGCAGCATCCCGAGCAGGGTCTCGGCGGCGGCCTGCTGGATGCCGCCGGTCCGGCACAGCGTCGCCGTGGCGGCTCGCCACAGCGCCTCGGGGTCCTCGCGCAGCTGCTGGCCGCGCCGGGTGAGTTCGAGCCGGCGCCCGGACCGGCGCACGGCGCGCATCGTGCGCAGCACCTGGTGCAGGGCGATGATCTGGGTGGCGTCGGTCTCGCTGCGCGGCGGTTCCGGGGAGGTGGACCAGCCGAAGTCCTCACACAGCTGCCGCACCACGCCGGGGGAGATGTACCCGATCTGCGTGAGCGCGATCCCCTCCGAGGCCAGGTCCAGCATCCGTTGCAGCGGCGCCATCGCGGCCGTCGAACCGCGTGGGACGTCCGCTCCCGCGATGATCTGTCCCACCAGCGGCCACAGCCGCTGCCGGTGCGGGTGCGCCGAAGAGGAGATCCACGCCCGGACCCGCTCCTCGCGGACCCGGTACAGGTGGCTGAGCCCCCGGTGGTCGGGCTGCGTGAGGAAGGACCGCGCGAACCGTTCCTGGGCGGGCCGCCAGCCGCTCTTGCCGGGGCGGATGTCGCCCAGGGTGATCGCGAGTTCGAGGGCGGCGGCGGTCTCCCGGCGGGCGTGCATCTCCACGTCGCCCACACTGGTGCCCCAGGTGAGTTCGGGCAGATCGGGCGGTTCCACCCCGGACTCCCACATGAGCCGCTCGTACATGGCCAGCCCCGCCGTGTGGTCGACGTCGTACAGTGTCAGCAGGGTGGTGGTCTCGGGGGCCCGGCACACGTCCGCGTACCGGTTCAGCTTCAGGAGCTGGAACAGGTGGCTCAGGGAACGCACCGCGAACAGCCGGTCGTCGGCGGAGTCCTGGAAGCGCATGGGCAGCTCGTACCAGCAGAAACGCTGCACCGCGTGCTGGTTGAGCCGTTGGATCTCCTGGTCGGGGGCGAGCGTGTCAAGAGCCAGTCGTGCCAGGTCGGCCGCCCGCTCGTCCCGCCGGGCCAGCTCGGCGAGTGCGGACGCGACTGCCTCCCTCATGATGGGCGCCACCTCCCCGCGTACCTCGTGCCCGGTCCGTCAGGGGGTGGGACGGCCGGGTCGGTGCTT
The DNA here is from genome assembly GCF_003182025.1 of Nocardiopsis sp. L17-MgMaSL7. Classification (NCBI taxonomy): domain Bacteria; kingdom Bacillati; phylum Actinomycetota; class Actinomycetes; order Streptosporangiales; family Nocardiopsidaceae; genus Nocardiopsis; species Nocardiopsis sp. L17-MgMaSL7. The sequence continues at coordinate 23,386 of NZ_QGTF01000026.1, read as the reverse complement.
CGTTGTCCGCCCGGGGTCACGGCTGGGGGTTCGCTGCGCCGGGCTGAGCCTGTCCTACCCCGGAAAGTCCGAAGAATTCCAGCTTGTGGGCGCCTGGGGCCTCGGCCGGTTCCGACGCGGGGGAACCGGGGGAACGACCCGGCTCGCGACGACGTCGGTCTCGGCGACCTCCACCGTGGACTCGTCCCTCCTGCGCAGTGTGAGCACGCCGTCGGTCCAGGACTCCACCACGCCGACGATATCGGTGAAGCCGCCCTCGGCGCGGGTGATTCGCACGGAGACCCTGGAGCCCAGGTCCTCCGGCGTGATCCTGTGTACGAGCCGTCCGCCCAAGTGCAAGGTTTCCAACCCCCCGAGTGTGCGATGGGTGCTCTCCGACGCCATACTAGGAGTACGACATCTGTGCCAATCGCTTTACAGAGCCCGGACAAGGCCGACGCCCGCACGTCGGAACCGGTGCCGGTGCCCTCTGAAGGTCCCCGCCTCCCCGCGGGTTAGCGGGGGTGAGACAAGGAGTACGACGTGACCTACGTCATCGCGCAGCCCTGTGTTGATGTGCTGGACAAGGCGTGCATTGACGAGTGCCCCGTGGACTGCATCTACGAGGGTGACCGCATGCTCTACATCCACCCGGACGAGTGTGTGGACTGCGGCGCGTGCGAGCCGGTCTGCCCGGTGGAGGCCATCTACTACGAGGACGACCTGCCCGAGCAGTGGTCCGAGTTCTACAAGGCCAACGTCGACTTCTTCGACGACCTGGGCTCCCCGGGCGGCGCCTCCAAGGTCGGCAAGATCGACCGCGACCACCCGATCGTCGCCAAGCTGCCTCCGCAGGCCGAGTGAGCCGCGCGCGACCCCTTGGCGCAGAGGTCGCGTCGCCGACGTGACGTGTCGCGCCGACCCCACCCGGGGTCGGCGCGACGCTGTTGTGTGGGGGCCCGACCGAGACCTGAACGGCCCGAGAACCGAATGGAGAGTGCACCGATGGGTGAACGTCGACCGGTGACCGATCGGCTTCCGACCTTCCCGTGGGACCGGCTGACGCCGTACAAGAGAACGGCCGCCGCCCACCCGGACGGGATCGTCGACCTCTCGGTCGGCACGCCCGTGGACCCGGTGCCCGCGAACCTGCGCGCGGCCCTCGCCGACGCCTCCGACTCGCCCGGCTACCCGCTGACCTGGGGCACGCCCGAGCTGCGCGCGTCCATCCAGGGTTGGTTGGAGCGCCGCCACGACGTGCGGGTCGCCGACGGCGCGGTCCTGCCCACGGTCGGCTCCAAGGAACTGGTGGCCTGGCTGCCCACGCTGCTCGGCCTGGGCCCCGGTGACACCGTCGTCCTCCCCGAGCTGGCGTACCCGACCTACGACGCGGGCGTGCGCATCGCCGGGGCCACCCCGGTCGCCTCGGACAGCCTCACCGCCCTCGGCCCGGCCGAGGTCAAGCTGCTGTGGGTCAACTCGCCCGCCAACCCCACCGGTCGCGTGCTCGGCGCCGACCACCTGCGCAAGGTGGTCGAGTGGGCGCGTGAGCGGGGCACGATCGTCGCCTCCGACGAGTGCTACCTGGACCTCGGCTGGGACGCGGAGCCGGTCTCGATCCTGCACCCGGACGTGTGCGGCGGCTCCCACGAGAACCTCCTCGCGGTCCACTCGCTGTCCAAGCGCTCCAACCTCGCGGGGTACCGCGGAGCCTTCGTCGCGGGCGACCCCGACCTGGTCGCCGAACTCCTCTCCCTGCGCAAGCACGCGGGCATGATCGTCCCCGCTCCCGTCCAGGCGGCCATGAGGGCCGCGCTGGACGACGACGCGCACGCCGCCGAGCAGAAGGAGCGCTACCGGGCCCGACGCACGCGCCTCCGTGCGGCCTTCGAGGGCGCCGGGTGGAGCGTCGAGCACTCGAACGCGGGTCTGTACCTGTGGGCCAGCCACCCCGACCACGACTCGTGGGGCGCGGTCCGGACACTGGCCGAGCGCGGTGTGCTGGTGGCCCCCGGTGCCTTCTACGGGCCGACCGGCGAGCGCCACGTCCGCGTGGCCTTCACCGCCACCGACGAGCGGGTGGAGGCGGCGGCCAAGCGCCTGGCCGAGTGAGCGTCGGCGGTGTGGTCCGGGGCCGTCGCCTCCGGACCGCGCCGCCGCGCCGCGTCCGTGTGGGGTTCACGGCCGGTACCGCAGGACCACCCGGTGTCTTCGCGGTCGCCGTCCAGCGAGGCTGGATGGGCCTGGAGCGGCTCGGGGACCGGCGTTCCGCGGCTTGGCTCAGTGCCCACCCGGTCGCCGTTTCGAGGAGGCCCGGACCGGGCTCGGACCGGCCCCGTGCCTCCTACGGGACCGCTCCGCGCCGACCGCCTACCTCAGGACGACGCGGCCGCCCGTGTCCTGGCTGGCGTCCTCGATCTCCGTCCAGTCCTGCGCCCCGTCCATGCCGTCCGAGGCCCGCCACCGCTGGTCCCCGTACGACACCGACGTGATCCCGTACTCCTCGGCGTGCACGACGGCCCACAGGGACATCGCCCACCCCAGGTCACCGGTCTGCCCCTCGCCGCCCTCCGGGACGGGGAGCTCCGCCGGGTCGGTACCGAACACCCGGGCCATCTCGTCCTCGGCCCCGGCGATGTCGGCGTCCCCCGCCCGCATCGAGTCCAGGGTCTCCTCGTCGAACCAGCAGGTCACCGTGGCCCCACGGGCTCCGGTGAGGGAATCGGCCATGTCGGCGGACAGGTCCTCGTGCTGGTCGTAGGCGAACCCGTGCGCGCTGCGCTGCACCCGCTGGGCGGCCTCGTAGACGGGCAGGTCCTCCCACCCGTTCACCTCCACCAGCTCGTCGTAGAACGACCGGCTGGAGAACACCGGGTCCAGGATCTCCTCCGGGTCGCCCCACTCCTGTGACGGCCGCTGCTGGAACAGGCCCAGCGAGTCCCGGTCCCCGTACTCCACGTTGTAGAACGTGGACTCCTGCCACACCGTCGCGAACGCCACCGTGACCGCCTCCTCGGGCAGGTCGCGGCTGAAGGCCACGCCGCCCACGGTCGCCGCGTTCATGGCCTGGGTGATCTCCATGTCGTAGCGTCCCTCGGCGAGTGCCAGACGGCATCCCGGGTCGGGCCGTTCGCGCGTGTCCAGCGGCTCGAAGTTGGTCATCACGTAGTAACCCCCGGCCACGAACAGTCCGCAGACGAAGGTGAGGATGAGGAGGATCTTGGCGAACGCGGAGAACGTCCTGCGTTTACTGGGCACGGGCGAACCAAGGGTCGGCGACGGGTGGAGCGCACCGGTCGCGGACCCGGGGGAGGGGCCGAGGCGGTGTGCTGGGCGCGCCGGGCACCTGTCGGAGGCGGGCCCCGGACGGGCCTCGGCGAAATTGTAGTCGGCGCCGGGAACAGTCAACGGGAACTCTCGCGGGGCGGGTGTTCCGTCCTCGCGGCCCCGGCCCGGTCCTCCCGCGCCACCCGCCGGACCCGTCCGCGCGGCGTCCGTGAGACGAGTGGCCAAGGGCTCATCCCGAGCGGGCGGGGCGCAGACCACCCACCCCGGACGAGCGGCTAACGTGGGTTCACATGACCAGCTCGTACACCAGTCCGCTGCCCGACCAGATCGACGAACTCTGGGAGCGGCGCTCCGAACTGACCCCCGACCACTCCGAGGCGCGCCGCGTCATCACCGGCGCCATCGACCTGATCGACGAGGGCAAGGCCCGTGTGGCCTTCGTCGACCCCGCCACGGACGACGTGGTGGTCGACGAGCGCGCCAAGCGCTCCATCCTCCTCGGCTTCAAGGTCCTGGACATGAAGGAGTCGCACGTCGGCGACTTCTACCACCACGACCGCATGCCGCTGAAGACCCGCTTCGACGGGGTCCGCGTCGTCGCGGGCGCCATCGCCCGCTGGGGTTCCTTCCTCGCCCCGGGCGTCGTGCTCATGCCGTCCTTCACCAACATCGGCGCCTACGTCGGCTCCGGCACCATGGTCGACACCTGGGCCACGGTCGGCTCCTGCGCGCAGATCGGTGAGAACGTCCACCTCTCCGGCGGCGTGGGCGTCGGCGGCGTCCTGGAGCCGCCGCAGGCCTCCCCGGTGATCATCGAGGACGACGCCTTCCTGGGCTCGCGCAGCATGGTCGTCGAGGGCGCCCGCGTCCGCAAGGGCGCCAAGCTCGGAGCGGGCACCATCCTCACCTCCTCCACGCGCGTCTTCGACGCCGAGACGGGCGAGGAACTGGCCCGCGGCGAGGCCCCGGCCTGGTCGGTGTGCGTCACCGCCAACCGGACCAAGAGCTTCCCCGGCGGCGACTTCGGCATGCCGGTCCTGCTGGTGCTCAAGCGTCTGGAGGAGGGGCAGGAGCACGACAAGCTCGCCCTGAACGACCTCCTGCGCGAGCACGGCGTCAACGCCTAGGCTCCCGCGCCGGGGCGCGCGTCGCCGCGCCCGCGCACCCACGTCCGGGGCGTCCTCCCAACCGGGGAGGGCGCCCCGCCGTTGTTCTAGGGTGGCCATGCGCGCGACCCACCCACTCACCTCACCGAAACGGGGCGACACCATGCTGGACCTGACCTCGGACGTGGCGGACCTGACCGCCGCCCTCGTGGACATCCGTTCCGAGAGCGGGGACGAGAGGGTCCTCGCCGACGCGGTCGAGAACGCCCTGTCGGACCTGGCCCATCTCACCGTGACCAGGGACGGCGACGCCGTCGTGGCCCGCACGGACCTGGGCCGGGACCGCCGCGTCGTGGTCGCCGGTCACCTCGACACCGTGCCGATCGTGGACAACGTCCCCTCGCACGTGGACGGCGACCGCCTCTACGGCTGCGGCACCACCGACATGAAGTCCGGCGTGGCCGTCCAGCTCAAGCTGGCCGCGCTGGTCACCGAGCCGGTCCACGACGTCACCTACGTCTTCTACGACAACGAGGAGGTGGACGCGGTCCGCAACGGCCTCCTCCGCCTCAGCCGGAACCACCCGGAGTGGCTGGCCGGAGACTTCGCGATCCTCATGGAGCCCACCGACGGCGTCATCGAGGGCGGCTGCCAGGGCACCATGCGCGTGGACGTCGCGGCCTACGGCAAGCGGGCGCACAGCGCGCGTTCCTGGAAGGGCGAGAACGCCATCCACAAGGCGGGCGCGATCCTGGACGTGCTGCGCGCCTACACCCCCCGCCAGCCCGAGGTGGAGGGCCTGACCTTCCACGAGGGCCTGAACGCGGTGTTCGTCGAGGGCGGCGTGGCCGGGAACGTCATCCCGGACGAGTGCGTGGTCCGGGTGAACTACCGGTACGCCCCGGACCGCTCCCCGGCCGACGCCGAGGCCCACCTGCGCGAGGTGTTCGAGGGCTTCGACGTGACGGTCACCGACTCCTCCGCCCCGGCCCGCCCCGGCCTGGACGACCCCTCGGCCGCGGCCTTCGTCACCGCCGTGGGCGAGGGACAGGCCCGGGCCAAGCTGGGCTGGACCGACGTCTCCCGCTTCTCCGAGCTCGGCGTGCCCGCGGTCAACTACGGCCCCGGCGACCCGATGCTCGCCCACACGCGCGACGAGTACGCCAGCATCGCGCAGATCCGCGAGGCCGAGGAGCGCATGGTCGCCTGGCTCACCGGTCGGCGCTGACCCCTCCCGGGCCCCGTCCCGCTCGCCCCGAAGCCGCCCGTCAGGCGCTCCCGTCCTGGTGGGCGGCCTCGTGTCCGCTACCGGTCACCGGAGCGACATGCGTCGTTCGGGTGTGGGCTGGCCACGGATGGATAGCTTTACGGGCATGACGGAAGAAGAGAACGTGAGGCGTGCCGGACCGCTCACCTACCGCGGCCGCGCTATCCCCGACACCACCACCGACCAACGGCTCCTCGACAGGCGCGGCCCCACGGACTGGGTGCACACCGACCCCTGGCGCGTGCTGCGCATCCAGTCGGAGTTCGTGGAGGGCTTCGGCCTGCTGTCCGAGCTGCCCTCCGCGGTGAGTGTCTTCGGTTCGGCGCGGATCAAGCCCGGGACCGAGTTCTACGATCTCGGGGTCGAGGTCGGGGCCAAGCTCGCCGAGGCCGGGTACGCCACGATCACCGGCGGCGGCCCCGGCATGATGGAGGCGGCCAACAAGGGCGCCCAGCGGGCGGGCGGGCTCTCCGTGGGCCTGGGCATCGAGCTCCCGTTCGAGCAGTCGCTCAACCCCTACATCGACATGGGGATGACCTTCCGGTACTTCTTCGTCCGTAAGACGATGTTCGTGAAGTACTCGCAGGCCTTCGTGGTGCTGCCCGGCGGGTTCGGGACGCTCGACGAGCTGTTCGAGGCGATCACCCTCGTCCAGACCAAGAAGATCACCCGGTTCCCCGTGGTGCTGGTCGGCACCGAGTTCTGGGGCGGTCTGCGCGGCTGGGTGGAGGACAGCCTGCTCAAGCACGGGCTGATCAGGGACAAGGACATGGAGCTCCTGCACGTGACCGACGACCCGGACGAGGCCGTGCGGATCGTCCAGCACGCGCACCTGTACCTGGAGAACAAGTTCGAACGCGGTGAGGCGGGCCCGGCGAGCTAGGCCGCCCCGCCGGGGCTCCGGGGGTCGGTCGCGGCCCGGTGCTCCCGGGCCCGGTTCAGGCGAGTCCCCTGCGCACGGCTGCGGGCGTACGCTCGCCGCGCACCGAGGCGACCATGTCCAGGGCCCGCCCCACCCGCTCCGGGTGGTCGGTCACGAACACGCGTGCCCCCGCCCAGGCGTACACGGTCGCCAGGGCCACCTCCTCGGCCGCCGCGACCGGGACCGCGCCAGCGATCCCGGGCGGGGCCGGGGGCAGGTCCGTGCGCGGCCCCTCGCCGTCCGGCCGCGTGCAGCGGACCAGGACCGCGTGCCCCTCCGCGACGAGCGCCGCGACCCGGGCGGCGGACGGCCGGTGACCGGCGTCCACCGTCCAGGGGGCGTCGCCGCCCACCGCCGCGCCGCCCACCGCCGCGCCGCCCTCGGCGGAGGCTGCGGGGACCCCCGTCACGGCGCCGGGTGCGGTCTGCGTGGTCAGGACTCGGAAAGGTGCGTTCGACACCCGCCGAGTCTCCCATGCCCGGCGTTCCCTGGGGGGTACGGCGGTGTGGCACGATCGGTCCCGTGCCTTTCTTCATCTTGATCCTGGTCGCCGCCGCCGCGCTCGCCGTCCTCGTGGGCGTGGTCTTCGTCGTGCTCGGCAAGGGCGGGCAGCTCGCCCGGTTCGAGGCCGACTTCCCCCCGCTGGACCTGCCGGAGGGGCGCCCGGTGGGCTCCCGTGACCTGGCCGGTCTCCTCGTCCCCCTGTCCATGTGGGGTTACCACGTGCGCGCGGTCGACGAACTGCTGGTGCGGCTCACGGGCACTCTTCGCGAGCGTGAGGAGCGGATCGAGGACCTGGAGTGGCGGCTGGCCCGTCTGGACCCGTCCTACGTCCCCCGGGGCACCGGACCGCGACCGGGCGCGTACCTGCCCGGCCAGGACGAACTCGACGGGTACGCGGACCAGGACAGGGATCCGATCGAGAGAGTGACCCTCGTCCCGGCGCCCGACGCGACGGTCGAGACCGACACCCGCGCGGACGACGCGCCCGCGGACCCCGCTCCGGAGACCGTCTCGGGTTCCACCCCCGAACCGACCCCCGAAACCTCCCCCGATTCAGTGACCGAAACCGTCCCCGAGGGCGACGACGCGTCGGTCGGCGGGCGAGGCGACGACCGAGGCTGACCCCACCTGGACGCCCGGCGGGGCCCCGGCGCGCCCGGGCCGTCTATGCCGTGCATCACATCCGTCTTGTCGTTCTTGGTCGGATGTGGTGGGTTCGGGTGATCTATTCTCGGTCGCTGTACATGCGTACCCCCTGCTCCGCCGGAGCGGGCGGACCGTCGTGAGGATGGCGAGGATGGACACAGCACCCGAACTCCGGGCGGGCTCCGAGGACGGACCCGGGAACTCCGCGACCCCGGTGCGCCAGATGTCCCTCTGGCCGCCGCCCCGTTCGACCAGGCACACCGGCAGGCGCCGCCGCCAGTTCGCCAGGACGGCCGTGACCCTGGCCGCGCTCCTCCTGGTCGGTGGCGGGGGCTTCGTGGCCTGGTCCCACCTGGACGGGGCCCGCGAGGACACCGTCACCACCATGTCCGACCCCGACGAGTTCGTGGGGGCCTGGTCAGGGCGCATGAGCCAGGTCGACACGGACGGGCGGCCCGTCGCCGAGTGGGACGCCGAGGTGCGGATCGAGGAGGGCGCCGAGCGCGGCAGCACCGCCTGGACCACCTTCTTCTGCTCCGGGACCCTCGAGCTGTCGGCACGCGACGGCGACCGGCTCGTGTACGCGTACACCGAGACCTCCGACCCCGACGACCGCTGCGTCGACGAGTCGGAGCTGACCCTCTGGCCCGCCTCCGAGGGCGGCCGCCTCAACGCCGAGTGGTCCTCCGTCACCCGGGAGGGGACGCGGATGCTCTCCACCGGCCTGCTGGACTGACGGGTCCGGACGGGGCCCGGACGGGCCCGTGCCGCGGCCCGGAACGCCCGGTGTGGAGGCGGCTCGGCCCCTCGCGGACCGCGCGGGTTTCGGTCGAGACCGATATAACCTTACTGACCAACGATTCCTCGCCGGTGGGCGCTCACGGAGGTGCCCCGGCTGTCGCCTGGCGCACACCCAGGGGTCAACCTCCGAGATAATGGTCGAAGAGTGATTCCCGACCCCTAAGCCACACGGGCGCGAGTCACACGGAACCGGCCGACGGCTCCGGAGCCGACACGTCCCAGCGGACCGGCGTCGGTGCTGTGGGTCGGCCCCGGCCACCTGCGAGGAACACCTAGAAAGGGGAATGGCATGGCGGCGATGAAGCCGAGGACCAGCGACGGGCCGATGGAGGTCACCAAGGAGGGTCGCGGCATCATCATGCGGGTCCCGCTTGAGGGCGGCGGCCGTCTGGTCGTGGAGCTCACGCCGGACGAGGCGACGGAGCTCCGGGACGCGCTTCGGGGTGTCGTCGGCTGACCGGACAAGAATCGTCCCCCACCTGGGCCGGAACGCCCTGATGACCCCCGAGGTTCCACACCTCCCACCTGCGTGAACCTCCCCACAGAGTGAACGATTGTGAGCGGCCTGTGCCATTCGCCACGGAGATCCACCCCGTACCGGGGACCCTCGCCGAATCCACCGCGGACCTGCTGGTCCTCCCCGTACTCGCGGGCGAGGAAGGCCCCGAGGCGGTCGAAGGGGTCACCGACGGTGGACTGACACAGGTCCTTCCCTCGCCGCTCGCGGACCTGTTCGCGCACTACGCGCTCACCGGCAAGCCCGGTGAGCTCTCCCAGTTCCCGGTGTCCCGGGACGGGGGCCTGGTCCGCCTGGCCCTTCTCGGAGTCGGATCGGGTGGCCCCGCCGACCTCCGGAAGGCCGGCGCCGCCCTCTCCCGGGCCGCACGGGGCAACGAGCGCGTCGCCCTGGCCTGGCCCGGCGCCGACGACGAGGCCGCCACGGCCTTCGCCGAGGGTGCCCTGCTCGCCTCCTACACCTTCACGTACAAGACCGCCGAACCCCCGAGGTCCCAGCGCCCCGCGCCGGTGATCAACGTGGTCGGAGACGTCACCACCCTGGACGGTCCCCTGGCCCTGGGAACCACCCTGGCCACGGCGACCGCCCTGGCCCGGGACCTGATCAACACCCCCTCGTTGGCCAAGGACCCGGAGTGGATGGCCACCCGCGCACGCGAGACGGCCGACGGGGCCGGGCTCGGTGTGCGGGTGTGGAACGAGAAGGAGCTGGGGGACGAGGGGTTCGGCGCCATCCTCGGTGTCGGCCAGGGCTCCTCCCGCCCGCCCCGGCTGGTCCAGCTGTCCTACACGCCGGAGAACCCCACCGAGCACGTGGTGCTGGTCGGCAAGGGCATCACGTTCGACACCGGCGGGCTCTCGCTCAAGCCCAACGACAACATGAAGCTCATGAAGACCGACATGAGCGGTGCGGCGATCGTGCTGGCCGTCCTGTCGGCGCTGGCGTCCGTGGGCGCGGGTGTCCGGGTCACCGGTCTGCTCGCCCTGGCGGAGAACGCCTTCTCGGGTGACGCCACCCGCATCGGAGACGTGCTGACCACCTACACGGGCCGGACCGTCGAGGTGCTCAACTCCGACGCCGAGGGCCGTCTGGTCCTGGCGGATGCCATGGGCTACGCCAGCACCAACCTCGAACCGGACGTGCTGGTGGACGTCGCCACCCTGACCGGTGCCGCCAAGCTGGCGCTGGGCACCGGTATCGGGGCGCTCTACAGCACCGACGACACGGTCGCCGCGCAGATCGAGGCCGCCGGCGGCGAGTCGGGCGAGCCGCTGTGGCGGATGCCGCTCACCGAGGACTACGTCCCCACCACCGGTTCCCGGGTGGCGGACCTGGCCAACATCGGCACCCGGGGCGGTGACTTCGGTCCGGCCGGTGCCACCGACGCCGCCCTGTTCCTGCGCGAGTTCACCGGCGGCCTGCCCTGGGCCCACCTGGACATCGCCGGTCCGGGCCGGTCCATGCAGGAGAGCGGACTGCTCACCAAGGGCGGCACGGCCTTCGCCACCCGGACCCTGCTCCGCTGGCTCGCCGCCAGGTAGTGACCCGGCCGGTACCGAAACGGCCACGGGCCCGGGCGGAACACCCCCTCCGTCCGGGCCCGGCGCGCGTGCGCGCTCGGGCGACCGCCCGAACGCGGCTCCGCCTCCCACGGTCCGCCCCCTAGGGGCGGATGGCGGCGAGCAGCCCCTCGCCGACCGGGACCAGCAGGGGGATGAACGCCTCGTCCTCGCGCATCCGCTGCATCACCTCGCGGACCGCGGTCTCCCCGGGGTCCGGGACCCGCAGCGGGCTGTCCGGTTCGGAGGGGGCCGTCAGCACGTTGTTGAACACCACCACCCCGCCCGGACGCAGCAGCCGAAGCGCCTCCTCCAGGTACGCGGGGTAGGAGGCCTGGTCGGCGTCGACCGACACCATGTCGTACCCGCCGTCGGTCAGCCGCGGCAGCACGTCCAGCGCCGTCCCCCGGATCAGTCGGGCCCGGCCCGCGCCGAACCCCGAGCGGGAGAAGGCGGAGCGCGCGTAGTCCTGGTAGGCGGCGTTGACGTCCACGGTCGTCAGGATGCCCTCCCGGGCCATCCCCCGCAGCAGCCAGATCCCCGACGTCCCGCATCCCGTGCCGATCTCCACCACCGAACGGGCGCCGATGGCGGCGGTGAGGAACCGCAGCGCGGCCCCCGTCGCGGCGTCCACGGGCGAGGCCGAGGCCCGTACGCCCGCGTCGTAGGCGTCCGCCAGAGGTCCGTCCCCCATGGCGGACTCCTCGAACCGAGCCTGCTCGGTCCGGACCCACGCGGTCCGGGCGACGCTCTCTTCTGCGCTGATGACGGCCTCCCAAGCACTGCTGAATGTCGTGGCCAGGCGCTCTGACCGGGGGATCGTCACCCACCGTAGAATGGTGGTCGCGGCCAGGTATGTCCCTGGGCAAAAGACTAGCCTGAACCGGCCGGAACTCCGAGTGTGGCGGCGGGAACTTAATCGGCTCCCTCCGGCGTTGAATCGGGATGAACGCACGTTGATCGCCACGAAGTGAACACCCCCTACCTGTCCTCGCGTGGTGGACTCAGCGGGATGAAGGGAGCAGCGGTGCCAGAGACCGGCCCTGCCGTCGAGTTCGAGGCATGGGAACCCCCGAGCTGGGAAGAGGTCGTGCGCGTCCACTCGCCGCGCGTCTACCGGCTGGCCTATCGCCTCACCGGGAACAAGCACGACGCCGAGGACCTCACCCAGGAGGTCTTCATCCGTGTGTTCCGCTCCCTCGCCAACTACACCCCCGGCACCTTCGAGGGGTGGCTGCACCGCATCACCACCAACCTCTTCCTGGACATGGCCCGGCGCAAGGCCCGCATCCGCTTCGAGGGGCTGGCCGACAACGCCGACGAGCGTCTGGAGGGCCGCGAGCCCTCGCCGGCCCAGCGCTACGACGACCGGCACTTCGACGCCGACGTCCAGAGCGCCCTGGACGCCCTGCCCGCCGAGTTCCGCGCCCCCGTCGTGCTCTGTGACATCGAGGGGCTCTCCTACGAGGAGATCGCCGCCACGCTCGACGTCAAGCTGGGCACCGTCCGCAGCCGGATCCACCGGGGCCGCGCCCAGCTGCGCCGCGCCCTGGAGCACCGCAGGTCCCTGGCGGCCGCGAACGGGGCCCAGGGGGGCACCGAGGGGTCCGACGGCGCCACTGCCAACGTGATGCACGGGGAGGCGGAATGAGCATGGACCACCTCGGGGAGCGCCTCTCGGCGCTCATCGACGGGGAGCTGGGCGCCGCCGACCACGAGCGCGCCCTCATCCACCTGGCCAAGTGCGAGTCGTGCCGTTTCGAGGCCGACATGATGCGCAGACTCAAGCGCAGGCTCACCGGGCTCGGCGAACCCGAACCCGACATGGACTTCATGGGGCGCCTGTTGTCCCAGCCGGGCCTGGGCCGTCCCGGCGGCCCCGGCACGGGGTCACGTGATCGGGGTGATCGCGGCCCCTTGGACCCGCCGCCGACCGGCCCTTTCGGGTCCAGCCCCCCGCTGGGGCACTCCCGACCCCTGGGTGGCTTTCCCACGGGCGGACCCCTGATGGCGGGCGCGGGCCGACCGGCCTACCCGAGCGAACCGCTGCGCCGGGGCGAGGGATCGCGCACCGCACCGGAGACCGCGTCGCCCGCCCAGCAGAGGACCCCACCGCGCACCCAGCCGGAGCGGTACGTCCCGCCCCGCCCCGAACCCCGGGGCGGCGACCGGTTCTCCGGCCTGCTGCCGCACTTCTCCGGCGGACGCTACGCGGTCGCGGGGCTGGCGGTGGCGACGGCGCTCCTGGGGAGCGCGTTCGTCGCGGGCGGTGAGGGCGAGGACACCCCGGTGGTGGAGCCCCACCTGGCCGACTTCGCGGTCGAGCACGCCGTGACCAGCCGCCAGATACCGGTGGTGGAGCCGCTGCCCGCGGAACAGCCGCCGTTCGAGCCCCTGCCCGTCGCGGCCGAGGGACAGCCGCCCTCGACCTCGACCGAAACGACCCGGTGAGGTCTGGCGGACCCTCCTCTGGACCGAACTCCGCTCCCGCCTCCGTCGCCGCCGCGCTGATGTGCGCCCTCGTGCTCACCGGTGCGGTGCACCCGGACGCCACCTCGGTCCCGGCCGAGGGTGAGGACGACGGCATGGCGGTGCTGCACCGCGCCTCCGACGCGCACGGCAGGGTGGCCTACACCGGCGTGCGCGAGGTGCGCGGACCGGAGGGCGAGGACCGGGACGGGGTGGACCTTCGCGTGGTCAACCGCCCGAGCTCCGGACTGGCCATGTCCCCGCTGGGGGAGGAGGACGAGGAGTCGGCCTTCGTCGTGCTGGCCTCCTCCGCCCTGGAGTCCCTCGACGAACGCCTGCTGGTCGTGCTCGAGGACACCTACCAGGTGGTGGACGCGGGCAGGGAGAGCCTCGACGGCCGCCCGGCCCATCTGGTGGAGGCGCTGCGCGCGGACTCCACCGTGGCCGGACGGTTCTGGGTGGACACCGAGACCCATCTCCTCCTGGGGCACGCGGTGTACGACCGCTCCGGCGCGGAGGCGTTCAGCAGCCACCTCACCGATCTCAGCCTGGGGGAGGGCGCCTGGCCGGACGAGGCCCTCGGGGACTCTCCCTGGGGCGACGCCCTCGACGGCGGGGAACGGCGTGAGCTGCGTGAGGCGGGCTGGACGCTGCCCGAACACCTCACCTGGGACCTCAGGCTGGTCGACACCCGCTCCAAACGCTACGGGGAACGCCGGGTCGTGCACGCCGTCTACTCGGACGGACTCTCCCAGGTCTCGGTCTTCGTCCAGCGTGGCAAGCTGGGAACGGAACATCCCTCCACACTTGGTAACGGATACACCGGAACCGGAACGGGGGGTGGTGGCGTCACAACAGGGCACGACACGATCTTCGGCGGGGACGTGGGCCAGTACCAGAGCGTGTGGCAGGCGAACGGTTTCGTCTACACGGTCCTGGCCGACGCCCCCGCGGACCTGGCCTCCTCGGCGGTGGCCGCGTTGCCAGGCCCCGAGGACTCCGGCTTCTGGGCCAGGGTGCTGCGAGGTCTGTCCCGGCTGGGCCTGCTGTAGGGGCCCGGCCGACCGGCGCGGCGCGTGCCGGGACCGATAGCCGAGCGACAAACGGAGCAGGTCTTGAGCCAGGACAACGACCGTTCGGAACCCGCCGAGGGGTGGGCCCCGCCGAACGGTGGCGTACCCCAGCGGGGCGCGCCGGACGCACCAGCCCCGGGGCCAGCCGAACCCCCGCGGCCCCCCACCGGCGCGTGGATCGCCCCGCCCCATCCCCAGGGAGGCCAACCTCCCCAGCCCGATCGGCCCGTGAACCCGGGCGGCGCCCAGGGTTCGCCCCCCGGCACCGGAGACGCCATGCACCCCCAGCCCTCCCCGTCCGGAGACCACCCGGGCCAGGGCCCGGCCGCCCCGCAGGGGCAACCGCAGCAGCAGCCCCACGCGCCCCACCAGGGGCAGGGGCAACCGCAGCAGCAGCCCCAGCCCGCACAGGGGGCCCAGCCCTCGCAGGCCGCCCCCCAGGCGCAGGCCACCGGGCAGGGCCACCCGAACCACGGCCACTTCGCCGTGCCGCCCGGGCCCCCGGCCCAGTACGCCCAGCTCGCAGCCGACCCCGCGGCGGCCCCTCGCAGACGCGGCGTCCCGGCCTGGGCCGCGCTGAGCGGGATGCTGGTCGTCGCCCTCATCGCGGGCGGCGCGGGCGGTCTCGCTGGCGGCCTGCTCGGCTCCGGGCGACAGGCCGCGCCCGAGTCAGACCAGGGCCCCACCATCAACGAACCGCCGCCCGAGGCGCCCGACCGCGACCCCGACACCATCGCGGGCGTGGCCCAGCGAGTCAGCCCGAGCGTGGTCTCCCTGCGCAGCGCGGGCGGGCGCGTGGGGTCGGGCGGTTCCGGTTTCGTCATCGACGGCGACTACGTGGTCACCAACGACCACGTCTCCTCGCCGCTGGAGGAGGACGGGATCGTGATCGAGTACAGCGACGGCAGCAACAGCCTGGCCACCGTGGTCGGATCCGACCCCAGCTCCGACCTCGCCGTGCTGGAGCTGGAGGACCCCAACGACGTCGAGCCGCTGGAGTTCGGCGACTCGGACGTGGCGGTCGTCGGTGACGAGGTCATCGCGATCGGCGCCCCGCTGGGCCTGGACGGGACGGTCACTCAGGGCATCATCAGCGCCAAGGAACGGCCGGTCAGCTCCGACGAGGGCGAGAGCCAGTTCTTCGCCCTCCAGACCGACGCCGCCATCAACCCCGGCAACTCGGGCGGACCGCTCGTGGACGTCCAGGGGCGGGTCATCGGCGTCAACTCGATGATCGCCACCATGGGCGGCGGGTTCATGGGCGAGCAGACGGGCGGCAGCATCGGCCTCGGCTTCGCCATCCCCTCCACGGAGGCTGAGGAGGTCGTCAACCGGATGATCGACCACGGCGAGACCACCTACGCCGAACTCGGCGTCACCTTCGACCAGGGCAGCTCGGTGATCGGCGCGGTCATCGCCGACGGATCCGGCTCCGTCGAGAGCGGCGGCGCCGCCGACGAGGCAGGGTTGGAACCGGGCGACGTGATCGTCACCTTCGACGGCCGCAGGGTCAACTCCCACGGCGAACTCCAGGCCATGGTGCGCGACCGTGCCCCCGGGGACGAGGTCGAGCTGGAGTACGAGCGCGACGGCGAGCGGGAGACCGTCACCGTCACCCTCGGCCCCAGCGACTGACCGACCCGGCCCCGCGCCCGCCCCGAGCAACACGACGGCCCCCGAATCCCAGCGGATTCGGGGGCCGTACGCGTGTCTTCCAGCCGACCCGCGAGTGCGGTCGGGTCGTCAGCGTCCGGCGGGGGAGATGCCCAGCTGCATCCCGGCCAGCCCGCGCGGCTTGCCGACCAGCTTCTCGGCGATCGAGACGATCACCTTGCTGGCCTCGGTCTCGGGGTGGGTCAGGACCAGCGGCTGGCCCTCGTCGCCGCCCTCACGCAGACGGGTGTCCAGCGGCACCTGCCCCATGAGCGGGATCTCGGCGCCGAGGGTCTTCGTGAGCGCGTCGGCGACCGTCTGGCCACCGCCCTGGCCGAAGAGGTGGATCGGCTCGCCGCCGTCCTCCGGCTGGTAGTAGGACATGTTCTCGATGACACCGGCGATGCGCTGGTGCGTCTGGGCGGTGATCGCGCCCGCGCGCTCGGCGACCTCGGCGGCAGCCTGCTGCGGCGTGGTGACCACGATCAGCTCGGCGGCCGGGAGGAGCTGGGCGACGGAGATGGCGATGTCGCCGGTGCCCGGGGGCAGGTCCATCAGCAGGACGTCCAGGTCACCCCAGAAGACGTCGGAGAGGAACTGCTGGAGGGCGCGGTGCAGCATCGGGCCGCGCCACACCACCGGGGTGTTGCCCTCGGTGAACATGCCCACCGAGATGACCTTGATGTCGTGGGCGGTCGGCGGGAGGATCATGTCCTCGACCTTGGTCGGGAAGTCCGACGCACCGAGCATGCGCGGCACCGAGTGGCCGTAGATGTCGGCGTCGACGACGCCCACCTTGTGACCCTGGGCCGCGAGCGCGGCGGCGAGGTTCACGGTGACGGACGACTTGCCGACACCGCCCTTGCCCGAGGCGACCGCGTAGACCTTGGTGAGGGAGTTCGGCTTGGCGAAGGGGATCTCCTTCTCCGCCTGGCCGCCGCGGAGCTTGGTCTGGAGCTCCTTGCGCTGTTCCTCGTTCATGACGTCGAGCTCGACGGTGACCTTCGTGACGCCGGCGACCTTGGTCACCGCTCCCGTCACGTCCTTCTCGATGCGCCCCTTCATCGGGCACCCGGCCACCGTGAGGTAGATACCGACGTGCACGGCACCGTCGTCGTCGATCCCGACGCTCTTGACCATGCCGAGGTCGGTGATGGGACGGTGGATCTCCGGGTCTTGCACCGTGGCCAGGGCTTCGTGGACCTGCTCGGTGGTTGGTGTGGAGGACATGTACTCAATCGTAGGTCAGCGGGACGGGGTCTTGGCCTGAGGTGTCGCTCGCGTTGACCGCCCGCAGGACCACTTTCTCCAACAGGGGAGGGGTGGTCCGCTATTCCGTTTCCCCGGGGCTTCGCGGCTTCTGTCCCTCACTGTGACCAGGCGATAACGGCGTGGCCTTAACGCAGGCGATACATGCCCGGATAGTAGTCTCAGCGCACGATGGGAAATGTGCCGCCACCGCCTGGTTCGTCCTGGCCCGCCGCGCCTGAGGGGCCGGAGGGGCAGACTTCTGGTGGGCACACCCAGGAACAGACCTGGGCATGGCCGCCGGGCGGCGCGCGACAGACCCCGCCCGGGGGACACCCCGCCCTGACCCCGGACCCGTCGGTGTGGGCGTGGCCGCCACCGCGTCCCGTGCGGACGAACCTCTTCGCCTGCGCGGAGATCCCGGAGGGTGAGTCCTATCACAGGCTCGCCCGGACCCCGAGGTTCCGTTGGTGGGTGCCGCCGCTGGCGCTCCTGGTCTTCGCCGTCCTGTTGTTCTTCCTGTGGGTCGGTGTGGTGGTCGTGATGACCATCGTGGCGATCCTCGGCGGCAGCGGTCTGGCCCCCGACTCGGTCCGGGTGGGGGAGATCGCCGGACTGGCCTTCGGGCTGGCGGCGATCGCCCTGCTCGCACCCGTCACACTCTTCGTGGCGCGCGTCGTGCAGTGGCGCAGACCCGGCTCCCTGATCTCGGTCACCGGGCGCATGCGCTGGCGCTGGCTGGCCCGCTGCGTGCTGGTGGTCGCCGTCCCCGTCACCGCGGGCACGGCGCTGCTCCTGGCGCTCATGGGGGAGGGTCCCGCGGACCCGCCGATCACCGTCGACTACGGAACCGCCGAGGTCCTCGCGGCCGCGCTCCTCGTGATCGTGCTGCTGGTGCCGCTCCAGTCCGTGGCCGAGGAGATGACGCTGCGCGGGATGGTCATGCAGCTCGTCGGCTCGCTGGGATCGCCCGACGGCGACTCCGCGTTCTCCAGGGTGCTGCGCTCACCGTGGCCCGCCGTGCTGGCGGGCGGCACCCTGTTCGCCGCCCTGTACGCGGCCACCCACCCGGGGGACCTGTGGAACACGGCGGCGCTGGCCGTGCTCGGTCTGGGTATGGCCTGGGTGACCTGGCGCACCGGCGGCCTGGAGGCCGCGATCGGTCTGCACGTGGTCAACAGCCTCGTCCAGTTCGGCCTGTGCGCCGTGGAGGGCCGCCTGGCCGACGTGGGCACCGGCATGGTGCTCGGCGGGGGCCTGCCCCTGGGGACCAACACCCCGATGACCCTGGTCCTGGCCCTGGTGCAGGTGGGCCTCTACCTGCTCCTGGTCACCGCCATGGCCCGCCGCCACGGAGTCCGCCGCCGCAGCGTCACCACTCAGGTCTGAGCCCGCGCGACCCCGTCGTCCTCGGCGTCCGGAACCGGATCGGGCGGGAACACCCAGGTCCGGTAGGCGAAGAAGCGGAACAGCGTGCCCAGGCCCACGCCCACCACGTTGCCGGAGACGTTCTGCGCCAGGGTGCTGTCCAGACCGAGCACGTACAGCGAGAAGGCCTGGCACCCCACCTGGATGAGCATCCCCACGCCGTTCATCACCAGGAACAGGAAGGTCTCCCGGCCGAGGCCGGTACGGGCCCGGTCGTTGAAGGTCCAGAACCGGTTGCCCACGAAGGCCACCGCGATGGCGCACGAGGTGCCCGCCACCTGCCCCGTCATCGACCCCATGCCGCTCGCCCACAGCAGGTTCGTCGCGGCCAGCTGCACGACGTAGGCGATCGCGCCGACGGAGCCGAACTTGCCGACCTCGGAGGCCAGACGGGCCAGCCTGGGACGACGGGAGAGGAACTCGCGCATGGCCTGCGCCCTCCGGGTTGTGGGGGTCACTGCGGCGGGGGAGTGGGTCCTGGGGGCGGCACGCCCGCACGCCCTAGACTCTATCCGGGGCCTTCGGGACACCCCGGCCGCGGGTTCCGAGCCGAACGGCCAGGTTCCGCCGTGCGCGGGGCCGCCCCGCATCCGCGGTTGACGAGCATTGAGTTGAGGAACTGTGAGCGAGCGTAACCGCATCGTCCCCCGAGTGGGAATGGTGGGCGGAGGCCAACTCTCCCGGATGACCCACCAGGCGGGCATCGGACTGGGAGTGGACTTCTCCGTCCTGGCCGCCGGTCCCAAGGACAGCGCGGCCCTGGTCTGCGGCGACGTCACCCTGGGCGACGACCGTGGCCTCGACGACGTCCTGGCCTTCGCCAAGGCCAACGACGTGGTCACCTTCGACCACGAGCACGTGCCCGAACCCGTTCTGCGGGCCGTGGAGGAGGCGGGCGGGCTGCTGCGGCCGGGCCGCGACGCCCTCCGCTTCGCCCAGGACAAGCTGCGCATGCGTACCCGCATGGCCGAGCTGGACGCGCCCTCACCGCGCTGGCGGGCGGTGACCACCCTCGAACAGGTCACCGGGTTCGCCGTGGACACCGGATGGCCGGTCGTCCTCAAGGCCGCGCGCGGAGGCTACGACGGCAAGGGCGTGTGGGTCGTCGACGGCCCCGAGGAGGCCCGCGAGGTCGTCGACCGCGCCGCAGCAGAGGACGTCCCGCTGCTTGTGGAGGAGAAGGTGGACTTCTCCCGCGAACTCGCCGTCCAGGTGGCGCGTTCCCCGCACGGGCAGGTCGCCGTCTACCCCGTGGTGGAGACCGTCCAGCGCGGCGGGATCTGCCACGAGGTGATCGCCCCCGCGCCGGGCCTGCCCGAGGACAGGGCCCTGCGCGCCCAGAAGCTGGCCATCGAGATCGCGCACGCCCTGGACGTCACCGGGGTGCTCGCCGTGGAGCTGTTCGAGACCGCCGACGACGTGGTCGTCAACGAGCTGGCCATGCGTCCGCACAACTCGGGCCACTGGAGCATCGAGGGCGCCCGCACGTCCCAGTTCGAGCAGCACCTGCGCGCGGTCCTGAACCTGCCCCTGGGCTCACCGCGTACCAACGCCCCCTACACCGTCATGGCCAACCTGCTGGGCGGCGAGGACCCCGAGGTCTACCGCCGCTACCTGCACGTGATGGCCAAGGACCCCGAGGTGAAGGTGCACTTCTACGGCAAGGACGTGCGTCCGGGCCGCAAGATCGGGCACGTCACCGTGATGGGCGACGACTACCAGGACCTGCTGGAGCGCGCCCGCGACGCCGCTTCCTACCTGCGAGGAGACCAGAAGTGACCGACAGCAAGCCCGTGGTGGGCATCGTGATGGGGTCCGACTCCGACTGGCCGGTGATGCGCGACGCCGCCGAGGCGCTCACGGAGTTCGGGGTCCCCTTCGAGGCCGACGTGGTCTCCGCCCACCGCATGCCGCACGAGATGATCTCCTACGGTTCGGAGGCCGCCGGCCGGGGGCTGAAGGTGATCATCGCCGGCGCGGGCGGGGCCGCCCACCTGCCGGGGATGCTGGCCTCGGTGACCACGCTGCCCGTGATCGGCGTTCCGGTACCGCTCAAGTACCTTGACGGGATGGACTCGCTGCTGTCCATCGTGCAGATGCCCGCCGGGGTCCCGGTGGCCACCGTGGCGGTGGGCGCGGCCCGCAACGCCGGCCTGCTGGCCGTGCGCCAGCTCGCCGCGCACGACCCGGAGCTGGCCGAGCGCATGGCCGCCTTCCAGCAGGAGCTCAAGGAACAGGCGCACGCCAAGGGCGAGCGGCTGCGCCGAGAGGTGGCCGACGGCGGCCGGACTATGGGCTTCGGCCGATAGGAGGCCCGGGTCCCGGTGAGCCCCGGGACCCGGTCAGTCGTCCGCCAGGAGGGTGCCCAGACCCTCCATCGCCTGGTCCACGGTGGGCAGCATGTCGGGGTCGACGAGGTACTGGAGCACGTACCCGGTGACCATGTTGTGGATCATCGAACCCAGCCCCGCGACGGTACCGGCGCCCACCTGGTCGGAGGGCACGCCCAGGACCAGGGCGGCCAGCTCGCGGCGGCCCTCGCGCATGCCGTCCCGGAGCGCCGTACGCACGCCCTCGTCGAATTGGGCCTGCGCGTAGGCCTGGACGCTCGCCACCATGAGGTCGCGCTGCTCGGGAAGGGTGTCGAACAGTGCGGTGACCAGCAGTCGGGCCCGTTCCTCGGGGCTGTCGGTGGCGGCCGTGCGGACGGCCCTCTCGAAGGTGTCCCCCCACTCGCTCGTCGCCTCGATCACGGCGGTGTTCATCAGGTTGTCCTTGGACCCGAAGTGGTATCCGATGGACGCCAGGTGCGCGCCGGAGGCGGCCGCGATGTCCCGGGCGGTGGTCTTGGTGTAGCCCTTGTCGACCAGGCACTTCTTCGCGCCCGCCAGCAGATCCTCACGTTGGCTCATACCTCCAGCCTAACATTTTGACGTACGTACATATTGATCGCACTTTTGAACGGACGTACGATCAGAGTCATGCGTACCCCACCACGCGCCACCGGCCGCACCTGGCTCGGACTGGCGCTGCTCCTCATCCCCGCGCTGCTGGTCTCCATGGACCTCTCGGTGCTCTTCGTCGCCGCGCCCGCCATCTCCCGGGACCTCGACCCCACCGGCACCCAGTGGCTGTGGATGATGGACGTCTACGGTTTCGTCCTGGCCGGACTGCTGCTCACCATGGGCGCGCTCGGCGACCGGATCGGCCGTAAGCGGCTCCTGCTCGGCGGAGCCGTGGCCTTCGGCGCGGCCTCGGTCCTCCTCGCCCTCGCGCCCACCCCGGAACTGTTCATCGTGGGACGCGCCCTGCTCGGGGTAGGCGGGGCCACTCTGGCCCCGTCCACGTTCTCCCTGATCCGCGCGATGTTCACCGACCCCGGCCAGCGCCGCGCCGCGATCGGACTGTGGACCGTCGCCTTCACCGGGGGTGCCGTCATCGGCCCGATCATCGGCGGGGTCCTGCTGGAGTTCCTCCCGTGGGGGTCGGTCTTCCTGATCAACCTGCCGTTCATGCTCGTGCTGCTCCTGGTGGCACCCCTCCTGCTCCCCGAGTCCCGCAACCCGTCCGGGGCCGCCTTCGACCTGGTCGGCGCAGCCACCTCCCTGGTAGCGATCCTCGGCCTGGTCCACGCCGCCAAGCGCCTTGTCGGCCACGGCCCGGACGCCCCCGCCCTGACCGCCTTCGCCATCGGTACCGCCGCCCTCGTCGCCTTCGTGGTCTGCCAACGAGGTGCGCGGAACCCGCTCGTCGACCTCTCCCTGTTCATCCGGCCCGCCCTCACCGCGTCGGTGACCAGCAACGCCGTGGTGTCCTTCGCCGCCGCCGGACTGGGCCTGCTGACCTTCACGTTCCTCCAGGTCGTACACGGCCTCAGCCCCCTCGTGGCGGCCTTGTACGCCCTCCCCACGATTCTCGGGACCGCTCTGGGGGCCACACTCGCCGGAGTGCTTGCAGACAGGGTCCGCCCCGCCGTACTCATGGCCCTGGGCCTGGCCACCGGGGCGACCGGCTTCACCGTCGTCGGTCTCAGCGACGGCGTTCTGCCCTTCCTGGCCGGGTACGTCGTGGTCACCCTGGGCATCGGCGCGGTGGCCACCCTGGCGAACACGCTGATCCTGGCCACCGCGCCGCCCGAACGCGCCGGGGCCGCCGCCGGTCTCTCCGAGACCAGCACCGAACTGGGCGCCGCCCTGGGAATCGCCACTCTGGGCACCATCGCCACGTCCGTCTACCGCAGCGGCATGCGGGAGCTCCCCGAGGCGGGCGAGGCCGCCCGGGAGACCGTCGCGGGGGCCGCGACGACCGCAGCCCACCTCCCCGCAGCCGAGGCCCGCACCCTCCTGGACACCGCCTTCGTTGCCTACTCCACGGGTGTCACCGCCGCGGCCCTGAGTGGTGCCGCGGTCCTCGCGGCGGTCACCCTCCTGGCCCTGGTCGCGCTCAGGAACCTCCCCGCCGGAAGCGAGGCGCCCGAGCGAGGTGAGCCCGTCCGTCCGTGAGCCCGCGATGCCCGCACGGTTGTCAGGTAGGTCATGTGGCCGGTTTCGGCCAGCCCGACGTTCGGGCTCCCCTCGGGTTCCTTCATGCCGTTGACCTCCTGTGATCCTTGGTAAGGGTCTGCGAGGCCCGGGACGCGGTTCCGTGGAGTGTCACCGGGTTCCGGGAGTATCGGAACCGTGGGTGTTCGCGGTGCGACTCACCCAACGGAGCCAGCAGCAGACGTGCGCGGCCGGATGTGGAGAGGCAGGACCGTGAAGTTCGAGTTCACCCCCGATCAGGACTCATCCCCTGAACCGAACCCCGACCAGAAAGGCGTCCTTGACGTCCCGCGTCCGACGGTGCGTATCGCGGCGGCCGCTGAGCAGATGCACACCCGTGCCCGCTTCGATTTCCACCGGCTCAACACGGCCCTGAACCGGATGCA
>NZ_QGTF01000025.1:0-52044 GCF_003182025.1 Nocardiopsis sp. L17-MgMaSL7 | reverse complement strand
CGCGTCCTTCCTCCTGCTGCGGCCTCCCCTGTGCGAGCGGGAGCCCGGTACTGCCGAAAAACGGTACTGCGTTACTGCGGTCCTACCGGCCCCCGACGCCCAATAACCCGCGCCGGTCGGGCCGTCCTTCCCTCCACCGGCGTATCCGGTGGTCCAGCCCTTGTGTCTCAGTGGCTACAACAGAAAACGTAGCACCACCAGACAGCCATGTCTACTCTGACCACTGCAAGTTTTCGCCCGCCCAAGGGGAAGACTAGTTCCCGTAGCGAAGACCGACCCACAACCGGAATCCGTGCATCAGAAGTGGCGGAGCGGGTTCTGACCGCGCCCGGTAGCATGACCGCACCCAGGCCGGCCGGAACGAATCACCACACAACTGGACCAAGAGGTAACCGTGGACCTTCCCTCCGCGGGTTCGGGGTTCGACCCGCTCGGGCCTGGGGTTTTCGCGTCCGTGGACCCGGTGGAGGAGCTGCCCGTTGCTGAGTAGCGAGCTCGCCGCGCTGGCCGGCGTCACCGTCCGCACGCTGCGCCACTACCACCAGATCGGGCTGCTGCCCGAGCCACCGCGGTCGAGCGGGGGCCACCGGCGCTACGACGTAGGTCACCTCGTCCGGCTCCTGCGCATCACGAGAATGACGTCGCTGGGTGTTCAGCTGTCCGTACTGCCCTCGGTGCTGGACGATCCGGAGGCCGCGGAGGACCTCTTGGACGAGCTCGACCACCAGGCCGCGGAGGACATCGAACGGCTCACCCGACGCCGGGCCGACATCGCGGCGCTCCGACGCAGCGGCACCCCGCCGGACCTGCCCCCGGAACTCTCGGCGTGGCTCCCCTCCCCTGAGGCGGGGACGCCGGCGAACATGGCCCGGCACGAACACGAACAACTGGTCCTGGCCGCACACCTGCTCGGCCCGGCGGCGTTCGGCGCCCTGTTCGGCGGCCCGTCCGTGCCCGCGAACGTCACGGCGCGCTTCTACTCCCTCGACCCCGATGCCCCGGACGACGAGGTCTCGTCCCTGGTCAACGAACTCCTCGCGCACGTCAGACCGGTCGTGGCCGGTCTGACCGGACTGCCCCCGATCGACGCGCGGGGCTCGGCGCTGTTGGACCAGCTGAACGCGCGGAACCTCCATCCCTCGCAGCAGCGCGTGCTGCGTCAGCTCCAGCGGCGGCTGGAGCAGGACGACCCCTGAGCGTGTCCCACGTCACCCTGGTTCGGCCTTGAGTCGGACGCGACGTCGGGGTCTGGACTGGGTGGTGCCCGCACCCACCGACCGTAGGGATTCGCCATGACCGCATCATCGAGACCGCTCGCCGTCGAGGAGTTCTTCGGCCCCCCGACCCGGAGTCGCGCCCTACTGTCGCCGGAGGGCACGAGGGTCGCCTACCTCGCCCCGTGGCGGGAGCGGCTCAACGTGTTCGTCCGTGACCTGGACTCGGACTGGGACGACCCCGACGCTCCGGGGGTCCGGCGCGTCACCTCGGACACCCGGCGCAACGTCGAGAGCTTCTTCTGGAGCGTCGACGGCCGCTACCTGTTGTTCCAGCAGGACAACGACGGCGACGAGAACTGGCACCTGCACCGCGCAGACATGACCCGGCCAGAGGAGGCCCCGGTCGACCTGACTCCCTATGAGGGCGTACGGCTGATCGGCACGCAACTCCCGCCCGGGCGCCCCGGTACGGCCTACGTCCAGCTCAACATGCGCCGTTCCGACCTGGTCGACCTCTTCGAACTCGACCTGGCGACCGGCGGGCTGACCGGAGTCGCGGAGAACCCCGGCGACGTCCTGAACTGGCTGCGCGCCCCGAACCGGTTGCTCGCCTTCACCTTGGAGGAGGGGGGCGACCACGTGCTCTCGGAGTGGGCCGGGGCTGACCGGCTCCCGATCGCGCGGTTCTCCGGCACCGACGCCCCCTTCGGGCTCCTGCCCGCCGCGCTCACCCCCGACGGCGAAGGACTGTGGACCGGTTCCGCGCGCGGATCGGACCGCACCCGCCTGGTCCGGGTCGACCTGGACACAGGCGAGGAGACCGGGGTGGACAGCCACCCCGTGTTCGACCTGGACACCCCGCGTCCCGAGGCCGACCCGCGCTTCCCGTCCTCGCTCATCCTGCACCCGGGCACCGGGGGTCTCCTCGGCGCGCGCTACCTCGGCGCCCGTCAGGAGATCCACGCGCTCGACCCGCACTTCGCCGGGGTGCTGCCCCGACTTGAGGAGCTGTCCGACGGCGACCTCGCCCACGTGTCCTGCGACACCACGGCCCAGCGCTGGGTGGCGGACTTCACCCACGACCGCGACCCCGGCGTCACCTGGTTCTACGACCACGGAACAGGGCGGGCGCGGCGCCTCTTCCGACCGTTCCCGCACCTCGACCCGGACCAGCTCGCCCCGGTCACCCCGATCACGCTGTCGGCCCGCGACGGCCTGTCGCTGCCCTGCCACCTCACCCTGCCGACCGGGGTCGAGCCGCGCGGCCTGCCCACCGTGCTGTTGGTGCACGGCGGCCCGTGGTACCGGGACAGCTGGGGCTATGACCCCGAGGTCCAGTTCCTGGCCAACCGCGGCTACGCGGTGCTACAGGTCGACTTCCGCGGCTCCACCGGTTACGGCAAGGCCCACACCCAGGCCGCGATCGGGCAGTTCGCCGGACGCATGCACGACGACCTGATCGACGCGCTCGACTGGGTGGTCGGACAGGGCCACGCCGACCCGGACCGGGTCGCCGTCTATGGCTGCTCCTATGGCGGCTACTCGGCGCTCGTCGGAGCCGCGTTCACGCCCGACCGGTTCGCCGCCGCGGTCAGCTACACCGGGATGTCGGATCTGGTCGACCTGGTCCGGTCGGTCGTCCCGTTCGCCCGCCGTGGCGTCGAGAACAGCTACCTGCGCTACATCGGCGATCCGGACGACCCCCGCCAAGAGGCCGAGATGCTCGCCCGCTCGCCCATCAGCAGGGTCGACGACATCACGGCGCCCGTGCTGTTGGTCCACGGCGCCAACGACGTCCGTGTCGACCGCCGCCACTCCGACCGCATCGTCGACGCGCTCCGTTCCCGGGGCGCCGAGGTCGAGTACCTGCTGAACGAGACCGAGGGCCACTGGTTCGTCAACACGGACAGCAACGTCGAGCTGTACGGCGTGCTCGAGCGCTTCCTGGCCCGTCACCTGGGCGGACGGTCCTCGACCGCGTAGGGCGAAGCCGACGGCCCGGGGCGGTTCGCCCCGGGCCGTCCTCCGGTTCGCGGGGTCAGCTCTGGGCGGCGAAGCGCAGCACGGCGCCGATGCCCTCGTCCAGCTCCGCGGCGTCCGTCGGAACCAGCTCCAGCCCGGCCCCCGTCGTGACCACGGCCCGGAGGACGGCCGACCTCGCGGGCTCGGCGCGCGACCCGCTCACACCCATGTCGCGCAGCTCCCGTTCGGTGAGGGCGACCTGCTCGCCGGACTCGCCGATGTGGAGTTCACGGTCGGCTCCGGGGAGTTCGTCGTTCCACAGCAGCGTCTCCACCTGTCCGCGCTGGAGCGCGTGCAGGACCGTCGCCATTCCCTCCACGGCCGTGCCGTCCGCTCGTCCGCGACCGAAGGCGCCCACCGCCTCACGCACGTGTTCGGCTGCCCTGGCGTCCAGCTTCTCGTCCAGTTCCTCCTCAAGCGGCGAGTTCTCCGCGCCGGCGGAACGCGCGCCGGCCTCCAGGTACTCCACCCGTTCCCTCAGCTTCCCCGGGAAGCGCTCGGCGATGGCGCCGCGCACCTGGACCTCACCGGCGAGCGCGATCACCTCGGCGCCGCTGGCCGCCGCTCTCTCCGCGACCGTGTCGGCCACCAGGTTGGCGTTCTGTCCCACCTGCTCGTCGACCGCGCGCTGCATCTGGTTGTGGTGGTAGCCGCCCTCACGGACCTTGTGCACGGGCTTGTCGTCCCCCTCCACCCGCGTGACCTCGGTCCTTCCGTCCGCGTACTCGACGGTCAGGTCGGCGCCGACGCTGTCGGCGACGACCAGCACGTGGGGCACCCTGCGGGGCTCGGCCACCATGTACGGGAGCGGGTCGGGCAGGTCCCCGACGCTCGTCTGGAAGTCCTGTGGCGGTCGGGCCACCGTGGAGTCGAAGACGACCTCGTCACCGGCCGCGTACACCACTTGGCCGTGGGCGCCGGGGACCCCCCTCGTGCGTCCGACCACGCTGTCCATCGCGGCGACGGTCTCCTCGGGAGCGCCCTTCTCCAGCAACGCGGTGCGCGCCTGTCCCCAGCGCACCCGGATCGCGTGGTCGGCGTCCTCCGTGTCCCGGGACGTGTTGATGAACAACGACGCCATGGGCGAGGGGCGGTCGTAGAGGGGCTGTAGAAAGGTCAGGTCCATACTGTTTCCTCCGCTCGCTCGGGGGATTTGCCGTCTGTTTTCTGAGCCCTTCCCAGACAGATCGGGTGCAATCATCCGGCGTCCCGGAGCCGGATGTGCGCCATGCCACCCGAGATTGTTTTCGCCAATCATGAATAAGGGCGGCGAAAAGTGGCAGTAATCAAGTGAGAGACCGGCAGCGACGCCACCGATCCCCACAAGGAGGAGGGCTTCATGGGCCAGTCAGAGAAACTCAGGGGCAGGGCGACCCACGCGACGGGCAAGGTCAAGGAGCTGGCCGGAAGGGCGACCGGCAACAACCGGCTGCGCAACCGGGGCCGCTTCGAAATGTTCAAGGGACGTGCCCTCACCCGCACTGAGGGGTGGAAGGAATCCGTCCGCGGCACCCTCAGGAGTCTGCGCTCCAAAGGGCGCTGAGGACCCGACCGCCTGAAACGGCAGAACACTCCTCACGTATTCATCCGGCCCTTCCCGCGAGGGAAGGGCCGACGCGTGTCTCAGGGGCGGCGGGTCGAGAGGACGCAGAACTCGTTCCCCTCCGGGTCGGCGAGCACGACCCAGCTCTGGTCTCCCTGGCCCACGTCCACGTGCCGGGCACCCAGGTCGAGCAGCCGCCGGACCTCCTCGCCCTGCTCCCTGTCGGTGGGGTTGACGTCGACGTGCACCCTGTCCTTGACGGTCTTGCCCTCGGGCACGAGCGCGAACGTCAGCATCGGGGGCACCGGTCCCGCCCCCGCGTCACCGGGGGGACCGATCGCGACGAACCCCTCCTCCTGCTCCTCGGCCTTCACCTCGTAGTCGAGGACCGCGCACCAGAACCGGGCGAGCGCGTGCGGATCGGCGCAGTCGAACGCGAGCTCGGTGAACTTGCTGGCCATGTTCAGGACCTCCCGGTCACGTGGTGCGGGGCGGTTCCGCCCTCGCGGACATCCTGCCACCCCCCGCCCCAGGAGTCTCTTGACTTGTCGTTGGTCCAGTTCAGGCTACAGTTATCGAACACGCATTCGATCGCAGTGCCTTCCCCTCTGACTGTGAGCACACGCAGAGAGGGGAGGACCGGTGTTCACGCACCTGCGCGCCGCCTCGTCGTTCTCCTTCCGGCACGGCACCGCCCCTCCCGCCGCGCTGGTCGAACGTGCCGCGCTCGACGGCCAACCGGTGGTGGCCCTCACCGACCGGGACGGGCTCTTCGGTGTCGCCGAGCACATCAGGACCTGCGAACAGGCCGGAGTGCGCCCCGCCCTGGGTGTCGACCTCGCCCTCGCCTCCCCCGAGGGCGGCCGGGTCGTGCTGCTGGCCCGGGGAGCGCGGGGCTGGGCGAGCCTGTGCCGTCTGGTCACCGCCGTCCACCGCGCCCCCGCGCCCGTGGCGGTGCTCCCCGAGCAACTGGCCGCCCACCACGAGGGCCTGGTGCTCCTGTTGGGACCCGACTCCGACGTGGGCCGCGCCGTGGCCCAGGACCGGCCCCTGCACGCCCGTGCCCTGCTGACCGCCTGGCGGAGGGTCGGTGTGGAGATCGCCCTGGCCCCGCACGACCACGGCGCCTCCGGTCAGCGCCGCACCGCACGGGACATGGTGCGCCTGGCCGACGAGGAACACCTCCTGGCGGTGCTGACCAACGCCGTGCGCTACCCCTCCCCCGACGCCGCGGGGGTGGCCCTCGCCCTGGACCGCATCCGCCAGCACGCCCCCGGCGGCTACCGCCCCGCGCCGCGCACCGAGCGCGCCCACCTGGCCACCGGCGAGGAGATGTTCCAGGTCGCCGTGGGTGTGTGCGGCGGTGACCGCACGCGCGCCCGGCGCCTGATCTCGCACACCCTCGCCCTGGGCAGTTCCTGCGCGCTGGACCCCGTCGCCGACCTGGGATGGGGCCGCCTGCACCTGCCCGACCGCCCCGAGGCCACCGCCGACCTGCGCGGCCGTGTCACCGGGGGCGCCGCCCTGCTGGGGTTGGAGGGGGACCGCCTCGTGGACGAACGGGTCCGGTACGAACTGGAGGTCATCGCCCGCCTGGGGCTGGAGAGCTACTTCCTGACCGTGGCCGACGCCGCCCAGGCCATCAGGGACAAGCGGATCCGCTGCTCCGCCCGGGGTTCGGCCGTGGGCAGCCTCGTCGTGCACCTGCTGGGCATCTCCGCGATCAACCCCCTGGAGCACGGTCTGCTGTTCGAACGGTTCTGCACCCCGAGCCGCCCCGGCCTGCCCGACATCGATCTGGACGTGGAGTCCGACCGGCGGTTGGAGGCCTACGACGCGGTCATCGCCTCCCACCCCGGGGCCAGCGCGACGGTGGCCATGATGGAGACCTACCGTGCCCGCAGCGCCCTGCGGGACGCCGGTGCGGCGCTGTCGCTGCCCTCGGTGGAGGTGGACCGCATCGCCTCGGTCTTCCCCCGGGTACGGGCCTCCCGCATCAGCGAGACCGCGCGCGAACTCCCGGAGCTGCGGAACCTGGACGGCCTGGACAGCGAACACGTGCGCAGGCTCTTCTCGCTCGCGGAGCGGCTGTCGGGCCTGCCCCGGCACGTGGCGATGCACCCGTGCGGGCTGGTGCTCTCGGACCACGCCATGGGCGACCGGGTCCCCACCCAGCCCTCCGGCGCCGGGTACCCGATGGTCCAGGCGGACAAGGAGGACGTGGAACACCTCGGGCTGCTCAAACTCGACGTCCTCGGGGTGCGGATGCAGTCGGCTCTGGCGCACACCCTGGACGAGATCGACCGCACGTCGGGACGGCCACCGGACCTGGAGGCCCTGCCGGACGGCGACCCCGCCACCGCGCACATGGTCGCGGCCTCGAACACCCTGGGCTGCTTCCAGATCGAGTCCCCGGGGCAGAGGGAGCTGGTGTCCCGGCTGCGCCCGGACGGGGTCCCCGACCTGATCGCCGACATCTCCCTGTTCCGGCCCGGACCCATGGGCACCGACATGGTCTCGGCCTACCTCGGGGCCAGGGAGGGTGTCGAGACGCCCCGGCTGCCCCACCCCGACCTCGCACCGGTGCTGGCCGAGACCGGTGGGGCCCTGCTCTTCCACGAACAGCTCCTGCACGCCATCGACACCATGACCGGGTGCGGGCTGGACCGCGCCGAGGCCATGCGGCGCGCCCTGGGCACCGAGGAGGGGCGCCGTGAGGTGGAGACGCAGGTGCGTTCCCTCATGTCCGAGCGCGGGCACGACGCCCGGACCGTCGAGGAGACCTGGCGGCTGGTGGCCGCGTTCGGCAACTTCGGTTTCTGCAAGGCCCACGCGGCCGCGTTCGCCCTGCCCACGTACCAGAGCGCGTGGCTCAAACGGCACTTCCCCGCCGCGTTCTTCGCCGGGGTGATGACCCACGACCCCGGCATGTACCCGCGCCGGGTGCTCCTCAACGACGCCCGCCGCATGGGGGTGCGGGTGCTCGGCCTGGACCTGAACGCCTCCCAGCGGCACTGGGGCGTGGAGCGGGACGGGGAGGGGCGCTGGGGCCTGCGTCCGGCCCTGGCCGACCTGGGTGCCCTCACCGAGGCCGAACTCGACCGCCTGCTGGCCCGGCGTCCCTTCACCGGGCTGCGGGACCTGCTCGCGCGGGGGCCGCTGTCCCGCGAGGCGTTGGACAACCTCGTCCTGGCCGGGGGGCTGGACGCCCTCGCCGGTGTCACCGGAGCCCCCGGGGCCCCGGACCGGCGCGACGTCCTCGTGCACGCGCACTCCCTGACCCAGGCGCACCACCGGCGCGCGGACTCCCCCGGACAGCTCTCCCTGGACGAGACGCCCGAGACGGTGCCCGCCGGGGTGGCCGCCCCGATGTCCCACGCCGAACGCGTCGCCGAGGAGGTGCGGTCCCTCGGCTACGAGCTCTCCGGGCACCGGCTGGACGAGTACGCGGAGCACTTCGCCAGGCTGGCCTCCACCAGGAACCTGGTCCTGGCCCAGGACCTGCACCGCTTCCCGGACGGCGCGCGGGTCCTGGTGGCGGGGGTGCGGATCTGCACCCAGACCCCGCCCACCCGCTCGGGCAGGCGCGTGGTCTTCACCAGCATCGAGGACCGCAGCGGGGTCATCGAGGTGGTCCTGTTCTCCGAGGCCCAGCGGCGCTCCGCCAGCGCGGTGTTCGGGTCGGAGCTGCTCGCCGTACACGGACAGGTCCGGCGGGCCGCGCCGGGGGCGCTGCCCACCATCACCGCCACCCGCGCCCTGCCCCTCTCGGAACTCTGACCGCGGGCGCGTCCGGTCAGGCCCGTGCCCCGGCGTCGTCGGTGGCGGGGCGCATCCGCCGGGTGGAGCGGCGGAACGCCCACACGACCACGACGGCGGCCAGCGCCGTCAGCGGGAAGCCCGTCACCGTGTCGGCGATCGCGAGCCCGGTCGTGGAGTCGGCGACGTAGAGCCACTGCCGCACGGCGAACCGGCCGGCGAACATGAGCGTCAGCCCGAGGGTGGCGAGGTCGTGCACGAGCAGCGTGGGCCGGTCCTCGCGCCAGGCGTTGGCGCCCCCGTGGACGGCGTTCCAGATGACCCCGGTCAGCGGTCGGCGGAGGACCAGCGAGACGAACAGGACGACCGCCCCGACCAGGGAGGCCCAGATGCCGATCAGGAAGAAGTCGTTGGCCGATCCGGTCGCGGCGGCCACACCACCGGCCGCGGCGACACCGAAGACCCCGCCCAGCGCGGCCATCAGCTTCTCGCCGCGCCACATCCGGAACACGGCCAGCGCCACGGCGACGGCGACCGCGCCCCCGATCGCGACCGTCAGGGAGACGAAGGGGACAGCCAGCGCGAAGACCACGACCGGCAGGACGGAGTACAGCATCCCGATCGGGCCGCCGATCCCGTTCAGCATCTCCTGCTTGATGTCGACGGGCGGTTCGGTGGGGGTGTTCGCCCCGGCGGTGCCGGAGGTGGTCTCGACGGTGGGGTCGGTGGCGAGCGGTGCCATGTGGTTCCTCTCGTTGGTGTCCGGAAGGCCGGTTACCGGGGGGCGTGGGCCCCGGGGGTTCGGTCCCGACCAGCTCGTCCACACTCAGGATTCACCGTTTTCCGGATGACCAACAGTGACGGAGTGTCATGAGTTGACGCCACGAATGTCATGGGTGGGAGGTGACACGGCGCGGCCCCGGCCCGCCCCGGGCTCACTCCGGGTCGGTGAGGAGGTCCGTGTGTGCCGAGGCGTTGCCCAGGGAGCGGAGCAGCTCCCCGACCAGCCGGTCGGTGGCGCTGCCTGGCTTCTCCAGTTCCAACTGCGGCACCCGGGTGACCTGCTCGTAGCGCTCGGCGTCGTACTCCGAGCCCGGTGAGGAACCGCGCTCCCCGTTCCACGAGGACACCCCGTGGGTGTTGGTGACCGCCACTCCCACGTCCCAGCTGCCCCCGTATCCGGCGTCCTCGGACAGGCTCGCGACCAGGTCCAGGAAGGCCCGGACCCGGAAGGCCAGGGTGCCGTCGAAGAACAGGTACCGGCCCTCCAGCCGGTCCGCCGCCCGCCCGCAGTACAGGGACACCTCGCCGCGTTCACGGACGACGAAGCGCAGATCCCGTTCCTCCAGCACCACCACCGACGACGTGGACAGCTGGCTCGCGATCCCCACGCCGCCCGCGGTGCGAAAGCCCGAGACGAGCTCCCCGAAGACCGGTGACACCCGCGCGGCCGTACCGGCCCGCTCCCGGGTCCGCGACGAGACCCCGTCGCGCACCAGGTCGAACAGCAGCGGCCGGGCGTCCTCGGCGGCGGTCCAGGCCTTGAACATGCCGGGGATGCGCCGTGAGGGCAGCGCGACCACGTGCAGGTGCGCCAACGCGCCCTCCGGGAACGGGTCCTTCTCCACCTGTTCGCGCAGCGCGGTGCGCACCACGTCCAGCGAGGTGTCCCTGGCCCGGATGAGCCGTTCCACCTCGGTGTCGGGCAGGCGTCGCTTCTCCCGGTCGCCGCGCCCGTAGTACGCGCCGCCCGCCATGTGCGGGGCGAGCGGGGAGGCGGGGACCTCGATGAGCAGGTACCCGTGGCCGGGCAGCTCGCTCTCCAGCCACTCCACCGACACCTGGAGCGGCGGGTCGCAGGAGGAGGCGGCGATCCGGGCCGGGGTCTCCAGGATCTGGTCGACCCACTCGACCGGGGCCAGCTCGAACCGTCCCTCGGCCTTGACCTCCCGCACGCCGACCACGATCAGCCCGCCGTCGATCGCGAAGGACGCCATGTCCTTGGCCTGGTCCTTGGAACCGCGCAGCTGCTGTTTGGCCTCGCGTTTGGGGGTCTCGGTGAACGCGCCCTCGTTCAGGGCCGCCTCTAGTTCGGCTTCGCTGGAGGGACGCCATGTCGGGGGCAGGACTCGATCCATGTCGGCATCATGCCCACTCTCACCGGGAACCCCGCACGACTTCGCGAATCAGGTCCGAGGAGGCCCCTTCTCGGCCGGTCAGCTCCCCCTGACAACGGCGGTGTCGGCGGTGTCGTCGGAGTCGGTGAGGGCGGCGAGGAGCCGCTCGGACACCGCCCACCGCTGGGACGAGGGGCCGAAGGTCTCGGCCCGGTGCCACAGCACCAGCCGCCTGACCTCCTCGCGCTCCTCCGGGGTGAGGTCGGGAGCCATCTCGGTCATGACGCCCATGCTGTGGTTCTGCTCGAACGCGCTCGACGCGCCGTCGAAGGCCTCCCTCAGGGCGGGGAGGTCACGGACTTCGGCGCGCTCCCGCATGGCGGCCAGACCGACCACCCGGGTCTCGGCGTTCTCCGACCGCAGCCACTCGCGCACCTCCTCCATCCTGAGGGAGCGTTCCGACGTCGCCCGCCGCGCGCGCCGCATGAAGTCCTCCAGGTGGCGTGCCCGCTCCGCGCCCGGCTCCATCAGCCTGCGCGTCCACCGGTACTCCTCCGCCAGCGGCGCCAGCAGTTCCCGGGACCGCGCGCGCTCCTGGGAGGCCGTCACCATGTCCCCGCGGCGTTCGGCGGCGTCGGCCCTGCGCTGGTGCTCCTCGGCCCGGAGCAACAGCTTCGTCCCGCCCACCTCCACCCCCTGGATCCGGTGTTCGAAGAAGGGGAAGAGCATGAGCACCGCGCCGACGACCAGCAGGGCCACCGTCCCCAGCCCGTTGTCGCTGACGAACACCGCGACGGCGCCCGCCACGAACCCGACGATTCCCAGCGCGGACGCGCCCCAGCGCACCCAGCGGGACAGTCGCGGGGACAGGGGTTCTGCGGGCACGGGACACCTGCTCTCTCCCGGCCGGGGGGACGTCCCGCACGCGGTGGGGCCGGTCCGGTTCCCCGCATGTCGTCGGAAACCCCCTGAGGGCGGGGCTTCGCGCGCCATCGTAGCGAGAGCGGACCAACCAGTGGAAGGGGTCGCGTACGGGGCCGTTCGGGACCCGCGCCGTTAGGGTGGCAGGCATGACCGAAGACCGTCGGCGGGCGCCGCTGAGCAGCGAACTCGCGCAGCGGGTGGTCGACCTCATCGCACCGACCATCAGCCACAACATCAACGTGATGGACGAGCACGGCACGATCATCGCGTGCATGGACCCCTCACGGGTCGGCAGCCTCCACCACGGGGCCCAGCGGGTCATCGCCGAGCGGCGCAGCGTGCTGGTGACGGTCCCCGAGCCGGGGACCTCCGACCGCCCCGGCGCCAACGAACCGCTGGTGATCGACGGCGAACTGCGCGGGGTCGTCGGGGTCACCGGCAACCCCCGGGAGGTCGAGGACCTGGCCCGGGTGGTCGCGCTCACCGTCCAGCTGCTCATCGCCCAGGAGTACGAGCAGGACGCGGTGAGCAGGCGGCACACCGAGGGCCGCGACCTCGTGGCGGCGCTGAGCTCGGGCACGACGCGCTCGGACGACGCCCGGGCGCGGCTGACCGCCTCCGGGCTCCCGGCGCCGTGGTCGCTGGCCCTGTGGGCGTCCGCCTCGCCGCGGCCGGGTGGCGGGGTCGCTCCCCCGCAGCTGGCGGAGGCCGCCGCCGCCAAGGTGAACGCCAACAGCGGACGCCGGGCGGCCGTCCTGCACGGGGCGCTCTGGATCATCGGCACCGGCCGCCTCCCGGCCGCCGACTCCCTGGAGCTGCCCACGGACAGCCGCCACACGCGCACACCGCCCACCGACGACGTGGACACGCTGATGGCACACGCCGAGGAGTCGCGCGCGCTGTGCCGGTACGCGGGACTGATCCCCAGCATCGAACGCCCCGGCCCGTGGTCGCGGGAAATCGCCGTGTCCGTGGCCCACCTGTCCCGGCGGACCCTCACCCGCATGACCGCCCGGACCGCGCCCCTCAGCGCGGCGCAGCGCCGGACCGTCGCCGCGATGGCCTCGTCCGTGTCCATGCGCGAGGCCGCCGACTCCGTCTTCGTGCACCGGAACACACTGCTCCAGCGCGTGGACCGGGTCCGGGAGGCGACCGGCCTCGACGTCCGGAGGCCGGAGGACCTCACCACAGTGCACATGTGCCTGTACGCGGAGGCGGCACTGGGCGTTTCGCCCATAGTTCCGGGATAAAGCCGCAGGAAGACTGGGCGCTACACCGTCGTAATGCACCGAACCGAATTCTATGATCTCGCTCATGTCCACCGAGTTGCATGCGCATGACGAGAGCGTTGACGCGCCCCCCACCGTCCGGGTCGTGGTGATCCCCGATTCCTTCAAGGGGAGCGCCTCCGCCGTCGAGGTCGCCGAGGCCATGGCCCACGGGGCCCGCGACGCCTACGCCGACCGCGGCCTGCCCGTGTCCGTCGACACCCTGCCCTTCGCCGACGGCGGCGAGGGTACCCTCGACGCCCTGCTCGGTGCCTGGGGCACGGAACCCCTCACGGTGGACACCACCGACGCCCTCGGCCGCCCCACCCGGGCCCGCTTCGGCATCTCCCCGGACGGCGCCACCGGTGTGATCGAGGCCGCCGAGGCCAACGGCCTGCCCGGCGTCGCCGACGTCCCCCTCCAGGCGCGCACCGCCAGCAGCCGCGGGGTCGGACGCCTGGTCACCGAGCTCCTGGACCGGGGCGTGGGGGAGATCCTGCTGTGCATCGGCGGTTCGGCCTCCACTGACGGCGGCACCGGCATGCTCAGCGCGCTCGGCGTGCGCTTCCTCGCCGAGGACGGCTCCGAACTCCCCGACGGGGGCGGCCGCCTCGGCGACCTCGCCTCCCTCGACCTGGACCGCCTGGACCCGCGCGCCCGTTCCGTCCGCTGGCGGGTGGCGTGCGACGTCACCAACCCGCTGGTCGGTCCCCGGGGCGCCGCCGCCGTCTTCGGCCCGCAGAAGGGCGCCGGCCCCGAGGACGTGCGCGTCCTCGACGCGGGCCTGGACCGGCTGGCCGACGTCCTCGCCAGGAGCACCGGCGCCGACCTGCGCGACGTGCCCGGCATGGGCGCGGCGGGCGGCATGCCCGTCACGCTCACGGCCCTGCTCGGGGCCGAGGTCCTGCCCGGTTCACGAATGGTCGCCGAGGTCCTGGGCGCCGAGGAGCTGCTCTCCCGCGCCGACCTCGTGCTCACCGGCGAGGGCCGCTTCGACAGCCAGTCCCTGGGTGGGAAGGTCGTCGACGCGGTCCGCCGTCTCACCCCCGAAAACGTGCCCGTCGTGGTGATCGCCGGAAGTGTGTCCGTCGGCCCCGACGAGCTCCGCCGCTCCGGGATCACGGCGGCGTTCTCCATCGCACAGGGCCCCCGGACCCTGGACGAGTTGCGGGACGAGGCCGTCTCCGCCATCACCTGGACAGCGTTCAACTGCTGTCGGATCCTCCCTCACCATCCAGGCCGGACTGACCCGGCGCCGGCCAGCCCTAAGGAACGACTTCCGTGATTAACCTCGCCATCCTCCTCGTGCTCGTGGTGGGCATCGTGCTCGCCACCGCCCGGTGGAAGATCAGCCCCTTCCTCGCACTCATGGGCGCCGCCGTCCTGGGCGCCTTCATGTACCAGCTGCCGCTGGCCGAGATCGTCCCGACCATCACCGAGTCGTTCGGTGGCACCCTCGGCAACATCGGCCTGGTCATCCTCTTCGGCACGATGATCGGCGTGATCCTGGAGCGCTCCGGCGCCGCGATCGCGATGGCCGAGGGACTGATCAAGATCCTCGGCACCCGGTTCCCGAACCTGACGATGTCCCTCATCGGCTACATCGTCTCCATCCCGGTGTTCTGTGACTCCGGGTACGTCATCCTGAACTCGCTGCGCAAGGCGATCACCGTGCGTACCGGGGTGTCCGCCCTGGCCACCTCGATCGCGCTGATGACCGGTCTGTACGCCACGCACACCCTGGTCCCGCCGACCCCGGGTCCGCTGGCCGCCGCCGAGAACATCGGTGTCACCAGCCACCTCGGCATGATCATCGCCATCGGTCTGCCGGTCGCCGCGGTGGCCGCCATCGCCGGTCTGATCTTCGCGAGCCTGCACTCCCGCAAGCAGTTCACGCCGCTGCCCGCCGAGACCGAGACCGACATCTCCGGGCAGTCCTACGAGGAGCTGCGCGCGAGCTACGGCCGCCTGCCCAACGGCTTCCTGGCCTTCTTCCCGATCCTGCTCCCGCTGGTGCTCATCTGCGTCGGCTCGGTCGTGAAGCTGCCGTCCCAGCCCATCGGCGACGGCACGCTGTTCGAGGTCTTCGCTTTCATCGGCACGCCGGTGATCGCGCTCGCCCTCGGCCTGCTGTCCTCCGTGCTGCTGCTGCGCGGCCACGGCAAACTCGCCCGGTTCAACGAGCAGATCCACGACTCGGTCCGCCTCGCCGGTCCGATCCTGCTCATCACGGGTGCGGGTGCCGCCTTCGGTGGCGTGCTGGCCGCCTCCCCGCTGACCGAGTTCCTCTCGGAGAACCTGAGCAACCTGGGCCTCGGCCTCGCGGTGCCGTTCCTGATCGCGGCGGCGCTCAAGACCGCGCAGGGTTCCTCGACGGTGGCGATCGTGAGCACGTCCGCGATGCTCGCCCCCATGCTCGGTTCGCTGGGCCTGGACTCGACGGAGGGCATGGTCCTCGCGGTGCTGGCGATCGGTGCCGGCGCGATGGTCGTCTCGCACGCCAACGACTCCTACTTCTGGGTCGTCTCGCAGCTGAGCCGCATCCCGGTCGCGACCGCGTACCGGACGCTCACCCTGGCCACCGCCATCGAGGGTGTCGCCGCCTTCGTCACCATCTGGTTGATCAGCCTGTTCCTGCTGTAGGCCGCCACGGGCGGAGCTGACCGGGTGCAGGCGGTCAGACCGCGAGGGGCCCGGGAGGACGGGAGACACCGTCCACCCGGGCCCTCGGTCACGCGTAGAACTCCGCGACCTCACCCAGGGCCGCCCAGGCTCCCTCGGTGGGCTCGCCTTCGGCGGCCAGCGCCAGGGCGTCGAGCATCACGTGCCAGCCGGTGGCGAAGTCCGGGGCGGGATCCGGGGCCAGCTCGCTGTGCACGAGCGTGAGCAGCGTCCCCTCGGCGACGGGCTCCAGCGTCCAGCGGACCACTGAGTCGGGAACGCCCTCCCAGCGCCAGCTGTGTACGAGCACTCCACGGTCTCCCGGTGGAACCGCCTCCGTCACCACTCCGGTCGCGGTGCCCTCGTCACCGAAGTCGAAGCGAACCGCGCCCCCGACCCGGGCGTCGATCACGCAGCCCGGGAGCCAGCGCTCCAGCCGCTCAGGTTCGGCGATCCACGCCCAGACGCGCCCCGGGGCGTGCGCGAGGACCCGTTCGAAGCGAATCCGGAACTCCCCCTCCGAGCCGACGCCGAGCTCCCCACGCAGGGGGTTCGGGATCCGGGTCGTCATGGCTCTCCTTCGTCCATCGCCCGTTCGAGGGCGTCGAGTGCGGTGTTCCACCGGCGGCGCCGGGCTTCGAGCCAGTCGCCCACCTCGTCCAGGGCGGACGCGTTGACCGAGTAGAGCCGACGCCGCCCCTGACTGCGCACGCACAGCACGCCGGCGTCGACGAGCACCCTCAGGTGCTGCGAGACCGCCGGACGGCTGATGTCGAAGCCCGCGGCGATCTCACCGGCCGACCGCTCACCCGCCGAGAGGACCTCGACCACGCGCCGACGGTTCGGCTCTCCGATCGCTTCCAGGACATCCACGAGGAACATGTAAGCAGTGGCTTACGCTTTTCGTCAAGGTATCGCCCGAGGAGAAAAGGAGTGTGCCCCCCGTGACGGGTGTGACAGGTTGGGCGTATGCCTGACTACCGCCGTGACCTTCTGCGCGACCAGTTCGACCTGACCTGGGCGCTCTTCGAGTACCACCTGGAGCGACTCGAACCCGAGGACTTCCTCTGGGAGCCCGCCGAACTCTGCTGGACGCTGCGCCGCGGCCCCGGCGGCGTGTGGACCCCGGATTGGGCCGACAGCGAGCCGAACCCCGTACCGGTACCCACCATCGCGTGGCTGACCTGGCACATCGGCTGGTGGTGGACGGTCACCCTCGACCACACCCTGGGACGCACCCCGCAGGACCGCGCCGAGATCCGGTGGCCGGGCGAGGAGGGGGCCGCGGACTGGCTGCGCGGCATGGGCCTGG
This sequence comes from Nocardiopsis sp. L17-MgMaSL7, assembly GCF_003182025.1. Lineage (NCBI taxonomy): Bacteria > Bacillati > Actinomycetota > Actinomycetes > Streptosporangiales > Nocardiopsidaceae > Nocardiopsis > Nocardiopsis sp. L17-MgMaSL7. Next base: position 35,221 of record NZ_QGTF01000025.1, on the reverse strand, counting down.
ACTGGGTCGAGGCCCTCTCCGAGATGGACCTGGACCGGCCCGCCTCCTTCCCCTGGCAGGGAGCGGACGGCAAGACCAACGCGCACACCGCCGCGTGGGTCAACAGCGAGTTGATGAAGAACGTGTCCGAGGTGGGCCAGCTCCGCCTGCTCCGGGCCGCCTCGCGCCGCTAGCGGACCGCCGGAGCCTCCCCGATGACGGTGTCCGCCGAGCTCAGGGGGCGGCACCGACCCGGCCCACGGTTGGGGCCCCGCGCCGCCGGGTAGCCCCACAGGTGTCCGAGCAGGTCGGAGTGGCCGCTCCTCCGAGTCGGAGGCGCGGCGGTCTCGGGGGGACGAACAATGGGTGTCGAACGCGGTCTCGACGGACTCCGGAGGGTCCTGGACGGGCTCGGGTTTCCCGTGACCCGGGACGAGGCGGTCGCGGCGGCCCTGGACGCGGGCGCCGACGAGGAGATGGTGAGCGCCCTGAGGTCCATGCCGGACGCCGAGTACAACGAGTCCAAGGAGATCCTGGGCGCCGTGCCGCTGCCCGAGCGCGAGCCGGGCTCGCACACCGAGTCGGCGCGGGCGCGGGAGCGCGGCCAGCACTGAGCGCGGAGGACACCGCCTCCTCCCGAGGCGGCCCCGCAGGAAACCGCAGGTCAAGGGCACGTCACACTGAGGTCAAACTCTCAAAGGGGACACCCGCGCACATATCCGACAGAGGTTAGGTTAGGCTCTCCTTCATTCCTAGCCCTGGAGGAGAACCACCATGAAGTCCCCCGGCCGCCCCGTCACGGCACTCTCACTCATTCTGGCGTCCTCGCTGGTCATCGCGGGTTGCTCCGCGGGGACCCAGGACGCCGACGACTCCTCCGCCGCCGGGGGCGCCACGGTCGAGGTCGAGGACAACAACGGCACCCAGACCGTGAACTCCCCCGCCACGTCCGTGGTCGCCCTCGACAACCGGACCTTCGAGACCCTCTCCGACTGGGACGTGGAGCTGTCCGCCGCTGCCGTGTCGCTCATGCCCGACACCATCGGCTACACGCGGGACGACTCCATCATCGACATCGGCACGCACAACGAGCCCGACCTCGAGGCGATCGTCGCCGCCGAGCCGGACCTCGTCGTCAACGGCCAGCGGTTCACCCAGTACCAGGACGACATCACCTCGCTGGTCCCCGACGCCGCCGTCCTGGACCTCGACCCGCGCGAGGACGAGCCCTTCGACGCCGAGCTCAGGCGCCAGGTCACCGTGCTCGGCGAGGTCTTCGACAAGCAGGACGAGGCCGCCCAGCTCGTCGACGACCTCGACGCCGCCATCGAGCGGGTCCAGGACGCCTACGACGAGGACGACACCGTCATGGCCGTCACCACCTCCGGCGGCGAGATCGGCTACCTGGCGCCCGGCGTCGGCCGCACCCTCGGCCCGGCCTTCGACATCCTCGGACTCACCCCGGCCCTCGATGTCGACGGCGCCAGCGACGACCACCAGGGCGACGACATCTCCGTCGAGGCCGTCGCCGACTCGAACCCCGACTGGATCCTCGTGATGGACCGCGACGCCGCCGTGGCCGCCGACGAGGCCGGTTACGAGACCGCCGAGAACATCCTGTCCAGCTCCGAGGCGCTCTCCGGAGTGACCGCCGTCAAGGACGAGCAGATCATCCACATGCCCGTGGACACCTACACCAACGAGGGCATCCAGACCTACACCGAGTTCTTCGACGCGTTCGCCGACGCGCTGGAGGCCAGGGCTTGATCCCGCTCGACCCCGGGGCACGCGCCGACGCGAGTGTCGGCGCGTGCCCCCGTGTGAGGCACCGTCGCACCGGGGGTGACCGGGCGTGACTCCCGCGACCCCGGCCCCGTCCCCGTCGCGCGCACGGAACAAGGGACGGCTGTTCGACTGGAAGCTGCTCGCCGGCGTCGCCGTCGTGGGCGCCCTCCTCGCGCTGTCCCTGGCCACCGGCGTCTACGACGTCCGCGGCGCCGACGACGGCAGCGAGATGTTCGCGATCACCCGGATCCCGCGCACCGTCGGCCTCGTCCTCGCGGGCGCCGCCATGGCCATGTCCGGTCTGGTCATGCAGCTGCTGACCCAGAACCGCTTCGTGGAGCCGACCACCACCGGCACCACCGAGTGGGCCGGTCTGGGCCTGCTCACCGTGATGATCCTGATCCCGGGCGCGAGCATCGGCACCCGCATGGCCGGGGCCGTCCTGGCGGCGTTCGTCGGCACGATGGTGTTCTTCCTCTTCCTGCGCCGCGTCACCCTGCGCTCGTCCCTGATCGTCCCGATCGTGGGCATCATGCTCGGGGCCGTCGTCAGCTCGGTGTCGACCTTCGTCGCGCTCCGGACCGACATGCTCCAGAACCTGGGCGTGTGGTTCGCGGGCAGTTTCACGTCGGTCCTGCGCGGCCAGTACGAGCCGTTGTGGATCGTGGCCGTCGTGGCCGTCGCGGTGTTCGTCGTCGCCGACCGCTTCACCGTCGCCGGTCTGGGCGAGGAGATCTCCACCAACGTCGGCCTGAACCACAACCGGGTCATCCTGCTGGGCACCACCCTCATCGCGGTGGCGACCGGCGTGGTGACCGTGGTGGTGGGGAACCTGCCGTTCCTCGGGCTCATCGTCCCCAACGTCGTCTCGATGTTCCGGGGCGACGACCTGCGCGGGAACCTGCCGTGGGTGTGCCTGCTCGGGATCGGCATCGTCACGGTGTGCGACCTGGTCGGCCGGACCATCATCATGCCCTTCGAGGTGCCCGTGTCCCTCATCCTCGGGGTCGTCGGCGCCTTCGTGTTCATCCTTCTCCTGTTGAGGCAGCGCCGCCGTGGCTGAGTCGACCGTTCTCCGGGAGCGCACCTCCCGGACCCTGCCCACACCGCGCGCCCGCCTCCGCTACCGGATCATCGTCTCCGTGCTGGTGGTCCTCGCCGTCGGTTTCACCTTCGGCCTGCTGGCCTGGGACAACCCGATGCCGGTCGGCTCGGACGGGTTCTGGCGCATCGCCGAGATGCGCGCCACCAACGTGGTGGTCATGGCCGTGGTGGCGATCTGCCAGGCCATCGCCACGGTGAGCTTCCAGACCGTGACCAACAACCGGATCATCACCCCGTCGATCATGGGGTTCGAGGCGCTGTACGTCGCGGTCCAGACCTCGGCCGTGTACTTCCTCGGCGTCGCGGGCGTCCTCGCCGTCAAGGGCCTGCCGCAGTTCGTGCTCCAGATCGCGCTGATGGTCGGCTTCGCGATGCTGCTGTACGGCTGGCTGCTGTCCGGCCGGTACGGCAACCTCCAGGTGATGCTGCTGATCGGCATCATCATCGGCGGCGGCCTGGCGTCGGTCTCCACCTTCATGCAGCGCCTCCTCACCCCCAGCGAGTTCGACGTGCTGGCCGCGCGGCTGTTCGGCAACGTCTCCAACGCCGACGCCTCGTACCTGCCGGTCGCCATCCCGCTGTGCCTGGTGGCCGCGACCCTGCTGGTGCTGAGTTCGCGACGCCTGAACATCGTGGCGCTGGGCCGGGACGCGAGCACCGGGCTCGGCCTGAACCACCGGCGCGAGACCATGCGGGTGCTCTTCCTGGTGTCGGTGCTCATGGCGGTCTCCACCGCCCTCGTGGGGCCGATGACCTTCCTCGGCTTCCTCGTCGCGACCCTGGCCTACCAGTTCGCCGACACGCACGACCACCGGTACGTGTTCCCGGTCGCCGCGCTGACCTGCTTCGTCGTGCTCAGCGGCGCCTACTTCGTCATGCGGAACATCTTCTACGCCAACGGGGTGGTCTCGATCATCATCGAGTTCGTCGGCGGCCTGGTGTTCCTGTTCGTCATCCTCAGAAAGGGCCGGCTGTGATCACCCTCGAAGGTGTGCGCAAGGACTACGGCGGCGAGGTCACGATCGGCCCCGTGGACCTGGAGATCCCCCGGGGCGGCGTGACCGCCCTGGTGGGCCCGAACGGCGCCGGGAAGTCGACCCTGCTCACCATGGTGGGGCGCCTGCTCGGCCTCGACGCGGGCACCATCGAGGTCGCCGGGTACGACGTGACGAGGACGCCCTCCAAGGACCTGGCCAAGGTCGTGTCGGTGCTGCGTCAGGAGAACCACTTCGTCACCCGGCTGACGGTGCGCCAGCTCGTCGCGTTCGGGCGCTTCCCCCACTCCAGGGGGCGCCTCACCGCCGCCGACGAGGAGTTCGTCAGCCGTTCGATCGACTTCCTGGACCTCACCGACCTGGAGCACCGTTACCTCGACCAGCTGTCGGGGGGCCAGCGCCAGCGCGCGTACGTGGCGATGGTGCTGTGCCAGGACACCGAGTACGTGCTGCTCGACGAGCCGCTGAACAACCTGGACATGCGCCATTCGGTGCAGATGATGAAGCACCTGCGCCGTGCGGCGGCCGAGCTCGACCGGACGATCGTGATCGTGCTGCACGACATCAACTTCGCGGGCCACTACGCGGACCACATCTGCGCGGTCAAGGACGGCACGGTCGTGGAGTTCGGGCCGCCGGAGCGGATCATGACCGACGAGGTCCTCACGAAGGTGTTCGACACCCCGGTGACCGTCGTCGAGGGACCCAACGGTCCGCTCGCGGTCTACTACTGATCCGTGTCCGATACTGGGGAGGTGAGCACCCCTCCGGCCGAAGTGACCGTCACCCCCGACCTCGTCCGCGAGCTCCTGCGGGAACAGCACCCCGACCTCGCGGAACTGCCCGTCACCGCCGTCTCCCACGGCTGGGACAACTCCCTGTTCACCCTGGGGGAAAGCCTGTGCGCGCGCATGCCCAGGCGGGAGGCGGCGGCCCGGCTCGTGGTGAACGAGCAGCGGTGGCTGCCCCGGATCGCCGAGCGCGCGGGGGTCCCCGTCCCGGTTCCGCTGCGGGTGGGCCGCCCCGGCCACGGCTACCCCTGGCACTGGTCGGTCAACCCGTGGTTCGAGGGCCGCCCCCTCGCTGAGATCCCGGTGGACGAGCGCTCCGACCTGGTCGGGCCCCTCGCGCTCCTCCTGTCGCGGCTGCACGTGCCCGCACCCGACGACGCCCCGCACAATCCGGTCCGCGGCGTGCCCCTGCGTGAGCGCGACTCCAGGGCGCGCGAACGCCTGGCCGCCAGTGGCGACCCGCGCGCTCCGGAGCTGCTCGCCCTGTGGGAGGAGCTGCTCCCGACCCCCGAGTGGACCGGTCCGGCGCTCTGGCTGCACGGCGACCCGCACCCCGCCAACCTCCTGGTCGGCTCGGCCGAACGCACCCGCGCCCAGGGACGCCTCGACCTCGTCGCGGTCCTGGACTTCGGCGACCTCACCTCCGGTGACCCCGCCTCCGACCTCGCCGTCGCCTGGCTGGCCTTCGGCCCCGGGGACCGCGCGCGCCTGCGCGCCGACCTGGACCACCTCAGCGGAGTCGACGCCCACACCTGGGACCGGGCCCGCGCCTGGGCGCTCCTGTACTCGACCCTGCTGTGCGCCAGCGCTCCCGAACACCCGCTCCTGGGCGCCATCGGGGAGCACACGGTCACCCAGCTGCTGGACACGTAGGCGCCCTCCGGCCCGATCCGGGTGGGGCCTGGTCGGACCAGGTCCGGCGGAGGCGCACAATGGTCCGAAACCCACCCGGACCCGACAGGTGATGATCGTGAGCAGACCAGGACCGACCGTGAAGTCCCTGATGGAGGCGTTGGAGGGCCCGGTCCACGGACTGGTCTCGGCGCCCCGGGGGCTGGACGCCCTGGTGCACTCCGTGGTGGTGGCCCACCCCGACGACCCGGTACCCCCGGGTTCCCTGGTCGTCGCCCAGACCGGTGGCGCCGAGGCCGTCGCCCTCGCCGAGCGGGCCGTGCGCGGCGGGGCGAGCGCCGTCGCCGTGCCCGGAACCCCGGACGACGGACTGCGCGACCTCGACCTCGCCGTGCTCTCCGTGGATCCCGCTCTGGCCGCCGCCGAGTTCGCGGCCCTCGCCCGGACCGCGCTGGACTCCTTCGACCCCGAGGACCGGCATCGGGACCTGTTCTCCCTCGCCCAGACCGTCGCGACGCTGACCGGCGGGATCGTGAGCATCGAGGACGGCGCGAACCGGGTGCTGGCCTACTCGGCCTCCCACGAGGGCGCCGACGAGCTGCGCCAGCAGACCATCCTCGGCCGCGACTGTCCCTCGTCCTTCATCGCGCACCTGCGCGAATGGGGCGTGGACGAGCGCATCCGCGCCGGTGAGGTCGTCGAGGTCGCGGAACGCCCCGACCTCGGCGCCTCCCGCAGGAGGGTGGTGGGCATCCGGGCCGGAGACCGCCCGCTCGGCAGCATCTGGGTGCAGCAGGTCGAGGAGCCCCTGTCCCCCACCAGCGACCAGGTGCTCCGGGGCGCGGCACGCCTGGCCGCGGTCCACGTGTCACGCGTGAACAGCGGGTCCCGCGCCAGCGGCCACGACACCGGTGAGCTGTCCATGGGGTTGCTGACCGGCGCCTTCGACTCCGACGCTCTCGCCCGGCACCTGGGCGTCGACCCCACCACCCCCGTGTCGGTGATCGCCCTGGCCCTGCGGGAGGAGGAGGTGGACCAGCCGTGGCGGCTCCACCAGGCCGCCGAGGTGGTCTCGGTGTACGCGGCGGCCTACCGCAGGAACGCCCTGGTCATCCCGGCCTGTGGGCTGCTCTACGTCCTGCTGCCCACGCCCTCCGGGCAGGCGCCGCTCACATGGGTGCGCGAGCTGGTGGCGATGCTGCGTCAGCACAACGGCACCCCGGTGCAGGGCTCCGTGGCAGGGGTGGCGCCCCGGATGCGCGGAGTACCCGGGCTGAAGAAGCACGCGAGCCGGATTCTGGAGGTCATCTCCGACGACCCGGACCGGCTGGTCGCCGACTACGAGGAGACGCGTTCCTCGGTGGTGCTGCGGGAGGTGGTCGAGTACCTCGCGGAGCGCCCCCACCTGCGCGACGAGCGGCTGGACTCCCTCGACGACGACCAGCGCAGGTCCCTCTCGGCCTACCTGGACGCCTTCGGCGACGTGACCAGCGCCGCGACCGGTCTGCACGTCCACCCCAACACACTCCGCCACCGCATCCGGCGCATCTGCGCGCTCACCGGACTCGACCTGGACGACGCCGACCAGCGGCTCCTGGCATCGGTCAGCCTGAGGGTGTGACCCGGGCGCCGGGTCGCGGTCCGGCCGCTCCCGGGTCTCCCCCAGATCACGGCCCACCTGCTGCGATGCCCGTGCGCCCCCGCGTTGTCGCGGCCGACACCGCCCCGCCCGGCTTGTCGTCGGTTCGGACAACGGTGACGGGCGCCACCCGCTCCTAGGCTCCAGGCCGTACTCACGGGCTCAGCCTCCCGCCCGTGGAACCCCCGTCCCTGTCTGGAGCCCCGTCCATGAGTCCCGAGAGCACGAGCGCGCCCGACGCGCAGACCCGCCCACCCAGGGCCAAGGTCCTGGTGGCCAGCCTGACCGGAAGCACGATCGAGTGGTTCGACTTCTTCCTCTACGGCACGGCCGCCGCCCTCGTCTTCAACAAGCTCTTCTTCCCCTCGGACGACCCGCTCGTCTCGTTGATGCTGTCGTACCTGACCTTCTCGCTGACGTTCTTCATCCGACCGCTCGGCGGCGTCCTCTTCTCGCACATCGGTGACCGGATCGGCCGGAAGAAGACGCTGATCATCACGCTGTCCCTCATGGGCGGCGCGACGATGTTCATCGGCCTGCTGCCCACCTACGACAGCATCGGCGTCCTCGCCCCGATCCTGCTGGTCTTCCTGCGGATCGTCCAGGGCCTGGGCATCGGCGGGGAGTGGGGCGGGGCACTGCTGCTCGCCTACGAGTACGCGCCGAAGAACCGGCGCGGCTTCTTCGGTTCCGTGCCCCAGATGGGCATCACCTCCGGCATGCTGCTGGCCAGCCTGGCGCTGACCCTCATGTCGCTGATGCCGGACGACCAGTTCGAGACGTGGGGCTGGCGCGTCCCGTTCGTGGCGAGCGTGCTCCTGGTGCTGCTGGGCCTGTGGATCCGCTCCGGGATCGACGAGACCCCCACCTTCCGAAAGGCCAAGGAGGAGGGGAACGTCGCCAAGCTGCCCGTCGCCGAGACCTTCCGCCACCACTGGCGGGCCGTGCTCGTCGCGGTGGGCGCGAAGATCGTGGAGACCGCGCCGTTCTACGTCTTCGGCACCTTCGTGGTCAGCTACGCGACCGGGACCCTGAGCTTCGACAACACGACCGCGCTGAACGCGGTGACCATCGGCGCGGTCGTGGCGACCGTGTGCATCCCGCTCGCGGGCCGGCTCTCCGACACCTTCGGCCGCCAGCGCGTCTACCTGTTCGGCGCCGTCGCCCTGGGTCTGTTCACCGCCCCGTACTTCCTGATGCTGGGGACCGGCAGCAATCTCATGCTGATCCTGGCCACCGTGATCGGCCTGGGGGTGCTGTGGGCGCCCGTGACCGCCACCATCGGCACCCTGAGCTCGGAGATCTTCTCCACTCGCGTGCGCTACACGGGGGTGACCCTCGGCTACCAGATCGGCGCGGCCCTGGCGGGCGGCACCGCTCCGCTGATCGCGACCTGGCTGCTGTCCCGGTTCAACGACTCGTGGGTGCCGATCGCCGTGTACCTGAGCTTCACGGCCGTGCTCTCGATCGTCGCGGTGTCCTTCGCCCACCGGATCTCCGACGTGGAGGACCGTCACCTGCGCGGCGGGAAGGACTCCGAGGTCTGATGACCCGGCGGGAGGGCGGCGCCCGCACCGGCGCCGCCCTCCCGCCGGAACGTCACCCCGGGACGCCCGCACCGAACTCCGGCTCGACGGGAAGGCGACCCGCACGGGACCCGGCCCCGTCAGGGCTCGTCGACCACGTCCACCGTCCCGGCGGTGCCGTCGACCCGCAGCAGGTCACCGGTGCGGATTCTGGTGGTGGCGTCCCGTACGCAGATCACCGCGGGTATCCCGTACTCGCGGGCCACCGTGGGACCGTGCGCGATCGGCGAACCGGTCTCCGAGACCAGCCCGGCGGCGGTCATGAACAGCGGGGTCCAGCCCGGGTCGGTCGTGGGGGCCACGAGGATCTCGCCGGGTTCGATCCGGGCGCCGACCGGGTCGAGGACGACGCGCGCACGCCCCTCGGCCCTGCCCGGCGCGGCGGGCGCCCCGGGCAGGCCGCCCCGCGCCACGGCCGGAGACGGCAGTGCGGCCTCCACGTCGGTGCCGTCGGTCAACAGTGTCCCCGGCACCGTGCGCCTGCGCAGTTCTCTCAGGTGGAAGCGGCGGCGCTCGACCACCAGGTCCCGCTGGTCTGCGCCTTCGTGCGCGGCCGCGCGGATCTCGTGCACACGCAGGAAGAAGACGTCGTCGGCCCTGGCCAACAGCCCCTGGGCGGCCAGGCCCTCCCCTGTGAGGAGCAGTTGGCGGCGCATCTCCGCGAACGGCACCAGCCAGGCGAACTTGGCGTACTCCCGCATCCCCCCGAGTTCGCGCGAGCGGCGCATGAGGAAGGCGGCGACCGCACCGCGCACGGGGCGTTCGCGCACGGCCCGCGATCCGAGTTCGGCGAGCCTGGTCTCGGCGGCGGCACCGGCCCGCTCGAACCTGCGGTCCGGTGCCAGGTCCGGATCCTCCAGGCGCAGGTAGTTGGCGACCGATCCGAAGACGGGGGCGGGGTCCTCGCTCCATCGGGGCACGCCGATGTCCACCTCGCCCGCCGCACGGTGCCCGTAGGAGTCCAGGAAGGCGTCCACCCCGACGTCCGGCAGTTCGCCGCGCAGGTAGCGGGCGGCGAGCTCCTCCGGGGGCGTGCCGGTGAACAGGTCCCCGTGGGCGCGGGCGCGCTCGGCGATCCCCCACAGGGCCAGGTCCATCTCCGTGGTGACGTTGTGCGGCAGCCCGCCCAGCACGGTGTCGGTCTCCTCCTTGGTGGCGACTCCGTGAAGCAGGGCCGCCGGGGCCGTGGCGGTGACGATCCCGGCGAAGACCGGACCGATCACCTCCCGTAGGTCGCGGCCGAGCATGGCGTCGAAGGCGCTTCCGGTGACCCAGTCCAGCCGTCGTGCCGGGCTCGCCTCCGCTCCCGGACCGCGCAGGGCGCGCAGGCGGGCCACGGCCGCCTGGGCGCGGGCCCGGGCCGCTCGGGGCCGGGCCAGCGCGTACCCGACCCCGGCCAGGGACGGCAGGACGACAGCGGCGACCCGGACGGCCGTGGACGCGGAGAACGGCAGTCCGGGGCGGGGGGCGAAACGCGGGTCACCGAGCACGTGCTCCACCGCCGCGCGCACCCGTGGTCCGTACACCTCCATGCCCGCGGGCAGTCTCCGACGGAGCGGAGCGCTCCGCAGGAAGGCGGACAGGTCGACGTACAGCCGACTCCCGATGTCGACCATCAGGGGATCGGGACCGGCGGTGTCGGTGGTGGACCCGCTCCCCGACCACCAGCGGTTCCACACCCGCTGGAGCAGGGACAGGCCGAGCGGGGTGAAGGGTCTGAGCATGCCCTGCATGTGCCCGATCTCCATGTAGAAGCGGGGCTGGTCGGGCAGGTCCTGCGGGGGCAGGGGGAAGAGGGCGGTGACGGGCCGGGACTGGAGCAACCACAGGGTGCCGTCGCCGTCGTGGGACCACTCGACGTCCTGCGGGGATCCGAAGAGCCCCTGGAGGCGCCGCCCGGTCGCGACCAGTTCGAGGACCCGCTCCCGGGTGAGGCAGCCCTCGGGCAGGTCGGGGACGCGCCCGTCGTCGACCGCGTAGTGGTCGGGTTCGACCGAGCCGTCCACGACCGCGGCGCCCGATCCGCGAACGGCGTCGAACACGGTCCGGGTCCGGGAACCGGTGAGCGGATCGGCGGTGAACATGACCCCGGCGGTGGCGGCGTCGACCATCCGCTGCACCACGACCGCCATGCGCACGTCGGCCCGGTCGATGCCGTTGGCCCGCCGGTAGGAGGCGGCGCGTTCGTTGTCGAGGGAGTCCCAGCAGCGCCTGACCGCGTCCACGACGGCGTCCGCGCCCTCGACATCGAGGTAGGTGTCCTGCTGTCCGGCGAAGCTGGCGTCGGGCAGGTCCTCCGCGGTCGCGCTGGAGCGCACCGCGACCCTGCCCCCGCCCAGGGCCTCGTAGGCCCGGGTGACCCGCTCGGCGGGCACCGTCCCCGAGGCGTACGCGGCGGTGGTGACGCAGAACCCGGCGGGTACCCGCTCCCCGGCCGCGACCATCTCGCCGAGGTGGGCGGCCTTGCCTCCCACGAGCGCGCCCATGCCCCGGCGGATCTCGTCCAGTGCGACGACGTCGTCCTGTTGGCCCATGCGGTGAGTCTTCCCCGAGTGGGCGGGGTCCACCCCGGCCCCGCGGGTCAGGCTGCCTGCCGAACCAGTTCGCGGACCTGCTCGGGGAACTCGTAGGGGGCCAGGTGGCCCGCCTTCTCCAGCACGTGCAGGTCGGTGTCCAGGAACCGGCGGGCCGGGCCGTGCAGGCGGGCCGGGGAGAAGAACACGTCGTCCGAACCGGTGGCCACGGTGACGTTGTGCCCCTGCCAGGCCAGCAGCGACTCCGTGGGGAGCGGCCCCGGGGCCAGGCTGGTCCGGCAGTGCTTGCCGACCATCGTCATCCACGAGGCGAAGGGGTGGACGGGGTGGCGGAAGTCGGGACCGCTCATGAAGTTGAGCAGCCGCGTGCTCTTGTCGTCGCGCGGACCGATCATCCAGGGCAGGGTCACCCGCATCAGCTCGGGCGGGGTGGCGGCGCTGGTCAGCCCGGCCGGGTTCACCAGCACCAGACCCCTGACCATTTCGCGGGGGCTGGAGGCCAGCGCGACCGCCGCGCCCAGGGAGTGCCCGAGCACCACCGCGGGCCGGTCCACCAGTTCGGGCAGCACCTCGTCCAACCATCTTCCGTAGGCCTCGGCACGGTGTCCCCGGGGGCGCACCCCGCAGCTCAGCCCGGGCTGACCGGGCAGGTCCACGAGGTAGACGTCCCGCTCCGCCGTCATGTCGGAGGCGGGTGAGGCACTGAGCGCGCTGTTGAAGTTGGTGCCGCTGAGGACCACCACCGGGGTCCCGGGGCCGCCGGGCATGCGGAAGGCGCGGGTCGGGCCGATCGACGTGGTGATCTCAGGGAGGAAGACCAGGTCCGGGTACTCGTCGAGCCGCTCGCGGCACCATCCTCGGACGGTCCGCTCAGCGAGTTCGGAACGGTAGACGCGAGCTCCGTGAAGAGTGGTCTCCGACATGGACGCACCTGGTTTCGGGTAGGGGTCAGCGCTTCGCCGACCAGTCTTCCCGGCACACCTGACCGGCACTCTACGCGCGTTTCCCCAGTTCGACCAACCGCCGCTCACCCACAGCGACCGGTTCGGCGACCACGGGCATAGTACCTGTTCAGGCACTATATTGGCTGGAGCGTCCTGTGCTCGTTGGTACCTTCTGTCCCCGGCGAAACATGGCCGGAACTGGACATATGCTCCACCATCGACGAACATGGGCGCGGCGCCACTCGCGCCACAGGTGTGCCGGGAAGACTGGTCGGCGTCCCTACGAGCCATGTCCGGAGCACACCGTATGACCACGACCAGTGTGAAGCCTGCGCGCGAGATGCGCAGAAGCCGCTTCGGTGAGCGCCACAAGCTCCCGATCGGAAACCCCCGCCCGCACGGCACCAACGGCTACACCACCTCGTGGGGCACCAACGCGCACGGCGAACTCAGTTCCTGCCCGCCGGGACCCGGCTGACCGCGTCCCTCCGACGCGTCCCGAATCCTCCTCATCCGTGTCGCCGCGCGCACCGCACCGGCCCGCCCTCGGTCCGCCGTGCCTCCGCCGCGCGGCTCAACGCCGTGAAAGGACAGTGGCTTGGTGCTGCTGCTTCTGATGATCGTGCTCGCACTGACCGTCGCGATCACACCCTTACTGGACAGACTGCTGGGCCGTAACGCGGGCTGGCCCGTCTCCGCCGTGTTCCTCGGCCTGGCCCTGCTGGTGGCCGCCCAGGCGCCGCAGGTCCTGGGCGCCGGGGTCCCCCTGGAGTTCTCCCGGCCCTGGATGCCGCAGATCGGGGTCTCGTTCCACCTGCGCATGGACGGCCTCGGCTGGCTGTTCACCATGCTGGTGACCGGCATCGGCGCGCTGATCATGGCGTACTCGACCCGGTACTTCCCGCCCGGCCGCCGCCTCGGCTTCTACTTCCTGATGTCCCTCTTCGCGCTGGCGATGACGGGTCTGGTCCTGGCCGACGACGTGGTGCTGCTCTTCGTGTTCTGGGAGCTCACCACCATCGCGTCGTTCTACCTGATCGGCCTGTCCGGGGTGTCGGCCAGTCGCCCGGCGATCCGCACGTTCCTGCTCACCGCCATGGGCGGCCTCGCGCTGCTCGCCGCGGTCGTGCTGCTGATCGTGCGCACCGGCACCACGCAGCTGAGCGCGATCCTGGCCGACACGTCCTGGACCCAGGACACCGGGTTCGCGTCGCTGGTGGCCGTGCTGGTCGCCGTCGCCGTGTTCACGAAGTCGGCGCAGTTCCCGTTCCACTACTGGCTGCCGGACGCCATGGCGGCGAGCACTCCGGTCAGCGCCTACCTGCACGCGGCCGCGATGGTCAAGGCCGGTATCTACCTGGCCATGCGCTTCACGCCCGCCTTCGGCGATCTGATGGTGTGGAACACCCTCCTCATCACCCTGGGCCTGACCACGGCGGTGATCGGCGCGGTCTTCGCCCTGCAACAGCACGACCTCAAGAGGCTCGCCGCCTTCTCCACCGTGAGCCAGCTCGGCTTCCTGGTGGCGGTCATCGGTGTGGGCACCCCCGCCGCACTGGTCGCGGCGGCCGTGCACACCGTGGCGCACGCCCTCTTCAAGTCCGCGCTGTTCATGGTGGTCGGCCTGGTCGACCACCAGACCGGCACCCGCGACCTGCGTCAGCTGGGCGGTCTGCGTCGGCGGATGCCGGTGACCGCGACCGTCGCCGCGCTGTCCGCGCTGTCCATGGCGGGCATCCCGCCGCTGCTCGGGTTCATCAGCAAGGAGAACCTCTTCGAGTCGCTGCTGCACGCGCCCGGCCCCGCCTGGTTCGGCCCGGTGGCCGGTGCCGTCGCGGTCGCGGCGGCCGCGTTCACCTTCGCGTACTCGTTCCGGTTCGTGTACGGGGCCTTCTGGGGCGAGCCGAGGGGCGACGCCCGGGAGCGCACCGCGACCGAGGCGAGCTCCGGCTTCTGGCTCCCCGCGGTCCTCGCCTCCCTGGGCGGCGTGCTGCTCGGCCTGACCGTCCCGGCCCTGGACCCGCTGGTCAACGAGGTGGCCCTGAACGCCACCCACCAGGAGGCCGACGCGCACCTGCTGCTGTGGCACGGGTTCAACGCCGCGCTCGGCATGTCCGCGCTGGCGATCGGTCTGGGCGCGCTGCTGTCTTGGCGGAGCCGTTCCGGTGAGGCACTGGCCGGGCGCGACCTCGTCCCGGTGACGGGTGTGGGGGTCTTCGAGGCCCTGTACGACGGGGTCATCCGGGCGGGCAGGCGCACCGGCGACCTCACCCGCAACGACTCCCCCGCCTTCCACCTGGGGGTGCCGATGGTGCTGATCATCGCGCTGGCCCTGGTCACCGTGGTGTTCCGGTTGGACCTGCCGCCGCTGGCAGGGCAGACCTCGATGGGCCTGGACTGGCTCCTCGTGGGTCTGATGGTCGTGGCCGTCGGCGCCGCCGTGATCACCCGTTCCCGGATGGCGGGGCTGGCCCTGGTCGGCGTCGCCGGGTTCACCGTCGCCCTGTGGCTGTTCTTCCTGGGCGCCTTCGACGTGGCCCTCACCCAGCTGCTGGTGGAGATCCTGACCGTGGTGGTCGCGGTGCTGGTGCTGCGCCGCCTGCCGCGCCGCTTCCACAAGGTGCGGAGGCGTCGCACCGTCCTGACCGCCGCGATCGCGATCGGCGCCGGTCTGGCCGCCGGTCTGGCCGCCTACGCCCTCACCGGTCGGCGCGAGCTGTCGCCCGTGGCCGACTACCTCCTGGCGCACGCCCCGGAGGACACCGGCGGCACCAACGTGGTCAACACGATCCTGGTCGACTACCGCGCGCTGGACACCCTGGGCGAACTCACCGTGCTCGGTGTGGCGGGCCTGATCATCATCGCGGTGATCCGGTCCAGCGACCTGCTCCCGGTGCACTCCTCGCGCCGGGTGGTCGTGGGGACGGCCAACGCCGCACACGACCCCACCGACAACACGGTCCTGATGCGCACGGTGGGCCGCTTCCTGATGCCGCTGCTGGTCGTCTGGTCGCTGTACCTGCTGTTCCGCGGCCACAACGAACCCGGCGGCGGGTTCATCGCCGGTCTCGTGGGCGGTGCGGGCTTCGCGCTGACCTACCTGTCGGCGGCCAGCGACAGGGCGGCACGCATCCGCCTGGCCTACCCCGTGATCATCGGGGCCGGTGTGCTCGTCGCCGCGTTCTCCGGGTTCCTCGGCTACCTGGAGGGCTCGTTCCTCAAGCCGCTGCACGCGGAGATCCCGCTGGCCTGGGGCGACTACTTCCACTTCACCACGGCGTTCGTCTTCGACGTCGGCGTCTACCTGGCGGTGGTGGGCGTCCTGCTCACCGCGCTCAACGAGCTGGGACTCGAACGCGGCAGTCCGGGCACACGCGGTTCGGACGACGGTTCGGACACCGGCGCACACGACCTGGACGGCTCCACCACGGGAGGCAAGCGATGACCCTCGCCATCACCATCGGCGTCATGGTCGCCGGGGGCGTCTACCTGATGCTCCAGCGCGGCATGGTGCGTATCGTCCTGGGCCTCATCCTGGTGGGCCACGCCGTCAACCTGCTGATCATGTCGGCCGGTGGCGTGTACCGCCGTGACCTGCCCCTGCTCCAGTTCGGCACCGCGCCCACGGCGGCCGATCCGCTGCCCCAGGCGTTCGTGCTCACCGCGATCGTGATCGCCTTCTCCATCGCGATCTACATGCTCACCCTCGCCGCCTCCGGCAGCGACGACGACACCGAGGACGCCTCATGAACGCGGCGCTGCTGCCTCTCTTCGTCGCGGTGCCGCTGGTCGGCGCCGGACTGCTGACCGTCCTGCGCGGCCCCCTGTGGCTGCGCCGGATCCTGCTGCTCCTGCCCACCACGGTGTCGCTGCTCGGTGCCTCCGGACTGGTCTGGCTCACCCGGGACGGCGCCGTGTTCGCCCACAACGTGGGCCTGTGGCAGGACGGGGTCGCCATCCCGTTCGTCGCCGACGTCCTCAGCGCGCTCATGCTGTGGACCACCTCGCTGCTGGCCCTGGTGTGCTCGGTGTTCGCGATCGCCACCGAGGACGACCGGCGGTCGTTCTTCTCCCCGCTGGTCCTGGTGCTGACGGCCGGTGTGTCCGGCGCTCTGCTCACCGGCGACATCTTCAACATGTTCGTGTTCATCGAGGTCATGCTGCTGCCCTCGTACGGGCTGCTGGCGATGCTCGGTGCCATGGGCAGGCTGCGGGCCGGACGGATCTACGTCACGGTCAACCTCCTCACCTCCACGATCTTCCTCGCGGGTGTGGCGCTGGTCTACGCCGCCGCCGGGACCGTGCACATGGGCGAGCTGGCCGGGGCCGCGAAGGACGACCCGGTGGTCGCGGTCGGCATGGGCGTGGTCATCCTCGCCCTGTCGATCAAGGCCGCCGTCGTCCCGGTGCACGGCTGGCTGGCCCGCACCTACCCGGCCGCCTCCCCGGCGATCACCGCCCTGTTCTCCGGCCTGCACACCAAGGTGGCGATCTACGCGATCTACCGCCTGTACGCGCTGGTCTTCGACGGGGACGCGAAGTTCC
The DNA here is from genome assembly GCF_003182025.1 of Nocardiopsis sp. L17-MgMaSL7. Taxonomy (NCBI): domain Bacteria; kingdom Bacillati; phylum Actinomycetota; class Actinomycetes; order Streptosporangiales; family Nocardiopsidaceae; genus Nocardiopsis; species Nocardiopsis sp. L17-MgMaSL7. Next base: position 18,467 of record NZ_QGTF01000025.1, on the reverse strand, counting down.
TGTGGATCGGCGTGGTGGCCTTCACCCTCACCATGCTGATCGGCGTGATGGGCGCGGTCGGCGAGGGCACCACCCGTTCGATCCTGGTGTTCCACATGATCAGCCAGATCGGGTACATCCTGCTCGGGGTCGCCCTGTTCACCGAGCTCGGGCTCATGGCGGGCATCTTCTATCTGATCCACCACATGATCGTGAAGGCGTCGCTCTTCCTGTCCACCGGCGCGATCGAGCACACCTACGGCACGGGCGCGCTGGACCGGCTCGGCGGGATCGCCAGGCGGGAGCCGCTCCTGGCCCTGGTGTTCATGGGGGCCGCCCTGTCCCTGGCCGGCCTGCCGCCGTTCTCCGGGTTCGTCGCCAAGCTGACCCTGGTCGTGGCGGCCGTGGACGACGCCCAGTGGACCGCCATGGCGGTGATGATCGCGGTCAGCCTGATCACCCTCATGTCGATGCTGAAGATCTGGGGCGGAGTGTTCTGGGGCAGGGCCCCGGACGAGGACGACCCGGCGCCCGTCGAGGCGGGCTCCGACGGTGCGGTCGCCACCGCGACGCGCGCCACACCGAAGATCCGGACCGCGCTGATCGTGCCGGGCCTGATCCTGACAGCCACGACCCTGGGCATCGGCCTGGGCGCGCAGGTCCTGCTCGACCTCAGCGCGCAGGCCGCGGCCGGGCTCCTGGACACTTCCGGATACGTCGAGGCGGTGCTGGGACGATGATCCACCCGATGTGGGCACCCCGTGTGCTCTGGTTCCCCTTCTACGCGGGCGCCGAGATCGTGAAGACCTCCCTCCAGGTGATGTGGGACATCCTCACCCCGGGCAGTTCCGCGACCCCGGCCTTCGTGGAGGTCCCGGTCCGCTGCCGGACCGACTTCGAGTTCACCCTGCTGGCCAACCTGATCTCCCTGACTCCGGGGACGGTCACGGTGGCCGTGCGCCGGGACCCCGCCACCCTCTGGGTGCACGGGCTGTACGTGGAGGACCGCGCGTCCTTCCAGCAGGACATCCACGCGATGGAGGACCGCGTCCTGGGGGTCACCCGCCCGTCGGGGCCTCCGGAGAGCGTCCCGGCCGAGGGGGAACGGAACTGATGCAGCTCATCGACATCGGCCTGGCGGCCATCGTGCTGGCCATGGCCATCGCCGCCTACCGCATCCTGACCGGGCCGTCGGCCGCCGACCGGGGCGCCGCCTCCGACGTCGTCTTCTTCGGCTTCGTGGGGCTGGTCGCCATGCTCGGCTTCCGGCTGGACACCGAGCTGGTCGTGGACATCGTCCTGGTGTGCGCGCTGATCGGCTTCCTGGCCGCCCTGTCCCTGGCCCGCCTGATCACCGGAGGTAAGCGATGAACGCGCTGGACGTCGCCGGGATCGTCTGCATGGTCGCGGGCGCCCTGGTGTTCCTGGTCGGGGCGGTCGGACTGCTCCGCCTCCAGGACTTCTACGCCCGGCTCAGCGGCGTGGGGATCGCGGGCGGGCTCGGGACGGCCCTGGTGCTGCTCGGCCTGCTCCTGCACTACCCGACCGTGGAGAACGCGGTCAAGATCGGACTGGCGCTGCTGATCCAGCTGGCCACGGCGGCGGTCGGCGGCAACGCCATCGCCCGCGCGGGCTACCTGACCGGCGTGAAACCCACCGAGAACACGGCGTTCGACGACCTCGCCGCCACGGAGCGCGACGCCTAGCGCTCCCCCGGAGGGCCCCGTCTCCCCCGCGATCGGGCGGCGGGGCCCTCCGCCGTACGGTGCGCAGTGCCACAGTCGCGATTTCCGCCAGCTGGGAGGCCGTGTGCTAGGTTCGTGAGGTTGCGGTCGTGGTGTCCGTTGGACTTCTTCGGATCAGATCACCACGGTGCCGTTCCCAGAGCCGGTCTTCTGGCAGTCGTTCTCCGACAGGCACCGGTTCACCCGCCACGACCCCCAGTTCTTCACGTGGGCCGTGGATATCGAAGTATTTTCCCCCACGCAACTTCGGTGTCACTCGCCGAAGCACTGCTGTGGACTTCCGACCCGGCCTATGTCGTCGGCGAAAGGTCATCTGTGAACCATCCCCGTGCCAACGCACGTCGTGATCGCTCCTCCAACAACACCGGCTACGGTTCCCGTGGCGGATCCGGCTCGTACGGCCGCCCGCGCCCCCGTCGTTCCTTCGACGGTCCCCGGCGCGGCGGCGGCCAGGGCGGCGGCTCGCGCTTCTCCGGCGGCGAGTTCGCCCTTCCCCAGACCGTCGTTCCCGGGCTGGACCCGGTGGACGACTTCCAGGCGCTGGAGATGCCCGCCGCGCTGAAGGAGACGCTGACCCGCCAGGGTCTGACCACGCCCTCCACGATCCAGGCGGCCACCCTGCCGAACTCGCTGGCCGGCCGGGACGTCCTGGGCCGCAGCCAGACCGGTTCGGGCAAGACGCTCGCCTTCGGTCTGGCCCTGCTGGCCCGTCTCGACGGCCGCAAGGCCGAGGAGCGGCACCCGATGGCCGTGGTGCTGGCGCCGACCCGTGAGCTCGCCCAGCAGGTCACCGACTCCCTCACGCCCTACGCCCGTTCGGTGCGGGTGCGCATGGCGACCGTGGTGGGCGGCATGCCCATCCACCGCCAGGCCCGCTCCCTGCGTCAGGGCGTGGAGCTGGTCGTGGCCACCCCGGGTCGTCTGCGCGACCTGATGGAGCGCGGCGACTGCGTCCTGGACCAGGTCGAGGCCGTGGTGCTCGACGAGGCCGACCAGATGACCGACATGGGCTTCATGCCGCAGGTCACCGCGATCCTGGAGCAGGTTCCCGCCGACGGGCAGCGTCTGCTGTTCTCGGCCACCCTGGACCGGAACGTGGACCAGCTGGTGCGCCGCTTCCTCAAGGACCCGGTCGTCCACTCGGTCGACCCGTCCGAGGGCGCGGTCTCGACGATGGAGCACCACCTCCTGCACGTGTCCCACGCGGACAAGCAGGCCACCGCCACCGCGATCGCTGCCCGTGACGGCCAGGTCATCATGTTCCTGGACACCAAGCACGCGGTGGACCGGATGGCGCAGCACCTGCTGGCCAGCGGCGTCCGGGCGGCCCCGCTGCACGGCGGACGCTCCCAGCCGCAGCGCACCCGCACCCTCAAGCAGTTCAAGGAGGGCACGGTGACCGCGCTGATCGCCACGAACGTGGCCGCGCGCGGCATCCACGTGGACGGGCTGGACCTGGTCGTGAACATCGACCCGCCCACCGACCACAAGGACTACCTGCACCGCGGCGGCCGTACCGCCCGCGCGGGCGAGTCCGGCAACGTGGTCACGCTCGTGACGCCCAACCAGCGCCGCGACATGAGCCGCCTGATGTACCGCGCTCGGATCGAGCCGCAGATCGCCCAGGTGGACCACGCCGAGGACCCGGAGCTGGCCCGCGTGACCGGCGCCCGCGTCCCGTCCGGCGTTCCGGTCAGCCTGCCCGCCGAGCCGCGTCGTGAGAACCGCCCGCGCGGCCCGCGCGGCCAGGGTGGTCCGCGTGGCGGCGGCTACGGCGGCCCGCGCTCGGGTGGGTCCTCCCGCCCGCGCCGTCCCCGTCGCGCCCCGCAGGACTAGGCACCGACCTCCGCGAGCCCCGTCACGTCCGTGGCGGGGCTCCGTCGTGTCATCCGCGCGAGCACGGGAGCAGAGCGCCCGCCCGGGTGGTGCCCTTGTGGGCGCGGGTGTCCGGTGCCTAGACTCCCTGCGCGACCGACCGTGCAAATGTCGGACAACCAGGAGGCCCACCGTGACGTCCATGACCCAGCCCACCCGGGCCGAACCCCTGGTCGTGCAGGTCAGCAGGCAGTTCAGGGACCGCATCTCCGCCGGGGACTGGGCCGTCCACAGCCGCATCCCCGGCGAGAAGAGCCTCGCCGAGGAGCTCGGGGTCAGCCGGGGCACCGTCCGCGAGGCCCTGCGCGCCCTCACCGCCGCGGGGCTCCTGGAGCCGCGGGTGGGTGACGGCACCTACGTCCGGGCCAGCGACGAGCTCACCGGTCTGCTCCGGCAGGGCGGCGGCACCGAGTTCGAACACGTCCTGGACGTCCGCGCCGTTCTGGAGGTCGCCGCCGCCGAACGCGCCGCCCGCCACCGCACCGACGCCCACCTGGACGCCATGCGCGAGGCCGTCGCGGCCCGTGTCGAGGCCGAGCGCGCCGACGACGTGAACGCCTACGTGGCCGCCGACTCCCGCTTCCACCGCGCCGTGGTGGAGGCCGCCCACAACCCGCTGCTCACCCGCCTCTACGACGCGCTCCGGGAGAACGTGGTGGAGTCCATCCGGCGCACCACCTCCCTGCCCGAGGCGCAGGGCCTCAACGACCTGCATGAGGGCCTGCTCGCCGCGATCGAGGACGGCTCCCCCGAGCACGCCCGCGCCATCGCCACGGAGCTCGCCGACGAACTCGGGTTCATCAGCGCCGTCGTCGAGGACGGGGAGCAGTGAGCGCCCCCACCACACGGGCCCCCGCCCGCGCCTGGCCGCGCGCCGCCCTGGCCATGGGCTCGGTCCTGGTGATCGCCTCCTGCCTGCGACCCGCACTGACCTCGGTCGGCCCCGTCCTGGGGTCCGTGGGCGCCACCACCGGGCTGTCCGACAGCGCTCTGGGCGTGCTCACCGCGCTCCCCCTGCTCGGCTTCGCCCTCTTCTCCTCGATCGTGCACGGCCCCGCCGCCCGATGGGGCGTGGACCGGGTGGTCCTGGCCGCGCTGGCCCTCCTGGCCACCGGAATCCTGGTCCGGTCCCTCCCGACCCTGGCGACCCTGTGGCTGGGCACCGCCATGGTCGGCGCCGCGATCGCCTTCGGGAACGTGCTGGTCCCGGTGATCCTGCGGCGCGACCATCCGAGGCGGATCGCCCTGTTCACCGGGGTGTCCTCCTCGGTGATGACCGGGTTCGCCGCCCTGGGCGCCGGTCTGTCCGTTCCGCTCGCGGCGCTCGCGGGCGGCTGGCGGGCCTCGCTGGCCCTGTGGGCCGTCCCGGTGGCGCTCGCGCTGCTGGTCTGGGCCGCACGGATGCGCTGGGTGCCCTCCCCCGTGCCCGTCACCGCCTCGGCCGACACCCCCGCCGAACCCACCGGCTCGGTGTGGCGTTCGTCGACCGCGTGGCTGGTCACCGCGTTCATGGGGCTCCAGTCCACCGCCTACTTCACGCTGATCAACTGGCTGCCGAGCGTGGAGGCCGCACGCGGCGTGAGTCCGCAGACCGCCGGGTGGCACCTGTTCGCGTTCCAGATCACCGGTGTGGTGGCCGGACTGGCGATCACCACTCTGATGGGGCGGCGCGCGGAGCAGCGCCCCGCCTGCCTGGCGGTGAGCCTGCTCATCGTGGTGGCCATGGCCGGTCTCCTGTGGGTCCCGGCCTGGGGTCCGCTGTGGATCATGGTGGCGGGCGCGGGCACGGGGAGTTCGATCGTGGTGGCCCTGTCCCTGATCGGCCTGCGCGGCCGTACCCAGACGGAGACCACCCGGCTGTCCGGCATGGCGCAGTCCATGGGCTATCTGCTCGCCGCGTGCGGTCCGGTCGCGGCCGGGGTGCTGATCCAGCTCACCGGCTCGACGGACCTGGTCCTGGTGCTGGTGGGCGGCCTGGCGCTGGTCCAGACCGTGGTCGCGCTCTGGGCGGGACGCGACCGAGGGATCTGAACCGGCGCGGCCGCCCCGCTACCCCAGGGACTCCAGGGACTCCAGGGACTCCAGGTAGGCGATCCAGCCGCCGTGGTGGGTGATGTCCTCGCCTCCCACCGCGGCTGCCGGTTCGCAGCCGAAACCCACCACGGTGCGGCCGTCCGCGAGGGTGACCGCGCCGAGTGTCATCGGTGCGGGCAGCGCGGCGAGGAAGGCGCCCAACCCGGCCGGGGAGATCTCCCAGACCTCGCAGCGCAGCGCCGACCCCCCGCTGTCCACCCGCAGCAGACCCGGTTTGGGCGGGGTCGTGCGCAGGGCGACCATCCGGTGGTCCCCGCTGGTCGTGGTGGCCTCCACGAACCGCGCGCCGAGGTCGGTGAGCTGGTGGTTGAGCGGCTGTCCGCGCAGGTGCGCGCCGAACACGGCCAGCTCCAGCCCGTTGGCGGGCAGGGCCGGGCCGGGCTCGGCCCCGGTGAGGAGCCCGGCCAGGTCCAGGGCCACCTGGTCGTCGAAGGCGTCGGTGACCACCGTGACCCCGAACGGGTGTCCGTCGGCGGTACCGGCGGGGACCGCGACGGCGGCGAGGTCGAGGAGGTTGACGAAGTTGGTGTAGGTCCCCAGCCGGGAGTTGGTGCCCACCGGGTCGGCGGCCACCTCGTCCAGCGTCGGGTGACCGACCGTGGTCGGTACCAGGAGGCCGTCGAACCCGCTCAGGAGCGCCCGCGCGGTCGCCCTGTACCCGGCCAGCCGGTGCTGGTCGGCGGCGAGACGGCTGGCCGGGAGGTCCGCGGCGGCCAGGATGATCCCTGCGACCGTGGGGTCGGAGCGCCCGTCCCCGCGGTGCGCCTCCAGGAACTCCCCCACGGCGGCGTGGCGTTCGGCGACGATCGCCCCGTCGTACAGCAGCCGTGCGGCCTCCAGCAGCGGGGCGACGTCGACCCGCTCCACAACCGCTCCCGCTTCGGCGAACCGGTCCACGGCCCGTTGGAAGGTGTCCCGTTCCGCTTCGCTGAGCGGGGCCAGTCCCTCTTCGGTGGGGACCGCGATCCGGGCGGGGTCGCGCGGGGCCAGCCGGACGTCGGCGGGCCAGCCGCGGCTGGCCGGGTCCCTCGGATCTGGCCCGGTGACCACGGCCAGGGCGCGCTGGCCGGTGGCCAGGTCCGGTGCGAACACGGTGACGGTGTCGTAGGGCCTCGCGGCGGGCACGACCCCCGTGTTGGGGACCAGGCCGAGGGTGGGCTTGAGACCGACGATCCCGTGCAGCGCCGCGGGCACCCGGCCGGACCCGGCGGTGTCGGTGCCGAGGGCGACGTCGACGATCCCCAGGGCCACCGCCACGGCCGATCCCGAACTCGACCCACCGGAGATCCGGGCGGGGTCGAGGGCGTTGCGGACGGCGCCGTAGGGGCTTCGTGTCCCCACGAGCCCGGTGGCGAACTGGTCCATGTTGGTCTTGCCCAGCACCAGCCCACCGGCCGCCACCAGGCGTTCCACGGCGGTCGCGCTCACGTCGGGCGTGCGCGCGAACCCCGGGTGCGCGGCCGTGGTGGGCAGGCCCGCGACGTCGATGTTGTCCTTGACCGCCACGAGCGTCCCGGCCAACGGAATCCGCTCGGCCTCCGGTGTCCCGGCGGCCGCGGCCAGTCGCTCCTCCAGCGCCCCGGCCTCCGCCACCACCTCCTCCTCGGGTCGCAGGGTGATCCAGACCTCCGGCCGGTCGGCCTCGGCGATCCGTCGGTAGGCGGCGCGTACGCGCTCGGTGGGTGTGGGCATCAGGCGGTCCCTTCCTCGGCGATGACGGCCACGGCTCGGCCCGGATCCAGTCTCTGTCCGGGGCCGACCAGGACCTCGGTGACGGTTCCGGCGACGGGCGCCCGGACCACCACCTCCAGCTTCATGGCCTCCAGGCGCACGACGGGCTGTCCCTCCTCCACGGTCTCCCCCGGTTCCACGTCCACCTTCCACACACTCGCGGACAGGGGCGCCTCCACGAGGGTCGATCCGGGCGGTGGGGTCAGCTCCTCGTGTGCGACCGGCTCGGGGTCGGGGCGGTCCTCGAACTCCCCCGCCGCCTCCCACCGCAGCCGTTCCTCCTCGAAGGCCGCCTCGCGTCGGCTCTCGAACTCCCGGATGGACTCCGCGTTCTCGGCCAGGAAGCGTTCGTGGTCGGCGAGCACGAACTCGCCCTGGGTGATCCGGAGTTCGTGGCGTCCGGCGAGCAGGTCCGCGCGGATGTCCAGGAGTTCCCCGGCCTCCACCGGGTACCAGGTGATCCGGTCGAAGAACCGCAGCAGCCAGGGGGTGCCCGGTTCGAACTGCCCGTACTGGCGCAGCCCGGACCAGATCGGCACGGTGCGGCCGATCAGCTGGTAGCCGCCGGGGCTCTCCATGCCGTACACGCACAGGTACGCGCCGCCGATCCCCACTCCGGCCTCGGGGGTCCAGGTCCGCGCGGGACTGTACTTGGTGGTGACCAGGCGGTGTCGCGGGTCCAGCGGGGTCGCGGCGGGCGCGCCCAGGTACACGTCGCCCAGACCGAGCACCAGGTAGGAGGCGTCGAAGACGATCTCCCGCACGCGCTCCACGGAGTCCAGGCCGTTGACCCGGCGGATGAACTCGATGTTGTCGGGGTTCCAGGGGGCGTCGTCGCGCACGCCGGTGCCGTAGCGCGCGATGGCCTCGTGGATGGAGGGGTCGTCGAAGGACATCGGCAGGCGCAGGGTGCGGCTGGGCACCCGCAGACGGGAGGTGGGCGGCAGCCCCGCCTCGATCTCCAGGAGCACCCCCAGCAGCGTGCGCAGCGGCAGCACCTCCGGGTCGGTGTGCAGGTGCAGGGAGCGCACACCGGGCGTGGTGTCCACGATCCCCGCGGGCGCGTGCCGGTCCAGGGCGGCCATGAGGGCGTGTACGCGCATGCGCAGGCCGAGGTCGAGCACCATCGGGCCGTATTCGACCAGGAGGTTGTCGTGGCCGCCGCGGCGGTAGGTGACCTCGGGGGTGCCCTCACCGGCGGGGACGCGGGCCAGGACGCCGTCGTCGCCGTCCGCACCGGTGTGGCGCAGGAGCGGCGCGGCGGTCGGCTCCGTGTGCAGCCGCTCGGCGGCGACCTCGGTGACCGGGCGGAACCGCACGGTGTCGCCGGGGCGCAGCTGGCCGATCTTCCACCGGGAGCCGGAGACCACGGTGACCGGGCAGACGAACCCGCCGAGGCTGGGGCCGTCCGGCCCGAGGAGCACCGGGGTGTCTCCGGAGAGGTTGACGGCGCCCACGGAGTAGGCGGTGTCGTGCACGTTGGAGGGGTGCAGCCCGGCCTGGCCGCCGTCCGGGCGGGCCCAGGTCTGCTTGGGTCCGGACAGGCGGACGCCGTTGCGGGCGGACTGCGGATGGACCCGCCAGGAAGTGGCGAGGAAGTCGGCCAGACCCTCGCGGGTGAGGAACTCGGGGGCGGCGTGCGGGCCCTCGGAGACCTCCACGTCCCAGTGCGTGCCGTCACGGGGCGGCTCCCCGGCGGCGGTGTCCGGGAACCGGGGGCGTCTCCCCTCGGGCACGGGGGAGGCCGGGGCCTGGTCGGCGCCGGGCGGGGCCACGCGGAGCACGTCACCCGGGCGCAGCTCCCGGCCCGCGTGCCCGCCGTACTCACCGGCGGTGAACGTGGCCGCGCTGCCCAGGTACTCGGGAACGTCCAGACCGCCCCGGAAGAGCACGTAGGTGCGCATGCCCGGCCCCGGGGCCGCCCCGACGTCCAGCAGGCCCCCAGAGGGCACCTCGACCGGCTCCCACCGGGGTACGGGAGCTCCGTCCACGGTGACGTCGGCGGGTGCCCCGGTCACGCACACGGTGGTGGCGTCGGTGAAACGCAGCGACGGTCCCTCCATCGTGCACTCCAGGCCCGGGGCGCCCTCCGGGTTGCCCAGAGCGGTGTTGCCCAGGCGCAGCGAGAGGTCGTCCATGGCCCCCGACGGAGGAACACCCACCTGCCAGTACCCGGTGCGGCCCGGAAAGTCCTGGACGGTGGTGAGGGTGCCCGCGCGCTCCACCTCGACCCGGGGTTCGGGGTCGCCGACCGTCGCGCACGTGGCGGTGGTGTGCGCGGCCGCTCGCACGTCCTCGTGGTCGCTCAGAGCGCGCAGCAGGCCCAGGTTGGTCTGGACGCCGTCGATCCGCACCCCGGCCAGGGCACGGCCCAGCCGGTCCAGCGCGTCCTCGCGGTCACTTCCGCGCACGATCACCTTGGCGAGCATGGGGTCGTAGTCGCTGGTCACCCGCTGCCCCGCCTCCACCCAGCCGTCCACGCGGACGTCGGCGGGGGCCTCCACCCGGGTGAGCAGCCCGGCACTGGGCCGGAAGTCGTGCGCCGGGTCCTCCGCGTACACGCGGGCCTCGACGGCGTGGCCGGTGCGGGCCGGACCCTCGGGCGGGATCCCCGCGAGCACGTCCTCACCGAGCGCCAGGCGCAGCATCCACGCGACCAGGTCCACCCCGGCGATCTCCTCCGTCACCGGGTGCTCCACCTGGAGGCGGGTGTTGACCTCCAGGAAGGAGGCCTCACCGCGCTCGACGTCATAGACGAACTCGACCGTTCCGGCGCTGCGGTAGGACACCCCGGCGCAGAGCGCGCGGGCGGTGCGGTGGAGTTCGGCCCGCAGGGCGTCGGGGAGGTCGGGGGCGGGTGCCTCCTCCACCACCTTCTGGTTGCGGCGTTGCAGCGAGCAGTCGCGGTCCCCCAGGGTGACCACGCCGCCGTGGCCGTCGCCGAAGACCTGCACCTCCACGTGGCGGGCCCGGGAGACGAACCGCTCGACGAACACCCCGCCACCGCCGAAGTGGGTCCGCGCGAGGCGGCTGACCTGGTCGAAGGCGGAGTGCAGCGCCTCTTCGTCGAAACAGGGTCGCAGTCCGATCCCCCCGCCGCCCGAGGTGGACTTGAGGATGACCGGATAGCCGATCTCCTCGGCGGCGGCCACGGCCCGCTCGACGTCGGGGAGGGGCTCGCTGCCCGGCACCATCGGGAGCCCTGCGGCGGCTGCGGCCTTGCGGGCGGTGTGCTTGTCGCCGAACTCCTCCAGGTGGCGGGGCTCGGGTCCGACGAACACGAGCCCGGCCGCCTCGACCGCGTGCGCGAACTCCGCGCTTTCGGACAGGAACCCGTAGCCGGGGTGGACGGCCCCGGCGCCGGTGGCGACCGCGGCGGCCAGGACACGCTCAATGTTCAGGTAGCTCTCGGCGGAGGGCGCCGGGCCGAGGCGCACGGCCTCGTCGGCCATGCGGGTGTGCGGCGCTCCCGCGTCGGCGTCGGAGTACACGGCGACGGTGCGCAGGCCGAGCGCGCGGGCGGAGCGGATGACGCGGCAGGCGATCTCACCGCGGTTGGCGACGAGCACGGAGTCGAACACGGGGGCTCTCCCTCTGGTCGGAGGCTGGGAGTGGCGGTCAGAACTGGTCGGCGCTCAGCACCATCCGGGTCAGGGCCTGTCCGGCCCGTTCGAGGACGACCTCCATGGACGCGCCCACGTGCTCGTGCAGGGCGCGGTGGGCCGCGTCGAGGCGGTCGGCGAGCAGCAGCTCGACGATCTCGACGTGCTCGGCGACGGTGGAGGCGATCCGGTCCTCGGTGCGGAAGTCGTGCATGCGCACCCGCCGGATGCGCTGGTTGACCGAGACCAGGGATTCGGTGAGGGCGCCGTTGCCCGAGGCCCGGGACAGCGCGGTGTGGAAGGCCTCGTCGAGGAGGACGAACGAGGGGTCGGGGTCGGGAGGAGCGGCGCGCAGCCCCTCCCAGCGCTCCAGTTCGGCGGTCAGGACGCCCCTGTCGTGCCGGAGGGCGGGGTCCTCGATGACCCGGGCGATGCCGCGCAGTTCGAGGACGACCCTCAGTTCGTAGAGGTCGCGCAGCTCGGGGAGGTTGGGGACGCGGACGTAGTAGCCGTTGTCGCGGCGTTCGACCAGACCGTCGGAGTGCAGGCGTGCCAGGGACTCGCGGACGGGGGTGCGGGAGACCCCGAAGCGTTCGGCGAGCCGCACCTCGCCCAGGCGGGTGTGCGGCGTGAGACGGCCGCTCAGGACCTCCTCGCGGATCAGGGCGTGGACGCGGTCACGGCGGGAGGGGGTCCCGGCCCCCGCGTCGACAGCCCGTGTATACAGCGGTGTGTCCATGGGCCCCGACGCTAGGAAGCCCCTGTTTCAGGGAGACTGTCGCGCGGTGAAACCCGGATTGCGCCGTGTTTCGTACCCGTGAAACCGCCGGGACACGAGAAGAGCGCCCCTCCCGGCTCCCGTCGAACGGTGACGGGGTCGGAAGGGGCGCTTCTGGGCGTTCCGGGACGGTGTTCCTCACGGTGGTCGGAACCACCGCCCCGGGGAGGGGCGGCCCGTCTCTGCTTCGGGCGACCCGTGGTCGGTGCTGCTACAGGGAGATCCCCAGGGCCCAGGTCATCAGGCCGTACATGGTGCCGAGCACCAGGAACAGGGCCGCGAGGTTGAGCCAGAGGCCGCCCTTGATCATCTCGCCGATCTTGACGTAGCCCGAGCCGAAAGCGATCGCGTTGGGCGGGGTGGCCACCGGCAGCATGAACGCCATGGTGGCGGCGAGCGCGACCGGGACCACGAGGGCGAGGACGTCCATGTCCATACCCATCGCGACACCGCCCATGATCGGCAGGAAGGTGGCAGCGGTGGCCGTGTTGCTGGTGAGCTCGGTGAGGAAGAGGACCAACGCCGTGACGGCCAGGATCAGGACCCAGACGGGCACACCCGACAGGAAGGAGACCTGGCTGCCGACCCAGGCGCTCAGCCCAGTCGAGGTGAACTGCGCGGAGATGGCCAGACCGCCGCCGAACAGCAGCAGGATGCCCCAGGGCAGCTTGACGGCGGTCTCCCAGTCCATCAGCTGCGTCTTGCGGTCCACGGGGATCAGGAAGAGCAGGACCGCGACGGTCATCGCGATACCGGCGTCAGTGACACTGCCGAGCCACGGGGCGACGGAGGCGACCGGTCCCAGGTCAGCGATCATCGGGATGAAGATCCAGGAGAGTGCGGCGAAGGCGAAGACGCCCAGCACCAGCTTCTCGCCCTTGGACATGGCGCCCATCTTGGCGAGCTCCTCGCCGATGAGCTCCTGCGCGCCCTCGACCTTCTTCACGGCGGGCTTGAACAGGCGGGTCAGCACGAACCAGGCGATCAGCATGAACACGGCGGCCAGCGGCACACCGGCCATCATCCACTGGCCGAAGCCGATGCTGATGTCGTGGTTGTCCTTGAGGTAGCCGACCATCAGAACGTTGGGCGGCGTACCGATGAGGGTCGCGACCGAGCCGATCGACGACGAGTAGGCGATGCCCAGCATCAGCGCGGTGGCGAAGTTCGCGTCCGTGCGGCCACCGCGGAACTGGGTGATCAGCGCGATCACGGAGAGGCCGACCGGCAACATCATCACTGCGGTGGCGGTGTTGGACACCCACATGGTGATGAACCCGGTGGCGATCATGAAGCCACCGATGAGACCGACCGTGTTGGAGCCGACCTTCGAGACGATCGTCAGGGCGATCCGCTTGTGGAGGTTCCACTTCTGCATGGCCAGGGCCAGCATGAAGCCGCCCATGAACAGGAAGATCGTGTCGGAACCGTAGGAGGAGGCGACATCGCCGATCGCGGCGCCCTCGACCATCAGTGGGAAGAGCACCAGCGGGAGTAGCGAGGTCACCGGGATCGGCAGGGCCTCGGTGGCCCACCAGATCGCGATCCACGCGGTGATCGCCGCGACGACGGCGCCGTTGACGGACAGGACCGCCTCGGTCTCGCCCTCGCCGAGCGGCAGCGGCATCTCCGGCATCGCCAGGAAGATGGCCAGACCGACCAGCGGACCGAGGATGAGCCCGATCAGACGACCGCGGGTCATCCCCGACGAGGAGTCCTCCTCGCTCTGGACCGACGAACTGTCGGGGGCTTCGACGCCCTTCTGGGCTGTCATGGGTACCTCCTCCGTGGGCGCCGACTCTGCGGAGTGCCCGTTTTCGGAGGTGCGACCCGCGTGTTGCCGCGAGATGACCTCCGAGTTACCTCTCAACTCCCCAGATGGTGTGGTCACACCATCGTGTGTGCAAAGTAACTCTCCATTTCTTGGGGTTCCTCTGACATTGGGCCACTTTGAGTGTGTGTCCTGGGACACGCGGTGAGGCGACCTCGGCCTCCCGTTCCCTACACGACCCCGCCTAAGCTGCGGGTATGCCATCAACCGGACCGAGTAGACGTGTGGTGCTCCTGGGTGCCCTCGGGGCGCTCACCACCACGGTCGTGAGCGGTTGCACAAAGGACCCCGCCCCGGGGATCGACCGGATCGTGGTCGCCACCGGCCCACCCGGCGCCGTCTACCGTGAGATCGGAGGAGCCATCGCCCGGCTCCTTGACCAGAGGTTGCCCGACCAGAGGGTGGACAGTGTGGAGACCGGCGCCTCCCACGACAACCTCACGCTCCTCGGCGCGGGCGACGCCGATCTCGGTCTGGCCAACCTGGACTCGATCCTCGCGACCGACATCGCCACGGAGGCCTCCACCATCCAGGCGGTGGGGCGGCTCTACGACAGCTTCGTGCACCTGGTCGTGCCCGCCGACTCCCCGGTTCACTCCCTCGCCGACATCGAGGGGTTGCGGGTGTCCGTGGGCGCGGTCAACTCCGGGACCGAGTTCACCGCCCGGCAGATCATGGAGGTCACGGGGGTGCGTCCCGTACCGGTCCGGGCCAACCAGGCCAACTCGGCGGCCGCACTCGCCTCCGGGGAGATCGACGCGATGTTCTCCCTGACCGGGCTGCCCACCCCGGCCATCGCCGACCTCGCGGAACAGACTCCCCTGCGTCTGGTGGACCTGGCCGGGCCAGCCAACGAGATGGTCACCGTGTACCCGGAGTCCTACTTCCCCGCGTCCATCCCGGCCACCACCTACAGCGGGATACCGGCCTGCCCCACCATGTCCATCCCGAACCTGCTCCTGTGCCGTGGGGACCTGCCCGAGCAGCTCGTGTACGCGGTCACCGACACGGTGTACACGGGGGCACCGCGGCTGGCGGAGCAGCGCCCCGAGGCCGCGCAGATCAACGTGCGGACCGGGATCTCCACTGGGGTGGTGCCGCTGCACGCCGGGGCCGAGAAGTGGTATCGGGACAACAAACCCGCGTCCGAGGGCACCGACGCCCCGACCCACCCGCTGTTCCCCTCCGAGTTCCCCACGAGCTGAGGGGAGACGCCCCGCTCAGTCATCCCCCAGGGGCGGCGGCGCCGAGGGCAGCGTGATGATCACACCGAACCCGCGCCGCTCGCCGTCTGCGAGGCCGTCGCCGAGTTTGAGGAGACCTCCCGACTCCCGGACCAGCTCCGCGACGATGGGCAGCCCCAGACCCGTGCCCTCGGTGTTCTGTTGACTCGGGGAGCGCCAGAACCGGTCCAGTGCAGCCTCGCGTTCCTCCTTCGGCAGGCCCACACCGTTGTCCAGAACCCCGATCCGTACCTGTTCTCCGTCCTCGGCGCGTACCTCGATCCGGGTGCCGCCGGACAACCTCAGCGCGTTGCTGACCAACTCGTCCAGGATGCTGCCCAGGCCGCCCGCCGGGGCATGCGCCCACAGGTGGTCGGGCAGGTCCGTGGTCACCTCGATCCCACGGGACTCCCCCAGCGCGTTCCAGCGGGCGACCCGGGTGTCGACGAGCCCGGCGACCTCCACCACCTCGGAGCCGGTCACGCTCTCCAACCGGGTGGCGGCCAGAAGCGAGTTCAGCATGCGGTTCATCGCGGTGGCTTCGTCGATCGCGATCGCGTGCGCTTCACGGGCGTCGGCGCCCTTCAGGTAGGGGGCCAGGTTCTCCACCGAGAGCCGCAGGCTGGCCAGGGGGTTGCGGAGCTGGTGGGAGGCCTCGGAGACGAAGGAGCGCTGCCGCTCCAGGGCGCGGCGCACCACCCCCACCATGGTGTTGAAGGAGTCAGTGAGCCGCCGCAGCTCCGGCGGTCCGCTCTCCGCGTCCACGTGGACGTCCAGGTCGCCGGAGGTCACCTTCGTGGTCGCCGCGTCCAGCCGGTGAATGGGCTGGAGGACCCAGCGGGACAGCGGCAGTGAGGCCATCACCAGGAGTCCCAGCGGCACCACACTGAACAGCGTCATCCAACCCCAGGTCGTGAGGATCCTCGCACCCAGGACGTCGGTGGGCGAGACCAGCACCACCGCGCCGGCCACCTCGCTGTCCCGGCCGATGGGTTCGGCGATCACCAGCGGGTCCGAGCGCCAGGGCCACACCGTTGTGGGCGGCTCCGGGCGCTCTCCCGCCAGCGCCACGGAGATCACGGAGTCCATGCCCACGTCCGCGACCAGCTCACGCATCCGGGGCCGTTCCCCCGAACCCGCGACGACGTCGCCGTCGGGGGCCACCAGCACCACGGGGATGCCGTAGAGCTGCTCGTACCGGGACATCTCCTGGGTGAGGGCGTTGCTCCGCTCGGCTTCCAGGGCGGTTCCCGCCAGCGAGGCGAAGCGACCCGCGTCGCCCAGGCGATCGACGTACACGGCCTGGGTCTGCTGCTGGGCTATGACCGTCGCGATCGGCACCAGGACCGCGCCGACCAGCACGAAGGCGATCGGGAGCAGGATGGTCAGGAGACGCCGGAGCACGGGTCAGGCCTCGTCGAGCACGTAGCCCACACCGCGCACCGTGCGGATGCGCGGGGTGGCGCCGATCTTGGCGCGCAGAGAGGCGATGTGCGTGTCAAGGGTGCGGGAGGAGGCCTCCCAGGCGGCGCCCCACACCTGGTCGAGGATCTGGTCCCGGGCGACCACGCGCGGGGAGCGTTCCACCAGCAGACGCAGCAGGTCGAACTCCTTGCGGGTCAGCGGCAGGGGTTCGGCTCCCATGTGCGCCTCCCGCAGGTTCACGTCGAGGGTCAGCTCACCGACCCGCAGCGGGGGGTCGACCCGTTCGGGCTCGGCCCGGGCCGTCCGGGTGCGGCGCAGCACCGCGTCGATACGCGCCAGGAGTTCGGCGACCCCGAAGGGCTTGACCACGTAGTCGTCGGCGCCCGCGCGCAGGCCCCGGACCCGGTCGCGTTCCTCGCCCCGGGCCGTGACGGCGATGATCGCGGTCTGCGGTCGTTCCCGGAGCCGCCGCAGGAGGTCGATCCCGTCCGCGTCGGGCAGGCCGAGGTCGAGCAGGACCACGTCGGCCGAGGGCGCCGACAGGGCTCGCTCGGCCGTGGCCACCCGCTGTACGTCGAAGGAGGCTGCCCGGAGCGCGGTGACCAGCCCGCGAGCCACCCGGTCATCGTCCTCGACCACGAGAATACGCATGGCTAGCCATAGTAGGCAGAGACCGAGGTGGTCGCCCCACCGGCACGCGTTCAGCCCCGCCCGTGGTCACTCGAGTGCGCCCGCGAGGTCCCCGGGATGGACGTTGATCTCCTCGGTCGCTGCTCGTCTGGTGTGGTGAGTGACCATCTCCAGATCAGCGGGGGCAGCGGGGGCAGCGGAGGCCAGCGCCTGCTCTTGGGGATCTCCTCCAAGTGCTGGAGGGGCAGCCCCCTCGGCTCGCACACGGGGTGCCTTGCTCTTCCCACCCACCGGACCTCCTCTTCGGCCTCGCCGGAACTAGAAAGGCATCAGCGAAGGCAGGTGTTTCCTCGCGTCGGTGCGCAACGGGTTGCGTGTCGCGGCCGGTCATTGACTTGGGCGGAAAGGCATCAGCGAGGTGGGTGCGTCCCCACTCCGGTGCGCAGCGTGGTGCGTGTCGCGGCTGGTCATTCGCCGGGACGGAAGAGCATCAGCGAAGGCGGGTGTGCCCCCACTTCGGTGCGCAGCGTGGTGCGTGTCGCGGCCGGTCATTCGCCCGGACGGGACTGCGGCAGCGAGTGAGGGGGCTGGGTCGGGGTTGGGGGCGGTGGTGGTGCGCAGGTTGGGAAGGTGCTGCCCGTCCCTGCCCTGGGCGGGGGTCTGGACGGCGCTGTTGAGTGTGGGCATGACGGGCGTGGGCATGACGGGGTTCCTCCCGGACCGGTGGTAGGGGCGTGGGGGCGTGCGGAGGTAGGGGGCAGGGGCTGGGGGTCATTCGCGTGGTGGGCGGGGAGCCGGTACCCGCCCCGGCGGGGCGGGCGGTCCGGGTGGTCGGGGTGGGTGGCCTCGGTTGCGGCCGGACCACATCGTGTTGTCCTTGCGCAACCCCCACCGGTGCTTGAGCCGGTTGTGGGTCGAGCACAAGGGCTGGATGTTCTCGGCGCTGGTGCGTCCGCCCTGCCACCACTCCACGATGTGATCGGCCTGCGTCCACTTCAGGGGCACATCACACCCGTACTGCCAGGCGCAGGTGGTGTGCCCCAGGTAAGCGGCCGCCTTGATCTGCGGGGAAGCGGTCCGGTACTCGTGCCCCACGTCCAACACCGCGCCGCTCTTGTGCTCCACCATCAGGTGGCGCACCAAGCTCTCACCCAGTAGCTCCCGCACGGCGGTGGTGGGGACCACCTGCCCGCTCTGGGTGGCGGCCGCATGATCCCCGCCCGTCCCGGTCAGGGTGGTGGCGGGGATGAGGATGGTGATGAGCGCGGCCGGCGTCGAGGGCTTCTCACACCCGTGGTGGGTCTGGGCCAGGGCCGCCGCGTTCATGAACGCGTCATAGTCCCGCTGGGCTCGCGACAACCCCTCCTCGGGGTTATGGGGGTTGGCGTAGCCCTCCAGCACGGCTTCCAGGCGCAGCGCGTCAGCGGCCGATCCCCAGGCCTGGAACAGGAAGCTCCCGCCGAAGGTCCGGGCCAGGGTCGCGCCCCGGTTGGCGTGGGCGGCCTCGTGCTCGCGCTCCACACCCTCGGGGTCCAGGCGGGCGCTGAGCTGGTG
>NZ_QGTF01000024.1:0-53454 GCF_003182025.1 Nocardiopsis sp. L17-MgMaSL7 | reverse complement strand
GAGATGGGTGACAGCGACTCGGTCTACGAGAACCCGCAGAGCGACTACACCAGGCAGCTGCTCACCGCCGCCCCGGTCCTGGACCCGGACGAGGCCCGTGACCTGCGCGCTGAGCGCGTCGCCAAGCGCGCCGCCGACGCCGCCTAGTCCCTGGGACGACTGTGACGGGGCCCCGGCCACTGGAGGACAGTGGCCGGGGCCCCGTGTTCGTTCCCCGGGGCGGGTGCGCCTACACGGGCTTGCGGAGTTCGGTGACGCAGTCGCGGTACTTGTCGACGGTGTACTGGCCCTCGGGGCCCCAGGAGGTTCGCTGCCCGGTGACCTCCAGTCCCGCCTCCCGGACCCAGCCCGCGAAGGCCTCGGGGGAGACGTCGGAGCGGTTGCCGTCATCGCGCCACCGGCGCTGGCTCAGCCACCGCTGGGCGATCCTCCCGGGGCGGCCCGCGCGCCGGTTCACCGGTGCCAGGCGCAGCGACCAGTCGGGCTTGCCCGCGTGGTGGATCACCGCGGTCGCCCCCGGTTCCAGCACGCGCGCGACCTCGCCGAGGTATCCGGAGATCACGTCCGGGTCCAGGTGGACGAAGACGTCGAAGGACCAGACGAACGAGATCGACGCGTCGGGGACCGGGTCCATCGAGTACCCGGGGGTGTGGTGGACGTCGAGGCCGTGGCGGCCCTCGAACCGCTCACGGCAGCGGTCCAGACAGCTCTCGTTGACGTCCACGATCCAGACCCGGGGGGAGAGCTCCAGAAGGTGCTCGGTCCAACGGCCGTGTCCCGGACCGATCTCCAGGGAGGTGCCCCGGGCAGCTCCTGGGGCGAGCAGCTCCTCGACCAGCCCGGCCTTCCACTCCTCGTAGGGCTGACCGCAGTAGGCGGCCATATGGGCCCATTCGTCACCGCTCCGCTCCCAGGTGTGCGTACCTCCCCAGGTCCGGCGATTCCAATCAACGGTGGGCATTTCTCTTCTTCCTCCCGGGGGTGGGTTCCGCGTTCGTGCTGGTGAATCGCCTCGAATCCTATCTCCGTGCCGGGTGGAGGTCCTTTTCGGAGAGGGCAGTCGTTTTTTGTGCGGATTCGCATTGCTTTTTCGGAGATGATCCTTTCGGAGGCTTTTCGAACGCGGGAGAATGGGCTGACCGTGTCCCGGGAAGGAAGCCGGGATGGGCGAACTGGTGTTGGTCAGGCACGGGCAGACCGAGTGGAGCAGGGTGGGTCGGCACACCGGCCGCACCGATCTTCCCCTGACCGAGGAGGGCGAGCGACAGGCGGGGGCGGTGCGCCCGATGCTGGAGGACCGGGAGTTCGCGCTCGTGCTCACCAGCCCGCTGGACCGGGCGGTGCGCACCGCCGAATTCGCCGGTCTCGAAGGCGCCGACACCCATCCCGATCTCGTGGAGTGGGACTACGGCGCCTACGAGGGGATCACCACCGCCGAGATCCACCGGAGCACGCCCGACTGGAACCTGTGGACGGACGGGGTGCCGCCGGGCGCGAAGGGGTTCCCCGGTGAGGGCCCGGAACAGGTGGGCGCGAGAGCCGACCGGGTGCTCGACCACCTCGCCCCGGCGCTGGAAACGGGCGACGTCGTCCTGGTGGCCCACAGCCACCTCCTGCGCGTCCTGACCGCCAGAAGGCTCGGGCTGCCGCCTTCGGGAGGGGCTCTGTTCCGTCTCGACACGGGTTCGGTCAGTACTCTCGGAACGGAACACGGGCGTCCCGTCCTGACCTCCTGGAACCGTTCCTGGTAGTCCTGGGGAATGAGTCATCGAAAAAGGCGTGGTCGCGAGGAAAAGGCGATTTCGTGTTTTATGCCCGCCGGTGTTCTGGGTACGGTCCCCGTGGATGGACATCGAAGCGCGAACAGGAAACGTACTCCCGATCCCTCGTCCACGCCCCGCTCCCGATGACGGGCCACCTCCCCGCTCGCTCCCGCCCCCTGACCCACGCCACCCCAACCGCCCCGGCCAGTAGACCGGTCGGCCGTCCGTGTCGGGCCCCTCTCCCGGCACGGACGTCCACTCCACCCGCAGACGCCCGGCCTCCACGGCCATACGCGCCCTGTCCTCCGGGAACGAGCCCTCCCAGGGACAGCCCAGTGGGAACCAGGCCGCAGGCTGACCGGTCTCCTCGCCCAGGGGCAGGGCCCGGTCCAGGACCGTCGCCTCTTCGGGCACGACCGGTGTCGCGTAGGACCGCGTCCAGGGACCGCTGTTCAAGGGGATCTCGTCGCATCCCCGTGACCGTGGTGTCGCGGTACGGCACAACGGGTCCACGCACCGGACGGGACCCACCGGTGGTGGGCGGCCGTCACAATGGAGGGATGTCGAAGCGCCCACGCCTCCAGCCGCCCCAGTCCGCAGACCAGCCCTGTCCCTGCGGCAGGACCCGGGCGTACGGCCAGTGCTGTGGGAGGCTGCACGACGGCTCCGCGAAGGCCGCCACCGCGGAGGACCTCATGCGCTCGCGGTACAGCGCCTTCGCCGTCGGCGACGAGGCCTACCTCCTCCGCTCATGGCACCCGGACACACGCCCGGCCGGGGTCGGGCTGGACCCGGCCACCGAATGGGTCGAACTGGAGATCCTCGGTACCGGTCAGGGGACCCCCTTCCACAACGAGGGCACCGTCGAGTTTCGTGCCCACTACCGGGAGGACGGCCAGGCGGGGCGGGTGCACGAGCACAGCCGATTCCTGCGCCACGACGGCGCCTGGGTCTACCTCGACGCCCTGTAGGGCCAGACACCGGACCGTCACGAACAGCGGGGACACGCTCCCGCAGTGGTGGGCCGGTCAGCTGGAGCGCACCCGGCCGGAGGAGCTCGACCGGCTGTACGCGGACTTCGGCGCGGACCTGGTCGCCGCCTGCCGGAAGGCCGGCCTGAGCGCGGAGTACGCACCTCCCACCAGTACGAGCCTGAACGTGCCCGGGATCGGCGCCCTCCGGGACAGCGACCTGCGGGAGACCTTCGAACGAGCGGCCGTCAGCTCAGCCGGGGCCAGGTCCGAGATCGCCGCGAGCGTGGCGAACCACCTGGTGGACAGCGCGCGCGAACAGGGCATCCTGTCCGCCCTGACCTCCGACGGCGCCGTGGTGGTGTCCGCGCTCCGCGACGCCTTCCACGAGGTCGGCGCGCAGGCCTCCTTCCAGGGAGTCAACACCCTGGTCGTCCAGCTCCCCGACGGCCCGAGCATCAGCACGGACATCGGCTCCTTCCGCTCCGGGGTGGAGGGCGCCACCCCCGAGCAGGTCAACCAGCACGCCTCCGCGTTCGCCCACGCGGCCCTCGAACAGTTCGCCCAGGCCACCAGGAACAACCAGGCGGTCAGCACTCCCGCCTCCGGGCGGTTGCGGGTCCGGCTCTACCCCGCCAGCGCCTTCCCCGAGGGCGTAGTGGAACAACTCCTGGCGCGGGAGATCGCCCCCGGCCTGTGGCAGACGGTGGTCATCGACAGACCCGAGTCACTCCAGCCGGTGTCGCGGGTGACCCACGAGCAGTCCGGACGCCCCGACGCCGAGGTCTTCACCGAGGCCGTCGCCAGCGCGCTGGAGGAGCCGGTGGAGGCGAGCGAACACGAGCTCAGCGGGGCGAGGATCGTTCACCTCGGCGCCCAGCACCCGTACGTCGGGGCCCACGCGCACGCGCTGGACCGGTTCGTGGGGGAGGCCCCGCACGGCGTCCTCGTGGCCTTCCCCGTACCGCAGGTGATCCTCGCCCACCCGCTCGGCCAGGGACACCCGATCGCGGGGATGGACCACCTGGGCCAGCTTGCCCAGCGGTTCGCCGACGACGCCGAGAAGCCGATCAGCCCCCAGCTGTACTGGTGGCACCCGGGGTCACGGGGCCGCGCGCAGGGGGAGCCGCTCGACCTGCGACCGGTCGGGATGACCCTCGACCACGAGACCAGGTCGGTCACCCTGCACACCTCGGACGACGAGTTCGCCTCCCTCGTCGACTCCCTGGCGCGTCAGGGCTGAGGTGCGGGCCCGGTGGTCAGCGCCGTTCGCGCAGCCGCCGGGCCAGCTCGCCCGCTCGGGAGGCGGTGTCCGGATCGGGGTGGTGGCGGGACAGGGCGTCCAGGACGGGGAGGGTGTCCGGGTGCGCTCGCAAACGGACCGGATCGGGGTCCTCCAACACGGTCCGCTCGACGTCCGGGGTGCCCTCGGCGGACAGGAACTCCGGCAGGTCCGCGTTGTCGGGGGTCATCGCCGCTGCGATCATGTCGATCACCACCCACGGTCCGTGCTCACCCAGGACCCGGTCGATGCCCCGCTGGGTGAGCATCCCCGAGGAGAGCAGGACGACCGCCGCCATGCTGGCCACGGCGGGGCGCGGTGAGTGCAGCAGGGAGCGCAGTTCGGGCTCCAGTTCGGAACTCGTGGTGTTGAGTACCTGGGTGCCCACCCAGCGGCGCAGGGCCACACCGGGCCCGTGGACGACCGCGCTGATCTGCCGCAGTGCCTCGGCGGGGCCGCGCCGGTCCAACCAGGGACCGGCCTCGGCGAGGCGTTCCTCGACGGGCAGCACCGACAGCGCGTCCAGGAAGCGCGCGGCGCGGGCCTCGGCGAGGGTGTCCACCAGCGGAGCGTGGATGCCCACCTCCAGCAGGAGCTGGCGGACCCCGTAACGGCCCAGAGCGGTGAGTTCGACGGTGCAGTGGCCGTGACCGTCCGGCCCCGTGGCGTGGGTGGGGCGGTGGTCCAGGGCGACCGCCCCGGTGTCGGAGAGCTGCCACAGGACGTGCAGGAGCAGGTCGGTGGCGCTGGTCACGGGAGGCGTCGGGGAGAGCAGCGCCTCACGCGCCAGGGTGTCCAGGTCCGGGCGGGAACCGTCAGGGGCCTCGTACAGGTGGCGCAGTACCCCGGGGAGCAGGTCGGGGCCGGTGGTACCGGGGGTGGGCGGGTCCGAGCGGGTGAGTTCGCCCCGGGCGTGCTCGATGGTGTGCTCGAACTCCCGGAACCACCAGCCCAGGACCTGTGCGGGGTCGCGCACCCGGTGTTCGAGTCCCGGTGCGGGGCGGGCGTGGGCGTCGTCGATCTCCACCAGGCCCAGGCGCAGGGCCGCGGACCAGGGGACGACGAAGTGGGCGACATCGGCCACCGAGTGGAGCCCGCCCAGCCAGGTGGCGCGCTCCGTGACGAGACAGGGGAGGTCGGGCGGCCAGAGCGCGAACCGGGTGATGGCGGTCCGGGCGTCGTCGATGCCGGGCACCCCGTGCCGAGTGACCGGGGTGGCCGGGGCGCTCCAGCGGGCCAGGCTGAGGGCGTCGCACAGCAGTGGGGAGTCCAGCGCCATCCGGGCGAGGGCGTCGGCGGGGAGCAGTGACACGGGCCTTGCGGCGAGGGGTGGGTGCTCCGGGTTCGACGGGTCATGAGAGGGCATGTCCGCTCCCGGTTTCTCTTCGGGTGTTCGTCTGCGGACTCGGTACGGGGGGAGTGCTCCGCAGGTCTTCGTGAACCCCTCTTGTACCGCCCCCGCACCGGGTGGCGGGCCGGTTCGCGCAGATCGGTACGAACCCGGGAGGTGGTTGTCCACAGAACGCGGTTCGGGTCCGATGCCGGGGACGGGTCGTGTCTAGGCTGGTGGAATGGACCGTCGCACCGCGCTGGAGTCACATGTCCGATCGATGACCGCAGAACGGGTCGCCGTCCTCCTCACCACCCTGACGGAGGGGGTGGTCCGGTACGCGCGGGCCACACCCCCGACCCTCCTGCACCTGTTGCCGATCCTGGCCTACCGCCCGGGGGCCTTCGAACGGCTGACCCTCGCCCACCACCAGGTGCTCTACGCGGCGGTCGGCGCGGTGGAGGACCGCGAACGCCTCCGTGAGGCGAGGGCTGACCAGGGGGATCCGTGGGAGAGGGTGCCCGGGCCGGTGGAGCACGAGACGCTGCTGGCGAGACTGGACGCCGACCGTCCCGGGCTGGCGCGGGTCCGGGCGGAGGCCACCGTCGCGGACCTCGTGGACCTGGCGCTGATGTGGCCGGACGGGCGGAACGGCTACCACCTTCCTGACGACGCCATCGAGCAGTTCGGCCTGCCTCACGTCCCGCCCACGGTCCGGGAGGGTCTGGGCCGGCTCGACCTGGCCGGGGTGCGCAGGGTCGCCCTGACCCTGGGACTGGACCCCACCCGGGAACGCGCCACCCTGACGGACGGGATCGAGGAGGTTCTGGGCGCACCCGAACGCGTCGTGGAGCTGTGCCACGCCGCGCGGCACGATGTCGCCCACCTGCTGCTGGGCCACGCGTTCCTCGGGACCGAGGCGCGGACCTTCCTCACCAGGGGAGCCGGAGAGCCGTTCAGCGTTCCGGCGGACGGCACCGGGGACTCCGACCTGGACTGGATGTTCGAACACGGTCTGCTGCTGCCCCCGGAACACCCCGGTGACGGACTCGTCATGCCGAGGGAGGTGGCGTTGGCGGTTCGCGGTGCCCACCCCTGGCCGTTCGACCCCGCGCCGCAGGCGGTGGTGGGGGTCCCGTTGGACCGGATGACGCCGGGCGGGGGCGCCGACGTGGCCGAGGGCTCGCGCGCGGCGCTGACCGCCCTGGCGGGGGCGGACGTCCGGCTCCTGGAGGCGGTCGCCGAGCGCCCCCCGAGGCTGCGCGTGGACGGCCTGCTCATGAAGCAGGAGCGGCGGCGGCTCGCCCGGGTGGCCGACGGCGACGAGGACCTGGCCAGGGTCTGGCTGGAGGCCGGTGCGGTCCTGGGGCTCCTCACCGTCCGCCTCGGCCGGGTGGTGCCGTCCGAGCAGGCCGCGGCGTGGAGAGACCTCGACACGGAGACCAGGCTCGCTGCGCTGGCCGAGGCCTGGGCGGGAACGGAGGACGCCGCGCTCTGGTGGCCGGCACCGGAGGGCGGGTCCCTCTCCAGAGTGCGGTCCGGCCGGGCCCGGACGCGCTGGGCCCTGGCCTGCGCGCTCAACGACCTGCCCTGGGGGACCAGCACCGGGGTGGTGGGTCAGCGGTTGCTGGCCGAACGAGCTGAGGGGCGAGAGCCGCGCACGGGGGCGCGGTGGCTGGTCTCGGCGGTCACCTGGTACCAGCCGTCGGTGGAGGCCGAACCCGACACCGTGGGCCGTGTGCTGCGGGCGCTGAGGGAGGCGGAACTGCTGGGGGCGGTCTTCGGCGGTGCGACCACCGAGGTCGGCCGGGCGCTGTCCCGGCACTGCCGGTGCCGGTGGGAGGCCTGGCCGCACGGGAGCCCGGGGACGGTGGCGGCGGTCCGTTGTGGGCTGGGCCCGGCTCCACCGGACGACGAGCGCTCAGGCGGTTCGCGGCGGTCGCCGGAGGGTGGTGCCGATGGGGGGATGGCGGCCGGGAGAGGCCTCGCGGAGGAGCGGACGGAGGACGGGCGCGGGGAGACCGGACGGACGCGGTGGGGCGGGGGTTCCGAGGGGCGGCAGCCCCGGCGGGCGGGTGACCCTGGTCCGGAGCCCGGGATCGGGAGCCGTGTGAAGGAGGCCGGGACCGAAGGCGGGCGATCCCGTCGGCGGGATGGGGGAGCCAGGGACGGTGGTGGGTCCGGGGGGACGCGAACGGGGAGCGGCCGTGCGGAGGCCGGGTGTGGTCTGGTCGGGCCTGGGGAGGCCCGTCACCGGGAGTTGCGCGAGGCGGCCCGGGAACTCTTCGCCCCGGGGTGGGTCGGAGGGGGCGCGGACGGCACGGAGGGAGCATGATCATCCTCACCGAGATCGCTGATGGTCACGGTGTGTGGACCTGGGTGTATCGGGTAGTGCCGGGGCGGCCTCGCGGGGGTGGACGAGGTGTTGACTGTGCGTGAACGCGCCAACCACGGCGTTTCTCGCCTTTCCCCTCTTTCCTGTCGGGAATGGAGTGTTTCGCGAGCTCGGTCTACTCGTGGGTAACCGTGATGTTCCGGCCGGTCCGAGGGCGTGCCGGAGCTTTCGTGACCCTGTGTAGGATTCCCTGTGCGTTCGCGTAACTCGGGTCACTTTCGTTCGCGTTCCACCACCCAGCCGCAGCCTCCGTGCGTCCGTGCGCCCTCTTACGGGTTCCGTGCGCTCTGGGGCACGTCTGTTGTGCCCCGCACGCCCACGGGACCGTACTGAGAGGTAGACATGTCCCCTAACACCGTTGGTCTGGCGCTCCTCCTTCTGGGGGTGCTGCTTCTGATCTCCAAGCTCGTCCGCGTCCGGTGGAAGCTGACACAGAAGTTGTACCTGCCGAGCTCGATCATCGGCGGCGGTATCGCGCTGCTCCTCGGCCCCGACCTCTTCGGTCGGGCCATGGGACTGCTGGCCGACCGGGGCATCGCGGAGGGGTTCGCCGAGCGCGCCGCGGAGGGCGGGCTCTTCGGTGTGGACATCATGTCCGTGTGGGCCTCGCTGCCCGGGCTCCTCATCTCGGTGGTCTTCGCCAGCCTCTTCCTGGGCAAACGCATGCCGAAGATGCGTGAGGCGATCGACCTGGCCGGGCCCAACCTGTCCTTCGGCATCACCGTGGCCAGCGGCCAGTACGTCATCGGTCTGCTGCTCGCCCTGCTGGTGCTGGCGCCGTTCTTCGGCGTCCCCGTGATCTCGGGCGCGCTCATCGAGATCGGCTTCCTCGGCGGGCACGGCACCGCAGCCGGCCTGGGGGACACCTTCGAGCAGGTGGGCTGGGCCGAGGGCCAGGACCTGGCACTGGGCATGGCCACCATCGGTCTGCTCTCCGGGGTCGTCATCGGCATCATCCTGATCAACTGGGGCGCCCGCCGGGGCAAGACGAGCGTGATCAGCTCCGACAACAAGGGCTCCGACCGCGAGCAGGCCGGTCTGGTCGAGCGCGAGAAGCGCACCCCCGGTTCCATGATGACGATCCACCCGTCGTCCATGGACCCGCTGACCCTGCACTTCGGCCTGGTGGCCCTCGCGGTGATCATCGGTCAGCTCGTCCTGTCCGCCCTCCAGTGGGTCGAGCAGGTCGTGTGGGCCGACACCATCGAGATCATGGCCTACGTGCCGCTGTTCCCGCTGGCGATGATCGGCGGCATCATCGTGCAGCTGTTCATCGACCGCTTCGACCGCAACGACATCGTCGACGAGCAGTCGGTGGAGCGCATCCAGGGCCTGTCGCTGGACGTGCTGGTCATCGCCGCGATGGCGACCCTGTCGCTCCAGGCCATCGCCGACAACATCGCCGCGTTCGCGGTGCTGTCCATCGCGGGCATCCTCTGGTGCCTGTTCGCCTTCCTGTTCCTCGCGCCGAGGATCATGCCGAACTACTGGTTCGAGCGCGGCATCGGGGAGTTCGGCCAGTCCCTGGGGGTCACCGCCACCGGCATGGTGCTCATGCGCGTGGTCGACCCCGAGGTGAGGACTCCCGCCTACCCGGCGTTCGGGTACAAGCAGCTGGTGTTCGAGCCGTTCTTCGGCGGTGGTCTGGTCACCGCCGCCGCGATCCCGCTGATCGTCAGCCCGCTGGTCGGACCGTGGGGCTTCCTGGCCATCATGGCCGCGACGATGGTCGCCTCGCTCTTCTTCGGCCTGGTGGTGCTCCGGCGCAGGCGTCGCAAGGAGGAGCAGCGGGCGGAGCAGGGCCAGGAACAGGTTCCGGTCGCGTAGGACCGTTCAGGCGCCCTCGACGCGGGCTGGGGCGTGGGCCGAGGCTGCCCGCGCCCGGGCCGCGATCGACGGGTCGGGGTGGTGTTGTCCGAGCATGCGCAGGACGGAGCGCGTGTCCGGGTGCTCGAGCCGCCAGAGCCGGGCGACATCGTCCAGCAGGACCCGGTCGATGCCCTCGGCCGCCTCGGAGACCAGGAACGACTTCAGCCCCGTCTCACCGAGGCAGGTGGCGGCGGCGAACATGTCGATGGCGGTCCAGTGACCGAACTCGGCGGTCAGCCTGGCCCGCTCGTGCTCCGAGAGCATGCGCGAGGCCAACAGGACCACCGACGCCAGACTCGCCAGAGTCGGGTCCCCACTGCGGAGCAGGGCGTACAGCTGCGGTTCCACCCGGGAACTGATGGTGCCGAGCGCCATGGTGGCGTTCCACCGGCGCAGGGCCAGCCCGGGGCCGGAGGAGACGGTGACGATCTCCCGCAGCGCCTGTTCGGGGGTGCGCGCGTCCAGCCACGCCGTGAGGGCGACGAGCTGGCCGTCGAAGGAGAAGTCGGCCAGGGCGTCCAGGAACTCGTCCGCGTCGAGCCGGATGAACTCCTCGGTCAGGGGCGCGGGCCGTTCCTCGGCCAGGATGATCTGCCGGATGCCGAACCGGCCGAGGTCGGTGAGTTCCACCCAGGTCGGGGCCGCGCGGGGGGTGTGGGCGTCCTCGGAGCGGGGGCCGTGCCAGCCGAGGGAGATCGCTCCGGTGTCGCTGAGCTGCCACAGCGCCTGGGTCAGCAGGACGGTGTTCCAGGCGGGGCAGCGGGCCGGAAGGTAGTGGGCCTCGCGGGCGGGCAGGATCTCCTGGGTGACCAGGCGCAGGGGCACGTGCGCCCCGTTGGGCGACTCGTACAGGCGCGCCAGAGTGGTGTGGGGTTCGAGCTTGGCGATACCGCGCAGGGACTGCTCGACGCACGAGTGGAAGGCGAGGGTCCACCACCGCAGCACCCTGCCGGGGGAGCCGAGCCAACGCTCCAGCTCCGGCGCGGGGCGGGCCTGACCGGTCTCGCACTCGATCATGCCCAGGTGCTGGGCGGTGCGCCAGGCGACTGTGAACTCCTCGGCCTGGGACACGCAGGTGATCCCCTCGGCCCAGGCCTCGCGTCGTTCCCGGTCTCGACCGAGGCCGCTCGGCCACAGCCCGAACCTCTCGATGGCCGCGCGCACGTCGTGCGGGTCCGGCATGCCGTCCACGTCCACGGGGGTGACCGGGCCGCACCAGCGAGCGAGGTCGACGGCGGCGCGCAGGAGACGGCTGGACAGGGCCCTGCGGGCGAGTGCCTCGGTGGGGAGGAGGGACACCGGACGGGCCGCGAATCTGCGGTGGGACGGCGCTTCCGGATGGTGGGATGACATCTGTGCCCCCGGCTTCTCCTCGCTCTGAGTTTCTCTCACTTTTACAGCGGGAGCGGGGGCCGTGGACCGTTTTCGAGGACATCGTGGGGAGAACGCAGTCGAAAGGGGCTTTCGGGTGGGGGACAAACCGGGAAGGTCGGCGGAAAAACCCGGCTTGGGGTTCCGTTAACGATCTGTCCGGGATTGCCTGCCCTGGAATCCTGGAAGCAGCAGTGTGGATTCGCGGGCTCAGCGCAGGTGGGAGGCGCCGTTGACGTCCAGAACCGCGCCCGAGGACCAGGCCGCCTCAGGGGAGGCGAGGTAGCGCACGGCCGAGGCGATCTCCTCCGGCGCGGCCACCCGGCCGAAGGGACTCTGCGCCCGGACCCCGTCCGTGAGCCGGGCGGAGACGCGCTCGGTCTCCACGAACCCGGGCGCCACCGACGCCACCGTGATGCCGTGCGGGGCCAGGGCCACCGCCAGCGACTGGCCGAGCGCGTGCAGCGCGGCCTTGCTGGCGCCGTAGGCGGGGTGGTCCGGCTCGCCCTTGAAGGCACCACGCGAGCCGACGTTGACGATGTGCCCGCCGTGGCCCCGGCCGATCATGTGCCGTGCGACCAGGTAGGAGAGGTCCGCCGCCCCGAAGACGTTGACGTCGACGGTCGTTCGCCAGGCCCGCCGCCACTCCTCGTACGAGGAGTCGGCGACCGGGTGCGCGACGTTCACCGCGGCGTTGTTGACCAGCACGTCCACACCGCCCAGGAGTGCGACCACTTCCTCGACCAACGCCGCCGCGGCCTCGGGATCACGCAGGTCGGCCCCGACCAGCACGTGACCCTCCCCGGGCAACCCCGCGAGGGTGGCCTCCGCCTCCTCGCGCCGCGAGCCGTAGTGCACGGCGACCCTGTCACCGCCCTCCGCGAAGGCGGTCGCCACCGCCCTTCCGATTCCCCTGGCAGCACCGGTGACCAGGACGTTGCGACTCATGGAGCGACCCTTCGACGGTGGTACGGCGACCCGAGGCTACCGTCCCGGGGCGGGAGACCACCGCCCCGCCCCAGAAGGGGCAGTGCTCCGTGCCCTCAAGGACCGGCCAGCGGCCGACGGCCGCTCAGTATCGGCGGGCAGGGGAACGCACGTCGAGGAGGCGCCGCGTACCGAGGAGTTCAGCGGCCCACCCCCACGGTGCCGAACCGGGCGCGGCGGGCGGCCCTCGCCGCGTCCGGGCCCAGCGCCCCCAGGGCGATCGCGGTCAGCACGCCGTCCGCTGCCGGGTGACCGGAGCCCCACATCAGCCTCGTGACGGTCTCCGGGTCGCGCCAGACCTGGGCGTCGGCGGGCAGCGGCGCGCCCAGCTCCACCCGCAGCGCGTAGGTGTCCAACATGACCACCACGAGCTGCTCCAGCCGCACGCGGCCGGGGTCGTTGCGGGCGTGCGCGATCCAACCGCCCAGCACGGGGTGGTCGCGGTAGTCCTCGAACACCCCGCACAACCCGTCGTCCGTGCCGTCGAGGAGCCGGAAGACGTCCAGCCGCTGGCGCCAGGCGGCGAGTTCCGCGCAGACCTCCAGCAGCTCGCGGGCACCGGTTCGGACGCCCCGCTCGGTCAGCCAGGTGCGTCCCAGAACCCGCGCGTCCACCGGACGCCCCTCCCAGAGCTGGAGCAGCAGTTCCCGAGCGGTCATGACCGCGGTCGGCGGGTAACCGGGCAGGGAGATCCCCCAACGCCGCCACCGGTGAGCCATGCCCTGGTCACCCAGGGGTGTGATCCGCAGTCCGGCGTCGGGGAGGGGCTCCACCGCGCCCACGTGGACCAGTGTCGCCACCGCGGCCGCGACCCGGTCCTCCGGAGCCGGGAGCGGCTCGTCCCGGGACGACGCCGATCCCCTCGGCGCCGGGACCGAGGGCGCCGGAGCCGCCTGGGCGGGCCACGGGTGGAGGGCCTCCACCAGATCGGGGATGGTCCACACGCCGCCCGAGGTGAACAGCTCCCCGAGCACACGCAGCCCGAGCGTGCCGTGCTCCGCCACCATCGCGGGCAGAGCACGGACCCAGGAGAGGACGATCCCGGCGTCGTCGTCCCGGTCCCGTGCCGCCGCGCCCGGACGGACCTCGGTGTAGGTGGTCCGCAGGAACCCGGCGCGCAGGGCGACCTCGAACAGCCGCGCCACCCGCTCGCGGGGGAGCCCCAGATGCGCCGAGGCCTCGTCCACGGTGTGGTCCGTGAGGGTCTCCTCCTCGACCCCCTCAGCCAGGGGCAGGCCCGCCCCCGCCCACGCGGTCAGACGCAGTGCCCCCTTCAGGACGGGGCAGGCGCGAGCCGCGGGGGCCGAGCTCTCGGCGGGAGCCAGGTGCACTCGGGGGAGGTCCTCCGGCTCCCACAGGCGCCCCCACCACGGGGCGCCGTCCGCGGTCCCCGACCAGGGGACCTGATCACGGGGGAGGGGGAGGGCCTCCTCCACCGCCGCGCGCAGGGCCCGGGGACTCTCCTCGGGGCCGAGCAGCTCCCTGGCCACGAGGTGGTCGCACCAGGTCAGCCAGGTCGCGCGGAAGTCCTCGGGGAGCGGGCCCCCGGCGGACAGGGTGAGCACGACCCGGGTGACGTCGTCGCGGTCCCAGTCGGTCGGATCGGATCGGACGTGGCCGTGGACGGTGAGGAGCCGGGTGAGGAATCGCGGGTCGACACGACGGGCCGGGCGGGTCTCGCGGGCCCAGTCGAGGCAGGAACGGACAGCGTCGGTGACGGAGGGGGAAACGGTCATGGCGTCCTCGCTTGTCTCCCGGGGGCGGGGGCGGCCGCGTCCCTCGCACCACCGAAGGTGACGCGGCCACGTGTCCATCATCGGAGAATTCGCGTTCTTCTGCTGAGGGCCTGTGGACAACCCACGTTCGCCGGGTTCGGAGAGGACCGGATGAACCTCCGGGGGGCGCCGGGCAAACCCGTCGGAAAGCCCGCATCGCTGAAGGGCGGAACGCCCCGTCTCTTCGCGTTGAACCCCTCCCGAACGGACACCGTCGGCGACCGCGTACCGGTCCTGGAGCGTTATGGGTCGTTGGACGTGCATCCCTTGTACGCGCCCTCTTCGGGTGCTCGGATGCCCGGGTGGCAGATCCGGAGCGGGGTCCCGGTGACCGGGGCGGAGCGGCTTCTCGTCCGGTGCTGCGCACTCGGACGGTGATGATCCGGGCGCGGCGCCCTTGACCTGCCCCTCCATGGTTGGCCTGCCCGAAAGCGACCGTCTCCGCCCCCGTGGTCGACCTGCCGGCCCGTGCCCACCCCACAGGGGCTGACATTGCGAGCCCGCGCGGTCAGAGGGCCCCTGGAGCCGGCGCGGTTGACGGTCGGAGAGGCGCCTACCGGGCCTGGGCCGCTGTGTCCCTCAGCGGGCAGGCCCTGATGCGGGCCAACACGCTGTCGGCCCAGGGGTGGGCGGACACGGTGCGGACGAACGACTCGGGGTCGTCGTCGACCGGCGGCAGCCCGGCGTCCACCAGTGCCCGCGCGGCCTCCTTCGGCGCACGGCCCGCGAGCCAGCGGTCCAACAGCACCTCCACGTCCACCGGGCGGACCCCCTCCACCAGGTCAAGGAACCCCTGCGCGTCGAGATCGGCCACGGGCGCGACGACCGGAACCTCGACGCCGGACTCGCCCAGGTGCCGGGCGGCGCAGTGGTCGCCCAGGTCGGAGGTCCGGTACCGCTCCGGTCCGACCCTCTCCACGGCGTCGAGGTCGGCCAGGACCTTGAGCGCCCGTAGGACGTGCTGTTCGGGCTCCTCGGAACCGGGGAGGGCGCCGGGGCCGCAGGAGTCGACCAGCTCGGCCGGGGTGCGCGCCCGACCGGACAGGAAGAGTTCGGCCAGCAGCAGGAACGGCGCGGGTCCGGGAAGTGCGGCCATGGTGGTCAGGGCGTCCGCCCAGGCGTTGGCGGCGGCCCCGGGACGGTCCTCGGCCCAGGCGCCCGCCGCCGGGCCGGGCAGGACGTGGAGGTAGGTGGTGCGCACCAGCGCCGCCGAGCGGGCCACGGAGAACAGGAAGCGGATCTCGGCCGGGGTGGTGTCCAGGTCGCTGGCGGCCCGGGCGGTCTCCTCCACGCCGAGTTCGTCGTGGTCGGTGCCGGGGCGCAGCAGTCTCCTGGGCGCCACCCAGGCGGCCAGCAGGGCGGCCCGGTGCAGGGTCGGGCAGGCGGCGGCCCGGGCGTCCAGCTCGGCCAGCGGAGCGGGCACGTAGGGCAGCAGCGGAGTGGGGTCCTCGTCCTCCACGCAGCCCAGTCGCGCCAGCAGCGGTGAGGCGGCGTCGTCCATCGGGTCGCGAACGGTGCGCGGGGTGAGGCCGGGCGTCAGTCCGATCCGCTCGATGGTGGCGCGCAGACGGCGCGGGCTCTCCACCGACAGCAGCCCCCCGGAGGAGACCAGATGGTCACACCAGGACAGCCAGCTGTCCCGGAGGCTCTCGGGCAGGGTTTCCCTGTGCCGCAGGATGGTGGCGACGTCGTGGACGTCGTCCACGGTCCAGTCGCCGGGTTCGTGCGCCCCGGTGTCGCGGTGGGCGCTGAGGAGGAGGGCCAGGTCGTCCTCCTCGAGGACGGGCGGGGGGTCGGTTTCGTCGGCCCAGTCGAGGCAGGCGGAGATGGCGGGCAGGATTCGCTCAGTCATGATGTGGTCACCGAACGTTAGGCGGATGGCCGAACCGCACTAGGTTAACCCCGGCAGGTGCTCTCGTATGGGAAAACGTCGAAAACCGGCCCCCTTGGCCTCCGTGTCCGGCCGGTGAATGGGGGCGTTTTTCCCTGGGGTTCATGGGGGAGCGGTGAAGTGGGGGAGAAATGCGGAGTAAAAGCGACGGAATCGTGATCAGTGAGTGTATCGACTGGTTTCGCCGTGCTCTCTCAGGTAATGGCTAATCAGCGTTTCGATGGCCGGAATCGGTCATTTTCTCAGAGGCTGTGATGTTTGGGGGCCGTGAGTCGGGAAGAATCGCCGGAGGCGGATGGCGGTGACCGACCTCGGGTGAGGGGCCCCGGGTCAGGGTGTCCGCACCGCGGGGTGGGGGTGGGCTGTCCGCGCACGAGGTTTGTGGATACCTGTGGGGAGTACATAGAAAGACAAATGCGATAATCCAACTGG
Source organism: Nocardiopsis sp. L17-MgMaSL7 (assembly GCF_003182025.1). NCBI lineage: Bacteria > Bacillati > Actinomycetota > Actinomycetes > Streptosporangiales > Nocardiopsidaceae > Nocardiopsis > Nocardiopsis sp. L17-MgMaSL7. The sequence continues at coordinate 37,388 of NZ_QGTF01000024.1, read as the reverse complement.
ATTTCGCACTTTACGTCATCCCAGGAGGTCGCCCGCGTGGCACGGAGTACCGACCCGGAAAGACGCCCCGAATGGCCCGACGGCATGGATGTCGAAGAGCTCCTCGGACGGGGGTGGCGGCCCACGCCCTTTCGCGAGTTCATCCTCAAGATCCACAGCCGCTGCAATCTGGCCTGCGACTACTGCTACATGTACGAGATGGCCGACCAGAGCTGGCGGTCACAACCCCGCCGCATGGCCCGGCCCACCGTGGACCGGGTCGCCGAACGCATCGCCGAACACGCGCGGGCCCACGGCCGCGAGCGGGTGGACGTCGTCCTCCACGGCGGGGAACCGCTCCTGGTCGGACTCGACCACCTGCGACACACCGTCCAGTCCCTGCGCAAGGCCTGCGAGCCCGACGTGCACGTCGCGCTGCGGATGCAGACCAACGGTGTCCTGATCGACTCCCACTTCCTCGACCTGTTCGAGGAACTCGGCATCCGCGTGGGCGTGAGCATCGACGGGGCCGAGGCCGACCACGACCGCCACCGCACCCGCGCCAACGGTCGGGGCACCCACGCCGAGGTGCGCGCGGGCATCGAACGGCTCAACGAGCGCGACGGCCGCCTGCTGGCGGGCCTGCTCTCCACCGTCGACCTCGAGTCGGACCCGGTCTCCACCTTCGAGCACCTGCTGGAGTACGACCCGCCCAGCGTCGACTTCCTCCTGCCGCACGGCAACTGGGACGAGCCGCCGCCCGGCTGGTCGTCCACCGAGCCGCGCTACGGCGCGTGGCTGGTCTCCGTGTTCGACCGCTGGTACCACTCCGCCGAGCGCGAGACCAACATCCGCATGTTCAACGAGATCATCCGCCTCGTCCTGGGCAGCCCCTCACGCACGGAGAGCGTGGGACTCTCCCCGGCAGCCCTCGTGGTGGTGGAGACCGACGGAGGGATCGAACAGGTCGACAGCCTCAAGTCGGCCTTCGAGGGGGCGGCGAGCACGCCCCTGCACACCTTCACCCACACCTTCGACGAAGCCCTCTACCTGCCCGCCGTGGCCGCCCGCCAGATCGGCGCCCGCGCCCTCAGCGCCACCTGCGCCGACTGCCCGCTCTCCCGGGTCTGCGGCGGCGGCCTCTACCCGCACCGCTACCGAGAGGGAAGCGGCTTCCTCAACCCCTCCGTGTACTGCGCGGACCTGTTCCACCTCATCACCCACATCCACCAGACCGTGGCCGCGGACGTGGCCCGCATCAGGAAAGGGCTCTGAATGTCAGATCCGGTTCCGGAACCGGTGTTCGAGGCGCTGTCCCGTGGCGGCGGCGGAGCCGGGGCCACCGCCCACTTGCGCGCCGCCCAGTTCGGCAAGCACCTCCTGCTGCTGCGGCGCGTCGTGGACGCTGCCCGGGGAGCCGGACACGCTGACGCCGACCGTGCCCGGGACGCCTACGACCTGCTTGCCGAAGCCCAGGAACACGCTCCCGACCGGGTCGCGACCGTACTGCGCCACCCCACCGTCGGAGTGTGGGCCCGACGGACCGCGCTCGCGCTGGCCGGGCACCGCCCCGAACGGCCCCGGGTGTCCGGACTGGCGGCGATCGCGGCCGTCGCCGCCCTGCGCGGTGGGATGGACGCACGCCTGGAGGTTCCGCTGGACGGCCCCACGGCGCCGTTGCCGTCGCTGGGCCGGGCCCTCGTCGGGGTGGAGAGCCGGAGGGTCGGTACGGGACGCGCCCTGTTCGAGACCACCGCGGGCCGGGCCGTGCTGCGTACCGGGAACGGACCGGAGGTCACCGTCCCCGAGGACCCCCACGAGGACGCGCCCGGCTGGCACGCCCTGCGCCGATTGGTCGCCGAACACCGGGGAGAGCGGCTCACGCTCCTTCTCGACGACCAGGACCCCGACCGCATGCCCGGTGCCGACCTGGTCGCCCATCGCCTCGGCGCCGCCGAACTCGCCCGCTGGCGCCGCGACCTGGCGGAGTCCTGGCGGCTGCTGGTGGACCACCACTGGACCGTGGCCGCCGAGACCGCCGACACCGTGGTCACGCTGACCCCCATCACCGCGCCGGGCGGACGCGCCCACACCAGCGCCACCGCCCGGCACGCCTTCGGCAACCTGGGGCTGTCCACCCCGCCGGGACCGACCCTGCTGGCCCTCACCTTCGCCCACGAGGTACAGCACGCCAAACTCACCGCCCTGCTCGACCTGGTGGAACTCACCCTGCCCGAGGACGGCAGCCGCTTCTACGCGCCCTGGCGTCCGGACCCTCGTCCCGCCTCGGGGTTGTTCCAGGGGGTCTACGCCCACCTGGGGGTCGCCGGGTTCTGGCGCAGGCACCGGCACACCGTCACCGGGGACGAGGCTGCCCGAGCCCACGCCGACTTCGCGCACTGGCGGCGCTCCACGGTGGACGCGGCCGAGGCCCTGGCCGACTCGGGCCGGCTCACCGCCGAGGGTAAACGGTTCCTGGCCGCCACCGACCGGACTCTGAGGGCATGGCTGGCCGAACCGGTCCCCGCCCCGGCGGAGGAGGCCGCCGAGGCCGCCGCCCGCTCCCACCGGGAGCGCTGGCACGCACGCCACGGCTGACCCGGATCAGGGGGCCGGCCCGAAGCGTGGGGCCCTCAGAGCAGGGGCGGATCGAAGTCGGCGACCAGTCGGCGGCCTTCACCCGCCGCGCCGGTGAAGGAGTGCTCGCGGCCCAGGGCGCGCAGGAACCCGGTGAAGGTGTGTTCGGCCATCGCGTCGGCGTCGTCCGTCTCCTGCTCGGCGCGCAGGTCCAGCACCAGGTTGGAGGCGCAGGCCAGTGAGCTGGGGTGCTCCTCGCCCAGCAGGGACCGGTAGCGGCGCAGGGTGCCCCGGCCCAACCGTGTGGCGTTCTTCGCCTCACCCAGGGCGGCCAGGTCGCTGGCCAGGTTGGTGGCGGCCGCCAGGGTGTAGTGGTGGTTGCGGCCGAGCCTGGCCTCCAGTGCGGTCAGCGCGGACTCGTTCATCGAGCGGGAACGCGCCGGATCGCCCATCAACCGGTACAGCAGCGCCACGTTGCTCGTGCAGCCGTGCTTGTACGGGTGGTCGGCGCCGTAGGCCTGCGCGTAGCGCATGTCGGTGTCCTCGGCCAGCTCCAGTGCCCCGGCCAGCTCGCCGGTCATGCGCCACAGGTTCGCCAGGCACATCGCCGCGGCCAGGGTGCTCGGGTGGTTGATGCCGTGCAGGCGCAGGTAGCGCGAGTGCGCGTCCTGGCCGAGTTCGAGGGCCTCGTCCAGCTCCCCCGAGAGCCTGCGGGCGATCGCCAGGTCCACCTGGGTGCGCAGCGTGCGGGGGTCGTCCACACCGAGGTGTTCACGACCGTAGGCGAGGGCGTCCTCGCCCAGGTCGCAGGCCTCGGTGTAGTCACCCGCCAGCCGCACCACCTGGGCCAGACCGGACCAGAACGCCAGCAGCGTGGGCGAGGCCCCGGTCGGCCCGCTGCGCTTGAACAGCATGTAGGCGCGCTCGTGCTTGCTCTGCGCGCCCGCGAAGTCGCTGGTGAGCGCATGGTCCAGGGCCAGACTGTTCATGGCGCGCAGGGTCGCTGTGTCGTTCGGGCCGAAGGCCTCCTGGTACTGGCGCAGCACCTCCTCGTCGTGCTCGCGGGCCTGCCAGAAGTCCCCGCGCGCCCGGTAGTCCGCGCCCAGCCCGGAGAGCACGGAGAGGGTCTCCGGGTGCGCGTGGCCCAGCGTGCGGCGCATCCTGGGGAGGATCGCCAGGTTGAGGTCGTGTGAGGCGATGTAGCTTCCCAGGTCCCGGAGCCGGTTGGCGTACTTGGCCTGCGCCTCCAGGACGAACGAGTCCTCCTCGCCGGAGTCGGCGGTCCACTTCTCGATGAAGTTCTCCGCGTACCGTCCGGCGGTCTCGAAGTTGCCGGACACGTACAGGAAGTTCAGCATGTTCAGCGCGAAGCGCCGCACCTCGGGCCGTTCCGATTCGGCGACTCCGGCCGGGCGCATGTGGGAGAGCAGTTCGAAGTAGCGCGCCTGGGACGCGGCGTCGGTGAAGGAGTTCGGGGCCGCCGCGCTGAGCAGGGACCACACCTCGACCCGGATCGACTCCTGGGTGGCCTCGTCCAGCTCCTCGCGCAGCAGCGCCTGGATCAGCCGGTGCACCTGGATGGTCCGGTTGGCCTGGTCGAGGCGGACCAGCGCGTACCGGCCCAGTTGGCCGATGGCCTTGCTCAGCCGGATGGGGTCGTCCATCAGGGCGGCCATCTCGGGGCGGATCGGACCGTCGTCCACGGGGAAGAACAGGTCCCGGGGGATGGGCTCGGGGCCGAAGAAGGCGCAGCAGCGCAGCAGCTCCATGGCCTCGGGCAGATTCTCCTTGAGTTTCTCCACGGACAGCTGCCAGGCCGCGGTCATGGGCTTGGGGTACTCAGGGGGCTTGCCCTCGCGCAGCAGCGGGCCGGTGCGCTCGGAGAGCAGGCGCAGGTACTCCTGGGTGGACATGCCGGTCTCGGACTGGAGGGCCCCGGCCTGTTCCAGCGCCAGGGGGAGGTACCCCAGCGCCTCGGACAGCTCGACGGCCTCCGCGGTGGTGATGCCGCGCGGGATGCGCTTCTTGAGGAACTCCACGCTCTCGTGTTCGCTGAACACGTTGACCGGCACGGTCTCGGCCACACCCTCCCACCGGTGGTTGCGGGTGGTGATCAGCACGTGCCCGGGACCCTGGGGGATGACCTCGGTGAGTTCCTCGGGCTCGTCGGCGTTGTCGAAGATGAGCAGCCAGCGCGAGTACGGCTCACCCTTGCGCAGGGCCTCCAGGACAGCGTCGGCGGCGTCCTCGACCCCGGTCACCGCCGGGCCGGGGAGTCCCAGGTGCGGCGCCAGGTGGGCCAGCGCGGAGTCCACGAGGCCGGGCTGGTCGGCCATGATCCACCAGACGAGGTCGTACTCGGCCCGGTAGCGGTGGGCGTACTCCACGGCCATGAGGGTCTTGCCGACACCCCCGTACCCGTGGAGCGTGTGCGGGACCACCGGGTCCGAGGGGGAGTGGGGGACCACCGCGGTGACCTGGTTGAGCAACCCGCCGCGAAGTGCGCTGATCTGCTCGTCGCGGCCGGTGAAGTTCTTGTGGCGCGGCGGAACACGGCCCCAGACCTCGGGAAATCTGTTTCCGCCGTGTCCGGCTCCTTCCGGGAAACGGTTCCTGCTCTGGCCCTGGGGGTTCCCTTTGGAAGCGGTCACGCGTTGTCCTCCGGTTTCACATAGGCCCCACCAGGAATTTCTTTTCCCCTTGAACGGAAGAAATCCCGGTGTTGTGTTGTGTCACTACTTGTTGCGTGAGGGATTGGTCAACGTCATCAGCGTAGGCGAAGAGGTTAGGGAAGGACAGGTGTGTGGTAGGAACTTCTGTACGGCGAATCGAAGAACGCCGTGGCGAAAGGGCGGACCCCACCGTCAGTTCGCGGCTGGCCGCACGACGGCGGCCATTATCACGCGGAGGCGAGCACATGGGAGAACACGGGTCCACCGGGGGAACGGCACTGGTGGACGTGGGTGAACTGTCGTTGCGCGACCTGGAGGCGATGGGCGGATCGGCGATCGCCGAGGCGCTGCGCACGGTGCTCGACCCCGGGGAGGCCGGCGCCGAGGTGGTGGCCGGGTTCGTCAACGACCCCGAGTAGCACCGTTCGGTGACGCGACGTCGTCCGTGCGGCGAAAAGGACACAGGAATTTCGCAGGGGCTCGAACCACGCCCTGACCCGTGACACCATGGACAGCGCTCCTCACAGAGGTGCTGTCTCCATTCTCGCTGGCCGGGAGCTGCTTCATGACACGAGCCGCCATCGTCCACGCGCACGGACCGTTCGTCGGGGCGCGGCCCTTCCGCGCCCAGGACCGGCGACACTTTCTCGGCCGCCGTTCCGAAACCGAGGAACTGGTGCGTTCCTGGAGCCGCCACCGGCTCACCGTCCTCCACGGTGACAACGGGGTGGGAAAGACATCCCTGGTCAGAGCGGGGGCCGTGCCCGCGCTCACCGACCGCGGCAGCACCGTACTGCCCCAGGGCGAACTCCGCTTCGACCCGGTGTTCCCCGCCGCGATACTCCCCGGGCAGAACCCCTACAGCCGCGCTCTGCTGGCCCTGTGGAGCCCCTCGGAGTTCCCCACCCACGGCCCCGGCACCTCGATCAGCGACTACCTGCGCACCCACGAGAGCACCGACCGGCAGGGCCTGCCCCGGCCGGTCTTCGCCGTCCTGGACCAGACCGAACTCCTCCTGCGGCGTTCCGCCGCGCCCGAACCGGTGCGCAGGGACTTCCTGGACGAACTGTTCACCGCCGTGGAGCACCGCACCGACCTCCACCTGCTGCTCACCGTGCGCACGCAGCACCTCGACGAACTCCGGCGCCTGGTGGAGAAACGCGAGGTCGACCACGCCGAGGTGCGACTCACGCCGTTCGCCCCGGGAACCGCCACCGACGCGGCGGCGCGTGCCCTGGCGCTGGCGGGTTCACGTACCGCCGCGCGGGACGCCGACCGGCTGGTGCACCAGGCCCGCACCGCTCGCGACGCGGGGGCACAACCGTGTCCCCCGAAGGACACCGTGGAGCCCGCCCTCCTCCAGTTCCTGGGGCAGGCGCTCTGGGAGCAGGCCAGCGCGTCCGGCACGGCCCTGGTCCCGGACGCCGAGTCCGAGGTCGACCGCCTTCTCACCGAGCGTCTGTCAGGAGTCCTCTCGGAGGTGGCGGACGAACACCTGGTGCCCCCGGAGGTGCCGTACGCCTGGCTGCGCGCGGTGGCGGAGGCCGGTCCACGGGGCGTGGGCCGTCCGGCCTGCGAGGATCCGGACAGCGAACTGACACCCGGGGTGGTCCACGCCCTGGAGGACCGCCACCTGGTCACCGCCAACCGGGACGGCTCCGCCTACCTGCTGCGCCACCCCAGGCTGGCAGGCCCTCTGGCGGCCCTCTCCCCGTTCGCGCGCGGGCCCTCCTCCGCGAGCGGCCCCGATCCCCTGGAGGCTGCCCGGGCCGCGCACACCCGGGGGGAGACGGCGCTGGCTGCCGAGCACGCCCGTCGCGGCCTGGGCCGAGCCGCGGCGAACCCGAGGGAGCGGGCGCTGCTCACCGCGCTCCTGGGCGACCTCGCGTTCGAGCGCGGCGACCACCTGGCGGCGGCCGGACACTATGCGGACGCCGCCAGGCAGCGCGAGGCGGTCGGCGACGGCGCGGCGGTCTCGCGTCTGCTGGTCGCCGAGGCGCGCAACCGCCTGATGGCGGGCGAGAGGTCGGCGGGGCTCACGGGGGTGGCGGCGGCCGAGAGCCGGGTGCACGCCGACCCCAGCCTGCGGGCCGGGATCGGACAGGTGCTCTGGCTCGCGGGGCAGGGGAGCTCGGCCCTGGACGTTCTGGAGGGCGCCATGGTGGGTGGCGGTGGGATCACCGAGGCGCGGCGCACCCGTGGGGAGATCCGCGCGGAGCAGCGGGGAACGTCCGGCCAGGGGAGGAACTGAGCGTGGACTCCACCGTCCTGGTCGCCCTGATCACCGGTGTCATCACCGCGATCAGCACCCTGGGGGCCACGGCGCTGTCCGGCTACCGGACCGCGAAGGTCGAACGCTGGAGAGCCGATCACACCCTCAAGCGGGAGCGGGAGCAGCGCGAGTACGAGCGGGGACGGGCCCGGCAACGGGAGGTGCGCACACGGTTGGAGGAGGTGCGCGGCAGCGTGTTGCGGCTCGACATCGGCATGCGCAACATCGCCCAGATCCGGATGCACGGTCCTCCCCGCCAGGGCGGCGACGACCTGTCCGACCTCGTGCGGCAGGCCCGGACCGACATCTACGACGCGGTGATCGCGGTCGAGCGCATGCGCGACGTCCTGCCGCCGGACGGCCAGGACCACGTCGACGAGCTGCGTGACGCGGTGGACGAGGTGGTCAACCACGTTCAGGCGCGAACCGACCGGAGCGCCGACCAGGTGCACCGGGATTTGGCGTCGGGTCTTCGGGCGCTGGCCGGGGCGGTTCCGGCGGAGTGGGTGCTGGAGGCGGGAGCGCCCGTGGGGCGGTCCGGGGGCGGGGCCGGTTCCGTGGCGGAGCCGGCTGGGGAGGACGCGGGCGCAGAGCCAGGAGCAGAGTGAAGACGAGGGTCAGCGCGCCGGTGGCCCCGCACACGAGCAGAACCGTGCCGTGTACTCCCAGGGCCTCCAGTGCGTAGCCCCCGCCCAGCATCCCCGCGGGCAGAGCGCCGCCGCTGAGGAAGCGGACGGTGCCGGTGAGGCGCCCCAGGAGCTCCGGGGGGACGTGGGTGGTGTGGTAGGTCGCCACGGTGACGTTCATGTGTGCCCCGACGAACCCGATGCCGCCCCAGACCACGGGCAGCGCCGCCAGGAGCCAGGTGGACCCGGCCCGCTCGGCGACGACGAGCAGGAGGGTCAGGGCCAGCCACGACCACAGGCACAGCACCACCATCCGGGTGGGGGTCAGCCTGCGCACCAGGACCGGGGCGAGGAGGGCGCCGAGCAGCCCTCCGGCGCCGGTGGCCGCCAGCACCACGCCGAGCAGGAAGGCGGACAGGTCCTCGTCGGTGGCGGTCAGCATGATGATCAGCCACACCGACTGGAACAGCGCGTTGGTGATGGTGCACACGACCAGCGACCGCAGCAGGAAGCGGTCGGTGCGCAGCAACAGGAAACCCCCGGCCAGTTCCCGGAGGACGCCGTGCCGGGGGTCGGACCGCTGGGGCCTCGGCCGTGACCGGGGCAGCAGCCAGGCCGCCCACAGCCCCAGGGCGGAGACCACGGTGTCGAAGAGCGCGGGCAGTCCGTGCGCCAGGCCGTACAGGGCGCCACCGAGGGGGCGTCCGATCATCTGGGTGGCGTCGGTGCGGGCCTCGTTCTTGGCGGCCGCCCCGGCCAGCTCGTCCCTGGGGACGAGACGCGGGACGGCGGCCGCTCCGGCGGTGGCGTGCATGGTGCCGCACACGCCGTGCAGGGCCGAGGCCACGGCGAGCAGGACCACCGGCGCGTCGAACACCAGGACCGGGGCGACGAACAGGACGACACAGGCGATGCGGGCGGCCAGGCCGACGACCATGACGGTGCGCGGGTCGTGGCGGTCCACCATGAGGCCGACGGGGATGTGCAGGACGGTGCGCGGCACCATGCCGGCCGCGGAGATCCAGCCCGCCAGCACCGGGGAGCCGGTGTGGAACAGGGCCAGGAGGGGGACGGCCAGACCGAAGGTCATGGTCCCGAGACCGGCCAGCGCCACACTGCTCCACAGCAACGCGAAATGGCGTCGCCAACGTCCGGTGTCTCGGTTCGGAAAGGTTTCCCCAACACAGGGTTCCGTTGTTGACATCGTTCTCAATGCAGATGGAAAACGTGAGTGCCGAAAACCACGCAAGGGGTACTGGGGTGACAAATCCGAATGCCACAAGCCCTGTGGTGGAGGGCTTGTGCTGACCCGATCGGCGTGGTCCACGCGGTTCTGAAGGTCCCGGTTCATGCTATCCGGAAAAGCGTGCCACCTCGGCCTGTTGGTGTTCAAGATGAGCGTTTGAGTCGCAAGTGTCAACAGTGGAAAGGGTGATTGGCCGTTTTATGCCGTTTTCTCCGCTTGACCTCAACCACGGTCGAGGTCGCACACTGCTGGAGAACCGATCCGACCCTGGGAGCACCGTGCCCGACCCCACCTTCCTACCCGCTCCCGAGCACCTGCGCCGACGCCTTGCCGACGACCGTAGCGTCTGGCTGTGCACTCTACGTTCCGACGGCTCGCCGCACGTGGTGCCGGTGTGGTTCGTCCACCTGAGGGAGCGATGGTGGATCGGCGTGTCCACCACCTCCGTCAAGGCCCGCAACGCGTCGCGCGACCCCAGGGTGTCCCTGGCCCTGGAGGACGGCGACGCGCCCGTGGTCGCGCAGGGGACGGCCACGGTCCACGACCGCTTTCCGGACGACGTCCTGGCCGCCTTCCGTGACCGGTACGGCTGGGACCCGCGCACTCCCTACGGCAGGGACCCCCGCCGCTCCCTGCTGGAAGTCGGTGTCACCCGCTGGCTGATGTCCGGCGCCGCCCCCGAGACCACCCCGACCCCCGGGGGCGCTCCCGACACCTCCTCGAACCCCGGAGCCTGTTGACCCCTCGGGGCGTCGGTGGAGACGAGCCTTCCCCGGAGCCTCACCGGTCCCTGGGGCCGCACCGAAGCCCGGATCGTCGGACCCCTGGTGCGCGGTCGTTCGCCCCCTGCTCCCCACTCGCCCCACACCGTCCCTCCGGGAGGTTCCAAGGGAGTGGGACGCCGCTCCGAGGCCGCGTCACACCCGGCGCGTACGGTCCTGACCCGAGGCCTCACCGGTCGCCAGCCGTGTCACCCGGTGGGCCTCGGTGGGATCGGGACACTCCCAGCGTCGGACCAGCCGTTCCACGGCCGCCCGCGGTACCGGCGCGGACCTGCGGTCCATGCGTTCGCCCAGCACCCGGGGCGGTGCCTCCAACGCCACGATCTCCACCCTGGCCCGGTAGTCGGCCGCCAGGGACACCGACCGCCCGCGCAGGTCGCGCGACACGTGGGTGGCGTTCCACACGAACGACCTGCCCGCCCGCAGGTGCTCGCGTGCGCGCTCGGCGGCGGCCGCGGCCACCGGGCGCTGGTCCGCGGTAGGCCGAACCCCCAGTTCGGTGCGGAGCGCGTCCAGGCTCACCACCGGCACGTCCGGCCGGTTCGCCCCGATCCAGTGGTCCTTGCCAGCACCGGGCAGACCGGACATCACCGTCACGGTCAGCCGGGTGTCATCGTGCGCCGCGTAGTCCGGGTCGCGGTCGGGCCTGCGGAAGAACCAGAACCGCGCGTGATCGGAGGGGAAGGCGCGCGGTGTGTCCAGGCAGCGCTGCTCGGCGCAGTACTCGGCGTACAGCCCGATGTTGTCCAGCACCTCCGAGGTGTCTCCGCAGTGGCGCCCGAGGATGTCGGCGGTGGCCAGCACGACCAGGTCGTCGTTGCGGGCCAGCAGGCTGGCGCGGAAGGCGATCTGGCGCAGATCCGGGCGTTCCAGGGCCCAGAACGGCACCTGGTGGTGGCGGACCAGCGCGGCCACGTGCTCACGCCACTCGATCGGGGCCCCGGACTCCCAGAGGATCCGGCGGGCCAGCAGGTCACCGCCTCGGGAGTGCCCGTGGGCGGTCACCCGGCCATCCTCGTCGCGCCGGGTGCACAGGGGTTTGGCCACGTCGTGCAGGAGCACGGCCGCGAAGATCCGGACCCGCTCGTCGGCGGGTCGGGCACGCCACTCGGGCAGTTCGGAGAGCGCCTCACACGCCATGCGGGTGTGCACCTCCACGTCCCCCTCGGCGTGGTGGACAGGGTCCTGCTCCACCCCGGCCAGGTCCCGCACCCACGCGAAGGCCTCCCGCACCCGTCCCCAGTCCAGGCCCCAGTACGGCGGAGCGGGGCAGAGCTCATCGAACAGTCGCATACAGCACCTCCGGATCGGCCAGGGCGTTGGCGATCAGGGGCCGGTCCAGCCAGTGCGTACCCGCGTCCAGGATCGCGGAGGTGAACTCCGCCCTCACCCACTTGTACCGGTCGACCGTGTGGTCGCCCTCCTCGACCTTGACGTACAGCCCCTCCATGAGGTCGGAGCCGTCCGTCTCGGCCAGCGCACGTTCGGGGTCGGCGCCACCGGCTCTGGCGGCCTCGGTCAGCGCCGCCCTCCACCCGGGGGTCCGGCACGCGGAGGCCCCGACCAGCGCGGTCAGCTCCGCGAGCGAGGCCAGCGGCCCCTCGTGCAGCACGGGCACCGACACCACGGGGGTTCCGGACAGGAGCGCCCTCCTGCGCGACGTGGACAGGAACGTCCCGTCGCGGGTGTCCAGCACGTCGAACTCGCAGAAGTAGTGCGGCAGCGCGTCGTAGAACACGGTGTGCCGCGCGTACAGCCACTCGCCGTAGAGCACGTACCGGTCCTCCAGCCGGGGCCACAGCGCGGGCGCGACCGCCGCAGCCCAGGCCTTGAACGGGGCGAACTGGCGCTCCCGGGGGCCGCCGGTCAGGTAGTGCCCCCGGCTCTGGAGCCGCAGTACGCCGTCGGGACCGAAGCTGATCCCGGAGTTGGCGCCGTCCAGCTTCTCCTCCACCACCAGGTGCCGCCCGGCCAGGTGAGCGAACGGCTCGGCCGACAGGTCGTGGTCACCGTGCTGGAGCCGCGACCCACGGATGTGCCGGGTGCGGGGGTACTTGCGAAGCATGTGACGGTTGTACACACCCGACGACCCACGGAGCCAGCGGTTTTCCGGCCCGAGCCCTCAGGTCAGTCTGGAGCGGGTGCCCAGCGACGCGGCGTCCGCGGCGGCGCGGCCCTCGTACCAGCCCTCGGAGCTGGAGGGCCCCCGGACCCGGGACGAGGTCAGCGCTCCGAAGGCCTCGTCCACGGCGGCCTCCACCGCCTTCTCCCTGGCGGCGAACACCGGGACGAGGTCGGTACCGGTCTCGGCGGTGACCGCCTCCTCGGCGGCGCGCGCCGACTCGGTGAGGCGTTCGCCCACCCGCACCGCGAACGCGGACATGAACGACGCCCGGAAGTCCTTGCGCGCCCCGCGCCCGGAACGGTCCCGTTTCGAACCGCTCACCCGCATCGCGGCCTCGGCCTGCACCAGCAGGGACGTGTACAGCAGGTCCACCGCCTCCACGTCGCCGGGGAACCCCATCACGGTGCTCAGCCCCAGTTCCCGGTGCCAGACGGCACGGCAGTGGTTGGCCTCGGCGACCTCGGTCAGGAGTACGGCCCGGTGCTCGTCGTAGGGCGAGTCCACCGGCAATCTGCGGGCGGAGGCGGCCTCCGGCTCCTCGGGGTCCTGCGCCACCAGGGCGAGGTCGATGCTGTGCCGAGCCATCATCTCCTGGGCCCGGGCGGTCAGCGCCTCGGCCTCCGACGGGAACTCGGTGGACTCGGCCTTGGCCAGCAGCGCCCGAACGCGCTGGAGCCGACCCCGGTCCACCGGAGCGGAGGTGTGCACACCGGGCCGGAAGGTGCCCGGGGGCGGTCCCAGACGGCGCATCGGCGGCAGCACACGCAACACGGCCAGGAGGCGCAGGACCACCTCGACCGCCTCGAACCTCAGCAGGCCGTGCTCGGTGCCCAACCGGGTCAGGTGCTGATCACCCGAGCCGGGGGCGGTCGCGCCCAGGGCACGCACCTGCTCGGTCCAGCGCGGGTCCACCGTGGCGGCCGAGTGGCGTTCGAGGTCGGCGGTCACGGCCTCGGCGCACACGGTGGCGGCGAGCGCGCCGGACTCACGGGACACGTGCCGGACCGTCTCCGTGGGCTGCCAGCCGCGCGCCCAGGCGTCGGCGATCGCGAAGAGCAGGGTGTCGAAGAGCGCGCGGCCCGCCGCCCCGGCCCAGGCGGGGTCCTCGGCGTCGGCCAGCCGGGCCGCCGCGAGATCCACGCCGCCGCCCTCCTGCCCGCGCACGAGCGCCTCCACGGCGCCGGTGACCACCTCCACGGGTGTGTCCGAGGGGCCTGGTCCGGCCCACTCGGCCTCGGCCCGCGCGTCGCCGCGTCTGCGGCCCTTCCTGCCCACGGTGGTACTCCCGGTTCGAGAAACGGTCGGGCCCTGCGGCCGTGCGGCCCCCTCCGGGCCGACTGGCCATCCTACCGGCCAGCGGTGGCCTGCGGATTCGGTGGTGGGGGTGGGGGAGCACACCCCCGCCGGCCCCGCGGGCCGCCCTGGCCGGTCGTGGAGTGGCCGCACGGCGGGACGCGGCCCAACCCGAGCGTCCCGGTGGCGGAGCGCCCCGCGGGGTTGGCCAGCGGGCGGTCGTTCGCCGACCGGGCTCGACGAACGGGTCCCGGTCCCGCTCGGCATGATCGTCGGTACCCGGATCGCCGTTCCGGAGGGGCGCGGCCCGCCCGTGCCCGGGTCCTGAGCCTGGACACCGGGCGGCCCCGAGCGCGGGCGGGCGGGCCGTGGGACGCGTCAGGGTTTGCGGGCCACTCCGCCGTAGTGCGCCACCTCGCTGATCCGGCCGACCTCGGCGGGGTTCGGCCGCCAGAAGGGGACGGAGACCACCCCGGGCTCCAGGAGCTCCAGCCCGTCGAAGAACCGGCCGATCTCCTCCGGGGTGCGCAGGTGGATGGGGAGCGCCGCGTTCTCGTTCCAGACCGCGGCGGAGTCGACGATCTGTTGGCTGGTGTCGGTGCTGTCGCACAGGGCCAGGAAGCTGCCCGAGGGCAGGGCGTCCACGTAGGCGCGGGCCAGCGCGTAGGTCCGCTCGTCGGCGGGGAAGTGCCCGAGCGTGCCCATGATGTTCAGCCCGATCGGCTGGCTGAAGTCCAGGTGCTCGCGGGCCTCGGCCAGCAGCGACTCCGGGTCGAGCAGGTCGGCGTCGATGTAGTGGGTGGCGCCCTCGGGGGTGCTGGTCAGGAGTGCGCGCGCGTGGGAGAGCACCATCGGATCGTTGTCGACGTAGACGATCCTGGAGTCGGGCGCGACCCTCTGTGCCACCTCGTGTGTGTTGTCGGCGGTGGGCAGTCCGGTACCGATGTCCAGGAACTGTCTGACGCCCTCCTCACGGGCCAGGTGGGTGACGGTGCGGATGATGAACTGCCGGTCGGCGCGGGTGAGCTCGACGATCTCGGGGAAGGAGCTCGCTACCTGTTCTCCCAGTTCGCGGTCGACCGGGTAGTGGTCCTTGCCGCCCAGCCAGTAGTTGAACACGCGGGCGGAGTGGGCGACGGTCGTGTCCAGGGGGGCGGTGCTCGGGGTGTCCGTCATGGGGGCCTTCCGGTGGGGGCGGGGCTGTCACGAATCAGGCGCAGTATCCTGCCCCGCCGTCCCTCCGGGCAACCCACATCCCTTTGCTCCCAAGGGTTCTCGGGCGCGCGGCGATGCTCTGCTCCGCCGCTGCGGTAGCCGGTCCGATTCCTCCCGACCCGTCCTGCGGAGGGGGCCGGTGCCCGACGCCGAAAGGCGCCCCTTTCCTCACGGAAGCGACCCGGAAACATTCGGCGCCTACCGTCGTCCCCACCGCAGCCACCGAGGAGTCTCCATGCGTCACGGAACAGGGTCCACGGGCGATGACGCGGCGGGGGCGGCGGGAGCCGCGCGCTGTCCGTACACCGCGCAGACCGCCCTCTCCCCCCAGCAGGACGGCGACCCGGGGCTGGCGCGCGGAGAGGAACCGCCCTGGGACCAGCTGCGCTCCCGACACGGAGGTCTGGTCTCCGTGGAGGTCTCGCCCGGCGTCCCCGGCTGGCTTCTGCTCGGCTACAAGGAGAACCTCCAGGTCCTGCGCGACCAGACCCACTTCTCAGCCGACCCGCGCCCCTGGGACGCCAGTGGTGCGGCGCCCGTGCGCGGGGCGGCCCTCAACCGCGACGGCGACGACCACCAGCGCCTGCGCCAGCCCATCGTGGACGCGCTGGCCTCCGTCGGCACCCAACAGCTCGTCCCGGTGGTCCAGCGCGCCGCCGTACACCTGATCGGACGGGTCGAGTCGGCGGGCGCCGCCGACCTCATCGGGCAGTACGCGGCACCCCTGCCCGCTCTGGCCCTCAACGAACTCCTCGGGTTGCCCGACTCCTACGGGCACCTGCTCGCGGACCTCAGCGCCCGCCTGTGGAGCGGCGACCAGAAAGGAGCCGCCACCGCCGCGCCGGCAGTGCGCGCCTACTTCCGGGGGCTGGTGGCCCGCAAACGCGCCGAGCCGGGCCGGGACCTCACCTCCTCGATCCTGGAGCACCCGCACGGGCTGACTGACGAGGAGGCCGTCGAGGCGCTGCACCTGCTGTGGGCGGCGGGCCACGAACCCACCACCCACCTCATCGGCAACGCCCTGCTCAGGTTGATCGAGGACCCCGGAGTGTGGACCGCGTATCTCGGCGGCACGCTCACACCGGAGGACTTCGTCGACTACGTCATGTGGACCGAACCGCCGGTCAGCGTGCTCGCCGGGCGCTACGCGACCACGGACATGAGGTTCGCGGGGGCCCGGATCAGGCGGGGTGAGCCGCTGCTCTTCGGGTTCGGCTCCGCGCACACCGACCCCTCCGTCTCCGGTGACACCGCTGACTCCGTGGCCCTGCTGGCGGGGAACCGCGCTCACCTGTCCTGGGGCGCCGGCGCCCACCGCTGCCCGGCCACCGCCTTCACCCGGGAACTGGTCCGCACCGCCATCGACACGGCGCTGGATCGGATGCGGGGCATGGTCATGGCGGTCGAGCCGGCCGAACTGCGGTGGCGCCCCGCACCCGGAGTACACGGGCTGGTGGAGCTGCCCGTCTGGTTCACCCCGACCGGGGAGCGCGAGCAGTCCGGAGCCCGGCCCGAGCCGCGTGAACCGGTCGTCAGACGCAGAAGCCGCCGCAGGACGCGGCTGCCCGCCGCTCAGGGAGCCCGCTACCAGGCGCCCTTCGCCGAGAAACCGCATGTCCCGGATCCCCTCGAACAGCTCCTGGAGACCTGGAACCCCCGGGCCTGAGACCGGGGGGCCGTCCCGGACCGGACCTCAGCCGCCCTCGGGGTCCACCACGGCCAGTTCGGGGTGGACGCTCCCCGGATCGTCCGGAGTCGGCTGGTCGCCGCCGCGCCGGTGGTGGTCGAAGTAGGCGCAGGCGTGGCTCCGCACCGGGTCCACCCCGTACTCCACCGGGAGGTCGCCGAACTGCCTCCGCCACCGCTCCGGGGGCACGGCCACGACCGGCCCCGACACCTCAGTCGGAGGGCTCCACCAGCAGCACCTCCAGAGTGCGGGGACCGTGCACGCCCTCCACCCGGTCGAGTTCGATGTCGCTGGTCGCCGAGGGACCGCTGATCCACGTGAGCGGCCGTGCCGGATCCAGGAGCCGGACGGCCCCCGGCACCCCGTCCACCACCTGGTCCGCCCGCACCACGCACAGGTGGTAGTCGGGGACCAGCGTGAGGGCCCGGCGGCCCTGGTCCGGTCCGGCGTCCAGCACGATCGTCCCGGTCTCCGCGACCGCCAGCGCGCACCCGGTCACCACGCCGTCGCAGGCGTCCAGATCGGCCACCGACAACGGGGCCTCCGGCGCGTCGGTGAGCTGGCGCGCGGTCACCCGCGAGAGCCATTCCCGTGGAACACCCGAGGCGACCGCCACCCGGGCGGCACCGCGTCGCTCCAGTGAGGCGGCGATCCGCTCGGGCAGAGCGGCCTCCGGTACCCGTTCCACCAGCGCCCGGTAGTCCAGCAGCCGGTCCACCAACACCTCCAGGGCTTCCCCCTCGAAGTGGCTCTCGGCGTACCCCTCCCCAGGTGGGGGCTTCACCGGGTCGTCTGCGGGCACGTCCGCGAGCGCCGCCCGCACCCGGGCCAGGACCCGTCCCCGGGAACCCATGGCCCCGCCGCTCCCGCCACGCACGTCCGCGCCGTTCATCGCTGCCCCTTCCCCCGTTGCTTCCACCACTGGCGGAAGGACTCCGCGGGTACGTCCGGCACGTCCCGGGTGTCGGTCCACTTCCCCGCCTGCCCCGGCAGGTGCCGGGGCAGGTCCCCACCGACCAGCCCCGCCGCGCGCTGCACCGCGTCCAACGCCCCGGCCGAACCGAACACCGCCTCCGCCCCGGCCATGACGGCCTTCTCACCGAGGTGCCCGGGGCCCTCCGCGACCCGTTCACGCAGGTGCACCAGGACCTCCGGGATGTCGATGGCCACCGGGCAGACGTCGTAGCACGCCCCGCACAGCGACGACGCGTACGGCAGCGCCCGGTCCACCTCCGAGGACATCCCCCGCAGCTGCGGTGTGAGGATCGCGCCGATCGGCCCCGGATAGACCGACCCGTAGGCGTGACCACCGGTGCGTTCGTAGACGGGACAGATGTTCAGGCAGGCCGAACACCGGATGCAGCGCAACGCCTGGCGTCCCACGGTGTCGGCGAGCACGTCGGTGCGGCCGTTGTCGAGCAGCACCAGGTGGAAGTCGCGCGGACCGTCTCCCGGGGTCACCCCGGACCAGGTGGAGGTGTAGGGGTTCATCCGCTCCCCTGTGGAGGAGCGGGGCAGCAGCTGCATGAACACCTCCAGATCGGACCACGTGGGCACGACCTTCTCGATCCCCACCACGGAGATCAGCGTCTCCGGCAGGGTCAGGCACATGCGTCCGTTGCCCTCCGACTCCAACACCACGAGCGTCCCGGAGTCGGCCACGGCGAAGTTGGCCCCCGACACCGCCACCTTGGCGCGCAGGAACAGTTCGCGCAGGTGGACACGGGCGGCCTCGGCCAGCGCGCGGGGGTCGTCGGTGAGCCCGGGCGGGGCGGGCACCCCCCACTCCGACATCCGGTCCAGGAAGATCTCCCGGATCTGGGAGCGGGCCAGGTGGATGGCGGGCACCAGGATGTGGGAGGGCAGGTCCTCGCCGAGCTGCACGATCAGCTCGGCCAGGTCGGTCTCGTAGGCCGTGATCCCGGCCGCCTCCAGCGCACCGTTGAGTTCGATCTCCTGGGTGGCCATGGACTTGACCTTGACCACCTCGGTCTCACCGGTCCGGCGCACCAGCTCGGTGACGATCTCGTTGGCCTCAGCGGCGTCGGCGGCCCAGTGGACCGTGCCGCCCGCGCGGTGGACCGACTCCTCCAACCGTTCCAGGTGGTGGTCCAGGTGGCGCAGGGTGTGGGTCTTGATCCGCTCGCCCTCGGCGCGCAGCCGCCGCCAGTCGTCCCCCAGCTCACCGACGACCGCGTCGCGTTTGCCCCGGATGGTGTGGGTGGCCTTGTGCAGGTTGTGGCGGGTGCGGGAGTCGCCGACCGCCGAACGGGCGGCCTCGGGAAAGGGCGGAAGGCCCAGGAACGTGGCGCTCATGCGTGCGCGTACTCCTTCTCGGTACTGGCCAGGATCTCGGCGATGTGGGTGACCCGGACCCCGGAGCGCTGGCGGGACAGGGTGCCGCCGATGTGCATCAGGCAGGAGTTGTCCACCGCGCACAGGACCTCGGCGCCGGTCTCGGCCACGTGGCGGGCCTTGTCGAACCCCATGGCGGCCGAGACGTCGCCGTTCTTGACCGAGAACGTGCCGCCGAACCCGCAGCACTCGGCGGCGCCGGGGAGTTCGAGCAGTTCCAGGCCGCGCACGGCGCGCAGCAGCTGGTAGGGCCGCTCACCCAGGCCGAGGAGGCGCAGCCCGTGGCAGGTCGGGTGGTAGACGACCCTGCGCGGGAAGTAGGCGCCCACGTCGGTGACCCCCAGGACGTCCACGAGGAACTCGGTGAGGTCGTACACACGGGGGCCGAGGTCGGCCATCTTGCGGGAGAGCCTGCTGCCCGCCGCGCCGAGCCGGGGGTAGTTGTCGCGCACCATCGCCGCGCACGAGGCGGAGGGGACCACCACCGCGTCAGCGCCGTCGAAGGTCCGGGCGAAGCGCACCGCGAGCCTCGCGGCGGGGCGCCGGTACCCGGTGTTGTAGTGCATCTGACCGCAGCAGGTCTGGTCCTCGGGGAAGACCACCTCGTGGCCCAACCGCTCCAGGAGGCGGACCACCGCGCGCCCGGTGTCGGGGAAGAGGGTGTCGTTGACACACGTGACGAACAGGGCGATCCGCATGGGCCTCCTTCACGCCCCGGCCCGGCGGGAGGAGCGTCCGGTCCGACGGACGGCAACCGGGGCACGTGGTCCGACCACTTTCGCACAGCGTCGCGAGGGGGAGCAAGAACCCCGTAGCGGTCTCGACACGCGTGCGTCGGGCGTTCAGGTGCCATATACACGACGCAGTGCAGCCTTCCCCCACCCCGGGTGAGGTGTCCGTTCGGTGGGCGGGGCAGTCCGGGGAGCGATCCATCGCACGGGTGGTCCGACCAATCGGCGAGGTCAGGCGGGCGCGAGCACGGGCATGGCGAGTAGAATCGCCGTGTTCGTGACGGAGACGGGGGAGTGGCGTGGTCGAGGACGTGCGGACCCCGGTGGCCCAACGGGCCGTCGAGCAGATCAAGGCCATGATCGCCGACGGGGAGGTGGGGCCTGGGGAGCGGCTGCCCACGGAACGGGAGCTCTCCGTCCGGCTGGGCGTCTCCCGGGGATCGGTACGCGAGGCGATCCGCTCCCTCACCACGCTGGGGGTGCTGTCGGTCCGCCACGGGGCGGGCGTCTACGCCACCGCGCTGCGCCCCGCCGACCTCCTGGAGGCCTTCTCCGTCCTGGCCGAGGTCTCGCGCGACGAGACCTTGCTGGAGGTCCTCCAGGTCCGCCGAATGATCGAACCCGCCGCCACGGCCCTCGCCGCCGCCCGCGCCACCCCCGAGGACCTGGCCCTGGTCGGCCGCCTCCTCGACCGGATGGAGGACGCCGCCGAACGCGCGCCCGCCGACCACGCCGCGGACGATCTCGGCTTCCACCAGGCCGTCGTGGCCTGCGCGGGCAACGCCACGCTCTCCGCGGTCCACGCCGGGCTGTCCTCGCGCACCTTCAACGAACGGGTCTGGGCCGGGCTCGGAGCGGAGGGGCTCACCGACACCCTCTTCCAGGACCACCGGCGCATCCACGAGGCGCTCTTGGCGCGCGACCCCGAGGCGGCCCGGGCGGCCGCCGCGGCGCACGTGCTGCGGGTGGAGCGCTGGCTCAGCCTTCGAGCCGACGGTTGACCCGGTCCGCGTACTGCTCGGCCCTGAGGACCCGCGACAGGTCCTCGCGCCGGGGCTCCGTGGAGCCGTCCTCCTCGAGGGAGGACTCCCCGTCCGGAACCTCCTGGCCGACTTCCGCGTCTACACCGAGTACCCCGTGGTCCTCGATCTCGTCGATCCGATGGTTCTCGGAGTGGTCCTCCAGGTACTCCGCCACGGCGGAGTCCTGGTCCGGGGCGCCCACGTCCATCTCGGCGTCCACGTCGTCGACGTCCGTGGCGTCCCTGTCGAATTCGGCGGATTCCGTCATCGGCGGCCCCCTCGCCTCGGTTTCCCTGTATTCGATCATGCCTGGTCGCGGCGGGAGACGCCAGTGGTCAGCCGCGCAGAGGGCGAAGAGGACGAAACGGGGCGCCCGTTGCCGACGGTAGGCTTTTGCGCCGTCGTCCGAAGACAGAGACGGAGTTCTCCTCCCAGTGATCACGCGCGAACGGGTCCGTGCCCTCGTCGAGGCCCCCTGGTTCCAGGCCAGCGTCATTACCCTCATCCTGATCAACGCCGTGATCCTCGGTTTCGAGACGTCGACGCGGATGATGGACAACCACGGTGATCTCCTGAAGAGCGTCGACCGGGTCATCCTGGCCCTGTTCGTCTTCGAGATGGGCCTGCGGATGTTCGCCCATCGCCGGGAGTTCTTCCGGGACCCCTGGAGCTGGTTCGACATGGTGATCATCGGGATCGCCCTGCTCCCGGCCTCCGGTCCGTTCGCGGTGCTGCGGATCCTGCGGGTGCTCAGGGTCCTTCGACTGTTGTCGGTGATCCCGTCGCTGCGCCACGTGGTGGCCGGGCTGTTCCGCGCGATGCCCGGCATGGCCTCGATCATGGTCCTCGTGGTGCTGCTGCTGTACGTCTCCGCGGTGATGGCCACCCGGCTCTTCGCCACGGACGCCCCGCAGTACTTCGGTGATCTGGGGACCTCGCTGTTCACCCTGTTCCAGATCTTCACCGCCGACGGCTGGAGCAACATCGCGGCCGAGGTCATGAAGCACCAGCCGTACGCGTGGGTGTTCTTCGTGGTCTTCGTCATGGTGTCCACGCTGATCGCCCTCAACCTGTTCATCGCGGTGGCGGTCGAGGCGTTGGACAAAGCCGGACACGAGGAGCAGTACGGCAGACCCGGGCAGGGCGGCGCCCCGGGCGCCGAGGAGGGCAGCGCCCCCGACGGAGACCCCGGGGACACCCCGGACGGTGGTGCCAGCCGGACCCCGGACGAGGGCCAGCGGCAGATCCTCGCCGAGCTGCGGGCGCTGCGCGCCGAGGTGGCCTCGCTCCGCGACGAGCGCGAGCTGCTCCGTGGCGAGCACGAGCGCATCTAGTCGCCGCACCAACCAGCAACCGCCCCGTGGTGCCGCGCCATCCGCAGGACGTGTCCGCAAGGGGGAAGGCCACGCCAACTGCGAGGGCCGAAGCCTCCACCGCCACCGCAACGGTCCGAGGTCAGCGGTCGCCGGCGTGGAGCTCACTGAGCCGGGTTCGAGGACTGTGGGACCGGCGGTGGTACGCGTGGCGGGGGCCTCGGCGTCCTGGGCCGCTTAGCGGGCTCCCGTACGGGCGCGGAGCTGTTCGGCCAGGCACTCGAGTTCGGCCGCCGTGGAGGGTGAGGCGTTGTTGAGTCCGCTGTGCACGGCCGTGGGGCTCCTCAGGAAGCGCCGGAGCACGGCCACGAGGGGCCCTTGCGGCAGAGCCCGCAACGCGGCGAACGCGTGAGGCACCGGCGGCGTCTCCATCGAGGCGAGGTTGTGCCGCATGACCTGCAGCATGCCGCGGACCGCGTCCGGATCGTCGGCCAACGCTTCCGGGCCGCCCGCCGCGTAGGCCGCCTGCTCCAAGGGAACCGCGGACGCGGCGTGCGTCCTGAGCCAGGCGTCCATCCGCGGCTCGGCCCTGGCGTTGATCCCGGCGGTGCGGAACGTTTCCACGATCCGCTCCAGACGCGGGGTGGTACGTCCGTCCGGCTCGCCGATCGGTGTCGCGACCCGGCGGGTGAGGACATTGCTCTTGCGATAGCGGACCACGTCGCCGTCCATCGTGCCGCCGGTCGTGGGGAATCCCAGGAGCAACCGCTCGTGGCCGATCCCCGCGCTCAGCGCCTCCGGTCCGCCCGCCCAGTTGAGCATGGAGAGCACGTCCTCCGGGACACCCGCGAGTGATTCCAGCACCGCGTCCGCCTGATGGGCGCGGACGAAGACGGTGATCAGGTCGTACCCGCCCTCCGGGCGCTCGACCACCGGTACCGGCACCTGCCTGACCGCCGGGCTGTCCTCCTCGGCGAGCCGCACGCCGTGTCGGCGCAGAGCTGCCAGGCGCTCGCCCCTGGCGAGGAGCGAGACGTCGTGGCCGGCCTCGTGCATGTGTGCCGCGAACAGGCTGCCGCACACCCCGGCGCCGTAAACGAGCAGCTTCATGATGATCCTCTTTCACACGTTCGTTTGAATCATACGTTCGTTTGATTCAAACATATGTATAGTCGCTCGTGTGGCAAGCCCAGACACCCGAACCCAGATCCTCGACGCGGCCGAGCACCTCTTCGCTGAGCACGGATACCGCGGCACCTCGGTTCGCGCGATCACCACACTCGCGGGAGCCAACCTTGCGGCCGTCGGCTACCACTTCGGCTCGAAGTCGGAGCTGATGGCCGCGGTCGCCCGCCGCGTGATCGAGCCCATCAACGCGGCCCAGTGCGCCGGGCTCGACCGACTGCTCTCCCGGACCCCCGAACCACCGGTCGCCGAACTGGTGGAGGCGTTCGCGGGGCCGATGTTCGACGGGATGCGGGCCGGCGGCGCGGGTGCCCGGACATCCAGGCTGATCATGACGATCCTCAGCGACCCCGCCGAGGAGGTACGCAGCTGGACCGGCCCGGCCGAGGACTCGGTCCGCGAGCGCTACCTCGCCGCCTTCGCGCGCGCACTTCCCCGCCTGTCCCCGGAGGAACTGGGGTTCCGGATGCGGGGGATCCTCGCCGTGACGGCCGTCGACCGCCTGGAGGTGCACCAGGAGCCCACACCGGGCTGCGGTTCCCCGGGGCCGGGCGAAGCGGCCCGGGAGTGGGCGATCACGTTCCTCGCGGCGGCGTTGAGCGCGCCTCCCACCCGGACCTGACGAGCCCGGACGGACGCTGGCGGCGCGGGTCGGGCGGCGTTCGCCCCGCGGCTCGCCGCGTTCGGGCCGTTGGTGTCCCGGAGGGGCTGGAGACGGGTTGGGCCGAACCCGTCCAGGCGGAGAATGACGGCGGAATCACCTGGTTGCGGTGTCTCCTCGCCCTCAGCGATGACACGAGGGGTTCCTTCGAGCGGCGCGGCACCACGGGTCGAACGCTGGTTGATGCGGCACCGGCCCGTGGAGGCCCGCGCCCCGGTCCGACGGTGGCGAAGGCGGAACGACGCGGAGCGGCCCCAGCCCCCGGTCCGGCGGTGTGAATCGCGTCCGTTGGTGCTCTGACGTGCGCGGAAGAGCCCGTGGTTGGCGGCTTTCATGGGAGGGTAGGGGGACAGCCGCACGCGGTGTCCGGTAGGGCCCGCAGCCGATCATGGACGACGAGGAGCGACCGGATGTCTGCGAGTACACCCCTTCCTCGGACCGAGGACGTCGGGAACAGGTCCGGTGGGGCCGTCCCCCTGGACCGCCGGAAGGAGTGGGCCGCCCTGGCCGAGCACCGCGAGCGGTTCGGCGACACCCACCTGCGGGACCTGTTCGCCGAGGACCCCGCGCGGGCCGACCGGTTCTCGCTCGACGTCGGCAACCTGCACGCGGACCTGTCCAAGAACCTCCTGACCGAGCGGACCAGGGGACTGCTCACCGACCTGGCGGAGGCCACCGGTGTCGCCTCCCTGCGCGACGCCATGCTGAACGGCGAACACGTCAACCTGACGGAGGACCGCGCCGTCCTGCACACCGCCCTACGGGCCCCACGCGGTGTGGTGATCCGTGAGGGCGGGCACGACGTGGTGCCCGAGGTGCACGCGGTCCTGGACCGGATGGCGGCCTTCGCCGACCGGGTGCGCGCACGGCGGTGGCTGGGTCACACCGGCCAGGCGGTCACCAGGGTGGTCAACATCGGCATCGGGGGTTCCGACCTGGGCCCGGCCATGGCCTACGAGGCGCTGCGCCCGTACACCGACCGCGGGCTGGAGTTCCGCTTCGTCTCCAACGTCGACGGCACCGACCTGCACGAGGCGCTGATCGACGCCGACCCCGAGCGGACCCTGTTCGTGGTCGCCTCCAAGACCTTCACCACCCTGGAGACCGTCACCAACGCCACGGCGGCCCGGGACTGGCTCCTGGCCGGGCTGGGGGCGGACTCCGACGCGATCGCCCGGCACTTCGTGGCGGTCTCCACGAACGAGGAGGAGGTCTCCCGCTTCGGGATCGACACCGCCAACATGTTCGAGTTCTGGGACTGGGTGGGCGGCCGCTACTCCTACGACTCGGCGATCGGCCTGTCCCTCATGGTGGCCCTGGGCCCCGAGGGGTTCCGCGAGATGCTCGCGGGCTTCCACCTGATGGACACCCACTTCGCCACCGCTCCCGCGGAGCGCAACCTGCCGTTCCTGCTGGGCCTGCTCGGTGTCTGGTACGGCGGGTTCTTCGACGCCCAGTCACACGCGGTCCTGCCCTACAGCCACCACATGTCGAAGTTCACCGCCTACCTCCAGCAGCTGGACATGGAGTCCAACGGCAAGTCGGTCCAGCGTGACGGCCGCCCCGTCACCTGGCAGACCGGCCCGGTGGTGTGGGGGACACCCGGGACCAACGGCCAGCACGCCTACTTCCAGCTGCTGCACCAGGGAACCCGGTTCGTCCCCGCCGACCTGATCGGGTTCGCGCGCCCGGCTCCGGACCTGCCCGAGGGGCTGGTGCCCCAGCACGACCTGCTCATGGCCAACCTGTTCGCTCAGGGGCAGGCGCTGGCGTTCGGCCGCACCGCCGACGAGGTCGCCTCCGAGGGGGTGCCCGCGGACCTGGTTCCGCACCGGACCTTCCCCGGCAACCGCCCCACCAGCACGATCCTGGCCGACCGGCTCGACCCGTCGGTGCTCGGCCAGCTGGTCGCCCTCTACGAGCACAAGGTGTTCGTCCAGGGCGCGGTGTGGAACGTCAACTCCTTCGACCAGTGGGGCGTGCAGCTGGGCAAGGTCCTGGCGAAGCGGGTGCAGCCCGCCCTGACCGAGGGCGCCGAGGTGCCCGACCTGGACGCCTCCACGGCCGCCCTGGTCCGGCGGTACCGGGACCTGCGCGGCCGCTGACCTGACGGGGAGCGCCTCCGGGGCTCCCCGCAGGACGGCTACCCCTCGCCGCCGCCGACGGCGGCGAGGGAGGGGGCGCGTCCGGCCTCGATGTGCGCGGCCATGGTCAGCCTCGCGAGCCGGGCGTTCCCGGTGCTGACCGCGGCGTAGATCTCGTGGTGCGCCTGGAACTCCAGGTGGGGGTCGCGGAAGGCCGTCAGGGCGAACAGCCAGCGGGAGCGGGAGAGGATCGGCGCCATGAGCTCGGACAGCAGCTCGTGACCGGCGGCTTCGACCACCTGCGCGTGAAAGTCCGCGTTCGCGGTCATGATGTGGTCCGGGGAGCCCGTCTCCGTGGCCTCCGCGGTCGCCTCCATGGCCGCCGCCAGACCGGCGTGCACGTGCCCCTCGGCGTGCTGGTGGGCCGCCCGCTCGGCGGCGAAGGGTTCGAGCCTGATCCTCAGGTCGAAGAGCTCGTCGACCCCCGAGGGGGACATCGTCCGCACGGTCGCGCCCCTGTGGGCGCTGGTCATGATGAACCCGTCGTGCCTGAGGTTGCGCAGCGCCTCGCGCACCGGGAGCCGGGACACGCCCAGCTCCTCCGAGAGCTCGCGTTCGCGCAGCCGCGCCCCCGGTGCGTACCGGCCGGAGATGATCCCCTCACGGATGGCGACCTCGGCCGCCTGCGTGAGGGGGGCCGACCCACCCGATGTCCGTGTCATGAGACCCGTTCCCGCCGTGTGCGCTTGGTTCACCCCCGGCCGGTGCGGGCGTCCTTGGACTCGGCCCCGAGAACCGGGAACGACGGGGGGAAGAGGGCCTCGACCGGGCGGTGGAGGCCGTCCCGCTCACTGTAGCCGCGCTGGAGTTCCTCGAACACCTCCTGCGCCTGGTTCCTGAGCGCGACCAGGTCCACACCGGGCAGTCGCCCGTCGGTCACGACCGGACGACCGGCGACGAAGGTGTGGGTGGCGTTGCGGGCGGTGCCGTTGAGCACCAGAGTGCGCAGGGGGTCCTCCACGACGCCGTCGCGGAAGTCGTCCAGGGAGAACGCGGTCAGGTCCGCACTCGCTCCGGCCTCCAGGCGTCCGAGGTCGGGGCGCTTGAGCGCGGCCGCGCCGCCCAGGGTCGCGGCGCTCATGTAGCCGCTCAGGCTGGCGGCGCCGTGCCCGTGGAGCAGGCGCGAGGCGTGCAGGCCCACGTCCATGCCGCGCACGAGGTCGGGTGGGAAGGAGTCGGTACCCAGCGCCATCGTCACTCCGGCGGCCAGGAAGTCGTTGAAGGTCTCCAGGATGTCGCCGTACCGGAAGGTGGTCAGGGGGCAGTGGATCACGCTCACGCCCGCCCTGGCCAGGCGGGTGAGGTCGACGCCGTTCGGGCCGGTCAGCTCCGGGTTGCGGTCGGTCCACAGGGCGTGGGGGATGAGCAGCCGGTCGTTGAGCAGTCCGCTGCGCTCGATCAGGTCCAGCGGGGTGAGGCCGTGGCGCTCGATGATCACCTTGCGCTCCCACGGCTGTTGGAGGGAGTGCAGGCGCACGAGGAGGCCGCGCTTCGCGGCCTCCTTCGCTGTGCGCTCCAACAGTTCGGGCGTGAGCGTCTCGATACGGCAGGGGAGGAGGACCGGCCGGACCAGGTCGTCGTCGCGCTCGGAGAGCTCGTCCGCGAAGCGCAGGGCCTCGTCCAGGCCGGACTCACCGCGCGCGGGGTCCTCGACGAAGGTGCGCTCGCCGTCGGCGACGGCGCCCACAGCGGAGCGGTACGAGGGGCCGAGGTAGCCGCGCAGGCCCCAGTCGCGGGTGAGGTCCGCCAGGTGGCGCAGTTCCTCGGCGGACTCGTTCCACTCCAGGTGGATCTCCGAGGCGATCGGCATGTAGGTGGTGACACCGTGCAGGGCGAGCTGTGCCAGCCCGAACCTGCGCAGGGTGTCGCGCTGCTCGGGGGTCAGGACGTCGCGCGGACGGTCGCGCCAGTGCTCGACGGAGCCGACCAGGGAACGAGCGTGTGCCGGGTCGTGGTGCGCGTCGAGGATGAGGTGGTCGATGTCCACCAGGGCGTCCAGGTCGATCAGCCCGGGGGTGAGGATCGAGTCGCCCAGGTCCAGGACGGGCGCGGTCGACGTCGGGGTGCCGGTGCCCACCTCGGTGACGACGCCGTCGGAGTGGGCGACATAGCCGTCCCTCAACCAGACGTGGGAACCCTCGGAATGCGCCAGCACGTACCGTGCTCTGATGACCTGATCCATGAAACTTGTATACCACGAGCCCTTAAGTTGGGGATGGGTGTGGCCGTAAGGGAAGCTGAAGTTGGGGCCATATCGCTCTTGACAGCGGTTTTGCCCCAACCATAAGCTCCTCGAAAATTAAGCGGCTCACTGATTGGTATCCCAGATGAGGGCAAGAAAGCAGCAGGCGGAGTCGCACGGGGACGTGTCGAACCGCGGTTCGGTCGGTCGCGGTGACTGGGTGACCGCCATCGGCGTGAGCCTGCTGATCAGTGTCGTGTCCGTGTTGGTCGGTGAACACAAGTTCCGGGTCGGACCCGCCGCCATCGTGCTGTTCCCGCTGGTCTGGGTGGTCCTGCTGGGGGCCGTCGTCGGCCTCCAGCGGTGGCTCCCGCTGGGCGGAGGCGCCCGTTCGGCGGGCGAGGCCCTGATCCCGGTCGGCATGGTCCTCTTCCTCGCGATGCTCGGCACCGGCATCGGCCCGTCGATCGGCATGGTCGAACAGGTCGGACCGGCCCTGCTCATGCAGGAGGTGGGCCAGCTCTTCGGGACGATCATCCTCGCGCTGCCCATCGCCGTCCTGCTCGGCATGGGGCGCGCCGCCATCGGTGCCACCTGGGCGATCGACCGGGAGTCCTACCTGGCCTACGCCATCGACCGGTTCGGGACCTCCTCGCCCGAGTACCGGGGCGTGTTCGGCGTCTGGATCATCGGTTCGATGTTCGGTGCCGTCTTCATCTCCCTGATCACCGGCGTCCTTGGCGGCACGGGCCTGTACAACCCGCTGTCGCTGGCCCTGGCACTCGGTGTCGGCTCCACCTCGATGATGCTCGGCGGCGTGGGCGCCCTGGCCCTGCTCTACCCCGACCAGGCCGCCGAGATCGCCGCCCTGGCAGCCCTGTCCAACCTCGTCACCAACATCGTCGGCTTCTACGCGGGTGTGTTCATCGGCCTGCCCGTGGCCCGTCGCCTCTACGGCTTCTGGTGCCGTGTGTTCCGCCGCCCCGCCCCGGAGATCGAGGAGGCGGGGCTGGTCGCCCGGGGGCAGGTTCCCGAGGGTGACGCCTCGGTACGCCCCAAGGAGGACGGCGACGCCGCGGTCGAGGCCGAACGACCGCGCGACCCCGACGTCCCCCGGGGATGGCGGCCGGGTGTCGCCGCCTACGCCTTCGCCGGTGTGGCGGGGCTGCTGCTCAACTGGCTGGGCACCGGCGGCTTCCACCCGCGCGACGTCGCGGGTATGGCCGTGCTGCTGCTGATGACGGGGATCGCGATCCTCCTGGCCCGCAAGGTGAGGGCCATCCCGGCCACGGTCTGGGTCCTGGCCATCGCCACGATCGTGACGACGCCGATCTCCCCGGTCGCCGGGGTGATCGCCGACCTCGTCCAGAACCTGAACGTCCTCCTGATCGGGCTGCCCCAGCTCGCGCTGGTCGGGATGACCATGGGCCGCGATCGCGAGGCGTTCTCACAGCTGAGCTGGAAGATCGTGGTGGCGGCCGTGCTGACCTTCACGACCACCATCGTCGCCTCCGCCACGCTCGCCGAGCTGTTCATCCACCTGTAGCCCCAGGCCGAACCGAGCCCCCCCCGAAGGGAACCCGCATGCTGCGCGTCACCAACGCCGTCCTGCCCGGCCGGACCGCGCCGGTCACCGTCGTCGCGGAGGACGGGCGCATCACCGCGATCCAGGAGGGGGACGTCGCCGGGGCCCCGGGCGACCGGGTCATCGACGCCGAGGGCCGGACCGTCCTGCCTGGTCTGGTCAACGCCCACGCCCACATTGACAAGACCCTGTACGGCGGTCCGTGGGTCTCCGCGCCACAGGTGGAGACCGTGGCCGAACGCGTCGCCCACGAGCGGCGCCACAGGGACGCCCACGGACTGCCCTCGCGCGAGTACGCGTCCGCGCTGGTGGAGGCGATGGTCGCGGCGGGCACCACGCACCTGCGTACGCACACGGACGTCGACCCGGGCGTGGGCCTGCGGGGGATCGAGGCCGTCGCGGAGGTCGCGCGCCGGTACCGGGGCGTGATCGACATCGAGCAGGTGGCCTTCCCTCAGGGCGGGCTCGTCACCAACCCGGGGACGCTCTCCCTCCTGCGCGACGCGGTGGGGGCCGGGGCCTCGGTGATCGGCGGACTCGACCCCGCAGGGTTCGACGACGCACCCAACGCCCACCTCGAAGCCGTCTTCGACCTCGCCGCGTCCACGGGCACCGGTATCGACATCCACCTGCACGACGGCGGGTCGCTCGGAGCCTGGGAGATGGGCCTCATCGCCCGCATGACGCGGGAGTACGACCTGGGCGGACGCGTGGCGGTCTCGCACGCTTTCGGGATCGCGCACCCGCCCACCCGGGTCCGCCTCCTCGAACAGTTCGCCGAAGCGGGCGTCGCCCTGGTGAACGCGGCGGTCTACGACGCCCCCGTGCCACCGCTCCGGGCCTGCGCGGAGCACGGGGTGCTCCTGGCCGGCGGTACGGACGGCATCAACGACCTGTGGGGACCCTTCGGCGACGGCGACATGCTGCGTCGGGCCATGCTCATCGCCTACCGCAACTCCAGCCGCTGCGACGACGAACTGCTGCTGGCGCTGGACACCGTGACGACCAACGCCGCCCGTGTGCTGGGGGTCGACGACCACGGTCTGAGGGTGGGCGGCCCCGCCGACCTGGTGGTCGTCGGCGCGCGGTCGGCGGCCGAGGCCGTGGCCAAGGTCCCCGCCCGCGACCTCGTGCTCAGGGCCGGGACGGTCGTCGCCCGTGACGGTGTCTTCGTCGGCGCGGAAGGTGGAAACGCCCTACTCCGCTAGTGCAAACTCTGCGTAGTCAAGTAGCAACACATTGACACCAATGGGTGGCTACACGCAGAGACAGCAGGAGGCAGGGGTACATGACCGCGCCGATGGACGTGCCTGATTCTTCCCAGCACGCCGAGCCAGAAGCGGTCGTCGCGGGATCCAGGAACGCCGCCAGCCGATCCCTGCGCCAGATCGCCTGGCAGCGGTTCCGCAAGGACAAGGTCGGCATGACCGGCGGGGTCGTGGTCGTCCTCCTCATCCTGGTCGCGCTCTTCGCACCCCTGCTCACCGCCTGGTTCGGCCACCCGCCCAACCAGTTCAACCAGGGCCTGGTCGACCCGCTCACCGGCGGAGTCCTGCGTGACCCGGACGACCCCGCCCGGGGCCTGGACCCCTGGGGCGGGATCAGCACCCAGTACCTCCTGGGCGTGGAGCCGGTCAACGGCCGCGACCTGTTCAGCCGCATCGTCTACGGCGCCCGCACCTCCCTGCTGGTCGCCACCGTCGCCACCGTGGTGTGCGTGGTCATCGGCACCGTGCTGGGCATCCTCGCCGGGTACTTCGGCGGCTGGGCCGACGTCGTCATCAGCCGCACCATGGACATCTTCCTCGCCTTCCCGCTGCTGCTCTTCGCGATCGCCCTGGTCGGCGTCATCCCCGACGGCGCCTTCGGTCTGTCCGGCAACAACCTGCGCATCGGCGTCCTGGTGTTCATCATCGGGTTCTTCAACTGGCCCTACATCGGCCGGATCGTGCGCGGACAGACCCTCACCCTCAAGGAACGCGAGTTCGTCGAGGCCGCCCGCAGCCTCGGAGCGGGGAGCACCCACATCGTCTTCCGCGAGATCCTGCCCAACCTGGTCACGCCGATCCTCGTCTACTCCACCCTGCTCATCCCCACCAACATCCTCTTCGAGGCGGCCCTGAGCTTCCTGGGCGTGGGCATCAACCCGCCCATGGCCACCTGGGGCGGCATGTTGGAGAACGCCCTGCGCTTCTACACGACCTCGCCGCACTTCGTGATCATCCCGGGTCTGGCCATCTTCGTCACCGTCCTCGCCTTCAACCTCTTCGGCGACGGTCTGCGCGACGCCTTCGACCCGCGCTCCTCCGACTGACACCCCGCACGGGCCACCCGGCCCCACAGCCCAGCCGAGACCTTCGGCCATCCGGGGCCGTGCGCCGCACGGCCCCACCAGCGAACCGACCAGGAGGCCCAGGTGACCACCCTTCACTTCACGCGCCAGCAGGCGCCCGGGCGGCGCGGCGTGTTCCGCCGAATCGCCGCACCCGCGGCAGCGGGTACCGCCATGGCGGTGCTCCTGGCCGCCTGCGGAGGCGGGGGCGGAGGCGGCGGAGGGCAGTCCGACGCCGAGTTCAACGAGGGCGAGACCACCATCGTCAACCCCTCCGACCAGTCCGGCGGGACCCTGCGCTACGCCATCTCCTCCGACTTCGACTCTCCCGACCCCGGCAACACCTACTACGCCTTCAGCTGGAACTTCTCCCGCTACTACGCTCGCACCCTGCTCACCTACACCGAGGCGCCCGGCGAACAGGGCATCGAGCTCCAGCCCGACCTGGCCGAGGCGATGCCCGAGGGCAACGACGACTCCACCGAGTGGACCGTGCGCATCAAGCCGGGCCTGAAGTTCCAGGACGGCTCGGAGATCACCGCCGAGGACATCAAGTACGCCATCGCACGCAGCAACTTCGGTGACCAGGCGCTGCCCAACGGCCCCAAGTACTTCCAGGGGCTGCTGGCCGACAGCGACGACTACGAGGGCCCCTACGCCGACGAGGGCGATCCGCTGGCCGGGTTCGACGGGATCGAGACCCCGGACGACCACACCCTGGTCTTCCACCTCAAGGACAGCTTCTCCGAGTTCCCGTACCTGCTCATCCAGCCGCAGACCGCGCCGGTGCCCGCCGACGCCGACCGGGGCGAGCAGTACCAGAGCAACGTGATCTCCTCGGGGCCCTACAAGTTCGAGGGGGAGTACCGCCCGGGTGTGTCCCTGAACCTGGAGCGCAACGACCAGTGGGACGCCTCCACCGACCCCACCCGCAAGGCGCTGCCCGACCGGATCGAGGTGGAGCTGGGCGTCGACCAGAACGAGATCGACCAGCGGCTGGTCAACGGCGAACTCGACGTGGACCTCGCCGGTGCCGGTGTCGGTCCGGCGATGAAGGGCACCGTCATCACCGACGAGGACCAGCGCCACAACGTCGACAACCCGCAGACCAACACCCTGCGCTACGTCAACATCAACACCGTCATGGAGCCGCTGGACGACCTGGCCTGCCGACAGGCGATCATGTACGCGGCCGACCGGGACGCCCTCCAGCGCGCCTGGGGCGGCGACACCGGCGGTGACATCGCCACCCAGATCATGCCCGGCGCCCTCCCCGGCTCCGATCCGAGCTTCGACCCCTACCCGTCCGACGACAACAAGGGAGACCTGGACAAGGCCCGGGAGAAGCTGGAGGAGTGCGGGCAGCCGGACGGCTTCTCCACGGCCATCGGCGCCCGCGCGGACCGGCCCTCGGACGTCAGCACCGCCGAGGCGCTCCAGCAGGCCCTGGCCCGGGTGGGCATCGACACGGAGATCAAGCAGTACCCGTCCGACACCTACACCAACACCCAGGCGGGTTCGCCGTCCTTCGTGGCCGACAACGACCTGGGGCTGACCGTGTACGGGTGGGCGCCGGACTGGGCGAGCGGCTACGGGTTCATGAGCAAGATCCTGGACGGCGACGCCATTCAGCAGGCCGGTAACTCGAACATCTCCGAGCTCGACGACCAGCAGATCGACGACTGGTTCGACGAGGTGGTCGCGGTGGCCGACCCGGACGAGCGCGCGGACATCTACACGAAGATCGACGAGCGGGCGATGGACCAGGCCGCGATCCTGCCGGCCGTGTTCGAGCGGACGGTGCTGTACCGACCCGCGAGCCTGACCAACGTGTACTACCACGCGGGTTACTCCATGTACGACTACATGGCCCTGGGCACCAGCAACAACTAGCCAGGGTCGGTACGGCGGCGGTTCCTCCGGGGGAGGGGCCGCCGCCTCCGTGCGTGGAGAGGCGACGCGTTAGATCAGCTGGCGCCGCGCGGCCCAGACGACGGCCTCGATGGGAGTGTTCACCTCGAGGACGTCGCAGATGTGGCGGATGCGGCGGCGCAGGGTCCTCGCGTCGGTCTCCAGGTGTCGCGCGGCCACTTCGCTGGTGACGCCGGTGGCGATCTCCGCGAGCAGTTCGAGGTCCTCGTTCGAGAGGCCGCCGTTGTCCGGTGCCGGTATCCTCCGCCGCTCGCGTTCGACCAGGATGACCGCTTCCAGGGGACTGTTCACGTTGAGTCGACGGCAGATGGAGTAGACCCTGCCGCGGAACGACCTCGTGCTCATGTCGAGGTTCCTCGCCGATTGCTCGGTGGTGAATCCCTTGCCCAGTTCATCGAGCACTCGCAGATCCGTGCTGCTCAGGGCCTTGATGGCCTCGCTGGCCTGTTCCTCAGCACCTGCTGGGAGGGGACTGTTTCCAAGTGCGTTCCACACCTGGGTGGCAAATGATTCCTTTTCCTTACTGGGCACGGTCTTCCTCCTCTCCGGGTGAGAGATCCCTGATGGAGTCGTCGTACTTCTGGGCTATTTCCTGGGCGGCGTGGCTCTGCTGGGCCGAGCGCTGGAGTTGTTCGATGATGTACGGCGAGGCGACGCCGATGGCGAGCGCCCCGAAGGGTCCCGAGACCTGGTCCGCCAATCCCGCCGCCGTCGCGAGACCGCCACCGATGGACAGCCTGATGAAGGCCGAAACACACCACGGGCCGAAGTCGGGCTCTTTGGAGGATTTCCAGGGCCAGTGCCGGTATTTTCGGATCCCCTGATTCAGTTGTAGTCCTTCGACCGCCGCCGCCCCGAACAGGCCCCACAGCGCGAAGCTCAAGGGAGTCATGTCCCGGATTCTTCCAGAACAAACGCCATTCAGGTAAGGGGAATCGAGTGATGAATGGTGTTGGTGATCTTTCCGATTCGCCGCCCCGTTCCCGCGCCAGGGGATCGCCGCCGAGGTCGGGGTCGACCCTCCCGCTGCTCATGGGGTTCGTCGGCCGGGTCCTCGTGGAGGGTGGCCGGGTCCGAGGTCCGGACCCCTTGTACACGCCGACTTCATCGCGTGATCGTCTGATTGCTATGGGTTACGGTTTGGCTTCGGGGTGGAACGTCTCCGCTCCGCCCCGGGCCCCGAGGCCCTGGCCCCCGACGAGAGAAGGCACGCGCCTTGCTGACCTACATCCTGCGCCGCCTGGGCGCGGGTCTGCTGCTCCTGGCCGTGGTCACCATGGTCACCTTCGCCATCTTCTACGTGGTGCCACGATGGGCGGGCCGGACCACCGAGCAGCTGGCCACGATGTACGTGGGCCGGGCTCCCACCCCCGAGGCGATCCAGGCCACCATCGAACGCCTGGGCCTGGACCAGCCGATCGTGGTCCAGTTCGGCGAGTTCGTCCGGGGGATCTTCTTCGGCGCCCAGTACCAGTTCGGCCGGGACACCATCGAGTGCTCGGCCCCCTGCTTCGGCTACTCCTTCCAGACCTACCAGGAGGTGTTCCCCGAGATCATCTCCCGCCTCCCGGTGACGGCCTCCCTGGCCATCGGCGCGGGCGTCATCTGGCTGGTGGGCGGCGTCGCCGTCGGCGTGGTCTCGGCCGTGTGGAAGGGCAGTCTCTTCGACCGCCTGGCGATGGGCATCGCACTGGCCGGTGTCTCCCTTCCGATCTTCTTCACCGGTCTGCTCGCCCTGGCCTTCCTCGTCCACTCCTGGGGCCTGTTCGCCACCCCGCGCTACGTCCCCTTCTCCCAGGACCCCCTCGCCTGGGCCCAGGGCATGCTGTTGCCGTGGCTGACCCTGGCGTTCCTGCACGCGGCGATGTACGCGCGGCAGACGCGGGCGGGCATGTTGGAGACCCTCAACGAGGACTACATCCGCACCGCGCGGGCCAAGGGCCTGAGTGAGCGCAAGGTCGTGCTCAAGCACGCACTGCGCCCCACCCTCACCCCCATCGTCACCATCTTCGGGCTGGACCTGGGACTGGTCCTGGGCGGCGCCGTCCTGACCGAGCAGGTCTTCTCCCTCAACGGGATCGGCCGGTACGCGGTCCAGGCCATCACCCAGAGCGACCTTCCGGTCATCCTCGGCGTGACCCTGTTCGGCGCGTTCTTCATCGTCATCTGCAACCTGCTGGTCGACCTGGTCTACCCGCTCATCGACCCGCGCGTGCGCATCCACAACTGAGAGAGGCCTTCCGATGACCGAATCCCCTTCAGGGTCCCCGGCCGCTGCCTCCGCCGCGCCCGTCGTGCGCGTGGACGACCTGCACGTCACCTTTCCGACACTGGACGGCGACGTGCACGCGGTCGACGGCCTGTCCTTCGAGGTGCCCGCCGGTGGTGCCCTCGGCATCGTGGGTGAGTCGGGTTCCGGCAAGAGCGTGACCTCGCTGGCCCTGATGGGTCTGCACCGGGGCAGCCGCGCGCGGATCACCGGTGGGATCGAGGTCGTGGGTACCGACGTGGTCGCGGCCACCGACAGGAAGCTGCGGTCCATGCGGGGCAACGACATCGCGATGGTCTTCCAGGACCCGATGCAGTCGCTGCACCCGCAGTACACGATCGGCAACCAGCTGGTGGAGGCGCTGAGGGTGCACCGGCCGCAGGTGTCCCGGGCCCAGGCGCGCACCAGGGCGATCGAGTCCCTGGAGAGGGTCGGTATCCCCGAGCCGGCGAAGCGGGTCAACTCCTACCCGCACGAGTTCTCCGGCGGCATGCGCCAGCGCGTCCTGATCGCCATGGGTCTGATGTGCGATCCCAAGGTGCTGCTGGCCGACGAGCCGACCACCGCCCTGGACGTCACCGTGCAGGCCCAGATCCTGGACCTGCTGGACGAACTGCGCCGCGACCTCGACATGGGCCTGATCCTCGTTTCCCACGACCTCGCCGTGGTCGCCGGTTCCGTGGACGAGGTCGTGGTCATGCGGGAGGGCAGGGCGGTGGAGCGCGGCGACGTGCGTGGGGTCCTCGCCGAACCGGAGCACCCCTACACGCAGGCGTTGCTGGCCGCCGTGCCGCGCGTGGAGGTGTCCCGGGCCGAGCGCCGCGCCCGGGACCGCGCCGAGCGGGCGGAGAGGGCGCGCCGGGAACAGCGCAGGTCCTCGGGAGCGACAGCGGAGTCCGTCGGCTCCGAGTCCGCCGAACCCGCGCCCTTCTCGGCCTTCGAGCCCGCCACCCCGGCCACGGGGGACCGGGGTGAGCCGCTGCTGCGCGTCCGCGACGTCGCGCAGAGCTTCAAGGTGCGGGGCGGGCTGTGGGGCCGGGCCACGGACTTCTGGGCGGTCAAGGGCGTGAGCTTCGACCTGTACAAGGGCGAGACCCTCGGGGTCGTCGGTGAGTCCGGATCGGGCAAGAGCACGCTCTCCCGGATGGTCATGCGGCTGCTGGAGCCCACCGAGGGCACGGTGGAGTTCGAGGGCCGCGACAT
>NZ_QGTF01000023.1:0-60969 GCF_003182025.1 Nocardiopsis sp. L17-MgMaSL7 | reverse complement strand
GGGTGCAGAACCCGAAGGTCAGGACAGGGACGAAACGGAAAACGGCGAGGTAGCTAAACAGGGAGAAGACCAGGACACGCCAGAGGCCGGCGGGGGCGCTCCGCGCCCGCCACGCCCCCGGGTCTCCGAGGAGGACCAGGAGGAGAGCGAGCCCACGCCCCCGACCATGGCGGAGAAGGTCGTGGACCGGCTGCTGGCCGAGACCGCCCGGCTGGGTGCTCGGGAGCTGGAGAACCCGGTCCAGGACCGGGCTCACATGGTGGGGTTGGCCGCTCGCGCCATCGAGGGCGGGATGCACCCCGGGACGTTGTGGTCGATCGCGTCGGTGGGTCTGCACAACGTCCGACGGCAGTGGGCCCTGACGGGCCGGTTGGCCGACCCGAACGGGTTCGCGAAGGTCAAGCAGGCGGACTTCGGTGGCACCACCCTGGGAGGCCCCCAGGTGCCGATGTGCGGGTTCCACCCGCAGACCGCTCTCGATGGCAACGGTAGGTGCGCTCAGTGCGCAGAGGCTGACTACCAGGCCGCGCTCGCTCGCGGCGAGCTCCAGGAGTGCACTCTGGGCGCAGATGGCGTCTGGCGCGACCACAAGGGAACACCCCTCGACAGCCTGTACGACTTCGAGGGGATGACCCAGGCCGAGATCGGCCAGGCCCTGGAGGAGCGTGAGCGGGTGCGGGCCAGCCTGACCGGGGACGCTCACAAGGGCGCCACCGACGCCCGCGAGGCTCTGCGGAAGTCGCGGTCATCGGCCGCATTGAGGGCGCTCACGGCCCCAGAGAGCGACGAAGAGTCCCAATCTGGTGTTCCGGGCGCGGCCGGGGGCTCCTGACGCTTCACGGGCCGCCTGAGGGTCCCGGCGTGTTCGGGTGGAACGAAACCCCCAGGTTTACAGTGTAAACCTGGGGGTCGTTGTCACTCGCGAGGTTCAGCTGCGGCGTTGCTTGAACACCGCGCGGATCGAGTGTCCGGTGTGGGATTTGCGGTCGGGGACGACCACCTCGCTGACAAGCTCCCACCCCTTCGATCCGAGGTTGCTCAGCTGTCCGTTGTGGAGTCCGTCCGGGCTCGTCTCGATCCGGTACTCCCACCGCTCCTTGTACTCCGCCACGCTGCTCCCAGGGGGTTGAGGTCCGAGGTCTGCTGGGTGCTCTACCCGCCCGAGCCTACGAACGACCACGGACCCCCGCCGGCCTCTGGCGTGTCCTGGTCTTCTCCCTGTTGAGCTACCTCGCCGTTTTCCGTTCCGTCCGTGTCCTGACCTGCGGATTCTGCACCCTGTGGGTGACTGTCCACGGACGGACTGGAAGAAGGGTCAGCATCGCGGGGGTAACCCTCATAAGGGTCATGGGTTTGAGAGACCCAAGGGGTTAGGTTTCTCAAACCCAACCCCCTTGGGTTTGAGAAACCTAACCCCCTTCTCCACAGGGGGTACGTGCGCTGGGTGGCGAGGTAGGTGAGCGGTGGCCACACGGCCCCCTATGTCTGAGAGACAAGGGGGCCTGTGTCTCTCAGACATAGGGCTCGTGGGACCCCCCTCTGTGAGAGGGGGGTCCACCGGTTTGAGAAACCAGGGGAAGGCCGCCAGGCCTCCTCGCGCTGAACACACTCCAGGCACTCAGAGCCGAGGCCAAGCTCGAGAGTGCGGAACACCCCCCTCTCACAGAGGGGGGGCTCTGTTCGTTCACCCGAACCTTCCAGCCCCCACGCAGGAACACAACGCACCCGCCGGTAAACAGCAGGTCCTAGCGCGGACGGAGAAAAACCCAGGGGTGCAGCCCACCAGGACAAGAACCAGCTAACGAGTTCCTCGACGGCGCTCCGCGCTCGCCAGAACGACACCACCACAAGGGATGCGTCGGAACGGAACCCACGACCAGGGGTCCAGGCCGCCGAGCCCTGAACCGCGGTCACAGCCCCAGCCCCGCGGTGAACCGGACGTCCTTCCTAAGAGGAGCCTCAGAAGAAACACGCTCTGACGTGCGAAAACGAAAACAAGAAGGGGGGTTACAACCCCCCTTCGCCTCCTCCAAGGGGGGTCCTAACCCCACACTCGAATCCACCACGCCACGAACGAGGGTTACGACCCCCCTGAACGGAACAAACAAGTACACTTTTCGACGGCGGAGGGGTCTGCGGGCCCCACCCCGCGTACCGAACCGACCCCTTTCTGAGAGAGGCGCTCGTGGCAGAGGCCGCCCACACACCCCCGCAGCACACCCCCGCCACCGAGCAGCCACCCGTCAGCCTCCAACTCGGACGCGGCGACCGCCTGGTCGTGGAACGCCACCGCACCGACTACGACTTCATCGGCCGCAGCTACTACCTCATGTCCCGCGAACTCTCGGCCAAGCTCCCCCACCTCGGGCTGACCCTCACCCAGTACGACGTCCTGCACCACCTCATGGGCACCCAGGCCTCCGGCGGCATCGTCCACCAGACCCAACAAGCCATCGGCCAGGACCTGGGCATCGACCGCAAAGAAGTCGGCAAGGCCATCCGCCGCCTGAGCACCATCGGGCTGGTCTGGCAGGAACGCCGCGGCGAGTACCGCATCAACCCCCGCTGCGCCTTCTACGGCCGCAGCGGAGACCAACAAGCCGCCGTCGAATCCATGCCCGACCACGTCCCCGACCTGGACCTGCCCGACTACAAGGTGCGCCCACCACGCCGGCGCCGCACCCTGAAAGGGGACACACCATGACGGTCATCACGGTCGAGGAGTACTCCTTCTTCCAGGCCCAGGAGCTCGCCCTGGTCCTGCCGCTGTTCCGGCTCAGCGCCACCGAGTACGACGTGTGGAACACCCTGCTCGGCCACATGGCCCACGGAGGCCGCGTCCCGCTCTCCCGCGCCGACCTCGCCCAACGCCTCAACATCAAACCCGAGGTCGTCAGCCGCGCCACCGGCCGCCTCAGAGAGCTGGGCCTGATCTGGCGCCTCAACCGCAGCCTGTGGCAGATCAACCCGCAGATCGCGTTCAAGGGCACCGCCGCCGAGTGGACCGAGGCCATCAACACCACCCCCGACGACGTGCCCGAGATCCCCCTGCCCGACTACAAGGTGCGCCCACCGCGCCGCACCATCACCGCACGGCACCGCCACCTCGAACCCGTCGACTAGCAGGCACCGTCCCTGCCGGAAGGGCCCAACACCGACACCGGTGTGGGGCCCTTTGCCTTTGCGTGCTGCGAAGTGTCCACAGGAGCCCCCGAAGGCGTTTGCGTACGGGCATGCTGGAACCGCGACCCAGCGATTCGAAGGAGCCTTCGTGAACCCCCCGGCTTTCACCGGAGTCGAGCCCTCCCAGCCCAGCGTGCAAAGGCTCGTGCCCACCCTCAAAGCAGGGTCCCTGGCCGTCTTGGCCTCGCGGACCACCATCGGCAAGACGGCCTGGGCCGTGGACCTGGCTCGCCACGCACTCACCCAGCGGCTGCCGGTGCTGTACTGCTCGGGCAGGGAGCAGAGCCACGACCTCGGTATCCGTTTCCTCGCCGGGGCGGTAGGTATCGACAACACCGACCTCATCACCGGCCAGCTCTCCCCTGAGGCCTCCCAGCGGCTGGACCGTGCCCGCGGCAAGTTCGACGGTCTCCACCTGGACGTGCTCGACCACCCTCACGACATGTTCGGCGAGCTCCAGGAGCACCTGGCCTCCGGCCCTCGAGGACTCGTGGTCATCGACGACATCGACGCACTGATCGACCCCACCGAACTCCACAAGGGAGGGGCCGAACCCATAGCTCAGCAGCTGACGTGTCTGGCCCGGGACTGGCAGGTCAGCGTGCTCGCGTTGACCCAACTGGACCGGGTTCCCGACGCAGAGTACGGTCGGCCCCCGCAGTGGACCGACCTGGGAGTGCGCCGACCCTTGGCCGACCACGCCGAGACCGTGATCCTGCTGCACCGGGCCGACTTCTACGATCCCAAGGACTGCCCGGGGCAACTCCAGGTTCACGTGGTCAAGAGCGCCACCGGCGAGACCGGCGAAGTCGCCCTGGCCGCGCACCTTCCCACCTCGGTCTTCACCGACCTGGCCGAGCTACCGGCCGCTCCTGAAGACGAGTAGATCAGGCACCCCCGAAACCGTGAGCAGGTGCCGTCGGTACGGCGTGAAGTACTTACGGCACCTCGCCGGGGCGTCCGTCCTGGTCCGACCCCGCCGTGGACACACCATGGCGGGGGACAAACACACAGAACCCTCACCCCGTGGCCGCGACCTGCGAGTACGGGTTCGGTGCGTGCTCGAAGCACCGGCGTCCCCGGGCGTACACCCGGCTCGGCGTGGACTCACACCGCCCCAGGTCAGCACCCATGAAGTGCGTGCACGGCACCGCGACGGCCGCCTCCAACCAGGCCCGCTCCGCTTGGTCCCCGGCCAGCCGGTGGGGCGCCTCCTCCAACACCACGGCCGTGGCGGCCTGCCCCGTGGCGGCCTCCTGGACGCGGGCCCGCTCGGGCAGCTCGCTCAACGTCCCCACCACGATGTCGCCGCGCACCACCTCCGACAC
Organism: Nocardiopsis sp. L17-MgMaSL7; assembly: GCF_003182025.1. Classification (NCBI taxonomy): domain Bacteria; kingdom Bacillati; phylum Actinomycetota; class Actinomycetes; order Streptosporangiales; family Nocardiopsidaceae; genus Nocardiopsis; species Nocardiopsis sp. L17-MgMaSL7. Next base: position 56,458 of record NZ_QGTF01000023.1, on the reverse strand, counting down.
CTTCGCCCTCGGCCGGACCGCCTTCTTCTTCTCCGGCTCGTACTCCTCGCCCTGGTGCAGCCGCGAGTCCTGGGACTTGCCCTCCCCGGACCCGCCCTCACCACCGGCCTGGGGACGCTCAGGCTCCAGCTCCCGGCCGGTCGCGTGCACGTACAGCTCCCGGTCGTCTTCGGTGACCCACCGCCTGCGCACCTGCCGGTACTGGGTGGGCAGACACACCGGCAGGTACTCACCGGCCGCGGTGAACCCCACGAAGTCCTCGATGGGCACCGCGACGTTGTCCCACCGGGTGTGCCACCGCGAGCAGTCCAACACCCCGGGGGTGTCCGGACACCAGCCCGGCAGGAAGCGGCAGGGCGTCATCTGGAGCTTGCTCAACCCCGCGCTGACCCGCACCGGCCGGCCCCGACGGATGAGCTCCTCGTGCAACCGGTTACTCATCGCCCACGGCACCCGGTCGATGAGGTTGCGGGTGTCCGAGTGCGCGCTGCGGTCCGTGGTCAGCCACGAGGGCACCCGCCCGTCCCGCAGCGCGGTGTTGGTGCGCCGACTCAACGAGGTGGCGGTGATCGCGCTCAACTGGACCTCGTGCCCGATCCGTACCCCGCCCGGGCCCACCACCTCCACGTCCGCCCGGCCCTTGCGGTCGGCGGTGTTGTGCTCCAACAGCGCCCGGAACCCGTGGCGTTCGGCGCACCCGGCGATGCGGTCCTTGAGCGCCTCATGCTCAGGGCTTTCGGCATGGCAGGGGTCCCGCCGCTTCTTGGAGGCGTGGTGGGCCACGATCAGCCGACCGCCTTGCTGGCGCAGGTGCACCCACGGGGACACCGAGCGTTTCGCGCTCTTCAGGCAGGCAGAGCACGCCAGGATGCCCTTGGAGATGGGACGGGACCGAAGAGCCTGGATCACCCCGGCCGGCACCCCGAAGTCGTCGAGGTTCGGGTCCAGGACGATGTTCTGCTCAGACCAGTGGATCAGGGCGAGTTCGCGCGGCACAGGGGGCCTCCCGGCGACCAGGGGAAGAGGGGTCGGTTACTGCCGGTGATAGCAGGCCTACACGACATTCCCCGAAGACCCCCAGCTCAGGTCCTTCTGGCCGGATACGGCCACCTCGACCCCAGCGAACCCACCTCAGTCACCCCTGGTTCGGCGGCACACGCGGAGAATGTCCAAAGCGGGTCCTTCGGCCTGTTCTTCGAGCGCTGCCTCGACCCGCCCCCTTCAGCCCTTGGCTCACAGCACAATGACGGCAAGCCCTCAACGACGAGGGCCAACCCCTCCACGCCAGGTGAGGTCATGCCCAAGAAGAAGCGCAAGGGCCGCTCCCCACGACGCCGGCCCAACGCCGGACGCTCCCATCTCACGCTCGCACCCCCACCCCCACCGGAGCCGACCGTCCCGGCACCGGTGGACCTGCCCCGCGGTGCCCGGGAGCCCCTGCTGAGGTTGGAGTTCTCCCCCGAGGCCACCCCCGCCGACGTCGAGCGGGCGATCCGGTACTGGACCCCCAACCCCGAGGGGGGATGGACCGAACCGGTTTCAGTGCTGGGTGTGCCTTCCAAGGTCGCCGCTGAACTGCGCGAGGTGTGCGAGGCCTACCTGCCTCACCACCTGTGCGGCACCTGCGCCAGCCCCTTCCGTGTCACCACCCGCAGCGACGCCGCCACCCGGGCTGGAAGCGACCTTCAACAGCGCAAGAACGTGACCTTCACCTGCCCGGCCTGCCGCGCGGCCGCTGACCGCATCCGGGCCGAGGAAGCCCGCGCCGCGCAGGAACAGGCCAAAGCCGCTCAGCAGGCCCAGCGGGCAGCGGCCGAAGCGTTCTTCGAAGAGCAGGAGACGGCGGCCACCACACTCTGCCGCCACACCCGCCGGACCACCGAGATGACTCCGGAGATGGCCTGCGTCCTGGCCGCGATGATCGACCACTCCCGAGCCCGGAGGATCCTGCCGCCCAGGTCGCGCATCCCCCTCGGATGGGTGTACGCCGCCACCGATGACGACGTCCTGGGCCAGCTGTACGGGGCAGGGTGGATCCGGATTGACCCCTCGGCCCCGGACGAGGCCCTCAGCTTCGATGAGCAGGGCAAACTCGATGGCTTCTACCTCGCTTTGGCCCCCTTCCGGTTGGTCTCCAGCGTCGCCGCCACCCGGGAAGACCTGTGGGCCATGCTCCTCGCTCACAGCAAGGACACCCACCTGCGCCACATCCAGCACCAGGTGCGCCTCATGGAGGCCGACAGCCTCTTCCGCTACCTGGACAATCTCCTGGTCGAGCGCTACCAGTACCCGCCCGTTCCCGAGAACAAGGTCAGCGACCTCTACCAACTGCTCTTCGCCGGCCTTGAGGACTACACCTTCGGCCAGATGGTGTGCTTCCTGTGGCGGGCCGCCGACACCTCGGCCGCATGGAAGGAACGCAAGCAGCTCGCGGACGCCCACGCCTCCTCGGCGACGGTGACCGTACTGGAGAACAAGCTCAACACCGCCCGCGAGTGCAAGATGCCCATCCCCGGGTACGACCCGCCCCGCTCCCACAACGACCCACCGGCCCTGGCCGCCAGCCGGGCCCTGCTGCGCGAGTTCCCAGAACGCACCGAACAGCTCCAGCAGTGCGAGCTCCACGAAGACCAAACGCTGCCGTGCTCGAACTGCCTGGGCATGCTCTACGAGGGCGGCCAGAACGCCGACGAGATCCGCGAGCACTACCTCCAGCTAGGTGAGGCAGCGGTCGAACTGCGACCGGACCTGGCCACCAAAACCCAGACCCACCTCACCACGCACTGACCGGACCACACGGCCCACGAGCACCCACATGCTCGTGGGCTTCTTCGTGCTGACCTCGAACTCGGAGAACGTGATGGAGCACTCCCCGACCCCACACCCACGCGCCGCCGTACTCACTGACCGCTTCTTCGTGGACGAAGACGACAAGGAGAAGTGGGACTCCCCCGGTGAACGGGAACGCGTCATCGAACGCATCAGCGAGATCCTGCGCCGCGGTTTCAGCGAACACCTCATCATCAACGCGGCCAAGAGCGTGCGCGACTACTCCCGCCCGGTGAGCATGTTCATGGAGGTCACCTCCACCCCGGGCCGCCTGCAAGCCTCCGCGCTGGCCGGAAGCCAGATCTACCCCGCGCCCGGGGTCGCCCCGCCCCGCAGCGAGGTCAAGGAGGAGGAGCGGTCCGAGTCCTTCCCCACGATGTGCCGGGTGCACATGATCAAGCTGCACGCCCGCGTCGACGAAGAGGTCGCCCGTCGCTGCTCGGCCTGTGAGATGGGCGGATGAGGTCGGACCCGTTCGAGGCCTCGCACATCAACGCTCAGGTAGATACGGGCCGATCGTCTCCAGGACGCGGATCACGTCGCGGATCTCGTCCAGCTCCTGGAAGCGGTCAGCTTCACGGACCTCGAGGGCGCGGTCCGTGACGCCGTCCATCCGCTCCTGCGCCAGGTGCTGCTCCAGGACCTCGCGGCGGTCGGCCAGGTACTGCCACAGCGCACGGCCGTGGGAGCGCGGCGAAGCCCCGGTTGCGGTGACCTGCTGGACCAGGGCGGTGGGGCTGTGCGCGGCCAGCCAGTGAACGCACCACCCCTCCCACCCCGGGGAGTCCGGGGACGGTAACCCCTCCCACCCGCTCGATGCCCGTTGATCTGCCATCTGACCAGCGTAAACGGGAGAACGGGGGTGGCGGTCAGGTGCCGATCGGCCGGGCCCGATCCTGCCACCCCCGCCACCAGCTCTCCGTCACCGTGGGCAGCACCCACCGACCATGCCCGGACGGGCACTGCGCGGTGGCAGCCACCCCGTCCCACCCCACCTCCAGACCCTCGCCCCGCCCACACACCGGGCACACCACCGACCGGTCGTCACCGTGGTCGTCGGGCACCACGAGGCGGCCCGAGAAGATCGTGAGCACGCGAATCTTCCCGTCCTCGGGTACGTCCCGACCCTGGCTGATGATGTCGGCGTCGCCCAGCAGGGCGAGCCGCACCCCGATCCGTACCCGGACCCGCTCCTCCTCGCTGGCCTCCAGCACCCGCTCCAGCAGCATCCGGTCGTAGTCGGTGGCGGCGGCGGGCACCTCGGTGGGCCACTCCAGGTCCAGCCCGTCCACCCCGGGATGCTGCGCCTCCGGTCGGCCGCGTCCCTGGTCCCACAGCTGCCAGGAGAGCACGATCAGCAGCACGTCGTCGGGCACGCCGGGGCACACGTCCAGACGGGCCCCGACTCCGCGCTCGGTCAGAGCGGCCAGCCGGGCCCGGTACATCACCTGCACTCCGATCCGGTAGCCCAGAATCCACGCGTCATCATCGGTCAGCAGAGTCATGCCGCCAGTGTGGCCGCCCCGCGGGCACGGGTGCCACAGCCCGGGAGGCTGGTCTCAGTGGCCGGTGCGCAGCGGAGGTCGGCGTCCCATGGCTGGCCACCGCTCGCCCGGATCCACCACCGGGCGGAACCCACACGCGGCCAGCCACTGCACCCGTGCCTCGACCTCGAGGTCCTCGTCCGGGACGGCGAACACCCACCCCACCCCCGCCCGGGACGCGGCCGCGACGAACTCCTCGACCAGCGCCCGACCGATTCCGGCCCGCCGGTGTGCGGGGTCGACGACGACCGCCTGGACGTACCCGTGCGGCGGCGGAACCGGTGCCCCCGGGCCCGGGTAGACACCGGCGAGCGTCCCCGACAGCCACCCGACCACGACGCCGTCGTCCTCGGCGGCCAGGAGCACGTCCCCGTCCGGGGCGTAGGCCACCCCGGCCCGGACGGCCAGAGCCCGCAGCTCCCCCACCTCGACCTCGTTCATCCCCCCAGGATGCCCCTCCGGGGGCGGGGCATCCCGGATGGCACACTGGCACCCCACCCCGCACCCGAGGAGGACACGTGCGTGATCATCTGGCCGTACTCACCTGCGACGCCCCCGGGTGTCCTGCCCAGATCTCCGGACCCGCGTCCCGGCTGACCACACACGCCGAGACCGCCGGGTGGCAGGTCACCGCCCCCACCACCGCGTCAGTCGACGAGGACGACGCTTACGTGGACACCACCGACAGGTGCCCTGACCATCCCGTCGAGGTGATCGACTTGCCCACCGCCGAGGCGGAGCTGCGTTTGCCCCGCGGGATGCTCGCCCAGATGATCGACCACCGCCGGACCCTGCCGTGAAGCCGACCCTGCGCCTGCCCGACGACGGCGGCGGCGGCGGGCAGGGTGTGGTGTTCAGCGGATGGGTCCTGGCCCCCGGCGTGTGGGTGCCCCAGGTCATCCGCCCCATCATCCGCAACCACAGGAACGACGGAGCAGTCCTCTACGGCACCGCCCGCGAGTGGGTCTTCTGGCCACCCCAGGACCCCGACCCCGAGACCGGAGAAGCCGTCTGGACGACCCGCCGCGAGGAGTACTCCCCCTACACCGGGACGGGCGGCGGACTGCGCCAGGTGGCCACACCAACCATCACGGTCGGTGCCGGCACCGCCCACCACTGCGCCTGCGGAGCGAGCGGCCCCTGGGTGCTGGAGTGGGTGGTCGGGGCCCTGGCGGCCACCGCCCGCCTGGAGTGCCGCGTCTGCTGGGAGCAGGAGGAACGCCACCCCACGTGGGTGGTCGAGCTGGTGCGCCGGCTTCAGCCCCTGGACCTCCCCGAGGACGTCGCCGTCGACCTTGGACCCACCTGACGAGCAGGATCTGGCGACTGGCCGAAGTCGGCCATGAACCGATTGGTGTGCACGTGCAGATGCACGCGCACATCTGGCGTGATCCGCGATACATTCGCCTCGTGCCGGGCCCGGAAGGCGGGTGCCCCTCCACCCCTGATCGCGTCACGCCGCTGAGCGTGACGCGGCCCCCGCCCCCGAAGAAGGAAGGTCCGGCATGAGGTTCCCGAAGAAGCGCGCCCTCGAGGAGGGCGGCGGCCCGCGGTGGTGGCTGTGGCGCCTGGCGGCTGAGGCCGCCCGCACACTGCTCGCCGCGATCCGCACGCTGCTGTGGCTGTGGCGCGAGAGCGGGGACGGCCCCGGCGGCCGGTAGACCGCCGGGACCCCAGAGGGCCCGCGTCGTGTCTGGCAACCGGGCGCGGGTCCTCCTCCTCGACGACCCGCGTGCGGATCGACCCGGTGAGCCTACTCCGATGACCACCAGGAACCCCGCCTGCACCCCCACAAACCCCGCGAACCCCTAACATCCCAACCCCTGGCCCGGTCACCCCGGCGGCGGCCCGCCACGATGTGTTGCTGCGTGGGTTCTCGCGCGGACGGCCCACACCCCGCGCACACCCGGTGTCGCGCGAGGTTCCGCGTAGCGCTCGGGGGTCCCGGGGGCAGAGCCCCCGGGTACTGCCAGTCCCTGAACAGGGGTGATACGTCTCGCACGTGTAGCACCCGTGCGAGAGGTGCGAGGGGTGCTACAGCCCCAGGCTTGGGGCGTCACGCTCGGCCGCCGCTCGCTGGGCGGCCTCGCGCTGAATGCGCTCCTGGTACTCCCGCTGCTCCTGATCGGCGGATTGGGTGCGCGGCTCCCGTTCGGGGATCTCCTGGACGCGGTCACGGCGCTCGGGATCGCGGGTGAGGTCGCTCAGCTCGATGGCATGGCGCCGCTGCATGTGCTCCAGGTCCTCGCGCTCCATCTGTGCCAGCTCGGCCCGGGTGATGGCTCGTTGTTCGGCGATGTGCTGGACCCGCTCACGAAGTTCCTCGACCTGGTCGCTGACCTGGTCCATCTGAGCGCGGCCCACGTCCCGCTCCACGGCCCGATCCTGTAGTTCCCGGGCCCGGCCCCGGGCCTGGTCGCGGTCGTCGATCGCCTCGTCGAGGGCTTGGAGGGCCTGGTCGCGTTCGCGGCCGGCCGCGGATCGGGTGGTGCCCTCCAGCATCAGGGCCAGGTGCCCGCGTCCGGCCCGCTGTTCGGCCTGCTGGTAGCGCTCGCGCAGCTCGGTCAGCTCGACCTCGCGTTCGGCGGCCCGCTCCCGCAGCGCGGTGACTTCCTCGGCGACCTCTCGGCAGGCCGGGCCCTGGCCCTGACGGGCCGCTTCCACACTCACCCGCTCGACCTCGACCTCGACGTCGAGGTCGGGTTCGTGGGCCTGTTCGGGCTCGCGTGAGGCGTGGAGGTCGTCCTCGCGGACCGGTTCGTGCTCGGGGTCCACCTCGTGGCCGGTGCCGGGCAGGTCGGGGTGGCCCAGCTCGTCCAGGACCATCCCCGGCGGGTCCTGGGTCAGCGATGCGGCGTAGGCGGCCACCACCCGCTCGCACCGCTCCTTCTCGGTGCGGGCCTGGCCCAGTTGCCGGGTGATCTCCTCGCGCTCCAGGTTCGCGGAGGGCAGGTACAGATCGGTGCGCTCCCGGGCCCGGGACATGCCCGCGTACAGGGAGTGGGCATCAGCCCCCAGCCCGTAGACGTGAGCGCGGTCAGCGGTCACCCCTTGGGCGGCCGCGATCGTGATGGCATACCCCAACGACAGGTCACCGCGCCGCAGCTGCTCCGGGTCCAGGCGGGCCTGCTCGGCGCGCTCCTCACGGCGCCACTGGACCAGCGCGCCCCGACGCTCGTCGACCTCCAGGACGATGCCGCGGTACCCGTTGAGCACGTCCGGGTCCGAGGAGGTTCGGGAGCGGTAGTCGTTGCGGCGCACCCGCACCTGGTCCCCGGCGGCCAGCTCCAGGCGCTGCCCACTGTCCAGGGTGAAGGCGACGTCCTGGCCCTGGAGCAGGCCCCCGCCCCGGGCCGCCGCCCGCGCTCGTTGGTTCAGTTCGTTGACGTCGGCGTTGGTGGCGGCCAGCATGAGCAGCCGCTCGACCGCCTCGTGCGGGTCCTCGTGGCGCTGCCGGTCGGCCCACCAGCAGGCCGCCATCTGGTTGTGGGCGGCGTCGGCGTCGAGGGTGGCGTGGAGCATGCCGCGCTCGCCCCAGGCGGCCAGGGCGGACCTGCGCGCCCCCAGCCGCCAGTGGTCCAGGGTCCGCCGGTCCGCCTCGGAGCGTTGGCGGCGGTTCTCGGTCAGCTCCACCCCCGCCACGATCCGGTGCACGGTGGCGAAGGACCCTCCGGCGGCTACCGGCCGCAGCTGTTTGGGGTCGCCCACCAGGACCAACTTGGTGCGGGCCCGGCTCGCGGCCTGGGTCAGCACGGCCAGGTCGCGGTCACCGATCATCGCGGCCTCGTCCACCACCAGCACGTCCACGCCCTCCAGGGCGCGGGGGTTCTCGGTCAGCTTCTGGGTCCAGGCCGCCACCGTGCGGGAGGTGATGCCGGCTTCGGCGCGCAGCCCGGCGGCCGCGACCGCGGCGACGGCGGCGCCCTCGACGCGGTACCCGGCCGCTTCCCAGGCGGTGCGGGCCGCCGAGAGCAGGGTGGTCTTCCCGGCCCCGGCCACACCCAGGACGGTCTCCACACCGTGGCCCGTCTTGATGAGGCGCCCCACGGCCCGAGCCTGCTGGCCGGAGAGGGTGAACCCCTTCTGGCGCACCCAGCTGGCCAGGGCGCGCTCGGCGCGAGTCCGCTCGACCACGGCCGCCCTGGCCCCGGTGCGGGAGGCGGTGGTGGCCACGATCAGCGCCTCGGCATCCACGATGTCCGCGCTGGTGAACCGCTGGCTGTGGGACATGTGGACGGGGCCGCTCTCGGGCAGGGGCACCGCCCGGGGATCGGCCAGCACGTGACGGGTCAGCTCCTCCAGAGCGGCGCTGTCGGCCAGCCCGCCACCGTAGGCACCGGCCACATGCGCCATGACCTTCGCGGTCGTGACGACCTTCTCGTGGGCGGTCACTCCGACCTGGGGGTCCCAGACCGCGGCCGCGACCCGATCCGGATCAGGCCCGCCAGGGTCGTTCCCGCCCCCGGCCCGGGTGCCGGGGCCGTCCTCTCCCAGGACGTCGGCGACCACGTGGGCGGGATCGAACCCCGCCTCGACGGCGCGCTCGTGCCAGGACGCGCGCTCGGTGGTGGGGGTGGAGGCGTGCTTGGCCCGCGCGGTGGCGCGAGCGGCGCTGCGCTGCTGAGCCACGCTCGCGTCGTGTCCGGCGGCCTTGAGCACCTGCTGTTGCCTGCGCGAGAACGTCGCCTTGAGTTCGGCCGGGACCCCGGCCACGTCCCAGCGCTGGGTCTTGGGGTCGGCCTCGAACCGAACCCCGAACTCGGCGGTGAGCTTGTGGCGCTCCAGGGCGCGGTAGAGCTGGCCCACGGCCGGGATGTGGCGCATCAGGTCCCGGCCCCCGGCCGCGATGGTCCGCCACTTCCCATCCCGACCCAACGCCATGTTCGCGACCAGGACGTGGGTGTGCAGGTGCGGGTCCCCGGGGGAGCCGTCCACGGGCCGGGCGGTGCGGTGCACCGTCATCGTGCCGGTGAAGCCGCGGGTGGCCACCCGCTCCGCTCGCTGGCCGTCGCCGTGGTGGCCGGCCATCGCGTAGGCGGTCCAGGACTCCAGCGCGGCCATGGACTCACGGACCGCTTCGAGGTGGATCTTCTCCATCCGGGCCGCCATCTCCGGCGGCGCCATGGCCTGCAACACGCTGATGCCCTTGGGGCGGTCGAAGGTGACGTCGAACCCCATCACCCCGACCCGGACACGATCCTCGCGGTGGTCCTGAGCGCAGGTGAGCTCCTGGTCCTCGTAGACCGTCGCCAGGTCGATCCCGGCGACCTTGGCCATGCGCTCCAGGTCAGCGACCGGCACCCGGTGGCGGTCCCCTTCGCGCCGGATGCCTCGGGCGAGTCGGCCGGCGCGCTTGAGCGACCAGGGGTCGGCCTCCAGCAGGGCCTCGATCGTGGTCTCGCGTTCGGCGGCCGCCGCCTGGAGCGCGGCGCCGAACAGGTTGGCGGTCAGCTTCGCGGCGGGGGCGACGGCGACTTTGGGCTTGACCAGCTGGGTGCGCTCGGTGGGGTGGCGCCCGGCCAGCAGACGGCGCACGGCCTCGACGTCCTCGCTGTTGGCCAGCACGCTCCCGGCCTGCTGGTCGAACACCGACCAGCCGCTGCCCACGCGTTCGATGGGGCGGGCACCGCCGTTCAGGCGGTAGGAGACCGCGACGTTCTCGGCGGTGATGTCGTCGGCCCCGCACTGCTGCGCGAGCCGGTAGTCGCCCTGGGAGGGGTCATGGATCGGGGTCGCCATCGCCACCCTGCCACCCACCTCCCGGGGGTCCTGGGAGCGCCCTGAGCGCTCTATCGCGTATCGGAGATACCTGCGTGCTCCTTTGTGTGAACTATGGCAGATCCAAAATTCATAGGATGATAGGACGACTGGGATATGTCAGTGGGATCGAGCATGGGAATGTCATTGGTTGGCCAATGATCGGTTCCTCGGTTCCTGGCCTGTCCGTGTGCAGGGGCGGCTCCACGTGGACCTGGCCACCGGGCTCGCGCCGGAACACTCCCACCGTGTCCCGGTACACCCCGCCGGGCCGGACCCAGGCCTCTACGCTGCCCGCACCACACCCGCACCGACCCAAGGGCGAGCACATGGGCAAGCGCAACAAGAAGGCCCGCAACAAGCGGCTGGGACCGCAGAACCCGGCCGCCCGCGAGGAAACCGCGGCCGCCGCCTTCGGCCTGCCGGACCTGGCCTTCGACGACTTCGACGACCCGATCCCGATGACCTACCAAGGGCGCGTCATCACCCCCGAGGTCATCGCGCAGATGCGCGCCCAGGACCCCGAGCACGCCGACCAGATCGACGCCGAGTGGGAGGCCATGGTGTTGGAGAACAACCGGCCCTGGCTCGAGGACCACGGCCGACTCCAGGACACCGAACAGACCTGGGACTGGGCCCGCCAGGCCTTCCCCGGCGCCTTCACCGACTGCGGGTGCGAAGACGAAGACCAGGCGCCCGACCCGGAGCAGGAGACCTCAGGACGATCGCGGGAGCAGGTGCGCGACGAACTCGTGGAACGTCTTGCCCGTATGGTCCCCACGGAAGGGCTGGACCCGGTGCAGATCCTGTTGCGGGTGGAAGGGATGAACTCGATCGAGGACTTCGAGGCCACTGACGCCCGGGAGTGGCGTATCGACGGTCGTCCGTTGACCCGGGAGGAGATGCTGACGGTGCTGGAGATGGAGCCCACCGACTTCATGCGCTACCACCTGGCCCAGGAGGGGTTCGGCTCTGAGATGACCCAGGAGACCACGTCCGACTGAGGGGCGGGGAAGGCCTCTCACCCCCGCAGGAGCGGGGGTGAGAGGAAGATGTCGGGGCCCGGCAACCCTTCGGCAACCCTGCTGTCCTGCGACGACGGCGACGATCACCGAGCGTCGATGAACCCCCGCTCGAACCGTTGCTTCAACCGATGCCGCAACCATTGGTTGAACTGTTCTCTCAACCGTTGTTCGAACCATTGGTTCAACCCCGCCACTCCCCGCTCACGCGCGATGAGGCAACCCGCTGGAACCGCCCCCACGCCCGCCCCTGTGTCGGCACACTGGGCCACATGAGCCAGGAACAGCGGCCGGTAGCCGACCCGCCGTCGCGGGGGCGCGGCGGTTCACCCGCAGCCATCCGTGGAGTCCTGGCCCGCCCCGGCCCGGCCGGGCTCGCGCACTGGAGCGGGCAGCCTCCACATCGCCCGCCCCACGAGGTGCCGGTCGACGTCGTTGGCGTGCGGCCGCCGGGGCGATTGCCGCCGACCTGACCCCTGAAACACGACCACCCCCGCAACCAAGAGTTTGCGGGGGTGGTGGCTGGCGGACGTGCCTGCCCAGCCATCGCATCACGCGATGAAGGGGGTCCATCCCATCCAGGTCGCTACGGTCACCAGTGAGCTCAGCAAGGTTGTCACAGCTACCACCAGGCCCAGGTGACTACGTAGCCATGCCGAATGCCTGGGGGGCCTAGGCATGTCGGGCGCGGTTGACATAGTCTTCTCCTGTCAAGTCTTACGTGCAGATTTGATCACGCCCCGGATTTCAGGCCTGAAATCCGGGGCCTTTTCTTTGTTTCCAGTGAGACGCAGTCGATCATACGCCCTTTCGGAGTGGGGTGTGCGGCGCGCCCAGTCGCGCCAAATCCCGTGCGACATCTCCCTTTGGAGTGCTGTGGTATGGGGCAAGGAGAAACCCGGTTGAGCTGCACAGATTCTTCGCTTGCGCATGACCAAAGCCCCTGGTTGCTCGCCTGCGGCGAGATGTTCTCGCTCTTCCTCAAGTCGCTAACGTTCGTTTTCTCAAAAAAAATGATCCTCGTAATTAACGCTCCGTGAACCACGAGAGGGAAAACGGCACGCTTTCGCTTTGGAGCCTCCTTGGGGGTCTGGGGGCTGGCGCCTGAGGCAGGCCCGGTTGGTTGAATCACCTCCAGTCCTCTGCGGACAGTGTCAGGCTCGATCCCATGAGCGAGACCACCCCCTCCACGACCCATGTCCGCCTGATCGGCGGGCCCGACGACTGGCGCGAGCAGCTCCTGGACCACGTCACCCGAGAAGAGCTCGCGGGCCCCCGTGAGGACCTCGGTGGCTACTTGATCAGTTCCCACGTCCCGCCCGGCCACCCCGACCCTGGAGCTCGGGCGGTGTACGAACCCGACAGTGAGCCCGCGCGTGCCGACGTCTGGTTCTTCCGGGGATGGATGCCCACGGGTCCCGCGGACCTCGAGCTGCGCAGCGCCGACCACCACCAGGCCGCCACCGTGGTCCTGGACCACGACGGCCTGGTGGTGGAGTGGGCCTCCGGGGATGGTGGCCTTCACCGGGTCGAGCGAGTGCTCGCGCACTGGGAAGCGAGCGGGGAGGACGACCTCGGGTTCGACGTGTGGCACGTCCACAGCGCGGGGCGCGACTGGGAGCTGCGGTGCCACGGCCCCGACATGTGGGAGGCCGGCCGACTTCCCGACCTCTAGACCGGCCCCAACCGAACGAGTGATGGGAGCACAGCCTCATGCCATGGTGGAAAAGGAAGAAGCTCAAACCCCGAAGGCCTCTCGACACCGACCCGGACCTGGCCAGGTTCCGACAAGACCTCGTTTACCACCTCGGAGAGGACGCCGCCTACCAGGTCCGGCTCTCGCCGCAGGGAACACCCACCGAGTTCCGCGCCACATGGGACCCCCTCTCCTCCCACGAGGCCGTAGAACACGTCGGCCACTTGACCAAAGGTCCGAGGAGAAAGATCATCCCCGCCGACCTCGAAGTCCAGCCGAAAGGGGCGGGCCTCTGGGTCGTCCTGTGCCGTCCCGGTGCCGGATGGTCGCCCCGCTGATCTCCCGCAGGCCCTTCCAGGGGTCGCTGACAAGGCCCTGTCCCGGAACTCGTGTTCCGGGACAGGGCCTTGTGGGCTGGATAGGGCCTCGTGCTGTTCTTAGGCCGCGTCCAGCTCATCGAGCAGGCTCTTGATCGCAGCAGCCTGGAGGTGACCCAGGAGCCCAGGACGAGCGACTCGACGTAGCTGGGTTGGCAGCAATTCCATGCGGGACAGAACATTGCGGTGCAGACGGGTCCCGGACGAGCGCGTTGCTGGCGGACGAAGCCCCTGCGCGACCTGATACGAGATGGCCCACTCCGCAGCAGTCTCGGCCCGGTCCGGGATGCGTTCCAGCGCGGCATAGATGTAGTGGCTCATGGCCAGTGAGGGCAGACCGTAGGAGCGCTGGTCCGCCTCCAGGCGCTCTTCCAGCCGTGTCCACAGCGCCTCGGGCAGGCGCACGCTGTACGGTTCCCAGCTGCGCGGATCGGTTCGGGCGAGGATCACGGCGGCTTCCCATCCAGCACGAGCACCGGCAGACGCGGCTGGCTTCGGAGCGGGGACAGACCGCTCTACCGAAGGCGAAGGAGTGGGGGGCTCTGCGGTCTTGGTGTCTCCCACGATGAGGTCCTCCTGGGCGGGCTTCAGCGGAGTCCTGGACGCGGCTTCTCCCGGCCGCTGGCCACGGCGCTTGGCGCTCACAGGCCCACCCGCTTGGCCAGGGTACGGGCGTGGACGTCGAAGAAGTCGGCCATCTTGCGACCTCCCGGAGTGCTGCGCATGGGGACGGCGTCGTCGTTGGTTTCCTTGATCGCCGTCATCTCCGGAAGGCGTGGCTGCCAGATGTTCTCCACACCGAAGGTGGTGTCGTAGCCCTCCAGCTGGTACTTGTGCGCTGCGAGCTGCTCCCGCACTCGCGTGGGCACCACGCCCAGGAACTCGAGCTCGGGGTTGTACAGGTTCACGCCCTGCTCGGTGATGAACTCCTGTACTCGGATGGCGCCCTCGACGTCGTCGTACTCGGGTGCCGACATCACCAGCGCTCCCCCGACTGCCGCGAGGACCATTTGGGTGAGGTGGCCCAGAGACGGCTGGGTGTCGACGAGGGTGATGTCGATGTCGTCATCCACTCCTTCCAGCACGACGTCCAGCCGCCTCACGGCCCCGGGGACTCCGGCCTCGCTGATCCGGTTCTCCAACGCCTTGACCGCGGGAAGAACCGTGATGCGCTCAGCGAAACCCTCCTCCCACCCGCATGGGTGAAGGGCCTGTGCTGCGATCCCGGGTGCTGCGTCCCTGATGGCATCAGACACGCTAGGCCGAGAGTTTTGTGGGTCGAGTGGAACGCCGAGACGTCGTGAGGCGTTCCTCTGCGGGTCCATGTCGACCACTAGGACGCTGTATCCAGCGTCCGCGAACGCCTCAGCTAGGCCGGTCACACCGGAGGTCTTCATTGTGCCGCCCTTGTTGTTGCAAAGGGCGACCCGCCGCTTCTTGCGCGGGTTCATTGTCATCTCCCGTCTTTGTGCGATCGCTTGTGCGAATGACTGTGCGACTGTGCGATCGCTTGTGCGAATGACTGTGCGACTGTCGCTCCAGGCTTTCGCAGTATGGCATGTACCGTGGCGAGACCCCTGGAGTGACCTCTTCGCCTATCCCAGCAGCCGGTGGAAGAACCGCTCCTTGCCCTCGGACGCGATCGACGCGGGCAGGGCGAGCATCGTCTCCAGACGAAGCGGTTCCCCCAGATCCAGCACTGTGAAGTGCTGACGGCGGTAGAACGGCTCCAGGTCACGATCGGCGGTGAACTGCCCGTACATCACGTGGAAGCCGCTCTGGGCGTACAGCTGCACACTGCGCTTGACCAGCGCCGCACCGATCCCTTGTCCGCGGTACGCGGGGTCCACCGCCAACCCTTTGAGCTTGGTGATGACCAGCATCAGCGCCAGCCCCTGGACCTCGTTGACCCGTCGCACCTGGGCCAGGAAGCGGCCCGGCGGGATCATCAAGGCGCAGCCGATGACCTGCCCTGCCCGGTCGGTTGCCACCAGCAGAGCTGACAGGCCCGCCATGGGGTCGATCTGACGACCGTCCAGTGTGCCACCGGCGACGGCGCGCATCGCGCTCTCCTTGTTCCGATGGGTCAGGCACTCGTGGAGCAGTACCGAGGTGTTCGCGTCCCCGGCGGCGATGTTCAGGTCCTGGGTGATGTCGGTGCCCACGTCGGCCAGTAGTTCGGCGGCCCGAGGAAGATCGTCGGGGCGGGCCGGGCGGATGCGGCCGCCGACGGGGGCCGCCCATCCCTGGGCGAGTTTGGAGGGGGTGATAGAGGGAGCGGGAGCGGAGCGCTTCTTCTGTTTGGCCACGAGCTCACTCTAGAGACGGGGCGAACACGATACGGGGGGATGGGGCAACGACCTCCGTTGCCCCATCCCCCCGCACTGTGGCGGTCCCTAGTCCTCGGTGGGTGGTGCGTGCAGGGTCTGGGCTTCGACCCGGTCGACGTCGGCCTCGACCATCCGCACGAGCAGCTCACCGCGTTCCTCGGCGGTGAGCCCGATCAGCTCGGTGACCTCGTCCAGCAGCGCCTGACCGCGTGAGCGCACCGGCCCGTCCGGGGTGGGGAAGGCATACTCCACGAGAACGCTGGCGCCCATATCGACGATCCGGGTGATGCGCTCATCCTCCGACTCCAGGACCTGGCCGTCCTTGGCGGTAGGGACCTCGGGATATCCGGCCAGCCCGGCGATGCCCTCGCGGGACTTCTCCATGTACTGCTGGGCGCTGATCAGGCGCTTGTTCATCCTCTGGCGGGTGTCCTCGGGGATGGGCCGGTCCGGGTGGCGCATCAGCTCGGAGTCGAACTCCGCGCCCAGCAGGGCGGCCTCGTAGGCGGCGACCAGGCACCCGTTGGCCATCGTGACCACGCCCCGTCCACCGACCGGGGTCAGGGCCAGGCCGGTGAACCGGATGCGGTCGGCGAAGCGCTCGTACATCGGTGTGCGCTCCTGCGGCGGGGTGTCGTTGTGGTCCAGGAAGTGGTTGTAGGAGCTGACCGTGTGCATGATCAGCTCGTCGTCCTGGCGGTGCAGGAGCTCGTCGGTGTAGGGGGTTGAGGAACATCGGAACAGGAATCCGCGCTAAGCAACTTTGATCTGCTCGTACCGTCTGTGGGCATGCCAGTTGAGTTCCTCACCGATGAGCAGGCGGCCGCCTACGGCCGCTACACAAGCCCCGTCCCCCGAGCGGACCTGGACCGCTACTTCTTCCCGGCGCATCACCGAGATGGCCCGCTACGGGCTCTCCGGCAAGGCCACCCTGCTGCGCCGCCACGGCTCCGAGCGCCGCCTGGCCACGCTGGTGGCCACCGTGGTCCAGCTCCAGGCCCGCACAGTCGATGACGCCCTGGAACTGCTGGATCTATTGATGACCACCCGCCTGCTGGCCCAGGCCGAACGCGAGTCGGTCAAGGAGAAGGTACGGCGCCTGCCGCGGTTGAGCGCGGAGTCGGCCAAGCTCGCCGCCGCGGTGAACGTGCTCCTGGAGGCCGCCCCGGCGCGGGAGGAGGCCGAGGGGGTGAACCTGGCGCAGGTGTGGGAGCGCATCGAACGGGTGGTGCCGCGCGGGGAACTGGCGGCCGCGCTACTGGCGCTGGAAGAGCTGCTGCCCGCACCCGGCTCCGACGATGACGAGGCGTGGCGGGCCGAGCTGGTCAACCGCTACGCCAGCGTGCGCGGCTTCCTGCCGATGCTGTGCGAGGTCATCGACTTCGGCGCCACCGTCGAAGGCACCGCGGTACTGGAGGCCATGCGCGCCCTGCCGGAGCTGATCGGCCGCAAGAAGATCCGCGCCCGCGAGGTCGACACCGACCTGATCACCGGGTCCTGGCACCGGCTCGTCTTCCCCGAAGACCCTGACGTGGTGCACAAGGCCGCCTACGTCTTCTGCGTCCTGGAGCAGTTCCACCGCCACCTCAAGCGCCGCGACATCTTCGCCCCGGCCTCGGCCCGGTGGGCCGACCCGCGCGCCAAGTTGCTCTCGGGGTCCGCGTGGGAGCAGGCCAAGCCCCAGGCTCTGGCCGCCCTGGGGCTTCCCGAGTGCCCGGATGAGCTGTTGGCCGAGCACGCCCGGCTGCTGGACGCCACCTACCGCCAGGTCGGCGGGCGGATGCGCGTCAACGACGCGGTCACCGTGGACGAGGGCGGCCGCGTCCACCTGCGCAACCTCACCGCCATCAAGGACCCTCCCAGCCTGGTGGACCTGCGCAAACGGGTGGTGCGGATGCTCCCCCGGGTGGACCTGCCCGAGCTGATCTTGGAGGTGATGAGCTGGAACCCGGCCTTCATGGACGCCTTCACCAGCCTCTCCGGGGCCGAATCACGGTTGGCCGACCTGCATGTCACCGTGGCCGCGCTGCTGGTGTGTCGGGCCTGCAACCTGGACTACACACCCATCGTCAAGAACGGCGTCACTCCGCTGACCCGCGACCGGCTCTCCCACGTGGACCAGAACTACCTGCGCCCGGACACCTACTCTGCGGCCAACGTCCCCCTCATCGAGGGCCAGGCCGACAACGCTCTCGCCCGGGCCTGGGGCGGCGGCCGGGTCGCCTCGGTGGACGGGATGCGGTTCGTGGTCCCGGTCAACACCATCCACGCCCGCCCCAACCGCCGCTACTTCGGCCGCCGCAGGGGTTCCACCTGGCTGAACATGGTCAACGACCAGGCCGCCGGGCTCGCGAGCCGGGTGGTGGCCGGCACCCCGCGCGACACCCTGCACCTGCTGGACGTGCTCTACAACCAGGACGGCGGTCTGGCCCCCGACATCATCGTCACCGACGAGGGCTCCTACTCCGACCTCATCTTCGGCCTGGTCCACCTGCTCGGGCGCCAGTACCGGCCCCAGCTTGCCGACGTGCCCGACCACCGGCTGTGGAGGATCGACCGCACCGCCGACTACGGACCCCTGGACACCGCCGCCCGCGGCCGCATCGACACCGAACGCATCCGCCGCCACTGGGACGACATCTGCCGGGTGGTCGCCTCCATCCACACCGGCGCTGTGCGCGCCTACGACGTCATCCGCATGCTCTCCCGGGACGGCAACCCCACCCCGCTGGGCCAAGCCATCGCCCACTTCGGCCGCCTGTTCAAGAGCCTGCACGTGCTCACCTACCTGGACGACGAGACCTACCGGCGGGCGATCAAGTCCCAGACCACGTTGCAGGAGTCCCGCCACGCCCTGGGGCGGCACATCTTCCACGGCAAGCGCGGCGAGCTACGTCAGCGGTACATCGAGGGCATGGAGGACCAGCTCGGCGCCCTCGGTCTGGTTCTGAACTGCGTCACCTTGTGGAACACCGTGTACATGGACGCGGCTTTGGACCAGCTCCGCGGCCAGGGCTACACGGTGCGCGAGGAGGACGTGGTGCACCTGTCGGCGTTCGCCCGCACCCACATCAACGTGCACGGCCACTACTCGTTCCTGCTCCCGGACATGCCGGGCGGTCGCCGCGACCTGCGCGATCCCGACCAGGTGCTCGATGGCGAGGAGGAGTAGCAGACCGTGGTGTTCACGTCAGGGCCCCGGCCTGTGCGGTGCCCACCGCAGGGGACCCCATGTGTGAACGGTGCCGTGGTGATGGCTGGCGGTTCGGGTCGGCTGCCGGGTGAGCGCGGACGTGGGGTCCTGCCTCACCCCGCGGCGCCCTCCCCCGTGGCGGTGCGCAGCAGGGCGTGCAGCTGTGCGTCGACGGCGTCCAGGGCGGCCGTGGAGCGTTGGGCTCGGCACATGGCGACGGCGCCCTCGACGGCGGCGACCGTGAGCGCGGCGAGCTGCGCGGCCTGCTCCGGCGGTGTCCGGTGTTCGCGCAGCGAGGCCGCCAGCAGGCTCTGCCAGGTGTCGAAGGCCTCGGCCGCCGCGTCCAGGGCCGCGGGCCGCTCTCCGGATCCCGGCTCCTCGATGGCCACAGCCAGGACCGGGCAGCCCACCCGGTAGTCACCGTCCACGATGATGGTGCGCCACAGGTCGAGATAGGCGCCCAGCCCGGCGACCGGCCCCTGGCGCAGTGCGCGCTCCAGCCCCGCGGCGACCCTGCCTCCGGCGTAGCGCACGGCCTCGGCGGCCAGCTGGGTCTTGCCGTGGGGAAAGTAGTGGTAGGTCGAGCCCAGCGGCGCCCCGGCGTGCTTGGCCGTCTCCCGGATGCTCGTGGCGTTCAGGCCGCGCCGGCCGAGCATGTCGGCGGCTCCGGCCACGATCTTCTCCCGCGGGGACGGCTCCTTCTCGCTCACTCGGGCGTCCCTTCCACTCCACTGGTCATGACAGTCGTTATAGTCTACGCTCACCGCGACTTATAACGGTCGTTATAGCCAGGTTTTTCCTGGTGGAGGGAGAACACCATGCCGATGATCCGACTGACCTGCCCTGCGGGTGCGTTGACCGAACAGGGGCGCGCTGGTGTGCAGCGCGACCTGGCCGCCGCCCTGTTGCAGTGGGAGGGCGCCCCGGACACGGACTTCTTCCGCGCCCAAGCGTGGAGCTACCTGGAGGAGCTGCCCGCAGGGGCGCAGACCACCGCCGGGGACGCCGAGCCCCGGTTCCTGGTCAACGTGACCGTGCCCCAAGGGGCGCTCTCGGAGCGGCGCAGGGCCGGGCTGGTCCAGGACGCGACCCGGATCGTCCTGGACGCGGCCGGACTGGCCCAGGACCAGGCGCTGCGGGTGTGGGTGCTCATCCACGAACAGCCCGAGGGCACCTGGGGCGTGGGCGGGTCGATCGTGCGCTTGGCCGACCTGGCCGACCTGGCCGGCGGCGGACCGAACACGGACGGGGAGGGGCGGGCCGATGCGTGAGCTGACCTACACCGGCCGCTGGGCGGCCGCATGGCGCCAGGCTCCCGACCCCGTGCTCGATTCCGACCTGGGGGCGATCGTGGCCCCCGTGGCCGCGACCTCGTGCGATGTGGACTCGGCGATCCTGGCCGGGCACGGCTTCCTCGACCCGCCCTTCCCCCTTGGACATGAGTGCGTCGCCCGCGTCGTGGACGTCGGCGACGCGGTGACCGGCGTGGTCCCGGGGGACCTGGTCGTCGTGCCCTGGTCGATCAGCTGCGGCACCTGCGACCCGTGCCGGTCCGGGCTCACCGCGCACTGCGCCTCGGTGCCGCACATGGCCATGTACGGGGCCCCGATCGGCGGCGCCTGGGGAGGGCTGTTCTCCGACCTGGTCCGCGTGCCCTGGGCCGACGCGATGCTCGTGCCCCTGCCCGCCGGACTGGACCCGGTGGCCATGGCCGCGGCCAGCGACAACTGGTCGCTGTCCTGGCGCCTGGTCGCCCCGCACCTGAAGGCACGGCCCGGGGCCCGCGTGCTGGTCGTGGCCCGCGGCAGCATCGGCCTGTACGTGTGCGACATCGCCCGCGCCCTGGGGGCCGGGGACGTGCTGTACGTGGACCCCGACCCCGGCCACCGGGCGATCGCCGAGAGCTTCGGCGCCCGCACCGTCGAGGCCTTGGAGCCCATCCGCCACGGGTTCGACATCGCGGTGGAGGCCACCGGCCGCGTCGACCAGTTGGAGTCCGCCCTCAAGAGCCTGGCCCCCGAAGGGATCTGTGAGAGCGCCGGCAACCACTTCCGCCCCGGCGGGCTTCCCCTGCTGGACATGTACCTGACCGGCGTCACCTTGAGGATCGCCCGCGACAACGTGCGCGGGCACATCCCCCACGCCCTGGAGCTGGCGGCCTCGGGAACCGTGGCCCCCGGCCGGGTGGTCTCGCACGTCCTGGACTGGGAGGACCTGCCCCAGGGCCTGGTGGCACGCCACCTCAAGCCCGTGTTCGTGCGCCGCGACCTCCTGCCCGACCGCGCGAGCTGAACCCGCCCTGCGCGGACCCGGTGCCGCCCCGCCGGGAGCGGGGCGGCACCGGTGCGTCAACAGGAGGGTTCGGTGGCCAGGAGCGGCTCGCGGCGCAGCACCACCTTGGTGGCGCGCTGTGCGTAGGCGTGGGGCGCCTGTTCCCAGTCGGCGGTCAGGGTGGTGACCCGTTCGGCCTCGAACCCGGTGCGCGCCACGAAGCCCAGCAGTTCCTCCAGCACCGCCCGGGGGTGGGAGACCCCCAGGCGCAGGGTGGAGTCGTTGGCGTACATCTGCATGAGCGGCACCCGGGTGGTGGGGGCGACGTAATAGCCCACGGCCGTGCACACCCCGCCCGGGGCCAGGGCGCGGACTGCGCGCTGCAGGCCGCGGGACTTCGAGGTGGCCTCCACCGTGACGTCGTAGCCGCCCCGGCGGGGCCGGGTGCCGGGGTCGTTCAGCGGCCGGGTCCGGACCCCGAAGGACTCGGCGATGGCGCGGCGGTCGGGATCGTCGTCGAAGTAGTCGACCTCGGCGGCGCCCAGGGCGACGGCGAGGCCGGCGGCGTACAGGCCGATGCTCTTGGCGCCCCCGCCCAGGACCAGCACGGTCCCCCCGGGCCGCTCGGCGAGGGGCCCGGCCACCGTGCGCCAGGCGTCGGCGAGGTTGTCGCTGGCCGCGGCCACGCGCGCGGAGGGCACCCCGTCCGGGACGGGGACCAGCATGTGGTCGGCGAAGGGCACCCGGAAGGCGTCGGCGACCATGCCGCCCCACTCCCCGCTGGCGGGCCCGAACCCGTAGGCGGCCAGGGTGGAGCGGGCGGTGGTGGCGCACTTGGAGGTCAGCCCGCGGCGGCACCGCTCGCACGTGCCGCAGGAGACCGACCAGGGCACGACGACGCGGTCGCCCGGCCGCACCCCGCGCACGTCCGAGCCGGTTTCAAGGACCTCGGCGACGCATTCGTGGCCGATCCCGAAGGGCCCCTGGAAGGGGACACGTCCGCAGATCGAGCCCACGACCGGGTCTATGGCGCCCAGGGCCATCCCGGCCTGCATGGCGCGCGAGACGGGCCGGTGGATGGGCAGGGTGTCGCCGTCGCAGCGCCCGGCCAGGATGGGCCGCACGATCGCGTCGGTCCCCTCCTCCAAGGTCGGGGCCGGGCGCTCGCCCCATTCGAGTACGCCTGAGCGGCGGAACAGGAGTTCTCGCACAGTGTTCTCGCGGGCAGGGTGGTGGTGCATGAACGCCTCCGGGGCGGCAGAGAAAGAACCTGAGATTATAACGAACGTTATAACAGGGGATCAGTGGTTCTGCCGTGCCCCCTCGGCGCCGCGGCCTTCGATGGGCTGCAGCAAGGCATTCGGGAGACAGCTGCTTCTGGAAATACGCATTTCCGGAAGTAGACTGCCGGGGTGACTTCTGGAAACACGACCCCTGGCCCGACGCAGTCCCCCGAAATCACTTCTGGAAACACACGAACCGGACGGCCCCGCCACACCCCCGAACTCCCGGCGGATCTGGCGGGCGAGCTCGCCGCGTTCACCGGCCGCCTGGCCTCGGCCACCGACCTGGGTCCGGCCACCCGGGACAAGTACCGGCGCAGCGCCGCCGCGTTCCTGGTCTGGCTGGCCCAGGCCCGGCAGGACGGCGCAGTGGACGGCGACCCCCTCACCGATGCGGCCGCGCGGGACTGGGCGGTGCGCGACTGGCGCCGGCACCTGAAGAACACCCGCACCGCGCGGGGCACCCACCTGGGCGCGGCCACCATCAACAACCGCCTGGCCGCCGTGGACGCCTTCTTCGCCCTGCGCGGCTCGGGTCGGCCCGCGGTGGTGCGCGAACACCTGCCCCGCCCGAGCGCGCCCCGCGCCCTGGACCAGCGCACGCTGCTGCGGTTTTTGCGGACCGTGGCCCGCGACGCCTCGGCGCGGGACCGGGCGATCTGCCACCTGGCCTACTATGCCGGCCTGCGGGTCGCCGAGATCATCGCCCTGGACGTGGCCGACCTCCGCCTCTCCGCGAGGAAGGGCAGCGTGCGGGTACGCGGCAAGGGCAGGTCGGGCGGCAAGGACCGCACCGTCCCCCTGCACGCCCAGGTGCGCACCACCCTGGAGGAGCTGCTCGACGAACTCGGCCGCCCCGCCGCGGGCCCGCTCATCCGCAACCGCGACGGCGCCGGCCTGTCCACCCGCGCCGCCAGCACCGTGGTGACCACCCTGGGGGCCGCGGCGGGCATCGGCCCCTCAGACGACGGCGAATCCTTCGGCCCGCACGTGTTGCGCCACACCTTCGGCACCGACCTCGTCCGGGGCCGCGGCGAGGTGGCCGCCGCACCGGTCGACGTGGTCCTGGTCGCCGAGCTGATGGGCCACGCCGACCTCAACACCACCCGCCGCTACACGTTGCCCACCGACGCCGACAAGACCCGCGCCCTGAACGCGCTCACCACCGACCGGTGAACAGGCCGGGGAGCCTTAGCGCGGATTCCTGTTCCGATGTTCCTCAACCCCCACCTCCGAGACGATACGGGTCCCTCCAGTCCGGATGGCGCGGGTCCAGCAGGCTCGCCGTACCCCAGCCCCCGCGGTCGCCCACATGGCGCCCCTGGCGTTCGTGGATCCACGCCAGCCCCGTGTTGTCCAGGCGGTCCATGGCGCGGGTGACGGTGACGTAGGCCAGCATCGAGTCCGCCCGGGCGACCTTCTGACCCGGCTGGGGTTCACGGAAGTCGTCCGCCACCTCGACCTTCGACCACTCGCGCCCCTTGGCCTTGTGCGCGGTGGAGAACAGCGTCTGGGCGCCCTTCTCGTTGCCCAGACGGCCGGTGGCGGTGATGATCTCCTCGGCTCCGTGGTCGTCGATCAGCTCCACGAACGTGCTCAACTCGCCTGCCTCTTCGGGCTGGTCCTCGACGTAGGTGCGGACCTGCTGCCAGGTCTCGAACGCGAACAGCTCGGGGTGGGAAGTGGCCTTGCCGGCCTGGAGGTCGCGGGCGGCATCGGCCAGGCGCCGCATGGAGCTGGTCCCGCCCACGATCGCCGCCTTCTCCCCGTCGGCCAACGCGCTCATGGCGCGGCCCATGGCGGTGGCGTTGGTGCGGCACAGCACCGTGCGCGGCCCGCCCCCGAGGGGGCCGATCACCGAGTTCTTGCCGGGGTTGCCGGACAGGCGCATGCCCATGCCGAGTTCGGCCAACCAGACGTTGGCCTCGTTCGCGACGGCCGGGCCGAACCTCCAGGACTGGGTGAGCTGGAGGCGCTGCTGGGTCGGCCAGGTGACCAGGGCGTCCTCCGCGCCGCGCCAGCCGTAGATCTGCTGCGCGGAGTCCCCGACCACGATCTGCTGGGCGTCCTGGCGGCGGATGACGTCGACGAGCACGGGGTTGGAGTCCTGGCCCTCGTCCAGGAGCACGAAGTCCGCCGACAGCGACGGCCCCGAGAGCTGCCACAGCTTGAGGTAGTGGTCGTGGCCGAACTTCAGATTGCCCGAGGTGCGCTGTAGGTCCTCCCACGCCCGGCGGGCGATCGGCACCAGGTGGCGGGCCAGCGCGTCGCGCTCGCCGGGGGTGAGGCCCTTGACGAACGGCACGTGCTCGGTGGTGATGTCACGGGCCGCGCTGTAACAGAAACGCCCCACGGTCTCCTGCGACAGGACGGCCTGCTTGGCCGGGGACAGACGCACCTCCCCCACGATGAAGTCCTGACTCAACCCCAGGAACACGGCGGCCTTGGCGGCCGGCACCCGGGGCCCGTCCAGGCGGTCCTTGTAGCGGCGCCCCACCGCCCTGAACGCGAGGCTGTGCGCGGTGGAGGCGGTGACGTTGTCGGGCATCTTCGCCTGCGCCTCGCGGGCGATGCTCCTGTTGAACGCGATGTAGAGGCCGCGACGGCGGGGCATGGCCTTGGCGGCCAACACCAGCGTGCTGGTCTTGCCGGTCCCGGCTCCGGCCTCCACGACCAGGTGCCCGCCATCGGCGGCCGCCGCGATGATCGCCTCCTGCTCGTGGGTGGGCGCGAAGGAACCGTCCGCACGGCGCACCGGGGCGACCGGGGCGGCGGCCGCGGGCGCGTCCGGGGAGAGCGGGAGCGGCTGGTGTTCAGCGCCGACCATGGGCGGCGGCGTCCTCGAGGTGGGCGCGTGCTGCTCCTCCAGGGCGGCGGGCAGCGCGGCGAGGATCTTCTCGTGCATGGCCCGGGCCCGACCCACGTGTTGGGCCAGCGCGGCCAGGTCCTCGTCCGGGATCAGCTCGAGTTCGGCCGCGCTCAGGCGGGGCAGGAACCGCAGCTCCTGGAGGCCGTCCGTGATGGACTCCTCCAGCGCCTGGCGGCTGGGGGCGTGGCGGGCGCGGTAGGCGGCCTGGCGGCACCGCCCGGAGCAGTACCGGCGCAACCTTCCGTTG
Source organism: Nocardiopsis sp. L17-MgMaSL7 (assembly GCF_003182025.1). Lineage (NCBI taxonomy): Bacteria > Bacillati > Actinomycetota > Actinomycetes > Streptosporangiales > Nocardiopsidaceae > Nocardiopsis > Nocardiopsis sp. L17-MgMaSL7. Next base: position 31,040 of record NZ_QGTF01000023.1, on the reverse strand, counting down.
CGCGGCTCGTGGGACTTGCCGCGGGGCATCTTCGGCACGACCATCCGGTCGCACCCGGGGCCCTTGCAGGGAACGAGCGGGAGATCGCTGGGGGGTGAAGCGTCTGTTTTCGTCACGCGCACCAGTGTGACAAAAACAGACGCTGTTGTCAGGCGAATCCGCCCACTGGCCGCACTCGGCCGTGGCAGGCTCGGTCCCATGAGCGAGACCACCCCCTCCACGACCCATGTCCGCCTGATCGGCGGCCCTGAGGACTGGCGCGAGCAGCTCCTGGACCACCTCACCGAGGCCGACCTCCAGGCCCCACGCGAGTCGCTGGGCGGATACCTGATCAGCTCTCACGTCCCCGCCGACCACCCTGACCCCGGGGCCCGGGCCGTGTACGAACCCGACAGTGAGCCCATGCGGGCGGACCTGTGGTTCTTCCGGGGATGGGTCCCCCTCGGCCCTTACGACCCCGAGCTGCGCCGCGCTGACCGCCACCAGGGCGTGACCGTGGTCCTGGACCACGACGGCCTGGTGGTGGAGTGGACCTCCGACGACGGCGTTCACCGGGTCGATCGGGTGCTGGCGCACTGGGAGGCGAGTGGGGAGGACGACCTCGGGGCGGACGTGTGGCACGTCCGCTCTGCCGGGGTCGACTGGGAGCTGCGCCACCACGCGCCGGACATGTGGGACGCCGGACAACTTCTGACCAGCGAAACCTAGGTAGATAGGTGCGCGCGAACACGCCTACGCATACAGCAAGGTGCGCGCGTAGGTGTGTCCGCGCGAGGATAGGCCCATGACGAACCCACGCATCATCGCTCTGGCCAACCACAAGGGCGGGGTTGGAAAGACCACCACCACCATCAACCTCGGCGCCACGCTCGCGGCCGCGGGGCGCCGGGTCCTGATCATCGACCTAGACCCGCAGGCCAACGCGACTCTGGCTCTGAACCCGATCGTGGGGGACTACACCCTCGCTGAAGTGCTGTCCGTGGACGACGTGACCCAGGAGACCGTGCCCGGGTCGGCTGCTTCCGCGATCGTGCCCGCAGCGGCGGTCTGGCCAGAGGGCCTGGATGTCCTTCCCGGGTCGATCGCCTCGGCCAGCCGGGAGAACGAACAGTGGGAAGCCCGCGAGTACAGGCTCCGACGGGCGTGCGAGGGTGCCCTGGACGACTACGACGTCGTCCTGATGGACCTGCCCCCGTCTCTGGGCCAGCTCACCATCAACGCCCTCACCATGGCCGACGAGGTCTGGACCATCACCAGTCCAGCGTTCTTCAGCGCCCACGGCATCGAGCTGCTGATGACCACGGTTGACCGGGTACAGCGCTTCTACAACCCGAATCTGGTCATCGGCCCGATCATCGTGAACGACTTTGACATCCGGACCACAGAGGCCCGCTTCCGTCTGAACGAGATCCAGGAGGCCTACACCGACCGCGTGTACGAGGAGCCCTGCCCTCGTGCGACCGTGATCGCCAAGGCCGCCGGTGCGCAACACCCGCTCTCCGCCTACGGCGCCGAAGGCGCGCGGTCTGTCGCCTGGTACGCCACCCTGGCCAAGACCCGCCTGGGTTTGGTTGCCTGATGCCCAAGCCCCAACCGACACGTGCGACCAAACCCGCGCAGCCCGCACAACCTCCCGTGAAGCGCTCCGACGCGCATCCGCTGGACCATCAGCAAAAGAGGACGCAACAGGAAGCCGGGCCGGAACCAGCCGCCGCTCCTCCGGTGACGGCGGCTCCCGTGCCTGTGCAGGGGACCGGGGCTCCGTCCGTGCCCCCCTCGGTGGAGGAGGTCAAGGCCACGCCCGCCTCCGAGCGCCGCCAGTTCAACATCGGGGTTCCCAAGGCCCTGCTGCTGCACCGACGAGCAGGCCTGTACGCCGAAGACCACGGAGTCTCCCGGCAGGACCAGGTCGCGCTCGCGCTGGACGCCTGGCTTCGTGAACGTGGTTACTGAACAGTGAAACCTAGGTGTGCGTGTAAGCGCCTACGCGTGGACACGCACACCTAACCCCCTGATTGGAGAAGGTCGTGAGCGTAGACGTGCTCTCCCCCTTGGGTCGGGCCCGCCACAACAAGCTCCTGGAGGAGCTGAAGCAGAGGGTGTCCACCACACTGACCAACGCAGGCCTGACGTTGTTTCCGGCGGGGGAGGAAGGCTCCGACCCAGGCGGCGCCGTAGTGAACCTGGAGAAGTCCGGGGTTTCCGTGGGTTGGTTCACCTCCGATGCCCTCATCGATGGGGGCTCGGGGGAAGAGCTCATCGAGGCCTGCCAGGCCGCCATGGTCAACGCGATGGTGACCATCCTCGTAGCTGCGGGGATGAGCGTGACCTTGCGCCCGTGGGATTTCGACGGTGACGCAGGCAGAACCAGTCTCTATGTCGCCTTGAGCAGGGAAACCTAGGTAGGTAGGTACACGTCTAGGCGCGTAAAGAGGTATGCGCGTGCCTACGTTCACGTTTACACGCGCATGACAACACCCCCGCAACCAGTAGTTGCGGGGGTGTTGTTGGTGGCGATTACTCCTGTGTGGCCAGTCCGGTCAGGGTGCCGGGTGCCTCGGCGTCTGCCCACGGGGTGGTCTCCTCGACGACCTCCAGGAGCTGGAGGTCGCGCCAGGACACGAAGCCACCGTCCACCCTGCACATGCTGTCCAGGCGCACGGTCGCACCGCCGAACCCGTCGAGGCGGGCGATGGCCTCCTGGCCGCTGGCGGTGCGCACCCGCAGGTCCAGGTGCCAGTCCCGGTCGGCGCGTCCGCAGCGGCCCCAGCGCGCGATGGCGCGCTGATCGGCCTGCTCGCGGTCGCGGCGGCTGCGGTGCACGTCGCCCCGAGCGCGGTTGGCATCGCGCACTCCAGAGGTCTGCGAGCGCAGGTACCGCCGCTCGGCGCCTTGGCGGCTCATGCCCAGGGCGTCGCCGATCCTCTCCCACTCCACGGGGGCGCGCCCCTGGTCGTCGGGTTGGCGCAGCTGAGCCAGCAGGCCAGCCTCGGCCTCCTTGACCTGATCGCGCACGACGTCGACCAGGGTCAGCGCGGCTAGGAGTTCCTCGTCCGTACTGGGCGGGTCCTGGATGCTCCCGCTGTGGTCCTGGATGAGGTCCCAGGCCTGGTGGAGGGCGCCGTAGTAGTTGCCGTACCGGTCCTGGAGCAGAGTGCGCAGGGCCTCGGTGCGGCGCTCCTGGGTGGATTTGGACTCGATCGCCACGGCGACCTCTCCTTCTGTGGGGTCGAGGAGGATTACTACAGGATTTAGCGGTAGCCCACACCTGTTCCGCGGGCGGAAGACCACCCTCGCACAGGCGAGCAACCCTTGGTTGACAAACGACAGTAGCAACCAAAGGTTGCGGAAGCAACTAAGGGTTGCCTCGCGTTTCCGTCACGACACCCGCGTGACGGAAACGATCCTGACTTCCGATAAGCCAGCTTCACAAGGTTGGGCCAGCCCTCACCTTCGAGAGCTGGCCCAACGTCAGCGACGGTGGCTTAGGCGCCGTCACCCCACAGCGGCCACCTCGCAGGCCGAACACCAGGTCGCCGCTTCCAGGTCCCGGATCGCGGGCCGAGGGCAGTCGGAGCAGTCCACACCCGGCCTGCTTCTCCCGAAGCTACGGCGAGACACTCACGGGCTCCTGAACCCGGTACCCCGAAAGGCGTCGACCGCGTTCTGGGTCACTCACCGCCACCCCCATCACCGCCCTCGCCGCTGCCCCCGGGCAGCAACATCCCGAGGAACCACATGCCCATTCCGAGTAGAAGGAGCCACTCGCCCGATCCCGCCGCGAAGCCAAACTCTTGTGCGAGGATCGCGGTTAAGAATGTGAGGCCCCCGCCAATGAGCAGAGCGATCGAGAACTTCCTCAGGAGTTTGAGAACTTTTTCCGAGTTCATTCGGTAGATCCTTCCTTGTCCTCAAGCGACTGTCCCCCGTAGGGAGCGCACGCGAAATCCTCTGGGGTCTCGTGGCACGGAACGAAACTCATCCCGGGCTGGGGATACGAGGCGTATGCCTGCCAATCCTGCTCGGGTTGACTGGGCGCAACCTCGGTGAAGAAGGGCTTGCCATCGTCGCGCAGGGTGACCTTGCCGGTGTTCTGCTGGGTGTCGACATACTCGGCCTCGATCTCCCACTTGCAGGACTGACCCTTCACATTCGCCTCCACTCGGAGTCCGCCCGATGCCGCTCCACCTCCGAGATCGATGCGTGTGTGCTGGAAGAACTGCTTCCCTTTGTGGGGCCCCTCGTCGGTGCTGTAAAAAACTGGGGCGTTGTGGTTGAGATCCACAACCACGCCGGAATAGTACTCAGCGCCCTGAGGAGGGTAATTGATCACGGTGACGGCAGTCGGGTCTTCGCAGGAGATGATCACGGGAGTCATATCGATGATACTTAGAGCGGAGGATCGCTCGGAGTGAAGGGTCATGTTGAAAACGGCCGAACCCCATGTTCCCGTTCCTTTCTCCCAAGTGCCTCCGAGTGGCGTGTCAGGCACCTCCCCACTGGTATAGGGGATCAGCCGCCCACCTAAAGGGCGAAAATAGTCCCAGAGTTCTGAGGGGGGAATGATCTGGAGATTCTCACTTTCTTTGGCTGTTAGGGGCCGATCCAGGACGATCTTGAATGACTCAAAGGACGTGGTGTCGTAGGCGATGGAACTGCTGAACGCAACTTTTTCCTGGTCTATTTCTCTCGCCGCGTCTTGTTGCGCGCGAAGTCGCGAATCTGTAGTCCACCGCTCGTAGGCATAGTTTCCCGCGTATCCACCCAAGACAGCGAGGAGGGTTAGCACGACGTATATCGACCACGCCCTCACGCGATTGTGCCGCGAAGCGCCCTTGCCTTCAGGGAAGTACCGCTCTTGGAGGACGGCGAAGACCGACGGCTGGTCGGTGCGTGGTTGGGCGTGAGCTGGTGATCGCCTTCTCTGACTCTTCGGCGATCGCCGACGACGGGAGGCCGAACCGGCCTTTCGGTCGGCGGAGCGCTTCTTCTGTCCACGCTTGCCCATGGGCGCCAGAGCTCCTCGCGATGGTCATCACGTGAACGAAGGCACACGTGGAGTAAAAGGTATCCGGCGTCACACATCCGCATCAGCCGTTGGCCGAAACCGGACTCCCCTTCAGGTGGGCGTATTCGGCTGCGAGGAACTCCGCACTCGGCGCGCTGCCTTAACCCCACCTAGTGCACTGCCTTCCCTGGCTTCCGATAATCGAAGGTTCTAGGAAGCCAGCCACCCATGCGAGACGGAGCGTCTCGCCAAGCGGGCATGAGAAAGCCCCCGCAACCGATGGGTTGCGAGGGCGGTGTGGGATCACTCTAGAGCGGAGGCAAGGACTGCATCGCCTCCCGAGCCCACCCTTGTGCACCCTCAGAAGCTCCAGCACGGGCGCCTTGAGCGATCGGCTCCAGGATGCGCAGGATCGCTCGCACCCCTCGCTTGACGCGCCCCTCGTCGTGGTGCGGGGAGCGAGCCGCCTCCAAAGCCTGCCCGCCCGCGTCTTCAAGGTCTTCGGCATCTTCGGCGGGAAGTCCGTCCCGAGGCATCTGCTCCAAGATGCGCGTCAGGGCCGCCGCCAGCTCCTCCTGCCCAGAACCCGCGTGGCTGGTCTGATTCAGGTTCGCCTGCCCGTCACCCCAGACCACGGAGGAGCCTGATACGCCCCCGTAGACCACCGGAGCGTGGTGGTTCACCACGCTCACCGGCTGGGGCGATCCGTCTGCCTGCACAGGGATGGTGATCGGGTTCTTGGCGAACTCCTTCTCGATCTCCCTGCTCATCTTCTGGATCCCCCGCCTGTTGATCTTGAAGCCGCCACTGGGCATCGAGCCTCCCGTGGTTCGCAACAGCCCCGCCCCCGGGGGCACCCAAGACCATCCTGGAACGCGAACCTCATGAACCACTATATATGGGCCCTGTCACATTCGAAGGCGCTATATGTGCCCCTCACCCTCCCGGGTAGGGGCGCGCCCCGAAGAAGCAGCGTCGGAGGACCTCGTTACACCGTCGGAAAGTTGTACTTTCCGATTTTCTGCCACATGCTGGAAGTGGTAGTGCACGAGCTTGCGCGTGGACTACTGATGCTTCCCCCTGCCGCCAAGCACAGGGAAGCGTCTTGGGCGGAGAGCCCGGCCCTCGCCCCCCAACGCTACGAAACGAGCAATCGCATGGAAACCACAGAAGGCAGGCGTCGACGACGATCGGTGATGCGTCGTAAGAACCAGGTCACCCTGCCTCGGGAAGTCACCGAGGCGCTGCACATCCGTGAAGGCGACGAGGTCGAGTTTGAGATCGGTGAGGACGGCCAGGTCGTGCTGCGCGGCATGACCGTGGTCCCCGCCGATCAGGCCTGGTTCTGGGATCGGGAGTGGCAGCAGGGCGAGCGGGAGGCCAGCGAGCAGATCGCCGCCGGCCGCACCGAGGAGTTCGAGGACGCGGAGTCGATGTTCGACGCTCTTGAACAGGAGCGCTGAAGAGCAACGTGGCGACGTTCGCTACCACCCCCCGCTTCAAGGCGGACTTCAAGAAGCTGACCAGGGAACAGGAAGCGCGCTTTCGGCGCGTGGTCACGGGCGAGTTCGCGCCCGACGTGCAGAAGGGGGAGTTCCGGCCCGGGCTGCGGGTCAAGGGCGTCCAGGGTGCCCCGGGGGTCTACGAGATGACCTGGGGCCGGGATGGTCGGGCCACGTGGGAGTACGGGGACGAGCGCTTCCCCGGCACTCCGCACGTGATCTGGCGGCGGGTGGGCACCCACGCCATCTTCAACCCCGGCCCGCCCTGATCCCGGATACACCACCGGCCCCGCAACCGTTGGTTGCGGGGCCGGTTTCTGTGAGGCGCCTTGCTGGTTCACGGCTCGGGGACCGTGTCGTCCAGCACCACACGCGGCGCGGGCTCCTCCTCGCCGCGTGGTCCGTCGATCTGCTCGATGACGGGGGTGATGTCGTCATAGACGCGCCGGTGCACCTCCGGGGTGCCCGCCTGTTGCAGCCAGCCTCCGTAGCCCAGGCGCCGGTTGTGGTTGAGGTAGTTCACCAACTGGCTACCCGAGAGGGTGTACAGCTCCAGGCCCCGGTCGGACAGGTCCCCGCCGGGGTCGCTTCCTTCCAGGTCCCGCAGGGAGGAGTTGCCTGTGGACGGGATGGTTCTGGCCCACAGGTCCGGGGTCACCACCAGCTCGAAGGCCGACACCCCGGTCGCGGTGGTCAACAGCTCACTGTGCCCTTCCGGGGGAGGGTTGTGGGCACCGCAACCAGTGGTCAGGCCAACGCTCAGCACGAGGGCGGCCGCACAGGCCGCGAGGGGAGGTCGAATCACGAGGTGATCCTAGACAGAGCCCCGCCCCGAGCGGGGGCGAACACCGAAAACCCCCGCGGCTTCCTCTCCTTCTCCGCGCCGTGCTGCCCTGCGCCGACCCACCACCGGCGGCGGCCTGGACCCCGTGGACGTGGCCGGCCTCGGGACCCCGGACGGCTCCCGAGGACCTGAGGCCAGGACCGGAAACCGCGCAGGTGGGACTTCCGCCTCCGACTTTTCGCACCCGAGGACGCGGGTTGGTCTCCTGCGGAGCGGGTGCCGGGTACGGGCCCGGGGGTGGAACCCATGCTCGCCACCGCCGTCGACCAGCTCCCGACCGGCCCCGGCCTGCTCTACGAACCCAAGTGGGACGGCTTCCGATGCCTGGCCCAGACCGGGCCGGTCAGGATGTCCTCCAAACGGGACCGGCCGCTCCACCCACGCTTCCCCGAGCTCGTCGAGGTTCTGGACCACCAGCTGCCCGAGGGCGTCCTGCTAGACGGGGAGATCATCCGGTGGGCGGACGACGGGCGGTTGGACTTCGGCGCCCTGCTGAGGCGGAACGGTGCCTCGACCCGCAGGGCCCGCGCCCTCGCACGAGCTGAGCCGTGCCACCTCGTGGTCTTCGACCTCCTTCGTGTCGGCGGCCGGGATCTCATGGGCCGCGCGCTCTCTCACCGCCGCTCCGAGCTGGAGCATCTGCTGGCCCTGGTCGAGCAGCCCTCCCTGCTCACGCTCGGCTGGCAGAGCGACAACCCCGAGGTCGCACTCCAGTGGTGGGAGGAGATGCCCGCCGTGGGGGTGGAAGGGGTGATGATCAAGGACGGACGCCGCTCCTACCGGCCCGGCACACGGGGGTGGCGCAAGTACAAGCACCGCGTCACCACCGAGGCGATCGTGGGCGGAGTGGTGGGTCACGCGCGGGCTCCGCGGGCCCTGATCCTGGGCCGGGTGGACTCGGTGACCGGCGAGCTGCGGGTGGCGGGACGGACGACGGACCTGTCCCCGCAGGAGTCCGAGGAACTCGCGGGCCATCTGGTGAAGACCGACGACCACCCCTGGCCCCGCACCCTCGCCGCGACGTGGGGGGACTCCTCCCGCCAGCACTACACCCAGGTCGTACCGGAAGTCGTGGTGGAGGTCTCGCCGGACTCGGCGGAGGTGGCCGGCCGGTGGCGGCACGTCGTCCGGTACGTGCGAACGCGCACCGACCTGAGGCCTGGAGACGTCCCCCAGGACCTCGATGCCGAGTAGACCGAACCACCTCGGCGAGCAGCGGAAAACCCCACCCGAAGGTGGGGCTCACCCTCCACACGAACGCGGGGAGCGGATCGGCGCCCCTGGCGCCGGGGCTGTCAGCAGCGCCAGACGTTGACCTTCTACGAGGCCTTGCCAGGTGTTGAGGATGTACCCGTTCAGCGCGGCTCCGGGCCGCCCTTTCGAGGCCTGACCGGTACGTCAGCCTGGACATCCCCGGTGCGCTTGTAGCGCTCCAGATGGGTGCGGCACCACCCCTTGGTCACGTGCTTACGCCCGCACCCTGGAACCTCGCACACCCGAGCCGGGCGCGACCGGGAGGCCGCAAGCGCCTGCTCGCGACGTGACTCCAACGCCTGAGCACGAAGGGGTTCTCGGAGCGCCGCTCGCGACTCCTTGCGCGCCGACTGGGGGTCCCGTGCAGCTTCGAACCGCCGCCACTCGGGGGAGCCGACCCGCTCGGATGATCTCTCGCCCCACGTGGCACGCAACTCCTCGGAAGCGAGAGAAGTCCGCCGCCCGAGTCCGTGAGCCTCCCGGTAGGTCGCGGCGGTCATGCCGTGCTCGCGGACGTGACGGCCCAGAAACTGGCGTTCCTGCCCGCACTCGTGGCAGATCAGCCCGCCATCATCACCGGTGGTGAGCTGGCCGTAGACGCCGTGGCCGTCAGGGTCGCCGTAACGCATCCTGGCTACTCGCTGGCTGCGGCGTCGATGGACTCGCGGATGGTTTCCGCTGCGTCTTTGGTGACCCACAGGGTTTCACCGATGACCCGCCCGGACGCGTTCTTCAGCGGTTTGCGCTCCAGGACCACCTCCTCTTCGCCGTCGATCTCGATGATCTGGCCGAGGTAAGTCTGGATGGCGTCGTGGGCTTCCTGTCGGGAGGGGAAGCGGTCCTCGATCTCGTCGAGCAGTGGGTAGCTTCCGATGGCGGTGGGGATCTCGATCATGACTTCCCTGTAGATCTGGCCGAACCTGGCGGGGGACAGACCCAGGTGTTCGGCGGCGGCCTTCTTGGTGCCGTGGTGGGCGTGCGCCTGGTGGGCCATGCGGCCTCGTTCGGCGCCGATGTCTGCGCGGACCTGCTCGAAGATCTTCGCGAGCGCCTCCATCTTCTCCGCTGGCGAGAGCTGGTCGAGGGCGTCCCAGTCGATCCGGTAGTAATCAGTGGGGTTCAGTTCCACGGGTCTTCGACCTCGTCTTCGTCCTGGTGGTCTTCGGTGTCGCCGCCGACCGCTTCGGCCCACCCGTTGCCTTCTTCGGTGCGGTGTTCGGGGCGGGCGTGCAGGACCTCGGGGAGCCGCTTCTCGGCGGCTGCGAACAGCTCTGTGGCGATGCCTTCGCGGCGGTACTGCGGGGCGGTTTCGATGTTCTCGATGATCAGCGTGTTCATGTCGACGTACAGCTCGGAGGCGATCTGGCCGTCTTCGGTGATGGCCTGGAAGCGGTGCGCGGGGGCGTCGGTGCTGGAGTAGGCGGCGACGGTGTAGCTGATCGTGTACTCGATGCCTTCGGTGCTGATCATCTCTGCTGCCTCCACGTGGTGTTCCCTGCCGACACCCCTGAATGTAGGGTACCTACATCAGAGTGTCAATAGGGTACCTATATTCCCCTCGGCAGAGTCCCATGATTCTGGGCATACCGGACCACTACTCGTTCCGGCTGCCGGACATGCCGGGCGTGCGCCGCGAGCTGCGGGACCCCGACCAGCCGCTGGTCGGTGACGAGGAAGAGTAGAACGCACCCCCGCGCACGAAAAAGCCCGGTCCCACGGTGCGTTCCGTGGGACCGGGCTGTGATGTGGTTTCTACGTCAGCGGGGCTGTTCTGCGGCGGGGTGGCTCTCCGAGGGGCCGACGCTGCCGTGGCAGACGTTGTAGCGGGCTACCTCCAGCGCCTGGCCGACGCGTTCCAGGACGTCCTCGGGGGACTCGGTGGTCTCGATCTCGAATTCGAGGGTCAGACGGGGCACAGCGAACTCCTTCAGGTCAGAGGTGGTCAGGCACCGCGGGCGGTGCCGTGCAGCTCGATCGAGGCCAGCAGCCCCCGGGTGTAGGTGCGGGCCGTTTCCGGAAAGGAGGGGTGGGCCGTGTTGTAGCGCAGGCACGCCAGCGCGGAGGCCTTCGGAACGGCGGAGTTCTCCAGCAGCTCGACGGCCGCGTCGAGGACCTCGGGCAGTGCCTCGGGGTCCTTCAGCGCCAGCTCCCCGACGGGGTGCACGATCTCGCCAGGGATGTCGCAGTGGTCCATGTTCTCCTGGTAGCGGTGCCAGTGGTAGTACATCGCTCCGTAGAGCGCGTGGTAGAGCACGGTGGTGTTCAACAGGGGGTCTCCTTGTCGTGGGGTGCTGCGCAAAAATCAGGGCGCCCAGATGGCTGCTGCGGGACGATCTCCCGCCATCGTGGAGGACCACCCTCGGGCGGGGGGTGCGCGGCGCGTTGGGCCTTTGGCGGCCGGTTGGCGTCGCCCACCCCCGAAGGGCCGGTCAGAACCGGACGCTGGCCCGCAGACCGCGGGGCCGGTTCCAGATTCCCGACCTCAGGGCTACTCGCGTTCGGCGGCGGCCATCGTGGCGGCCGCCAGGGCCAGGGTCGCGTGCACCTGGGCCACGGCGGCCAGAGCGGAGCCGATCGCCGGGTCCGTGGCGGCGTAGTCCGCCGCCTGCTCAGCCAGCCGTTCGGCCGAACGGCGGTCCAGGTCGTACTCGTGCTTGTAGCTCATGGGGCTCCTCGTCGGTGGGGGTCAGCTCTGGGCAGCGTAGAGGGCCAGGCCCTGGCGGGCCGCGTGCAAACTCAGCAGGAACCGGCTGTCCAAGCTGTAGTAGAGGTCGATGGTGCTGTCAGGGAAGGCCAGGCCCTGGAAGTCGTCGGCCACGACCTCACGGGCCCGGCGCTCGGTGCTCAGATCGGCCCCGCGCAGCAGCTCGTCGATCTCTTCGTAGTCAAGGTCCAGCTCGTGGTGGGCCTCATCCAGCAACCACTCGGTGAATGCGCCGTAGTCCCAGGACCGCGCGGTCCCCGCGGTGAGCTTGTCCGCCCAGTAGACGGGGTCGCCCTCGGTGAAGGCCATGGACGCGATGATGTCCTCGGCGCCGGTGACGAAGACGAAGTCGCACCCAGCGAAGCGCCGGACCAGGAAGCCGCCGGGGAAGAGGTGCACCTCCCAGTCAGTGGCCATGCGCCGGAACCGCAGGTGCTTGTGGGCGCCCTGGTCCAGGACGATCTCCATGGTCGGGGCCGGAAGGGTCGCCGTCGCTGTGCTCATCGTGTCCTCCAGAAGATGTGTGTTCAGGATGGCCCCCAGCGAACTGCTGGGGGCGGGATTCAGCGGATTTCGGTGGCCAGGGACTGGCGGGCGGCCCCCAGGACCCCCAAGGCAACCTCGAGGCTGCTCACCGTCGCCTCGCCTTCTTCGCCTTGCAGCCCTGGCACCGCCACACGGTGCCGTCCGGGTCCCCTCCACGGACCGCGAACGCCACACCGCACACGGCTTGCTTTCGGGGGCGGGTGCGCTGCCCGATACGGGTCACGTGCGGAGTGCCGCACACCATGAGTCGCTCGTGGTGGTCCAGCTCCACGAGGGCCTGGACCACGGAGGGATAGTCGGCGGTGGCGGCGGTGCTCGTGGTGTGGCCATCCGTGGCCAGGAAGAGGAGCCGCACCATGTCTTCCCGGGTGTGGGGCGTGATGGTGATCGTGGCCCCGTGGCGGCGCTCCATCACCCGCAGGGCGTGGCGAAGCGCGCGGAGGCTGCTGGTGCGCACGGGTGCGTGAGTGGACAACTCGGACACCGGATCGGGGGTGTCCATCTGCTGTGCCTGCGCGGTGATCGTCATCGGGCTGCCTCCATGGTCGTCGGACGGGGAGCCGAAGGGCACCCCCAGGGCATGCAGTTGGTCCCGCCCCGGCAGGGCCAGATGTGTAGGTGCAGGTGGAACACCGTCTGCCCGGCGGCCGCTCCCGTGTTCACTCCGAGGTGGTGGCCGGGCCGTAGGAGCTGTGCGGCCCGGCGGGCGGTGATCGCGGTCATGACCGGGTCGACGGCGGCGTCGGCCACGTGCACCTTCGGGATGACCAGCACGTGGCCGGGGGTGACCGGGGCCAAGGGGACGATCGCGATCGCGTCGTCCCAGAACCGCACGATCTCAGCGGGCTCGTGGCCGTCGATGATCTGGCAGAAGACGCAGTTCTCGCTCATCGGGCCACCACCGGCTGGTGCAGGTCGCGGTGGTGCACCTGGACCTCGAACCCCCGCTCCCGCAGGAGGCTGGCGGCCTGGGCGGCGATGGTCGGTGCTCGGTGGCGGCCTCCGGCGCAGCCGACCGCGAGGTCGATGTCCGTGCCGCTGGGGCCGGCCGCCATCGCGGCGGCGGTCGCCGCGATGGCGTGGATCAGCGCGGGGATGCCGGGGGTGGCCAGGACTCGCTCGACGACCGGCTGGTCGTGGGCGGTCATCTCCCGCAGGGCCGGGTCCACGTGCGGGTCCCGGAAGTGGGAGCGGGCATCGAAGACGGCGTGCGCCGGTGGCGGGGCGTGGTGGAGGAACCCGAAGCTGGTCAGGTGGATCATCGGCGTCCTCCCAGCCAGTACTGGGGCGGGGCGCTGGTGTACAGGCGGGCCACGGCGGCCCGGTCGGCGTCGGAGACGGTGATGTCGCCGGTGAGCGCCAGGAGCTCGACCCAGACCGCCTCCAGTGACAGCCGCGGCTGGTGCTGGGCGGGGCGGCCGGTGTGGGCGAAGACGATGGTGACCTCGGCCAGGCGCTGGAGTTCCTCGGTGGTGACCCACTCGGCGCCGGTGGTCTCGCCCGGCGCCGGGGTCAACGTGGTGTCGGGGGTCTCGATGTCGAACACGGTCCACAGGTGCCCGGGGACGGGCTCGTGGGGCAGGGACGCGCACAGGTTGGGCAGGTGCACGGTGACCAGCTCACTCAGGCCTGTGACCCGGATGCCGAGTTCCTCGGCTCCCTCTGCGGTGACGGCCTCCTTGAAGTCGGCCTGGCCGTGGTCGCGGGCGTGGCCGGCGAACAGCCCCCAGGCCGGGGGCCACCAGCCGCGGCCCAGGATCGCGAACTCGATCAGGCCGGTGGCGGGGTTGGTGCGGGTCAGTCGCCCGCCCACGCTGGTGCCGCAGCACCTCTTCACGGCGGTGGTGCTCGCTGTGGTCGTCATACTGGGTGTGCTCCATTCATGGGGTGTGCGGCCCGCCCGGCCTTGTTCGGCAGACAGCTCCGGGTGGGCCGTTCTTCTATCCACCTTCACAAGGTGACCTTGCCAAGGTAAGCCGGAACTCCGAACCTTGTCAAGGTCATCTTGCGGAGGTAGGGTGTTGCGCATGATCGAGGGCTATCTGAGCAGCAAAGACGTCGCTGAAAGACTCGGCGTGAAGGTCGCGACCGTGCATGAGTACCGAGCCCGAGGGACCCTCCCTCCGCCCGACGAGATCGTGGGCCGCTCCCCGCTGTGGAAGAAGGCGACCATCGACGCCTGGGAGGAGTCCCGGCCGGGCCAGGACTGGCGCAAGGGCGGCTGAACACACGAAGGCGGCCCCGAGGACCTCTTCCTCGGGGCCGCCTTCGTGTGTGTGGGCCGGCTGGTCCCCCGCTCACCCCGCACGCGTGCGCGGGGTGAGCAGAACCAGCAGCGGTTCAGGCGGTGAGCAGGACGCGGGCCCGGGCCAGCGGGATCCGCGGCTGGGTGGTGGAGTCGAGCGCCTGACCGACCCAGGACCACTCCGCCCACCGGTCCGGGCGGTCCGGGTCCACACCGTGCACGGCCAGGACGACGATCGGGTGCCCCTCGACGGGGTCGCGGCGCTGGGTCAGCGTCCAGGGCAGGCCTGCCTCGCGTGCTCCCTGCCAGAGCTGGTCGGCGGCCGGGGGAAGCTCCGAGGGCGGTGTGGTCGTGGTGGTGATCTGCCACCCGCGGCTGCGGGCGGTGTCCAGGTCCTCCTCGGTGAGGTGGTCGGCGTGGATGGCGCCCTCGTGGGCGAGGTCGGGGTGGATGGCTCGGATCACGGCGGTGAATCCTTTCGGGAGGCTCGGTGGACCGGGCGGTCCCCCCGCACGCCCCGCAACCAACGGTTGCGGGGCGGTCAGGGCCAACGCCCGGGTCAGACAGTCGCCGAAGCCGACGCGGACGCCTTCGAGGTGGCCTCCAGCGCGGTGCGGCCGCGCCGGGACAGGTCCTCCATGGCGGCCAGGACCAGCACGCACCCACCGGCCATGGCCAGCGCCACCGCCGCGCTGGGCGCGGTGGCGATCAGCGCGGCCGGGACCAGCCAGACCACGTGCGCGGCCTGGTCCATCGCCTCCGCGTCGCGCCGGTAATAGCCGTGGCGACCCAACGCCTTCGCGAGTCCTTCGAGGGTGCGGCGCCGGTCGATCCAGAAGTGGCTCACCGCGGTGACGGCCAGTCCGACGGACAGCTGGGCGGGGGACAGTCCGCCCTCGGCGGCGGCGACCACGGCCAGCAGGACCATCTGGCACAGGGTCAGGGTCGCCACGTGGGCGGCGCACGCCTCCCACCCCGCCCGGCCGGGAAGGTGCTTGTGGGTGGCCTGGCGGTCGGTCTGGGCCCAGCGGTCACCGGCGTGGTGACCGGCCAGCAGGACGAGGAAGACAGCGGAAAACGACATGGGGGCTCCTTCGAAGAGTGCGACTGCGCGGGAACGTCGAGGGGCCCCGCCGTGACTCGGCGGGGCCCCTCGACTCGTTCGGTTACTGGGTCAGGTGAGTGCCCAGGGAGACTTGCGCGACTGAGTGGTCTTCGCGATCTCTCCACGTGTGGACAAGGCCTTGAGTGCTTCGTCGATGAAGTACTGGCTGTACCCGGGGTGCTCAGCCAGGACCTCATGGATGGCGTTGGAGTGCATCGGTCCCCGCTCCCGGAGAAGTGCGAGCACAGCTTCCAGAGCGTGTGGTCCCGCTCCGAAGTCGGCTTTCTCTTTGGGGGAGGTGTCGGCGGCCACAGCGGCCTGCCAGGCTGCGGCGCGCTGTTCGGAGACGAAGGCGACCAGGGCCTGCTCGGTGAACTCGATCGTCCACCCGCCGTCGGCGGCGGGGCGGGCGTGGACCCCGGGCCTCTCGACGACGGCGTGGATGGCCGAGACCACAGGGGGCGGGTTCTGCTCGGGCACGGGGGTTCCTCTCGACAGGGTGGGGAGCGTCTGACACCTCAACGCTCTTGATCACTGTGGGTGTTCGTCATGCGGGTTCACAACCGGATCTGTGAAACGCCGAGTGCGGGGGGTGGAGGCGTTCACAACCCCCGAGAATCATCTGAAAGTCATACAAACCAGTACAGAACGGGTCTGTGAATCTCGGATTCACAGACCCGTTCACACCTCACCCAGCGTGGCTAAATGAGTGTCCAGGGGGCCTTGCGGGAGGCGTCGGCCTTGTCGATGGCCCCCTCGGTGCGCAGGGTCTTCAGGGCCGAATCGATCGTCCCCCGGGTGCAGCCGTCGCGGTCTTCGAGCGCCTTTTGGAGGGCGCCGGTGGTCGTTGGCCCCTGCGTCTGGAGGACCTCGAGCACCCCCTCGATGGCGGGGGAGCGGCGCGGCCCCGACGGGGCCGGGGCGGCCTTGGCGGCCGCGGCTTCGCGGGCCTGGGCGATGTCGATCACGACCTGGCGGGGCAGCTTCGGCGGTACCGGCCGACCGGCCTGGGCGGCCTCGCGCCGGTGATCGACCTTCCGGTCGCCGGCCTCGCTGCTGTCGCGCGGCGTCGAAGCGCCGCTCAGACCCTGGCGCATGGCGGCCAGCATCGAGCGGACCTGGTCCTTGCGGCGCGCGGCCTGTTCGTGGCGCCCGGAGTAGAGCCCGCGCGAGCCCGCGTCCAGCGCGGCCTCGGAGTCGGGGTCCAGGCCCTTGACCGCCTTGGCCTTGGCGGCGGCCATGATCCGGTCGGTCTCATCCTCGGGAGCCCACGCCCCTCGGAAGGGCACCGGGCGACCCAGCAGGGAGAACGCCAGCCCCTTGTTGCGCTTGTGCTTGGCCGGGTCGGGCAGGTCGCCCGGGTTGACCGACATGCCCATCTCGCGCTTGAACACCCCGGCCTGGGTCGCACCGAGTTTCATCGACACCGAGTTGGTCGCGGTCATGTTGCCGCGCAGCACGTCGTCCTGGCCAAAGCGCTCCAGCCCGAACCCCTGGGAGGCGCCGACCAGACCGCCGCCCACCGCGCGGATCTCCGAGCTGATGCGGTTCAGGCGGCCCTTGCCCGCCGCCTCGATCTGCGCCCCGGCCTCGTGGAACTCGTCGATGATCACCAGCACCCCCGGGTATTCGGGGGTGGCCACGAAGTTGGAGGTGTCGTTGAGCTCGTTGATCAGCCCCCGCATCTCCATCATCTTGATGACGCCGTCGACCAATGCCGTTCGGGAGGCGGCGTCGGCCTCGATCGTCCAGTGCGCGTACTTCGCGATCCTGGGCGAGGGGCCCTTGCGGGGCTTGGCGTAGATGACGTAGGTGCACCCCGACTCCAGCGCCCCGATCACCAGGGTCTCCAGGATCGTGGTCTTGCCCGCGCCGGTCTTGCCGGCCACGAACCCGCCCCAGGCGGACTCGCCGTCGTAGAGCATCCACTCCGACTCGCCCTGGTGGTCGATGTAGGAGCCCAGGCGCACGAACAGCTGCTGGCCCCGGCGCACTACGCGGGGGCGTCCGTCGTCCAGGGGCACCGGGCGGTCGGAGGTGGCCTGGGAGACCACTCGCAGCCGCACGATCGACGCGTCGGGCTCCTGACCGCCCTCGGGCTCGATGTCCTCGAACGTGATCGCGGACGGTGAGAGCTTGAGCGCGGTCGCGATCCGGCCCTTGGCGGCCTCGGCCGTGGCCTTCTCCTGGGCGCCGGGGACCAGGTGCAGCACGGCCGTGGACCCGTAGTCGGTCCGCTCGATCTCGGTCAGTTCGGCGCCGGGCAGCGCTCGGTTGGAGGCGGCCACGAACTTGGGCCACCTCTCGTTGAGGCGGCGGACCAGCTCGTCGGGGTCGGCCACCTCGGCCTTCGGCTGCTCGGTGTCACGGGTCCGCAGCGCGGCCAAGCGGGCGGCCTTGGCCGCCCGGGGGTTGAGCACCACCGTGTTGTGGCGGTGCCACTGCCAGTACCGGGCCGCGGCCGTGGTGAACGCGCCCAACCCGACCAGGCCAGCGGTGGCGATCACGTCCGGGGACCAGCCCACGCTCAGCCCCACCACGTGCGCGGCCACCGCGCCGGCCGCCCCCACGTTGGCGACCAGGCGGGTGTGGCCCCTCTCGCGGGCCGCCCACTCGGCGGCGTGCGGGTGGGCCTTGGCAGCCTTCTTGGAGCGCAACCACGCCGGAATGACGTTGGCGGTAGCCACTGACCCGGCCGCCACGGTCGCCAACGAGGCGGCGCCGCCCAAGTCGTTGGCCACCACGAGCGCCTCCTGGGCGGCGATGGCCCCGGCCGCCGGCAACGCCCAGTACCAGGGGGTGAGCGTGTGCCGGTACAGGTCACGCATGCTGCCCTTGGGCGGGCGGGCCAGCGCCGACCAGACCTGCCCGGGGATGCCCTCGGCGGTCCACCGCTTCTTGCGAGCGTCCTTCTCCTGGGCAAGCTTGGCGGCCTCCAGGGTGCGCAGGGCCTGGTCCAGTTCCCGGGCCCCGGGACGGCGGGCGGCGGTGGTCTTCGTGGTCGTGTCGGGGGTGCTCTTCTTGCCCATCATCGTCCTCTCGTCGGGGTGCCTGCCTCGTCAGCGTCGGGGCGGCACCCCCAACGGACACCGCCCACACCATCTGGTGTGGGCGGTGTTTCGGCTTCTCGTGGTTCGGGTCAGTCGCCGCGGAAGTAGTCCGGATCCAGCGCGGCCTCACCAGCGGATTCGTCCTGGGCCTGCCGAACCGGTTCGTTGGTGGTGCTGACCTTGGCGATCGCCTCCCGGCTGGCCCCCACCGCCGTGCGGGCCGCCTCCAGGCCCGCCCGCAGCGCCTGCATCGTTTTGGGCCCGTTGCCGGCCTTCTCGGCCTGGCTGATCAGCAGCTCGTAGTGCGGGATGACGGTGTTCTCCGTGTACTCGACTTCCTCGCTCATCATCGCGATGTCGCTGCCGTAGGAGGCGTCACCAGCGGAGGAGACATACCCGCCCCCCTCGTCGGAGGTGGACCCTCCCGAGGCCGGAGCATCCTCATCCGCCGCGTCGGCCGCGTCGGGGGCGGACCGCTCGTCCTTGTCCTCTTCCTTCTCGCGCTCTTCCTTCTCGCGGCGCGCCTGGCGCTCGCCCTCGGACAGCTCCTCCTCCGGCACATGCGGCTCCAGCGTGGCCGCCGCCCGGTCCATCGCATCGGTGATCGTGTCCTGAAGGACCTCGGTCACGGTCACGTTCATGCCCTGGTGATCTTTGAACATCGTGCTCCCTCGTTCTCCTGGTTCAGTGCGGTCGGTGGCTCGGTCAGCGGCGCTGGAGGTACTCGCCGTGAGCGGCGTCCGGCGAGCCAGCTCGGGCCTCAGCAACGCGCGTGTTGGCCGCCTCCAGCGCATCGGCGGCCGCCCGGGCCTGGGCGGCGGCGTGGGCGTAGGCGGCGCGGGAGGCGTCCACCGCCGCCACCGTGGTCTCACCCATATCGGCGGCGGTCATCCCCGCCGCGAGCTGCTCCTTGGCGGTGCAGGTGGAGTCCCAGTAGGTGCCGTACTCACGCAGGGACGCCAGGTGCGCTCCCAGGGAAGCGGCGTCGGACAGGTTCAGCATGGGTGTCTCCTTCTCTTCGGTGACCGGCGATGGCGCCGGTTCGGTGGTCTCGGGCTGGCGCTTGCGGCGCTCCTGGTCCAGGTCCACCACTGAGCTGAGGGCGGCCTTTTCCTCGATCGGGTGCGGGGGCTCCCAGGGGCGGCCGCGCCCGTACTCGTGGATGGCGTCCCGGAGCCTCCACTCGTGCAGCTCCCAGGCACTGGGATAGGGCACCGGGCGCCCCCAGAAGTCGACCGGGGCGGGCTCCGGGTCCGGTGCGGGCTCGGGCTCCTCGGCCGGTGCGGGCTCCGGGTCCTGAGCGGGCTCCGGTTCCTTCGCCTGGTCCTGGAGGAGCTCCTCCCTGCGGCGCAGGATCTCCGCTTCCTCCCGCTCCCGCAGCTCCCGCTCCCGCTCGCGGAGATCGTGCTCGCGCTCCTGCCGACGGAGCTCCTGCTGGACCTCATCAAGATCGCGCTTCCAGGCCTCACGCTCGGCCTGGCGGGCCTCCTCCGCCGCTTCCCGCTCCTTGAGCGTGCGCGAGGCCCTCTCGACCCGCTCGATCCACTCCTGGTGCTCGCGATCCAGGCGCTCCATGCGGGCCTGGGGGTCCTCGTCCTCGGGGACCGGCTGCTCCTCAGAAACAGGAGTGTCGTCCTTCTCGCGACGGGCTTCCTCCTCCCGCCGCCGGCGGGTCTGCCAAGGGAACTCGCCCTCGACCGGATCGATCTCGGGCTCCTCCTCGCGGCCCTCGAAGTCCTCCAGCCCCATCCGGCGGTCCCACCGCTTCCCGGCCGTATCCTGCACCTTCTCCCAGGTGGCCGCGCGCTTGGCCCGGCGCTTGGTCCGCCGGGATTGGGCGGCCTTCATACGCTCGGGGTAGCGCTCGATCGCGCGCTCCCACTGGTCCTCCCACACGGTGCCCAGGTAGCGGCGCATCGCCCCCGACCCCGGACGACGCCGACCGCTCCGGCCGCGACCACGGAGCTTGTCGCGGTCGGCCTGGGCCCGCCGGTAGTTCGCGGCCTCCTTGAGCGTCCCGGCCGGATCCCGGCAAACAAACGCGATCGTGGCCATGATGATGAACAGCTCCATCAGCGCCTCACCCCAGCCCGATCAGGGAGCCGAACAGGTTCGCACCGGCATCGGAGACCGTGCCGGTGGCCTGGGCGCCGTACATGCCCAGGTCGCCGCCGGTGATCGCCAGCAGGGTCGGCAGCACCAGCGCGGCCACCCGAGCGCCCCCATCGGGCTCACCGTCGAGCAGGTCCACGACGGCGCCGAGCAGGAAGAACAGGGCGATGACTCCGGCCGCCCCGGCCGGGGCGCCCAGCACCCCGCTCAGCACGGCGGTGATGGCCATCCCGGCCCACTGGCCGACGAAGCACAGCGCGGCGGCCGACCCCGCGATCAGGGCGCACGCGAAGACGCACCACTTGGTGACCTTCTTGAACTTCTTGT
Organism: Nocardiopsis sp. L17-MgMaSL7; assembly: GCF_003182025.1. Taxonomy (NCBI): domain Bacteria; kingdom Bacillati; phylum Actinomycetota; class Actinomycetes; order Streptosporangiales; family Nocardiopsidaceae; genus Nocardiopsis; species Nocardiopsis sp. L17-MgMaSL7. Next base: position 10,343 of record NZ_QGTF01000023.1, on the reverse strand, counting down.
GCTTGCGCAGGGGGATCATCATGGCCAGCGCACCGAGCATGACCAGGAACATCGTCGATCCGAACAGGAACCCGAGCATGGGTGTTCTCCTTTCTTCTGGGGGGTTGTCAGCGCAGTGCCAGTACCAGGGCGAGCGCGCCGATGAACGCAAGCAGCACCGCCTGGCGTGCTGCGGAACGGTTGATGTGCACCAGCAGCAGCAGGACCGCGTTGATCGCGGTCGAGACGCTGGTGCGGGTGATCTCCGCGGCCCGCCAGGGGCCGCTCTGGGGCAGGTGATCGCCCCGCCGGGCCAGCGCGATCTCCTCGCGCAGGGTCGGGGCGGGGGTGTCCCACACATCCGGCGGGCGCAACCGCGCCCACCAGGGCTCGGACACCCGGCCGAAGTCCTCCAACTCCTCCGGCTCCCGCTGGACCTGGCCCTGGTCCTGGCGGTCGTTCTCGACCACCGGAGCAGGCTCAGCCGACACCGGTTCCGGTGTTGGGGCGGGTTCGGCCAGCGGCGGTTCCGCGGCCGGGGTCGTGGGCCGCGGAGCCGGGTCGGCCGGAGACGGCCGGTCCTCGCTCGGGGGAGTCGGGGCCTGCGGGTGCCGAGGCACCGCGAACAGCGGCGGGGCCGCCTCCGGGCGGCGCAGTGGTGCCCCCGGTGGGGGCTCGCGGTCAGGCAGGGCACCCATGGCCCCTCCCATCAGTCGTGATCATGCAGGTCAGGTGAGTGGAAGCGAGACCGCCCCGCCCGCGTCCAGGCCCTCGAGGCCGGGCAGCGGCAGCTGGCCTGCGCACAGCGGGCAGTGGTCGTGGGGGCGGGTGCGGTGCTTGTGCGGGTCGCGGCACCGCTCGCTCGCGGGCGGCGCCACCTCCTCCAGGTGCTCCAGCCGGTCAGCGGCGGCCGCGTTCTTGGCGAAGCGGGGCTCGAAGCCGGTGTCGCAGCCGGGTGAGCAGTGGACCCGGTACACCCACGCGAACCCGTCCGGGGTCATTTCGTGGGTGCGCCGCACCTGGGGGCGGTGCTTGGTCGGCCGCCTGTGGCGGCCGGTGGTGTTGGGGTGGGTCATCGTCCTCCTCGAAGCAGAGAGCGGGCCGCCACCCACGTGCGGGGTAGCGGCCCTTCTTCGGTGGCCCCGGGCGGGGCCCGAGCGTGTCGTCGGGGTGGGTCGATGCAGGCCTCCTTCACTGAGTGGTGTTCGTGGTGCACCAGGACGGCCGGGGCGCGTGGCGCCGGTTCACCCCCACAGGGGGTGTCGCCGGTTCACACGCCGGACCGGAGTGGTGCGCAGACCCACCGCAACGCTTAGTTGCGGTGGGTCTGCGCACCCGCCGGAAGGCGGGGCCCGGGCGCCCGCAGGGTCAGTGCGGGCGCCCGGGGAAGCGGGTTAGTCGATCAGGCCGGCGGCACGCAGGTGGCGACCGGCAGCACGGTCGGAGACCCCGGCACCACGCGCGACCGCCGCGATGCTGGGCGCCTCCCCGGTCGCCTGGTGCAGGACCTCGAAGACCTCCGCGACCCGGGCGCGGTTGACCTCGGCTTCGGCGGAGGAGTGGTGCACCACCGCACCCGGCACCTGACCCGGCACCTGCGGCATCTGCTGGTCAGAGCCACGCACGTGGCCACCCACGTGCGCGGGAGCCGTGCCCGCGTGGGCCATCGCCCCGCCGAACCCGGCACCAGAGGCCACCCAGCTGCCGGGGGTGCCGCCTCCGCCCGGCTGGAGGGCGGAGGCGTCGTCGGGCACCCGGGGGGTGGTGCCGGAGGTGAGCGCGTAGGGACGGGTCAGGGCCATCTCGACCTCCACCTCCTGGCGGCGCTTGAACAGTCGGGCGTTGGCTTCCAGCGCGGCCAACTCCTCCTCGGTCTTGTTCTGGATCGCCTCGCGGCGCATCCGCGACTCGCTCTGGCGGCGGATCCGCTCGGCCTCGGCGTCGGCCTCCTGGCGCAACCGGTCGGCTTCGGCCTGGGCGGTGGTCAGGTCCGTCTCGGCGGCGGCCCTCAACTTGGCGACGTTGGCCTGGCGGCGCAGCTTCGCGATCTCGCGCTCGTCCTCGTCCGTGGGGTCGACCGAGAGCGCCAGCTCCCGCTCGGCGCGCTCGGCCTCGACCCGGACTCGCTCGGCTTCGGCTTCCGCACGTTCGGCTTCGGCACGGTCGGCTTCGGCCTGCTCGGCCTCGATCCGCGCCCGGGTCTCTTCGGCCCTCTGGCGGGTCTGCCAGTGCCAGCCCGCCTTGGCCGCCAGCGGCAGCACCGCGAGGATGGCCAGCGCCGGGGAGGCCAGCACCCCGTGCACGGCGATCACCACGGCGGCCAGGGTGGCCAGGATCCACCCGGTCGCGGTGAGTCCGCGGCTGTGGTCTCCGGTGAGGTTGGCCCTCTTCCACTCGGTGGCCAGCACGAACAGCCAGACCAGCTCCACGCCGGCGCCGACCGCGAGCGCGACCAGCGCCGGGACGGTGGGGGTGGCCAGGTCGTAGACCGACCAGGTCGTGAACACCACGGAGGCCGCCGTCACAGCGGTGGCGATGACAGTGGTCGGGTCGGGGATCTTCTTCCAGAGCATGACGTTGTCCTTCCAGTTCAGGTCGTGTTCGGGGTGGCGCGCTCAGCTCAGGGCGAGCAGCGCCAGGGCCACCAGCGCGGCGGCGCTGATGACCAGGAGCAGGGTGTGCACGGGCTTCACGGGCGGCTGATCTCTTCCCACTCGAAGTTGTCGTCGTCGAGGACCTCACGTCGGATCTCGGCGGCGCTGCGCGCCGTACCGACCAGGGCCAGCAGGAGAGAGACCCACATCAGCCAGTTCGTGCCGGTGGTGATCAGCAGGATGCCGATGATCGGCGCCCACACGGGGCAGACCAGGTGCAGCAGCCTCTCGGGGATGGGCATGGCGTCCAGCACGAGCAGGACACGGACCGCCAGCTCCTGGCGGGTCATGCGGGTCATCGGGGTCCTTCCTGGTCACGAGCGGTCGGGGCGGGCCGGGGGCGCACCACGGGGTGCGCTTCGGCGTGGTCGGTGCGGGCGAGCAGCACGAGCGTGACCGCGGCCCAGAGCAGGAGGGCGGCCACGGCGATCAGGTCGATGAGCATCACTGCGTGGCCCCACAGACCTGGCAGATGTAGGCCGATCGGGGCAGGTCCTCGTAGGTCATGGGGACGCCGCAGTGGTAGTAGACGATCGCTCCGGGGGCCCAGGTCAGGACGCTCATGCCGCCCTCACCTCCGCCCGTATCTGCTCGGCGGGCCAGGTGCCGTCCGCATCGATCGGGACCAGGGCGAGCACCCGCTCGTGGAGGAGTTCCTCCCCGAAGCTCTCCTCGAGGAGGGCCTCGGTGGCCGGGCGGATGCGGGGGCGGCCGGTGGGGGTCTCGGCCAGCCCGAGCAGCCTGTGGTCTGCGATCACGGTCCGCTCCAGGACCCGGGCGGCGTCGGCGGGGTCGTCCCACCCGGTCTCGGCCAAGGCCTCGGCGACGTCCCAGGAGGGGTGCTCCCAGGGGTCCTGCCGGAGCAGCTCGGCGGCGTCGGCGTCCCAGAAGCGGGGGCTGTGCGCGGCGATGATCTCCGCGTTCTCCAGGGCGGCCTCGTAGGCGGCGAGGTCGTAGTCCTCGAAGGTAGGCTCGGGCTCGTACATGTTGTTCTCCTTGCAGGTGGGCAGATGTGCGAGAGCCCGCCCGGGGTACCGCCCGGGCGGGTTCGTTGTGTTCGTGGGTGGGTGTGGACTCAGAGCGAGTCGCGCTCGATGGAGAAGAAGATCGTGTTCGGCTCCCCACGGGTGGGGTGGCCCTGCGCCCGGACCTGGGCGATCATGCTCTGCCGCAGCTCCTGGAAGGCCTGGTGGCGGCTGTAGCCCGGGGGGATGTCGAGGGTGCCGCCGGTCTCGACGATGAAGTGGTTCATCCCCCCGCCTGCCAAGGCGAACTGGAGGGTGAGGACGTAGGAGTAGGTCACGAGCTGGTCGGTGGCGCGGCTCTCGGTAGCGGTCATCGTCACGGGGTGCTCCCTCGCATCGCAGTTCAGGTCGGGACCCTGGTGGTCCCCGCACTGCCCGGCAGGACGGGCCGGGCAGCACAGGCACCCCCAGGTCACGCGGTGAGAACCTCGACGTCCTCGGCGGCCCGCTGCTCGACCTCGGCCAGGGCCAGCAGCCGCTCGCGCAGCTCGTCGGGGATCGCGGCCTCCGTGGCGGCGTACTCCAGGTCGCGGCAGGCGGCGATGATCTCCTCCAGGGCGTGCTCGGCCGCCTGGAGGTCATCGGTGAGCGACTCGACCTGGGCGGTGAGCATCTCGGCTTCCGCGTCCAGAGCGGTGGTCTCGGTGCGGCAGCGGCGGTGGGTGAGGCGGATCATGCGGCGACGCTCCTGTTCTCGGTGTCGGTGGTGATCGGGAGGACGTCCGCGAGGCGGCCCTCGGCGTAGGCCTCCAGGTCGGCGCGGATGATCGCGCTGACCTCCTGGACCCGGGCGGCGACCCCTCCGGGGCGGGTGGTGTCAGCGAGGTCGATCTCGGCCAGCTGGTCGACGAGTGCGGTGTGAGCGGCGGCCATCAGAACGGGCCTCCCATCGCGTCCTCGAGCTGGGCGCTGCGGCGGGCGTCCAGGAGGGCGTCGCGTTCGGCGGTCAGCGCCGCGATCTGCCCCTCGAGGAGGACCAGGCGGTCGACGCCGCCGACCAGGACGGTGCGGCCGTCGATCTCGGTGACGGTGTAGCCGCTGGCCCGCAGCATGACCGCGACCAGCTCGCTGCTGTCGTGGCTGAGGCGGACCAGCAGCCCGGCCGGGGTCTCGGCGGTGCTCCAGATCTCGCGTGCGGTCTTGATGATCGAGCAGACAGTGTTCTTGTCGGGGGACATGAGCATGGCGGTGTCCTTTCAGCTGGTGGAACAGGGTGTGTGGGTCAGAGTCCGAGGGCGTCGGCCGCGCTGGTGTGCACCGGGATCGGGACGATCTCGTAGCCGCTGGAGGCTGCCTCCAGGCGCTCGTAGGTGTCCAGGAGGGCTTGGGCCTGGGGGCGGGTGGTGAGGGCGGCGAGGACGTCGTCGGCTTCGCTGGGGGCGGTGGCGTAGCGGATGAGCAGGAACAGCTCGCTGTGCGGGGCTGCGGCCGTGTCGGCGGCGGTGGGGCGGGGCTTGCGGGTCCAGGTGAAGTCGAAGTCGTCGATGGACTCGGGCGGCAGGTCGGTGAAGGGCATGGCGAAGCTGTCCTCTCGGCGTGGGAGCGGGTGGTGCGGGTCGGTTAGGCGGCGGCCACGTAGGTCTCGCGCAGCCGGGCGGCGCGGGTGGAGCGGGCGGTGCGCATCACGTTCGTGAAGCCGGCGTGGACCGCGCGCCGGGTCTGCCACTTGCTGACCATGCGGTCGATGGCGTCCTTGGTGGCGCGGGTGAGGTTCGCGATGGCGGCCCAGGCGAGGGTGCGCAGCTTCGCGACCTCGGCCTGCTCCTGGTCCTCGACGACCTCGGCGGGGTCGCCGGGGTGGTGCGCGATGACCTCGCGGTTCTCCTCCGGGCTGGTCTGCTCGGGGTAGACGCGGATCGTCTTGTCGTACTTGGCCTTGGGGTTCGTGGGGGCGACCTCGGGGGTCTGGTCGCGGGAGTCGGCCCAGATCTGGGCGACCTCCTCCTCGCGGCCCGCCAGGAGCATCAGCTCGTAGGCGGAGCGACCGCCGGCGGCCTCGATGGCGTGAGCGATGGCCCAGTCGGTGCGGGTGGTCCCGCCGGAGGTGGCCACGCGGATGACGTCAGCGCGGGTGGCGCCGGTGGTCTGGATGACCTGGGCGAGCATCTGCGTCGACGTCATCACGTTCCTCCTCATATCTGCTGGTCAAAGAAGTGGGACGCAACGGAGTCCTACTCCGAAGGGGGTTTCCTTCGCGACCCATGAGAGATACTATCTCTCGCAAGAGATACTATGTCAAGCAGGTTGCTATAAAGGGTTGAGACGAAGGGAAGAAGCCACCGACATGACCCGATTCCGAGAGATCGCTACGGAGATGCGAGCACGCATCGCCGCAGCCCAAGAGGGCTACAGCCCGGGTGACCGCTTGCCGCCGCAGAAGGCGCTGGCGGAGGAGTTCACCGTGTCCCAGCCAGTCGTGCAGCGCGCGATCTTGGTACTGCGCGCGGAAGGGCTCGTCCGGATCGAGAGGGGGACCGGCACCGTGGTGCACGAGATCAAGCCGATCGTGAGAAACGCGACCGCTCGCTATACGAAGACAGCCCGTGAACAGGGGCAATCGCGGGGAGCCTTCGCGACGGAGGTCCGCAATCTGGGCCACACTCCTCGCAGCGAACTGGTGAAGCTGGGTCCAGTAAGTCCGCCCCAGGAGATCGCGGACATCTTCGACTTCAGCCGAGATGACGTCGCAGCCATCCGACACCGGCACATGAAGGCCGACGACACGCCGGTGCAGATCGCCACGTCCTACGTCCCGTGGTCCATCGCGAAGGACACCTCCATCACGCAGGAGGACACCGGGCCGGGGGGCACATACTCCCGACTGGAGGAGCTGGGGCACCGCGTCACACGGTTCACTGAACGCATCCGCACACGCCCGCCGGCAGAGGAGGAAGCCTCCTTCCTGCGTCTGGGGGAAGACCAGCACGTCTACTCCGTGCTGCACATCGCGTACACCGAAGACGGCACTCCCGTAGAGGTCACCCAGCATGTGATGCCCACGTTCCAGTGGGTCCTGGAGTACGAGTGGTCGGCGGATTGATCGCATGACTTCACGGTGGCGAAAGCACTCCTGAGCAGCGAGAGGCATCTGGGGGGCATGAGGATGCCCCCCAGATGCCACCTAGACGAATCCGCGCGAGGTGGAGAGCGTAAAGACATGGACGAGATAGCGCCGTGGGCGCGGAGGATCAAGAAAGAGCGGGATCTGCGGGGCTGGACGCAGCGCGACTGCGTCGAGCGGCTCCGCTACGAGACCACACGAGAGCTCCCTCCTCTCCAGACCATGCTGGACCAGTGGAAGCGGTGGGAGAGCGGTCGTGTGCTGCCGTCTGCGGAGTACCAGCGCATGGTCGCCAGCCTCTTCGGGTCCGTGTCGGGCGCTTTCTTCGTCACCCCCCGCAGCCCGCAGGAGATTCTGACCACTGCTGCACCCGGGTCAGACACGCCCGATCTACTGGCGCGACTGCGCCGGTCCGCCGTGGACCAGGCCACCCTGGAGTCCCTGAGGCTTACGGTGGACCGGCTCTGTTCGGACTATCCGGTGGTGGGCGCCCAGCAACTCCTGACGGAGGGACGAGCCTGGCTAACGCGGCTGGCAGACCTGCTGGACCTGCGGGTTAGTTTGACTCAGCACCGCGAGATCCTCTCTCTGGCAGGGACGCTTGCGCTTCTGGTGGGGTGCTTGGAACAGGACATCGGCCGCACCCCAGCAGCTGAGAGCACACGACGATCTGCACTGACCCTGGGCAAAGAGGCCGGGGACACGAACGTCGTCGGCTGGGCCCACGAGATGCACTGCTGGTTTTCGCTGACCCGAGGTGACTACCGCACGGTTTTGACCTCAGCGGAAGAAGGCATCGAGGCGGCCGGTCACCAGTCCGTGAGCGTCCAGCTCTACGCCCAGCAAGCGAAGGCTTGGGCGCGCATCGGCGACCGTCGGCGAGTCGAGGTCTCTCTCGACCGCGGTCGGGCGCTGCTGGAAGAACTGCCGCCGCCGATGGATCCGTCACACCACTTCGTCGTAGACCCGGCGAAGTACGACTTCTACGCGATGGACGTCCTCCGACGCTCCGGCAACGACAGGCTCGCTGACGGCCTGGCCGACGAAGTTCTGTCCACGTCCACCGACTGGTCGGGGCGTCTGGTATCGCCCATGCGAGCTGCGGAGGCCTACGTGACCAAGGGCGTGGTCGCAGCCCGCTCCGGAGACCTGGAAGGGGCCATCACCTACGGGCACCAGGCCCTGGAAGGAACCCGTCAGTCCGTTCCCTCGCTGCTGATGGTCGGCCAGGAGCTGGGCCAGGTACTCACCGAGCAGTACAAAGACGAGCAGGAGGCGCAGGACTACGTAGAGGAACTGCGATCCCTGGCGAACCACGCCGCGTAGAACCTGGTAGATCCCAACGGGGCCCCGGACAGTTCGTTGTCCGGGGCCCCTGCCTGGCTAGAGTGGCCAGGAAGCACATGGGCGGGGACCCCTCCCCGCCCCAAAAAGAAAGAAGGCCAGGAGTTGGCGCTCCTGACCTTCTCGGAAGTCGATTGGTGTCCTCGCACCTAGACCTCGATAGCTGTGACCATCGTACCCAATGAGTGCGACAGGTCGAAGAGGTAGGTGGGGAGGACGCCTGGAAAGGCGTACGTGTCTCTGCACACCCCGTCGTCGCGGCCGCGTGTCGGCATGCGGGCGAAGCACAAGATCAAGTTCTACCCCTACCTGTGGGCGTCGAAGAACCTCGACACCGCCAACCCCACTCTGCACGCCGTCGTGGAGACGATCGCGGACGTGGTGGACCCGGACGGCGGGTACTGCTGGCTGGCCTACGCGTCCATCGCTGATCGGTCCCAGCACATCTCCAGCAGCGCGGTCGAGAAGGCCATCCCGACGCTCGTCAAGCACAAGGTGCTGCGCAAGGTGACCGGCCAGGAGCGCCTGGACGTCCTCGACCGAGCGGGAGCTCACTACAACCCCAAGCAGCCGCCAACGGTCCTGGAGCTACTCATCCCGGCCTCGGCCTACGGTGCTGAGGACCTGGAGCGGGTCAACGCCATGCGGGCTGAACTCGGGCGACCCGCCATCACCGTTGAGACCCGGCCCGACATCATCGGGCTGATCGGGGAGGCCAAGAAGCCCCGCGCGGATAAGGGCAAGTCCTCGCCGAACCGGCGTCCCAAGGACGTGCGCGAGGCCAAAGCCGAGTTCGCCGAGCAGCAGCCCTCGCTCTACGAAACCCAGGACCTTGAAGGCCCCCCTGAGGACCCATTCGGGGACACCCCCCCCTCTCACAGAGGGGAGTACCCCCCTCTCACAGAGGGGAGTACCCCCCTCTCGCAGAGGTACAACCCTTATGAGGGTTACCCCCGCGATGCTGACCCTTCTTCCAGTCCGTCCGTGGACAGTCACCCACAGGGTGCAGAATCCGCAGGTCAGGACACGGACGGAACGGAAAACGGCGAGGTAGCTCAACAGGGAGAAGACCAGGACACGCCAGAGGCCGGCGGGGGTCCGTGGTCGTTCGTAGGCTCGGGCGGGTAGAGCACCCAGCAGACCTCGGACCTCAACCCCCTGGGAGCAGCGTGGCGGAGTACAAGGAGCGGTGGGAGTACCGGATCGAGACGAGCCCGGACGGACTCCACAACGGACAGCTGAGCAACCTCGGATCGAAGGGGTGGGAGCTTGTCAGCGAGGTGGTCGTCCCCGACCGCAAATCCCACACCGGACACTCGATCCGCGCGGTGTTCAAGCAACGCCGCAGCTGAACCTCGCGAGTGACAACGACCCCCAGGTTTACACTGTAAACCTGGGGGTTTCGTTCCACCCGAACACGCCGGGACCCTCAGGCGGCCCGTGAAGCGTCAGGAGCCCCCGGCCGCGCCCGGAACACCAGATTGGGACTCTTCGTCGCTCTCTGGGGCCGTGAGCGCCCTCAATGCGGCCGATGACCGCGACTTCCGCAGAGCCTCGCGGGCGTCGGTGGCGCCCTTGTGAGCGTCCCCGGTCAGGCTGGCCCGCACCCGCTCACGCTCCTCCAGGGCCTGGCCGATCTCGGCCTGGGTCATCCCCTCGAAGTCGTACAGGCTGTCGAGGGGTGTTCCCTTGTGGTCGCGCCAGACGCCATCTGCGCCCAGAGTGCACTCCTGGAGCTCGCCGCGAGCGAGCGCGGCCTGGTAGTCAGCCTCTGCGCACTGAGCGCACCTACCGTTGCCATCGAGAGCGGTCTGCGGGTGGAACCCGCACATCGGCACCTGGGGGCCTCCCAGGGTGGTGCCACCGAAGTCCGCCTGCTTGACCTTCGCGAACCCGTTCGGGTCGGCCAACCGGCCCGTCAGGGCCCACTGCCGTCGGACGTTGTGCAGACCCACCGACGCGATCGACCACAACGTCCCGGGGTGCATCCCGCCCTCGATGGCGCGAGCGGCCAACCCCACCATGTGAGCCCGGTCCTGGACCGGGTTCTCCAGCTCCCGAGCACCCAGCCGGGCGGTCTCGGCCAGCAGCCGGTCCACGACCTTCTCCGCCATGGTCGGGGGCGTGGGCTCGCTCTCCTCCTGGTCCTCCTCGGAGACCCGGGGGCGTGGCGGGCGCGGAGCGCCCCCGCCGGCCTCTGGCGTGTCCTGGTCTTCTCCCTGTTTAGCTACCTCGCCGTTTTCCGTTTCGTCCCTGTCCTGACCTTCGGGTTCTGCACCC
>NZ_QGTF01000022.1:0-62014 GCF_003182025.1 Nocardiopsis sp. L17-MgMaSL7 | reverse complement strand
ACGACCCCGTCACCGAACGCGCGTTGGGCAACCACCCCCAGGCCTACTCCCACCTGGGCCTGATCCGCTGCGCCCAACTCCTCGACCAACACTGACCCACACCACACACGCGTAGGGGGTGTCCCACCACGGGACACCCCCTACGCGTGTCCCGGGGAGGGCCGTCCGGTCCGCTATCGGTCTGCTCATCACGAAGTCCGCGTCGAGACCACGCCCGGAACGGCGTGGTTCACCCGGATTCATCCCATTTGAGAGGTAGGGTGCCCGCACGTTCCACACACCGGAGGACCGGAGGGACACCATGGCCACGACCCTCAGCCGACGCGAACTCAACCGCGCCACCCTGGAACGCCAGTTCCTGCTGAGCCGGGTGGAGCGACCGGCCACGGAGGTGCTGAGCCACCTGGCCGGACTCCAGGCGCAGACCACGCACACCTGGTACGTGGGGTTCCAGAGCCGCATGGCGGACCCCGACCCGCACGAGGTGGGGCGCCTGCTCACCGACGGCACCCTGGTCCGGATGTCCCTGATGCGCTCCACCCTGCACCTGGTCTCCGCTGAGGACGCCGCCTGGATGCGTCCGACCACCCAGGAGGTCATGGAGCGCGACCTGTCGCACGGGTCCCACGGGAAGGGCACCGCAGGGGTGGACCTGGAGGCGGTGGTGACGCTCGGCCGCAAGATCCTGGAGGAACGCCCGCTCTCCCCCAAGGAACTGGGGGAGCACATCGGCGCCCACTGGGAGGGCGTGGACGGCGAGCATCTGGCCTACGTGGTCCGCTGCCTGCTGCCGGTGGTGCAGATCCCGCCGCGCGGTGTGTGGGGAGCCTCGGGGCAGCCGGTGCTGGCCCCCGCCGACACCTGGACCGGCTGGCCGATGGCCCCCGGACCGGACCGGGAGAGGCTGGTCCTGCGGTACCTGGCGGCCTTCGGTCCGGCCAGCGTGATGGACGTGCAGGCCTGGTCCGGCCTGACCCGGCTCAAGGCCGTGGTGGAGGGCCTCCGTGAGCGGCTGGTGTCGTTCCGGGACCCCTCGGGCACGGAGCTGTTCGACCTGCCCGACGCCCCGCGCCCCTCGGCGGACGTCCCGGCGCCGGTGCGCTTCCTCTACGACTTCGACAACCTGCTGCGCGGGCACGCCGACCGGAGCCGGGTGGTCTCCCACGAGAACCTGCGCGGGCTCTCCGCGCGCAACGGCATGCCGCCCGCGACGGTGCTGGTGGACGGTGAGGTCAGCGCCTCGTGGAGGGTCGACCGGGGCCGGGGAACGCCCTCACTCGACATCACGCCCTTTCGCGCGTTCAACAAATCGGAAATCGAGGAGATCACTGCCGAGGGGGACCGTCTCCTCGCCTTTCTCCACCCTGGCCAGGAGAGTGCGGGTCCGCGATTCACGGACCGCACCTGATTTCCCGCACACCCGGAGGTCGACCGTTTTGTGCACGTGCATCCTGACCATGGATGGCAAGGGCCGGTATGACAGGATTCGGGGGTGACTGAAGAGTTCCGCGCCGCGTTCCAACGTGTGCTCGACACCGCCGCCAGCCAGGCACCCGGCTTCCCCGAAGCCGTGCACGACGTGTTCCGGCTCTCCTCCCAGGTGCCCCGGGAGGAGCTGGCCATAGCGCTGGAGGCGCTGACTCCGGTCCTGAGCGACTGCGAACCCCACGCGGGGGTGGCCGCCGACCTCTCGGTCCTGGCCGGCGCCCTCGTGGAGTCCGGCGCGCCCGCCGGCCAGGTGGGCCTTGAGGTGCTGCGCCAACTCGGCAGCTACGGCCAGGCCGCCGTCGCCTTCATCCACGCGTGGGAGAAGACCGGCGGCGGTGCCCTGCCCGCCCCGAACGGCGTGGACGAGGCCGAGGAGAAGCGGGTCGAGCAGGTCCTCGGGGACAACGCCCCGCTGGCGACCGTCGGCTGGTGGACCTCACTCCGCTACGGCCTGGCCGCCAAGGCCATGCTCGGCGACTCCGGAGTGCGCTCGGCCGTGCGCGCCGACCCCGGCGCGCTGCACGAGCTGAGCCAGATCGTGCAGGCGCTCTCCACGCGGCTCAGCGAGTTCGGCGAGGTGGGCGAGCTCCTGCGCATGTCCGAGGCGGACCGGCTCCTCGTCCTGGACCGGGTCTCCCGGCGGGGCTTTCGCGTCGCCTTCGACGGCGTGAGTGACAACTTCCAGCTGCACACCCTGCTCGCCGACGCGCTGATCGGCAAGGAGGGGAACCGCCTGCCCGGCACCCGGCCGGACCCGCGCTGGGTCGCGGCCTCGGTGGACGCGTCGGTGGACCCGTTGGCCGACGTGGTGCGGGGCGAGTGGGACCTGGTCGGCGGGGACGGCACCTGGGTGGGGAACGAGGCCTGTCCCGGCGACGTCCCGCAGGTGGACGGCGAACGGGTCCTGGTGCTGGAACCGCAGTCGCTGCTGCACTCGTGGCGTGCCGGGCGGCGACACCCGCACATCACCGGCTCCCTGAGCGTCCTGGAGGAGCTGTCCCCGGACGAGGCGACGGCCTGGTGGGCGCGCACGCACCCGGCGGGGGCGGTCCGCCACCCGCAGGCCCCGCCGATCGAAAACGACGACACCGGCGCGCACCGGCGCCCGCCCCGGCACTTCGGGGTGGCCGCGCACTTCGCCGAGGTGGATTCCGGACCGATGTCGGCGCCGTTCGCCTCCCTGGGCCCGGACCTGGACCTGGACGCCCCCGGCGGGGGTCTGTCCGCGTCCTTCGAGGACGTCACCATCAACCCCGGGGCCGCTCCGGTGTTCCCGGACTCCCCCGCCTCCCTGTTCGACACCCCGGCGCCAACGCCCGGGGCGCTGGACGACGACGAGGACGAACCCGACGACTTCACCGTGCCCGCGGCCTGGTCCGGCGCGCTGACCCCGACGGCGCCGGACCCCGACGACGACCCCCTCGTCCCTCCCCTCCCCGAGCCCGAGTGGCGCGACCCCCGCCCCCTCCCGGGCCCCGAACCCGAGCCGCGCGCCGACGACCGCCTCACGGAGGATCCCCCCGCCGCCGGGCGCCCGCCGGGCGCCCGGCTGCTCCCCCCGATGCCCCCCGGGGTGTCGGACAGCAGCACCTGGGCCCCCCAATGGAAGTGGCCCATGGGACCGCCCGGGCGCTGAACCCGGCCGCCCGCGCCCGGCCCCTCCACCGCGCGGGCACATGACAACTGTCATCCCCCACTCACCACGCCCCTCACACGAGGGCGGTGACTGCTGGGACTGTGGGCCGGACCCGGTTCACGGAATCATGGAGGGCATGAGGACGATGAGCCAGACCCCGCAGGGCCAAGGACAGCCGGGCGAGACCGGGCACTCCCCCAGGCCCACCCGTGAGGAGGCGCTCACGGCGGCAGGGAAGGCCTGGGACGAGGCCGAGGCGGAGCGTGCCATCGCGCACTGGAAGAGCCAGAAGCCCTGGCCCGGCACGATGCAGCGACAGGACAGGGTCCTGCTCTGGCTGCTCATCGGCATCCCCGCGTTCTTCCTCCTGACCATGCCGCTGCGGCCGTTCCTCATCGCGGACCACGCCGTCCCCCTGGCCTTCGTCACCGGCAGCCACGCGGCGGTGGGCGCCGCCTCCGCCTTCGCCGGGGTCGGGCAGGGCTCCCTGTGGGTGGTGATCGTCGCGGGCGTGATCGGCAAGGTGAAGATCGACTGGCTGTTCTGGTGGGTGGGCCGCCGCTGGGGCCGCGGCATCGTCGCCTTCCTCGTCCCGAGCGAGCGCGGCCGTCAGTTCGCCGAGCGCCTGGAAACGATGAACCCGTGGGTCATGCGGCTGCTCATCCCGCTGAGCTACCTGCCGGGCGTTCCCGCGGGCATCCCCCACGTCATGGCCGGGGTGAGCGGGATGCGCCTGCGCACGTACCTGCTGCTGGACGTCATCGGCGCCCTGATGATCACCGCCGTGGTCGCGGCCATCGGGTACCACTCCGGCCAGGCGGGGGTGGACGTGGTCCTGCTGATCGACAGCTACGCGCTCTGGCTGATGCTCGCGATCATCTTCGGCATGGCCGCGATCCCCACCTACACCAGCATCAGGGACCAGCGCGCGCGGCGGCAGCAGGCCCTCGGAGAGGCCGCCGAGGCCTACGACGCCGAGACGGCCCGCCTGGCCGTCCAGGAGGCCCCCGGGGCCGCCTCCCGGGAAACCGCCCAGGATGATCCCGCCACCCCCACACCCCCTCCGAACAGCAGGGACGACTGAAAGTCAGCTCACCGTCGCGCACGGTCGCGCGCGGAGGCGGACTCCTTGACTAGGCTGGCGTTCGGCAATCCGACACCCCGGGCAAGCCGGCTGCGCTGGGTGCGTCACAAACACACTCAAGGAGATCCCGTCATGGGACAGCAACACTTCGATCTGGTCGTCCTCGGCGCCGGGCCCGGCGGCTACGTCGCCGCGATCCGCGCGGCCCAGCTGGGTCTCAAGGCCGCGGTCATCGAGGAGAAGTACTGGGGCGGCGTCTGCCTGAACGTGGGCTGCATCCCCTCCAAGGCGCTCCTGCGCAACGCGGAGCTGGCCCACCTCTTCAACAACGAGGCCGACCTCTTCGGCATCAAGGTGAACGGGACGGTCGAGTTCGACTACGGCAAGGCGTTCAGCCGCAGCCGCGAGGTGGCGGACGGCCGGGTCAAGGGCGTCCACTTCCTGATGAAGAAGAACAAGATCACCGAGCTCAACGGGCGCGGCACCTTCGTCGACGACCACACGGTCGAGGTCCGGGGCGAGGACGGCTCCACCGAGACCGTCACCTTCGACAACGCGGTGATCGCGGCGGGCTCCTCCACCAAGCTGATCCCGGGCACCTCGCTGTCCGAGCGGGTCGTCACCTACGAGGAGCAGATCCTCAGCGAGGAGCTCCCCGGGAGCATCATCATCGCGGGCGCGGGCGCCATCGGCGTCGAGTTCGCCTACGTCATGCGCAACTACGGCGTCGACGTCACCATCGTGGAGTTCCTCGACCGGGTCGTTCCGCTGGAGGACGAGGAGGTCTCCAAGGAGATCGCCCGCGCCTACAAGAAGCTCGGTGTGAAGGTCCTGACCTCCACCAAGGTGGAGTCGGTCGAGGACACCGGCAAGGGTGTGAGCGTCACCGTCACCGGCAGCGACGGCAAGCAGCAGACGCTGGAGGCGGACAAGCTCCTCCAGGCGATCGGGTTCGCGCCCAACGTCGAGGGCTACGGCCTGGAGAAGACCGGCGTGGCGCTGACGGACCGGGGCGCCATCGAGATCGACGGGCGCGGCCGCACCAACGTGCCGCACATCTTCGCGATCGGCGACGTCACCGCCAAGCTCATGCTGGCGCACACCGCCGAGGCGATGGGGATCGTGGCGGTGGAGACCATCGCCGACGCCGAGACGCAGGAGATCGACTACCGGTTCATCCCGCGCGCCACCTACTGCCAGCCGCAGATCGCCAGCTTCGGCTACAGCGAGACCGAGGCACGGGAGGCGGGCTACGACGTCCAGGTGGCCAAGTTCCCGTTCATGGCCAACGGCAAGGCGCACGGCCTGGGCGACACCCGGGGCTTCGTGAAGATCGTCTCGGACGGGAAGTACGGGGAGTTCCTCGGCGCCCACATGGTCGGTCCGGACGTGACCGAGCTGCTGCCCGAGCTGACCCTGGCCCAGCAGTGGGACCTGACCGTGCACGAGGTGGCGCGCAACATCCACGCGCACCCCACCCTCAGCGAGGCGGTCAAGGAGGCCGTGCACGGCCTGGCCGGGCACATGATCAACTACTGATCCGTCCGCCGACCCCGCACACAGGGGACGGGGCCGGTCCCGTCAGGGGGACCGGCCCCGTCGTTCATGGGGCGCCACGGGTGTCGGCGTCAGCGGATGAGCGACTCCACGTAGCCGTCCAGGCCCACGGACGCGTAGTGGGCGCGGGCCATCTCGATCTTGGTGAAGACGTCCTCGTACCCGGTCTGGGTGCCGTCCTCGTCCACGTACACCATCGCGCCGCTGATGTTGAAGAAGGTGACCATGTGGTCGCAGTCCTCGGGGACGGCGAGCGTGTGGATCTCACCCGGCGGCTCGTAGACGAAGTGACCGGCCTCGGCCACCCAGTCGTGCTCGTAGTAGTGCCAGCGGCCCTCGATGACGTAACCGAAGACCGCCCCGGGGTGGCGGTGCCGGGACACGATGCCGGACGCGGTGACCTTGAGCAGGTTGCACCACTGGCCGGTGACGGTGTTGAGCATCAGCGGGCGGAACCACACGTTCGGGGCCTGCGGCACCCACATGCGCGGGTCCTCGGGGACGGCCGGGATCGCGATCTCGTCGGGGATTCCGGCTGACGGGTTGATGACGGGAGCTCGGTTCGGTGACACGGTTCCTCCAGGTGGGCGGGGTGGGACGGCGAGCGGGGACTCGGGGGGAGGGGTCAGGCGGCCAGGTAGCCGCCGTCGACCGGGAGGACGGCCCCGGTGACGAACCCGGCGTCCGGGCCGCACAGGAACTCGACCGCCCCGGCGACCTCGGCCGGGTCGCCCCAGCGGGCCATCGGGGTGCGGCCGAGGATGCGCGCCTCGGCCTCCGTGTCGGCGCGGACCCCTTCGGTGAGCTCGGTGCGGATCCAGCCGGGCGCGACCGCGTTCACGCGGATGCCCAGGGACGCCCAGGCGACCGCGAGCGACCTCGTGAGCTGGGTGATCCCGCCCTTGCTGGCGCTGTAGGCGGGGACCAGGGGGCCGCCGAAGAAGCTGAGCATCGAGGCGACGTTGACGACGCTGCCACCGGCCGCCTCCAGGGCGGGCCGGGCCGCGACGCACGCCCGCATGGCGCAGGTCAGGTTGACCTCCACGACCCTCGCGAACACCGCCGGGTCGAACTCCTCGTGCCTGCGGATGATCCCGGCCGCGTTGACCAGCGCGTCCACGCGCGGGAAGGAGGCCAGGTAGTCCTCCAGAGCGTCCTCGCCGGTGACGTCCAGCTCGGTGACCTCGGCCCGCTCCCGGAGCCTGGCCGGAGCGCGTTCGGTGTCCAGGCCGCAGACCGCGACGCGGCGGCCGCGGTCGACGAAGCGGGCGGCCACGGCCGCGCCGATGCCACTGGTGCCCCCGATGACGACGACGGTCCCGTCGTCGGACCTCGGTTCGGGGACATCCCCGGGTGCTGTCTCCATGCGCTGCTCCTTCTAGGCGTCGGAATCCGGGACGGCGAGGGACTCGATCCAGTACTCCCGAGCGAGGGCGTCGACACCCGCGGGGGACACCCCTCTGAGGTGGACCGTCGTGTCGGTCGTCCCGGCGACCCGTCCGTGGTCCTGGAGCTTGAGGAAGTGGTAGCGCTCCGGTTGGAAGCCGAGCACCACGTCCACGTCGAACCGGCCGCGTTCGTCGGGGGCGTCCCCGATCCCGGGTTCGGCCTTGCCGACCGCCTGGACCCCCAACCAGACCTGGTAGAGGAGGACGAGGAGCAGCACCAGCGCGATCCGGCGCAGGGTGGCGCTGCGTACCGCCCTCGACCCGAAGGACCTAGCCGACATCGGCGGTGCTCCCGTCACTCTCCTGTGGCCCGGCGCCGTCGCGGCTCCGGTCGGAGTCGACGGCCAGGAGCCCGTTGATCCGCGCGACGGTCTCCCGGAAGCCGGGGTGGTCCACCGCCGCCTGCCAGGTGCGCGGGCGGGGCAGGTCCACGGTCACGATCTCCTGGACGGTGCTGGGCCGTGAGGACAGCACCACCACGCGGTCGGAGAGGAAGACCGCCTCGTCGATGTCGTGGGTCACGAAGAACACCGTGGGACGGCGCTCTTCGAAGATCCGTGTGAGGTCCTCCTGGAGCCTGCGCCGGGTCTGCGCGTCGATGCTCGCGAAGGGTTCGTCCATGAGCATCACGGCGGGCTCGTTGGCCAGCACGCGGGCCACGCCCAACCGCTGGCGCATGCCGCCGGACAGTTCGTGGGGGTAGCGGTTCTCGAACCCGGCCAGCCCCACCAGCTCCAGGTACTCGCGGCCGCGCTCCTCCCGCTCGCGGCGTCCCATGCCCTTCATGCGCAGCCCGAAGACCACGTTTCCGAGCACGGTCTTCCACGGGAACAGGGCGTGCCCCTGGAACACCACGCCCCGGTCGGGGCCGGGCCCGCTGACCTCGCGGCCGTCCACCGAAACCGTCCCGCCGGTGGGGTTCGCGAACCCCGCCACGGTGTTCAGGACGGTGGTCTTGCCGCAGCCGCTCGGGCCGAGGACCGACACGAACTCGCCGCGCTCCACCGTGAACGAGATGTCGCCGATCGCGACGACCTCGTCCCCGGTGTAGGAGTCGGTGAAGACCTTCTCCAGGTGTTCGATCACCAAAGCGGTCATCTGTCGTCCTCCATGCTTCGCACCAACCCCCACCGCTCCACGGTGGCCCGCTCGAACGGCGCCAGGACCAGCGCGTCGAGCATGTACCAGAGCACCCCGAGCACGACCATGCCGAGGAACACCTGACTGACGTCGCCCACCCGGCGGGCGTCGAACATCATGAAACCGATCCCACTGGTGCCGACGATGATCTCCGCCGCCACCAGCGCCCGCCAGCCGTAGCCCAGGCCGGTGCGCACACCGGTGGCCACGGACGGCAGCGCGCCCGGCAGGATCACCTCGAAGAACACCCGGACCCTGCCCGCTCCGAGGCTGCGCGCGGCCCGGATCAGCTCCTTGGGGACCTGCTCGACCCCGGAGACCACGCTCAGCATGAGCGGGAAGACGATCGTGTAGACGATGACGAACGTGACGGCGGTCAGGCTGAACCCGAACCACACGATGACGATCGGCAGCCACGCGATGTCCGCGATCGCCTGGAAGAACAGCAGGATCGGCCACACGGCCTTGCGCAGCCGCCAGAAGAGGGCGGTCAGGAAGCCCATCGGGAGACCGATGAGCAGACCGAACCCGACCCCGTAGGCCAGGCGCTCCAGAGAGTCGCCCAGGTAGCCGACCAGGATGCCCTTGCGGACCAGTTCGACGAACTCCAGCACCACCCGGTCGGGACCCACGAAGAACGCCTGTGGGAAGAGCCCGCTCTCCGCGAGGGCCCACCAGAGGGCGATCACCGGCACGAACGGTCCGAGCGTGCGGAAGGCGGGGCTGCGGGTGAGCCGCAGCCACACGCGCCGGTGCAGGGGCGCCCGCCGACGGACCGCCCGCGCGGGCGCGTCGCCTGTTCTGTTTCCGGCGGGTTGGACGGTCCCGCCGGAAGTCTCAGTGAGGGACCGCATCAGCGACCACCCCCCGTCATGCCCCACCGCTCAACGGTGTTCCGCTCCAGGGGGGCGAGCAGGAGTCGGTCCATCAACAGCCACAGGACACCGATGATCACCATCGAGGCGATGATGACGTCGGTGGAGAACGAGGTCTGGGCCAGGAACAGCGCGTAGCCCAGACCGGCGCTGGTCGCGATGATCTCCGCCGCGACCAGGCCCCGCCAGCCGTAGCCGAGGCCGATCCGCAGGCCGCTGACCACGCTCGGCAGCGCTCCGGGGAGGAGGACCTCCCAGAACAGCCGCCAGGGACCGGCGCCCAGCGAACGCGCCGACCTCAACAGCTCACCGGGGATGCTGCGCACGCCCAGCATGGTGTTGTAGGCCAGCGCGAAGAACATCGCGTTCCACACGATGAAGATGACGGCGCCGTCGCCGTACCCCAGCCACAGGGTCGCCACGGGGATCCAGGCGATCCCGGCGAGTGCGACGGAGAACCGCAGCAGCGGCGTGAAGAAGGCGGAGAGGACACGGCTGGCGCCGAGCGCGATCCCGAACGGGATGGCGGTGACGATCGCGATGACCGCGCCGACCAGGACCCGGTACAGGCTGGCGCTCAGGTGCCGGACCAGCTCGCCGCTGACCGCCATGGACCGCAGGGCCTCGGCCACATCGGTGACCTGGGGGAAAACCCGTTTGGGCACCCCGGTCACGGCCACCGCGGCCGCCCAGGCTCCGACCAGGGCGACCAGCGGCAGCACGAACCAGAGGAAACCGGCGGCCCGGTCTCCGGTACGGCCGCGGCGTGGGGCGGCCGTACCGGATCGCGCGGTGCGTCCGGAACCGCGCGTCGGGCCGTGCGTCATACGGCGCACGCCTCCTGGTCGACCTCACGGATGAAGGTGTGGTCGGACTCGATCTCGGCCGTGTTGGGGACCTCGGGGAGATCGTCGAACAGCTCCGGGTTGTTCTCCTCGACGGAGAGGATCGGACCCGGAACGAACAGGTCGTTGATGTCGGTCTCGTACTCCAGCTGGCCCTGCTCCTCAAGCAGGACCGCGACGGTGTCCAGCGCCAGGTAGTTGCAGGCGGAGAAGCGGCCGTCCAGCTGGGCGATGTTGTACTCCATGGCGGCCTGGGCGACCTCCGGCTCGGTGCCGGTCAGCCAGCGCGCCGCGGAGTCGGCGGCGTCGTCGGGGTTCTGACGGATCCACTGGTCGGTGGCGGCGCGGGCGGTGAGGAAGGCCTCGACCAGCTCGCCGTTCTCCTCCAGGTACTCCGGCGTGGTGACGATGTAGCCGATGAAGGGGATGTACCCGCCGCCGCGCAGGATCTCCTCGGAGCCCTCGACCTGGTCCGTGATGGTGATCGGCCACGGGTCCCAGATGACGGCGGCGTCGATGCCGCCGGTCTCCAGGGCGACCGGCATGTCCGGCGGCGCGGTGTTGACCATCTCGACGTCGTCCGGGTCGATGCGCAGGTCCTTGAGCAGGCCCAGCAGGTACAGGTGGTTGATGGAGCCGAAGGTGGTGCCGATCTTGGCGTCCTCCAGCGTGGAGAGGTCATCCGGGTCGATGCCGGAGTCCTCGGCGGCGACGATGGCCGCCGTCTCGTCGACGCTGCGCTGGACGGCCGAACCGGTGTAGTTGCCGACCAGGGCCAGGTCGACTCCCTCGCCGGCGGCGGCCAGGGCCGGGACGCCGACCTGGATGATGTCGACCTCACCAGCCTCCAGCGCGTTGATCGCGTCGACGCCCGTGGGGAACGGGTCGGCCAGGGTCACGTCCAGACCGTGGTCCTCGAAGTAGCCGACCTCGGTGCCGACGGGCAGGCCGATCTGGTCGATCGCGGACACGTATCCGGCGTTGAGGGAGCCGCTGACGGAGCCGCTGGCTCCCTCCACGTCCTCGTCGACGGTGGAACCGCCACTGCACGCCGTGGCGAGCAGGACTGCGGAGCAGACAAGGGAAAGGGGAGTGAGCGGAAATCGCTGCATGAGGGTTCTTCCGGTGACAGGGTGTGCGCCCTCACACGAACGCTTGCACGTGCCGTTCCCGCTGGTAGGAGATGCACCTGGGACCCGCCCGCGCGGCGGTGAGGGAATGGGGCTGGAGGGCGTGCGAAGCTCCGGAGGACGAGGAGTCGTCCGGAACTTTCATGCTTTCGCTTGCCGACCGTACCTGGATTTGCCCCTGGTCGTGAAGTTCCATTCGCTTATACCCTTATTCGGAAAGCGAATAAGCCCAGGTCCCGACTCCCTGCTCCTCGCTCCGCGGTGCGTTCTGTGTCCTTGTCGGCAGCGTTCCCGCAGGTCGGGGCGCTTCGGTTACAGCCTGGAGAATTCTGCGCGCCGCCGGGGTGAGGGCCCGGGTGGAGTCCCAGCAGACGGCCACGCGGCGCCGGGGAGCACCCTCCAGGGGGCGCACGCGGACCCCCTTGGTGTCGGCGCTCCAGGCGGCCAGCCAGTTGGTGACCCCCACGCCGATCCCGTGCGCGACCAGCGACACGAGGGTCTGGGGCTGGTTGGTGGCCTGGACCGGGCTGATGGTCAGCCCGTGCTCCTGGAAGACCCGGAAGGACTCGAACTCCGCCGTCTCGGGGGCGTCGAGGCGACCTATCACCACGATGGGGTGTTCGGCCACGACGGCCATGGGGACGGGGTCGGGGACGTCGGAGAGCGGATGGTCCTCCGCGTGCACGACGACCAGCGGTTCGGCCCACAGGGGCCTGCTGACCACAGAGGCCGAAGTGGGCTCGGGGGTCATGGGCCTGAGGTAGAGGTCGATGCCGCCCGCCGCGAGGGCATCGTCCAGTTCGAGGGTGGCGTGTTCGGTGAGCACCACCTTGATGTCCGGGTCGCTGACCGCGAGGGACTGGAGGAGTGCGGGCACGAAGGCCGCGCTCGCGCTGGGGTAGGAGCCCAGGGACACGATGCCCCGCGTACCGCCGCGCCAGGGCGCCATGGCGGACTCGGCCCGTTCCAGGGCGCGCAGGACGTTGCGTGCCTGCACCGCCAGGGCACCGCCCGCCTCGGTCAGCTGGACGGGGCGCTTCTTGCGGTCGAAGAGCGGCTGGCCGATCTCCCGTTCGAGCGCGGCGACGTGTTGGCTCACTCGCGGCTGCGACCTGCGGGTCGACTCCGCGGCGGACACGAAGCTGCCGGTCTCGACCACCGCCAGGAACGAGACGAACCACTCCAGGCGAATGTCCGTGTCCAGCATGTCGAGGAGTGCTCCGGTTGCTTAGGGGATGAAGGGGGGCTCACGATACCTCCCCAAATGGGAAATCGGACTCTAAATCGGTCCTCGATCGCTCCGGCACCAGCAGCCACTCCCTTTTCAGACTATTAACGATGCTGATTCTGACATTCCAGAAACCGGACACCGAGGCCTGATCGTCCCACCCTCCACCGGGCCGGTGGGGAGGGCCTCCCCGGGGCGCCGGACTTGCTAGGTTTCCCTGTGTCCCCCGCCGGAGCCCCCTCCAGCCCGGCGCACCCCGAACCGAAAGCCACCCATGCGCCTGATCCCGTCATCACCCCTCTCGTGCCTGGGCACGGCCGTCGCCGCAGTCGTGATCGGCGGTGTCGTCCTCGTCGGCTGCGACGTGGTCGACCTCGACCTGGACCTGAGCATGTCGTCAGGCGGCTCGGACTCCCCCGAGGAGGAGGCGAGCGCCAGTCCCAGCCCCGAGGAAGAGCCGGAGGAAGAGGAGGCGTCCGCCTACGGTCTCCCCGAGTCCTGCGAGGCGGCCGGCGCCGCGCAGATCGTCGGGGACCTCGCGCCGGGCCAGGTGCTGACCGAGGAGAGCGGGGAGATCGAGGGGATCGAGAACGCCGAACAGCTCTCCTGCACGTTCAGCGACGGGAGCACCGAGCCCGGAACGCCGTCGTTCACCCTCGTGTTCACCTCGGGCGCCGACCCCAGCGCCAATCCGGACGTCGTCCAGGTCCCCGGCGCGGAGGCGGAGATGAACTGGGAGGTGGACGTCGACGTGGACGTGGACACCTACCACACGGAGGACTCCGACGACCTCGGCGCGGACCTGGAGTACGTCGGCACGGTGGACGGCTCCAGCCGCCACCTGTACCTCCAGCTGCCCGGCGACTTCCACGTGACCGCGATCGCCTACTTCGAGGACGTCGAACGCGGCGACCTGGAGCGCGTGGTCTTCCAGGCCGCAGGCCAGATCCGCGACTGACCGAGCCGCTGAGGGGGCCGCCGACGACGTCGGCGGCCCCCTTCGCGTTCTCCCTGCCCTCCACCGGCGCCCTCCGCCCGGGGCGGCCGAGGGGGTCGCACGGGCAAAAGCACCGTCCGCGGACGTACCCACCGCCGCGGCCAACCGGAATCCGCATGACCTCTCCGACGCGCTCACGGGTTCCTTGCCACCGCCGCCACCTGCTGGGATTCTTCCCGCAACACCGCAGCGAGCCTGGCCTCGCACGTCGTGGCCCGATCCCCCTCCGCCCTGTCACGCGGCCCCGCGCCGCCCGGAAGGAACCCTCGTGACCGACGTACACACCACACCGAATCTCGCCCGCCTGTCCGGCACCTTCGCCCTCGGCGGGAACCTCCCCGTGCACCGCCTCGGATTCGGCGCGATGCAACTGGCGGGCCCCGGGGCCTGGGGAGAGCCCCAGGACCGCGACGAGGCGCTGGCCGTACTGCGACGCGCGGTCGAGCTGGGCGTCACCCTCATCGACACCGCCGACTCCTACGGCCCCGAGGTCAACGAACGGCTGATCCGCGAGGCCCTGCACCCCTATCCCGAGGACCTCCTCGTGACCACCAAGGTGGGCATGGTGCACTCGGGCCCCGGGCAGTGGGAGGCCAACGGGACGCCCTCGCACCTCAAGCGGCAGGTGGAGTCGAGCCTGCGCAACCTGGGCCTGGAGCGCATCGGCCTGCTCCAGCTCCACTGGATCGACCCCGAGGTGCCGCTGTCCGAGCAGCTGGGCGCGCTCGTGGAACTGCGCGAGGAGGGCAAGATCCACCACATCGGGCTGACCGGGGTGACGAGGGAGCAGCTCCGGACCGCCCGCAGGACCACACCCATCGCCTCGGTGCAGAACGAGTACAACCCCGGCCAGCGCAGGTCCGAGGACGTGCTGGAGCGGTGTGAGCAGGAAGGGATCGCGTTCCTGCCCTGGGCGCCGATCGCACGCGGGGAACTGGCGCGTCCGGACTCCCCGCTGGCCCCCATGGCGGCCGAGCGCGGCGTGACCCCGGCCCAGCTGGCACTGGCCTGGCTGCTGCGCCGGTCGCCGGTGATGCTGCCGATCCCGGGCACCTCCCGGGTCGAGCACCTTGAGGAGAACATGGCGGCCGCCTCGGTGAGCCTCTCCGAGGCGGAGAGCGAGCACATCAGGAGGCTCCTCGCCGTCTGACCCCGCACAGGGCGCGAACACGACGAGGGGCCGCCGACGGTGCGTCGGCGGCCCCTCGCGGATCCCGGGTCAGTAGTCGACCGGGATCTCCTCGAACTCACCGAACGGGCCGGCCCGCAGGGTCAGTTCCTTCACGTCCACGGGAGGAGCGGGGAAGACCGCGACCAGCTCGTGGGTGTTACCGGGCTGGATCATGTGGACCTCCTCGGCGAAGCTGCTGTAGCGGCCGTCGCCGAAGTCCATCTGGGCCACGTAGCGGACCAGGCCGTTGTCCGGCTCGAAGAGCTGGAAGCCACCGAGGGTGCCCTTGTTGAACTGCTCGGGGCCACCCGCGACCGTCTCGGAACCCCCGAGCTCGGGGGTGAGCGGCTGGTCGGTGGTGTTGGTCATCGCCACGGTACCGATGACGTACGCGCCGTCACGGCGGAGCGGGTGGATCTCCAGGCGGATACCGCCCTCCTCCCCCTCGGCGACGACGGAGCCCGGGTCGTCGCTGTACGGCGCGGGCCAGGTGACGTTGCGCTGGGCCACGCCCAGGCCGTCGTCGTCGTACTCCTCGTCCTCGGTGGCCTCCACGGTGGGGTTGAAGACGTAGGAGAACTCGACACGGCGGTTGCGGGCGCGGGCCTCCTCGTCGTCGGGACCGCCCTCGCGGGCGATGGGCTCGCGCTTGCCCCGGCCCTCGACCTCCAGCTTGTAGTCGGTGCCGAGCTCCTCCGCGAGGAGGTCGCGCACGGTCTCGGCGCGCTCCACGGACAGGTTGTCGTTGTAGGAGTCGTCACCGATGCCGTCGGTGTGGCCGATGACCGTGATGGTGGGGTCGTCGGGGTCCACGTTGTTGGCCAGCGTGGTCGCGGCCCGCCGCACGACGTCGGCGGCGGTCTCGGTCAGGTCCGAGCGGTCGAACTCGAACATCACGTCCGAGTGGAGGGAGATGATCTCCCGGTCGCCGTCACGGGTGGTGGAGGCGATCTCGGAGTCCACGAAGCTCTGCACCCAACCCTCGTCGGCCACCGCGTCCTCGTCGGGACGACGGTTGGCGAAGGTCAGGTTCTCACCGCGCCCGGGCGGGTCGTCGAGGCTGAGGTGGTCCGGCCCGTTGGGGTTCTCGGGGTCCGCCCTCTCCTCGTCCACGTCCTGGATGGTGATGCCGGTCATCGCACCGAGACCGCTGCCGACGAAGGTCACCTGGGAGACCTCGTCGGGGATGCGGGGGAAGTACCGGGTGTACTCGTTGGTGACCCCGTCGTGCACGGGGTACAGGCCGTCCTCGTTCGGGCTCTCGGAGCCGTACTTGAGTCCCCCCTCGTCGAGGAACTGCCGGTACACGCGGCCGGTCAGGGGGTCGACCAGCGTGTGCGCCATGCTCAGGTTCCGGTTGGGCCCGGCGAAGTCGTCCAGGTAGGTGACCTCGTAGTGCATGACCGTGTAGTCGTCGGTGCGCTCCAGGCCGGTGATCGAGAAGCGCATCTCGGCGTCCTGTCCGGTGTCCTGGAAGATCCGGCCCTCTCGGACGTAGGGGAACTCCTCCCTCACCTCCGGCGGGCCCGACGCGTCGCCGAAGGTCTCTGACCACCAGTCGGACACGGGGGTACAGCCGCTGAGCAGGAGGCTGCCCGAGACCATGAGCGCGACCACGGTGAGGGGCGTCTTCCGCGCCATGTGGGGGAACTCCGATCGTTGAGGAGACGTACGGGCAATATCCTCCTGCACTCGCGGGGTCGAACCGACCACTGCGTCCCCGTAGGAGCACGGTCAACCTCCCTGGCCAGGGGTGACCCCTATGGGGGTTTCTTCGGTTATGGCGCGGGGGCGGCCGCTCCACCGGCACCGCGTTCGTGCGCGGGTGCAGTGAGTCGGGCGCCGCACTGCACCCTACCGACACGTAGCGTCGTGACTTGGCTACGGAGGGACATCTCCCGAAGGAGAGACGCATGCGCGGATCCACGCTGGCCGCGGTCACGACGGCCGTGGCTCTCGCCCTCGCTCTCGGAGCCTGTGGTTCCGGGAACGGGGACACCGATGGCGAGGGCGCCCAGGAGTCGGGGCAGGAGAGCGGGCGAGAGGGTGCGGCCGGGGACGGGAGCACGGACGGCCCCTTCGGCCCCGGGTGCTCGGACTTCCCCTCGGAGGGTGGGGGCAGTCTCGACGCGATGGCAGACCAGCCGTTCGCCACGGCGATCGCCGACAGTCCGGTGCTGGGCAACCTGGCCGACGCCCTGGAACGGGCCGGGCTCAGCGAGGAACTGGACAACGCCGAGGGCGTGACCGTGTTCGCCCCCGCCAACGACGCCTTCGACATGTACCCGGACGGGCAGATGGACGACCTCCTGAAAGACTCCGGCAGGCTGGCGTACCTGCTCGGCTACCACGTGGTCGCGAGCGAGGTGGACAGCTCGGAACTGGACGGGGGCGTCTTCGACTCCCTCAACGGGGGCCAGGTGCGTGTCTCCGGCTCCAGGGCTGAGTACACCGTGGACGGCTACGCCACCGTGGACTGCGCGGACGTGCGGACCGCCAACGCCACCGTGCACGTGGTGGACATGCTCCTCATGCCGTCCTGATCCGGGGCCCGGGAGCCCGGACGGCGCGGAACGGCTCACCCCGGATGGCAGCTCCCCCGGCGTCGAGCGGAGGGGCGCACCGGGATCCCGGGGGAGAAATCTCGGAAAACCTCCCCGTCCACCAATCCGGTTCCCTCCCGGCCCCGAATGCCCCACGTGACTACCGGGACACGCGGGGAACAGCACCCGCCACGCGACGGACGACGTTGGGGCGTCGGAGCGGGCCTCGGCCTGCTCGTCGTCGGGGCGGCGCTCGGCTTCGGCGAACTCGCCGCCGGGCTCCTCCGCGTGACGTCCCCGGTGGTGACGGTCGGCGACGCGCTCGTCGACAACAGTCCCCAGTTCCTCATGTCATGGGCGATCGCGCTCTTCGGCACGGCTGACAAGGCCGTGCTGGTCATCGGAGTGCTGATCGTACTGATCCTGTCCGGGGCGGCACTGGGTGTCGTGGCTTCGCGCCGCCCTGTGGCCGGATACGTGGGACTGGGGCTGTTCACGGCGGTGGGGCTAGCCGCCGTGGCCCTGCGCCGCGCCGACGACCTGGGGGCGGCCACGGCCGTGGTCGTCGGCGGGGTCGCGGGCACCGTCGCCCTCGCTCTGCTGCTGAGGAGCCTGGGCCCGGCTCCGTCCCGCGCCCAGGGGTCGGGACCGGACGCCGAGCCGAAGCACGAGACCGACACGGACCGCGCCGCCGAGGCCGGTTCCGAGAAGGACACCGAACCGAACCGGGGGCCGCGTGCGAGGGGTGACGCCCCCGGCGTCCCCCAGGCGGGCCCGGACGCGGGACCCGGCCGGAGGGGCTTCGTCCTCACCGCCGCCGGGGTCCTGGCCGCCTCCGGGACCGCTGGCGCCCTCGGACGCACGCTGCCGTCCCTCCTGGGCGGCGCGGGCACCGGAATCCAGCTGGCCCTGCCCGCCCCCGCGTCCCCGCTGCCCGCCCTTCCGTCCGGCGTCGACCTCGGCGTCCCGGGGCTGGCACCCTTCACCACCCCCAACACGGACTTCTACCGGATCGACACCGCCCTGACGGTCCCGAGGCCCGACCCCGCCCGGTGGACGCTGCGCGTGCACGGCATGGTGGACCGCCCCTTCGAGATCGACATGAACGAACTGCTCTCCCGCGACCTGGTCGAAGCGGACATCACCCTGGCGTGCGTGTCCAACCAGGTCGGCGGGGACCTGGTCGGCAACACCCGCTGGCTCGGCTTCCCCCTGGCGGACCTGCTGCGGGAGGCCGGGGTGCGGTCGGGCGCGGACCAGATCCTCAGCACCTCCAGCGACGGCTGGACCTGCGGAACCCCCACCGAGGTGGTCATGGACGGCCGCGACGCCCTGCTGGCCGTGGGCATGGGCGGGGAACCGCTCCCCCACGAGCACGGCTACCCCGCCCGCATGGTGGTGCCGGGCCTGTACGGGTTCGTCAGCGCCACCAAGTGGGTCACCGACATCAAGCTCACCCGCTTCGCCGACGAGCAGGCCTACTGGGCCCAGCGCGGCTGGGGCGTGAGGGCACCGATCAAGACCATGTCCCGGATCGACGTGCCCTCCCCTCTGGGGCGGGTCGAGTCCGGCGAGGTGGTCCTGGCCGGGGTCGCCTGGGCCCAGCACACGGGGGTGGCGGGGGTGGAGGTGCGGGTGGACGACGGCGACTGGTGGGAGGCCGAACTCGCCGAGGTCCCCGGGATCGACACCTGGGTCCAGTGGGTCGCCGAGACCACCGTCGGCCCCGGCAACCACGCGGTGGAGGTCAGGGCCACCGACGCCACCGGATTCACCCAGCCGTCCGAGCGGGTTGACCCGATCCCCGACGGCGCCACGGGCTGGCACCGCATCCGTTTCACGGCCACCTGAGGAGACGGCTCCGAGCGCGCACCGCCGCACGCCGGACCCTCCGCGCACGGCCACCACACAGACCGAGAACGCAGTCAGCAACAAAGGAGACTCACGATGAACCGCATGACCGCCACCGCCCGCAGGAACAAGCTCGCCGCCACCGCCGCGGCCGCCGCGCTCGCCTTCGGCCTGTCCGCCTGTGGCGGCATGGACGACTCCGGCAGCGAGAACACGGACGCCGGCGGCGCCGAGGAGACCGAGGACACCGGTACCGACGAGAACACGGACGAGGGCACCGAGACCGCGGGCGAGAACTTCGGCCCCGGCTGCGCCGAGGTGCCCGAGGACGGTGACGGCAGCTTCGAGGGCATGGCCCAGGACCCCGTCGCCACGGCGGCGTCCAACAACCCGCTGCTGTCCACCCTGGTCACGGCCGTGGGCGAGGCCGACCTCGTCGACACGCTCAACTCGGCCGAGGACATCACCGTGTTCGCGCCCACCAACGAGGCCTTCGACAAGATCCCCGAGGAGGACCTCAACGCCCTGTTGGAGGACCAGGAGCAGCTCACCGAGGTGCTGACCTACCACGTGGTCGAGGGCGAGCAGGCCCCCGAGGCCCTTGAGAACGGCACCTTCACCTCGCTCCAGGGCGACGACGTCACCACCGAGGGCTCCGGCGAGGACTACACCGTCAACGGCGACTCGAGCGTGGTCTGCGGCAACGTGCAGACCTCCAACGCGACCGTCTACATCGTTGACACGGTGCTGATGCCCTCCTAGTGAGAGGCTACGCCGGGAGGGACACCCGGGCGGTCCGCGCGTTGAGGCCGGGCCGTCCGGGTCCCCCACCGGGAACCTGACCGCGGCCCCACCCCAGGCCCGGTCGCGCAACGAACCAGCACCACATCACCGAGACGAGAAGGGTCCGGATGGACAGGGCAGCCGCCGCACCGCACGACGCGGTCCACGACGCCGATCCGCCCGGGTTGGAGGAGCTGCTGCGCCTCGTGGCGCGCGGCGACGAACACGCCTTCGGCCGGGTCTACGACCTGATCAGCCCCACCGTGTACGGGCTGGTGCGCCGCATCCTGCGCGACCCCGCCCAGTCGGAGGAGGTCACGCAGGAGGTGCTCGTGGAGGTGTGGCGCAGCGCCTGCCGCTACGACGCCCGCCGGGGCAGCCCCCAGGCCTGGGTGATGACCCTCGCCCACCGCAGGGCCGTGGACCGGGTGCGGTCCGAGCAGGCCAGCACCGACCGGGAGGCCCGGGCCGCGGCGGCCGACACCCAGAGGCCCTACGACGAGGTGGCCGAGGAGGCCACCAACCGGCTCGAACGAGAACGCGTGCGCCGATGTCTGGACACGCTGACCGAGCTCCAGGAACAGTCGGTACGGCTGGCCTTCTACGGCGGATACTCCTACCGTGAGGTGGCCAACCTGCTGTCGTCGCCCCTGGGGACCATCAAGACGCGCATGCGTGACGGGCTGATAAGGCTCAGGGACTGTCTGGGGGTGGACTGGTGAGAGGGACGATGGGGCAGGACACGCACACACTGACGGGCGCCTACGCGCTCAACGCCCTCTCCCCGAACGAGAGCGTCCGGTTCGAGGACCACCTGGCCGACTGCGACTCCTGTGTCCAGGAGGTGCGGGGCTTCAAGGAGACCTCGGCGAGGCTGGCCGCCGCGACCGCGCAGGCCCCGCCCGCCGAACTCAGGGCACGCGTGCTGGAGGAGGTCGCCCGGACACGGCAGCTCGCCCCGGCTCCCGAGCGTCTGCCCGAGCCGCGCGTGCGTCGCGCCTGGCCGTGGATGCTGGGTCTGGCGCTGGCGGCGTGCGTGGCCGCGATCATCGCGCTGGGGGCAGTGGTGCTCGACCAGGGCCGCCAGGTGGACGAGCTCCGCACCAACGAACAGCGGATCGCGGCGGTGATCTCCGCGCCGGACGCGGTCTCCACCAGCGCCGAGCCCATGGAGGGCGTGAGCGTCACCGTGGTGCACTCCGAGGACCTGGGCAACCTGGTGTTCAGCGCGCACGGGCTGGACGACCTGCACGACGAGGACTACCAGCTCTGGCTGACCCGCGACGACGGCAGCGTGTACTCGGCGGGCGTGCTCTCCGTGGACGACGCCGGGTTCGTGCTGCCGGTCCTCGCGGAACCGGACGAGGGGACCGAGGGCGTGGCGGTGACCGTCGAGCCGGAGGGCGGTTCCGAGCAGCCCACGTCCGACCCGGTGATGGCGATGCCGGTCACCGGCTGACCGGTATCGGCGCCGCCAACGTGCGGCGTCCGAAGTCCGGACGCGGCCCCCGTCCCCTAGGCGGGGGCCGCGTCGTGTCCGGAGCGCGTCGAGGGGCCATGGCACGTCGCGGGATCTGGTCCCCGTGCTCCGCGGCCTCCCCCACCCAGCCACCTCCCACGACCGTGAGGGGTGGCGGGGCAGGACCCACCCCACGAGCAGTGCCAGGGCAGGGGTCACCTCCGCGCGATCTCCTCCGGCCGGGACAGGACCCGCCCCACGAGAAGTACCGAGGCGGGACTCACCTCCGCGAGCGGTGCCGGTCAGAACTCACCTCCGTGAACGGTGCCGAGGCGGGACCCACCCCACGAGCAGCGGCAGGGCAGGGGTCACCTCCGCAAGCAGTTCCGGGCAAAACCATCTCCACGCACAGCGGCAGGGCAGGGCTCACCTCCGCGCGATCTCCTCCGGCCGGGGCAGGTCGCGCATGGTGGGCCCGAGCGTGAGGAGGGCGGCCAGGGCCGACACCACCGCCATCATCAGGAACACGAGGATCGGCCCCGCGAGGTCGAAGAGCAGTCCGACCGCGACGATCCCGACCGGCTGGGACAGCAGCGCCATGAACGTCACCGCGCCCAGTGCCCGCCCCTGGTAGCGGTCGGGGACCGAGGTGGCGACGTAGCTGTAGAACACCGCGTTCACACTGGGCACGGCGGCAAACACGAACCCCACGATCAACCCGAGCGACAGCACGCCCGGAGCGACCAGCAGAGCGAGCGCGCAGACGGGAGCCGACCAGGCGGTGAAGAGGAAGATCGCGCTGGGCCTCACCTGGCGCACGACCACCCCTGCGGCCAACGCGCCGACCAGCCCGCCCGTGCCCGCGAGGGAGACGGTCAGGCCGACCACGAAGTGGGAGGCGCCGCGGTCGTCAGCTGTGGCGATCAGCGCCAGGAACGCACCGGTCTGGGTGAAGGCCAGGTTGAAGCAGACGATCCACGCGAGCATCGGCCGCAGGATCGGGTCCCGGGCCAGCAGGGCGAAGCCCCGAACCGCTCCGTGCAGGCTCATCCGTTCCGCGCCGTCGAGCCGCGCCTGCATGGGGCGCCGGATGCGCAGGGTCAGCGCCCCCGACACCAGGTAGAGGACGGCCTCCGCCAGGAAGGGGTAGGCCCGTCCCAGACTGAAGAGGAACCCGGCGACGGGCGGGCCCAGAGTTGTCGTGGTGAAGAAGCGGATCTGGTTCTGCGCGGCGGCGTCGGCCATCTGCGCGGGCGGCACGAGCTGTTTGATCGCGGCCATGGCGACCGGGTTGGAGACACCCATGAGCGCCGAGGACATCACAGCCACGGCGACCACCACCGGCACGGTGGCGTGCCCGCCGATCAGGGTTCCGGCGAAGGCCACGAGGAGCAGCAGGCGGCCGAGGTCGCACACGAGCAGCACGGCGCGGCGGTTGACACGGTCCGCGAGGGAGCCGCCGAGCACGGCCGCGACCATGGTGGTGGCCACCTGGGCCGCGCCGACGAACCCGGCCTCGGCGGCCGATCCGGCCAGCGTCAGCATGAGCAGTGGGTAGGCGACCTCGCCGCTCTCCTTGCCCAGCCCGGCGAGGAACCGGCTCGACCACAGTGCCTGGAAGTCCTGGTTGCGCAGGAGCGGGGCCGATCCGTCCCCCGGCGCCACGGTCCCGGGGCCCGGTGGGGACGCCGTGTCCGGGGGCGGGGAGGGGTGCCGCTGTTCGATCGTCATGGTGTCCGACCCCGTCGTGATACCCGGTGAATCCCGGGGGTGCCCCGCGGCCCGGCTCCGAGCGTTGCCCGGGGCGCCCCCGTCACGGTGTGCGTGCGGGTCTCGGGCGTCAGGAGGGAACGGCGGGGATCACGAAGGAGGGTCTTTCGGGGGGTGAGTTACTCAGACAGACATTATGCGCCTGTTGTGGGCATTGCGAGCTTGAGTGGACACATGTTTCGCATATCCGACGAATTGGCCACTACTGGCCGCCCCTTCAGGAACGGACGCCCGGGAGGTCGGGTGAGCGGTCCGGGCGACGCCGCTGGGCGGCCGCCTCGATCGTCCACGGGGTGCGTTCCACGTAGGCGACCACCAGGCCCACGACCAGCGAACCGCCAGCGATCACCGTGTAGGAGAGGGTCCAGCCGCCGGTCAGCTCGTTGAACAGACCGAACAGCAACGGGCCGCCCAGGGCGATACCGCTGCCCGCCCCCTGCACGAACCCGGACAGGGCCGCCGCGCCCTGCGGTGTGGAACTGCGGGCGTTGATCATGGTCATGACGACCACGAACAGGCTGGTGCCCATGCCGAGGAAGAGCACCCACAGCGCGGCGTACCCGGGGGCCGCGGCCACACCGAGGTAGCCCACGCCGTAGCCGACCAGCCCGAGGGCGACGATCGGGAAGGTGTTGGCGGCCCGCAGGGTGACGATCGGCGCGACCAGGCCGAACATCAGGCTGGTGCCGACCATCAGGGAGACCAGGCTCCCGGCCAGGGCGGGGCCGTGCCCGGCCTCGTCGAGCAGCGCGGGCAGCCAGGTGAACAGCGTGAAGACGTTCCAGGTGACCATGCCGAACAGCAGCGCCATGCGCCAGGCCATGCCCACTCGCCAGATCGGGCGGGCCAGGGACGGCCCTCCGGAGGGGACGGCGGCGCGCGGCGCGCTGCCGGGCCGCCGCCACTGGACGGTCCACAGGATCGCGGCGGCCAGGGCCAGGAAGGACCAGACGCCGAGGGCCACCCGCCACCCGGCGACCTCGGCCAGGGGGATCGCGACCAGGGGCGGGAAGAGGGCACCGAGGTGGATGGAGACCATCTGCACGGTGCTGAGGGCGGCGAGCCGGTCCGGGAAGTACTGCTTGATCAGCGGCGGCAGCACGACGTTGCCCAGGGCGGCTCCGGTGAGCGCGATCCCGGTGAGTACCAGCAGGGTTCCGGTGTCGGGCGCGAAGGCGCGCATCACCTGGCCCACACCGGCGAGGAGCATGCTGAGAGCGGCCGTGGCCTCGGGGCCCAGGCGGCGCATGACGGCCGGGGTGACCAGGCCGAACACGGCGAACGCCACCAGCGGCAGGGTGCCGAAGACACCCACGACGGTGGCGGTGAACCCGAACTCCTCGCCGATGGTGGTCAGCAGGGGGGACAGGGAGGTGACCACGAGGCGCAGGTTGAGCGCCGCGCAGACGATGGCGAGCAGGGCCAGGAGGCGGCCCCGCGGTTCCGGGCGTACCGACGGTCGGTCGGCGACGGCCACGACAGAGGAAGGTCTCACGGTGACGGACGTCCCTTTGTGTTGCGGTGGTGCGACGTTGCACCAGTGCTGGCCGACCGGCGGGCGACAGTGCCTCCGGGAAGGATCACTTCCTGGCGAGCCAAATACGACCTTTTCGCTCAGATGTTACGCATGCTTCGGAGTCGAACACAACAACCCGTATTAAGTACGGGTAAACTCTGGTCATGGCTGATCTTGACGAACTAGATACGGCGATCCTGGCCGAACTCCAGTCAGACGCACGAAAAACCAACCGGGACGTGGCCGCGGCGGTCGGCGCATCGCCCACGACGACGCTGGATCGGACCCGCGCACTGCGAGAAAGAGGTGTGATTCGGGGCTCACTCCTGGACGTGGACCTCGAACTCATCGGACGCCCCGTCCAGGCGCTCATCACCGTGAGCGTCGTGAAGCCCTCGCGCCACAACATCGAGGCCTTCCGCGACTGGGTCCGCGCCCTGCCGGACACCCTGTCGGTCTTCGTCACCTCGGGGAACGAGGACTTCCTGGTGCACGTGGCCCTGCCGGACAACAACAGCCTGTACGCCTTCGTGGTGGACAAGCTGACCGAGCGGCCGGAGGTGGCCGACGTGCGCGCCTCGATCGTCTACGAGCACCTGCGCAACAGCCACATCTCACCCACCAACGCCCGAGCGCAGCGCCTCTCGTGAGCCCGCGACCCTCCGGTCGGGCGCAGCCCCCACAGGGCGTCCTCACCCGACCGGAGAGGCCGGGCCGGGGCCGCCTCCCGGACGCACGGAGGGCGGGGGCACGCAGCGTCTCTCGTGAGCCCGCAGTCCTCCGGTCGGACACAACCCGCACAGGGCGTTCTCGCCTGACCGGAGAGGCCGGGCCGGGGTGCCCACGGGGACGCACGGAGAGCGGGGGCTAGCCTTGCGGGGTCCCCCTTACCCTCTGCGAGACATCCAATGACCACACCTATCGTCGTCGCGGTGCTGGTGGCGGCACTGCTCCACGCGGCGTGGAACGCGATCGCGCACGCGATAACCGACCGCCTGCTCGGCTTCGCGCTGATCGGACTCGGCGGGATGTTCGTGACCCTCCCACTGCTGTTCGTGGTCGGGATGCCGCCGCCCGAGGCCTGGCCGCTCCTCCTGGCGTCCCTGGGCACGCACCTGCTCTACCTGACCCTGCTGATGCTCTCCTACCGGACCGGCGACTTCGGGCAGGTCTACCCCCTGGCCCGCGGCACCGCGCCCTGGGTGGTGGCCCTCATCGGGGTCCTCCTGCTCGGCGAGAGCCTGCCTCTCCAGGAGCTGGTCGGGGTCCTGGTCATCTCGGCCGGGCTCATGATCCTGGTGTTCGCGGGCGGCCTGCCCCGGCGGCACCACGTGCCCGCGCTCCTGGCGGCCTTCGCGACCGGGTTGGCGATCGCCTCCTACACCGTGGTGGACGCCTACGGGGTGCGCCTGACCCAGGATCCGCTGGGGTACATCACGTGGATCATGATGCTCCAGGGACCGGTGTTCTTCCTCGTGGCCCTGGCCACCCGGCGGAGGAACCTGGCCGAGCAGCTGAGGCCGATCTGGAAGGTCGGCCTGTTCGGCGGCGCGGTCAGCGCGGGCGCCTACGGGCTGGTCCTGTGGGCACAGCTGTCGGGAGCCGTCGCCGGGATCGCCGCCCTACGGGAGACCAGCATCGTCTTCGCGGCGCTGATCGGCCTGGTGTTCTTCAAGGAACGCGTGGGTGCGGTCCGGATCGTCGCCTCGGCAGTGGTCGTGGCCGGGGTCCTCCTCCTGACCCTCTGACCCAGCGCGCGGGACCGTCACTGACCAGTGGGCCCGCCCCAGCCCCGAGCGCGGTTCGGATCGGTCGTAGGCTGGCGCATGTGACTGGAATCTCACTTGCCCCCGAGGGTGACGAGGAGACCGCGATCCGCCGGATCTGGGGCGGGCTCGGACTCCCCGGCCTCGTGGACGTGCACACGCACTTCATGCCGAACAACGTCCTGCGCAAGGTCCAGGCCTACTTCGACGCCCTCGGCGATGGCGTCTGGCCCCTCAACCCCCGCTACCGGGTGGCCGAGGACGAACGGGTCGCCCTCCTGCGCGGGTTCGGCGTCCTGGGCTTCACCGCGCTCTCCTACCCCCACCGGCCGGCCATGGCCGCCTGGCTCAACGGCTGGGCGGCCGACTTCGCCGACCGGCACCCCGATTCCCTGCGCAGCGCCACCTTCTTCGCCGAGCCCGAGGCGGCCGGCTACGTGGCCGAGGCGATCGGATCCGGTGCCCGCGTCTTCAAGGCCCACCTCCAGGTCGGCGCCTACGACCCGCGCGACCCCCTGCTCTCCGACGTCTGGGGCGCCCTCGCGGACTCCGGTACCCCCGTGGTCGTCCACTGCGGCTCCGGACCGACCCCCGGGAACTTCACCGGCCCCGGCCCCTTCGCGGAGGTGCTGCGCCAGCACCCGGCGCTGACCGCCGTGGTCGCCCACTCGGGCGCGCCCGAGTACTCGGCGTTCCTGGACCTGGTCGAGGGGTACGACCGCGTCCACCTGGACACCACCATGACGTTCACCCCGTTCACGGAGCGGCGGTCGCCCTTCCCCCGGGAGGAGCTGCCCCGCCTCCGGGAGTTCGGTCACCGCGTGCTCCTGGGTACCGACTTCCCGAACATCCCGTACAGCTACCTCGACCAGATCCGGAGCCTGGTCGAACTGGACCTGGGGGAGGACTGGCTACGCGGAGTCCTGCACGACAACGCCGCCGCACTGTTCGACCTCCCGACCCGCCCCGGCCGTACCCAGCCGGTCGCCGACACCAGGCAGCACCACACAGAGAGGGCACGATGGAACTCACCCTGACTCCCCTGGAGTTCGCCCGCCGGACCCGCAGACTGCACCCGCACCGCGAGGCGCTGGTCGACCGGGACCTCCGGCTCACCTACGAGCAGTTCTTCGACCGCTGCGACCGCTGGTCGTCCGCGCTCCAGGACATGGGCGTGGCCAAGGGCGACCGGGTCGCCTACATCGCGCCCAACACGCACGCGCAGCTGGAGTCGTTCTACGCGGTCCCGCAGCTGGGCGCGGTCCTGGTCCCGGTCAACTTCCGCCTGACCGCCGAGGACTTCGTCTACATCGTCAACCACTCCGGCGCCAAGGTGCTGTGCGTGCACTCCGACCAGCTGGAAACGGTCGAGGGCGTGCGGGACCGGATGCCCGGGGTGGAGCGCTTCGTCGCCCTGGAGGGCGTCCGCGACGGGTGGGAGGACTACGAGTCCCTGGTCGCGGCGGCCTCCCCCGACTTCGCGCGCCCGGAGATCGCGGAGACCGACCTGCTCACGATCAACTACACCTCCGGCACGACCGCGCGCCCCAAGGGTGTGATGATCACCCACCGCAACGCGTACATGAACTCGGTGGGCACCCTGCTGCACCTGCGGATCGGGCTCGGCGAGAAGTACCTG
The DNA here is from genome assembly GCF_003182025.1 of Nocardiopsis sp. L17-MgMaSL7. Lineage (NCBI taxonomy): Bacteria > Bacillati > Actinomycetota > Actinomycetes > Streptosporangiales > Nocardiopsidaceae > Nocardiopsis > Nocardiopsis sp. L17-MgMaSL7. Next base: position 34,088 of record NZ_QGTF01000022.1, on the reverse strand, counting down.
TGGACGCTGCCGATGTTCCACGCCAACGGCTGGACCTACACGTGGACGGTCACGGCCGCCGGGGGCACCCACGTGTGCCTGCCCGCCATGGACCCGGCGCGGGTGTTCGAGCTCATCCGCACCGAGGAGGTGACCTGGCTGTGCGCGGCGCCCACGGTGCTGATCATGCTCTCCAACACCCCCGAGGCCGTACGTGGCACCGTCGCGCCGGGGGTGCACGTGGTGACGGCCGGGGCCTCGCCCGCCGCCGAGACCATCGAACGGCTGGAGGAGGACTTCGGCTGGACCGTCACCCACGTCTACGGCCTGACGGAGACCACGCCCTTCATCACGGTCTGCGAACCGCGTCCCGAGCACCGCGACCTGGACGTGCGCGAACGCGCTGCGGTCAAGGCCCGCCAAGGGGTCGAGCTGATCACCTCCGGCGAGCTGCGCGTGGTCGACGGGAACGGCGACGAGGTGCCCTGGGACGGGACGACCGTCGGCCAGATCACCGTGCGCGGCAACGTGGTGATGAAGGGCTACTACAACGACCCCGAGGCCACCGAACAGGCCATGGGCGACGGCTGGTTCCGCACCGGAGACGCCGCCGTCACCCACCCGGACGGCTACATGGAGATCCAGGACCGGATCAAGGACGTGATCATCTCCGGCGGCGAGAACATCTCGTCCGTCGAGGTGGAGGGGGTGCTGCTCCGGCATCCCGCGGTGCTGGAAGTGGCGATCGTGGGGGTGCCGCACGAGCGCTGGGGCGAGACCCCGCGCGCCTCCGTGGTGCTGTGCGAGGGTGCCTCGGCCACCGAGGAGGAGATCATCGCCTTCGCGCGTGAGCATCTCGCGCACTTCAAGGCGCCCACCCAGGTGGAGTTCGTGGAGCAGCTGCCCAAGACCGCCACCGGCAAGATCCAGAAGTTCGTGCTGCGCGGCGGCGCCTCCGCCGTCTCGCGCCAGTAGCGGCCGGGCCCCGCTCCGCCTGGCGAGCGGGGCCCGTCGGTCCTACCCGGGGTCCGGGCTGAGCAGCACGAACCCGGCGCCGAACGGGTCGGCGACCGCCGCCAGCCGTCCCACGCCCGCGGTGGATTCCGGTCCCATGTAGACGTGTCCGCCCGCAGCGGTGACCTCCGCGACGGTGGCGTCGCAGTCGGTGGAGTGGAAGACGGGATGCCAGTCGGCCGCGCCCCTGGTGGCGGTCAGGTTGTCGGCGTCGACGCCCATGATCCCGCCGAAGCTCCGGTCGTCGCCCAGTCCCGCCGGGCGGGTGATCGAGTACACGCCCGCGTCGCCGAGGTCGAAGGCGTCGAACTCCCACCCGAACAGGCCGCTGTAGAACTCCCTGGCGCCCTCGGCGGAGGGCGTCCACAGCTCGGCCCACATGAAGGTGTTCGGCTCGTCGGTCCGCTCCATGCCCGGTAGGGTTCCGGCCTCCCAGAGGGATACCGACCCGCCCTGCGGGTCGCCCACGACGGCCATCCTGCCCAGGCCCATGACGTCCATGGGCTCCACGTAGGGCGTGGCGCCCAGTTCCCGGGCGCGCTGGAAGGTCATGTCGAGGTCGGGGGTGTTGAAGTAGAGGGACCAGGTGACGGCCTGGTCATCGGACATCTTCGGGCCGAGTCCGCCGATCAGGGCACCCTCGTGCCTGATCAACATGTAGCCGCCGGTGTCCGGGCCGGCCGACTCCGCGGTCCAACCGAACACCCGGCCGTAGAAGTCGACCGCCCGGTCCACGTCGGCGGTGGTCAGTTCGACCCAGCAGGGCGAACCGACCACATAGTCGGTGGTGATCATGCTGCCTCCCGTCGTGGCTCCCTCCTGAGTGTCCTCCAGAGCACTGACATACCGGGGATGATCAGGGCAAAGTCTCGACAACAGAACGATGGAGGGACCCAGGAATGTCCGTTCGCCTGCACCATGTGGGACCGGTGATCATCGACGTCGTCATGACCGTCGAACACCTGCCCGAGCCGGGTGGTGACACCTTCGCCAGCAGCGCCCGCACGGTACCCGGAGGCGGGTTCAACGTGATCGCCGCCGCCACGCGCGCCGGGATGGAGGTGGTCTACGGGGGTGCGCACGGGAAGGGTCCCCACGGTGACCTGGTCCGGGCCGCGCTGCGCGACGCGGGGGTGGTGTGCGCGCACCCGCCCCGGCCCCGCGACACCGGTTTCTGCGTGGCACTGGTGGACTCCTCGGCGGAACGCACCTTCGTCACGCACCTGGGTGCCGAGACGGACCTGCCCTTGGCGGACCTGCGCGCCCTGCGCCCCGCGGAGGGCGACTTCGTTTACACGGTGGGGTACTCGCTGCTGCCCGGGCAGCGCGCCGACGAGCTGGTCACCTGGATCGGTGAGCTTCCGCAGGGGGTGAGGCTGGTGTTGGACCCGGCGCCGGTGGTGGGTGATGTTCCCACCGGGACTCTCGCGACGGTGCTGGCACGGACGGACGTGCTCAGCCTGAGTGCTGCCGAGGCGGTCACCGTCACCGGGACTGCTGACCTGCACGCCGCCGCCGCGATGCTGGTGAAACGTGTGGCACCCGACGGGGTGGTGGTGCTGCGCGACTCCGCCGAGGGTTGTCTGGTCGCCACGAGGGATGCTGAGCCCGTCCGAGTCCCGGGGTTCGCCGTGGAGGCCGTGGACACCAACGGCGCGGGCGACGCGCATGTAGGTGTGTTCACCGCCGCGTTGGCCTCGGGTAGTTCGCCGTGGGAGGCCGCCCGCCGGGCCAACGCGGGGGCTGCCCTGGCAGTGACCCGGCCCGGCCCCGCCACCTCGCCCACTCGGGAGGAACTGGAGGGGTTTTTGAGTGCTCGGGAGTGAGAAAGGCCCCGGCCACCACGGTCGGGGTCGTTCGTGTTCGGGCTACTGAGCGACGCGGAGGAGCGCGGACCATTCGAGGGAGGGGAAGGCCAGCGCGCCGAGTTCCCTGTGCTGAGTGTCTCGGACGGCGGCACCGGTGGGCAGGTCAGCGACCTCGACACAGTTTTCGGTACGGGCCCCGCTGTATGAGGACTTGCGGAAGCGGGCGACTTCCACACAGTTGTTGCGGTCGCTGTAGCTGGACTTGTGGAAGGCGAGTTCGTCGATGTGGGGGTGCATCTTGGGAACCTCCGCTGGGGGTGGGCAGTGACTCACTCATACACAGTCCTGCCCGCTTCCACACCCGTGCTCAGAGGAAAACGTCCCGAGACACTGTCCAGCTGTGGACAATGGCCGCCCGCCACTCCGGGGTAAAGTGGTCTTGGAACGAGTACACGTAGGCCCCCTGGTTTCACCTAGGGGCCTGCGTTCCGCCTGAGGTCAGCTCTGTCGAATTCCCGCGACAAAGGCGTGCCACTCCGGGGAGGCGAACGCCAGGTGACCCTGCTGGCGATTCTTGGTGTCTCGGACAGCAGACAACCCTGGCGCGTCAGCGACCTCAACGCAGTTCTGCTGCTGCGTGTAGGACGAAGTGCGCCAGGGGGCCTCAGCAGGGAACGAGTACATCGGCTCTTCCTATCGGGTGATCATCTCTGAGACACGGAACATCCGCTCGTCATCCAGTGCGGGTGATGGAGAGCAAGGCCGACCACTCCGAGGACGGGAAGGACAGCGCGCCGAAGTTCCTGTTCTGGGTGTCGCGGACAGCGGCGCCGCTGGGGAGGTCAGCGACCTCCACGCAGTTGTCGGTGCGGCCCCCGCTGTAGGAGGACTTGCGGAAGCGGGCGACCTCGACGCAGTTGGCACTGTTGGCGCTGTAGCTGGACTTGTGGAAGGTGAGTTCGTCGATGTGAGGGTGCATCTTGGGGGCCTCCGCTGGGAGTGAGGGCACTGACTGACTCATGCACAGTCCTGCCCGCTTCAACGCCCCGTGTGCAGAGAAGAATGTCCCGAACTCCTGTCCAGCTGTGGACAGAGGAGCCTGCTTCCCGCCCGCAGGAGTGCGGGGTAGAATTCGGATTGGATGAATGCAGAGGGCCCCGACCATCACGGTCAGGGCCCTCATCCTTTGTACGGGCTACCGGTTGGTGCGCGCAGTGCTGAGTAGAGCGACCCACTCCTGGGGCGCGAAGGCGAGGTGCCCGTCATCGCGATTCTGGGTGTCTCGCACCGCAGAGCCTCCCTGGAAGTCAGCGACCTCGACGCAGTCGCGGTTGGTGCTGGAGAAGCTCGACTTGCGGAAGTTGAGCTGAGTGGATGAATGCATGTCGGCTGCTTTCTACAGAGCGTCGTGGATCTTCTTCATGGTGCGGATCGACTCCGTGTGTGACTGGGCTGTGACCTGGAGATGATCGAACACGTGCCGGTACTCACCGACCTCCTCCGTCTCCTCTAGGAACAGCCCCTCTGTCCTCGATTCGAGGTAGACGATCGGTGCGTCCATCTCGTCGGGGAAATCCAAGACGACGAACGGTCCTGACACTCCGGGATGGAGCCCGGCAGTGAACGGAAGTACCTGGATAGTGACTCCGTTATCAGGGTTCTCCGCTGCGTCAATCAGATGCTTGATCTGCCCCGCAGCGACACCGTCCTCCGTAGGCATCCGGCGCAGAGCGGATTCATCGATCACAGCCCACACAGTCGGAGGCTGTTCACCTTCAAGGACGTCTTGCCGGGCCATGCGTGCTTCAACCTGGCGAGCGACTTCGTTAGACGGGCGGGCCAGGCTGGCACGCACGGAGGCCTCTGCGTAGCCCTCCGTCTGGAGCAGGCCCGGGATGACGACGGGCTGCCAGGTGGAGATGACAGAAGCCTCCTCCTCGAAGCCAACCAAGGAGTCGGTACCGAACACGTCCTTGAATTTGGTCCACCAACCACGCTCGCGGGACTGTCGCGCGAGGTCGATGGTGGCCTTCCGCGTGGCCGGGTCCTCGACTTCGTAGTAGTCCAACAGGATGAGCGACAACCCCCGCGTGGCGTACATGCTTCAACACGGACCCCTCCCGCACTGGGTCAAAGTGGCCCGCCAACAACGCGAACAGAAGGCCCAAGAGGCCCAATGGGCAGCCGACGCCGCACAGGCCGAACCAGAACCCGCCCTCCCCCGGGGCCGCCACCGAGCACCCCGCTGATGGCGGTGGGGATGGCCCGCCACCGCCATCAGCTCCACCCTCCTCCTGGGCCTGACCACCCTGGAAACCCTCAGCCGAACCCTCACCCACGAGATCGGCATCCCAACCTGAACCGACGAGAGGCTGGGGCCCGGCACCCGCCGGGCCCCAGCCACCCCCACAGGCGCGAGGACCAGGCGACCTCACGGTTCAGGTAGCGGGTGAGCCTTGGACGGACAGTTCCACGGCCAGTTCCATACAGCGTTGGCGGGCCGGGGAGAAGTCGTAGGGCATCTTGCCGAGGGCTTCGAACGCGCTCATGGATCCTGCCTCCCTCCTGCCAGTGCTGAGGTGGGCCTCGTCCTCGCCGTCATCGGCGGGAGGGTGCAAAGTGTCCCAGGCGTCGAAGAGGGCATCGTCGTCCTTGTCCAGGCCGGACTCCTCGATGACGGCATTCAGTGCGCTTTCGAAGTTGTGCCGTTCGGCGGCCACTTGGGCCACCCGTGGATCGTCGACGGCGACGGTGTCGTCGAGGGCCTCCTCGGCGGCATCGATGCGGTCAGCGTCCTCCCGCAGAGTGGGATGCGTGGCCAGGGCGATGAAGCGGGTGGCCTGGACGGCCGCGCCGAGCGGGCCGAGGATCCGCTCAGTAACCAGCAGAGTGTCCAGGTCCGCCTGGCGCAGGGAGCCCTCGGGCAGGCTCCTGAGGCGTTCGGTGACGAAGTCGGAGAGCAGGCCCATCCGGCTGCCTTCGGTGCGCATCCGCTGCACGGCGGTCCGTTGCCGCCGCAGTTCTGCTTCCCGCTCGGTGAGGGTCTCCTCCAACCGCTCCAGGGTGCCCGCGATACCGCCTCCGCTGTCGGCGCCACCGGAAGTCGTATCGGTCGCGAAGGAGTCGCGGATGTCGTCCAGGGCGATCCCGGCATCGGCCATCCTGCGAATCCACAGCAGGCGGATCATGTCCTCGTGCCCGTAACGGCGGCGGCCATCGCCGCCCCGTTCAGGCTCGGGGAGCAGACCGATCTCGTGGTAGTGGCGAATCGCCCGTGGCGTGATGCCGACGAAGGCCGCCGCGTCACCGATCTTGACCTGACGGGGTGGCATGAGAGACACCTGCATGAGCGGGGACCTTTCCTCAAGGACTCGGGACTTGAGTCCACTGGACCACATGCCGCTACGGAAGGTGCAACCCCTGCGCACCGCCCCGCGCCAACGCCTCGCGCCCTTCACCCGATGCCGCGTCCGTGCAGGCAGGCGCGATTCGCGCGTGAAGAGTACGGAACCCGAACCTGGATCACGGCCTGGTGCTTGAAGTGGACGAACAGGCGACCGTAGTTCTTGGCTGAACGCACTTACGGAAGTCCTGCTCAGAGATTCCGGTAGACCTCACGACGATGGGCGACACGCAGGGCCACGACGACCAGGCGACCATCATCGATCGAGTAGACCACCCGGTGGTCGCCCACCCGGACACGCCACAGACCTGGGTAACCGCTGAGCTGACGGCACCCGTCCGGACGGGGCTCCTCAGCCAGAGCCATCACGGCTGAGTACACGCGACGCGCTACGGGCTTGTCCAACTTGCCGAGTTCCTTACTGGCCCGGCTGTCGAACACCACATCGTAGGAACGCGACTGCCCATCCATCACAGGCCGAGCTCCTTGGCCACGTCCTCCGCGGACACAACCTCGGCGTCACCCGACCGGATCTCCTCCAACCTCTGATGTGCGACGGCACCGTCCTGCTGATCGAGCAGCTCCTCGTAGGCCTCGACCAGCTCGATCGGAACGATCGCGGCTACACGCTCGTGCTTGCGCCCCCTGGTCACATAGGTGATCTCATCACCAAAGGCCGCCCTGTTCACGCGCTGGGAGAAGTGGTTGCGGGCATCCGCGACAGACAGCTCCATTGGCTCAGTACTCATGCCCCCACGATACGCCAAATTCGCCAACTTGGCTAAGTTAGCCACTCTGTTTGACGCTGTGGACGCAATCGGCACGGACGACGTGCACCTGGTCACGGTATGAGTCCCACGGCAGACGCATGCTCGGGGAAGGTGTGGTCGTTGCAGGACTCCTGGCTGCTTGTTCGTCCACTTCTAGCACTCAGAGATCCTCCGCCGCCCCCGGGCCTCCTAGTGCTTGAAGTGGACGAACAGGCGACCGAAGTTCTTGGAGTCCTTCTCGACGCGGTGGTAGCGGGCCTTGACGTCCTTGCGGTTGAGGAAGCGCAGCACCCGCTTCTTCAACTGCCCCGAGCCCTTGCCCGGGATGATCTCGATGGTCTTGGCCCGCTTCCGTTCGGCCTCGTCCATGATGTCGTTCAGGGCCTTGTCAATGCTGACGCCCTTGTTGAAAATGTCGTGCAGATCGAGTTTGAGTCGCACTCCCGCCCCTTCTCCGATGGCCCGGATCATACGCGCAAGGAGGCGAGGACCCCGCGGTGCTCAGCCCGATGCTGAACGCGGCCGCCCCCTCGGGCCACTGACAGCAGTCGGCACCCACACTGACTACTCAGGAGCTGGCTCTCGGACGGCGGCAGGTCGTGTTCGTTGTCGGGGGCGCACTAGCCGTTGATCTGACGTCCTGGTCCGAGCTGTTCCGGAACTTCTGAATCTCCTGGCGCAGGCACCGGTCCTTGCTGAGGTCCTGTCTGCGCCGGTCCTCTTCGGGAACAGCGTGGCCGCCGACCATCGGATTCGGTTCTCGACGAAGCGGTACATGCCACAGGCGAGGGGTTCCTCGGCGGCGTGGGCGGGAGAGGCGCTGACCAGAGCCAGCGCGAGGGCGGCGATACCTGCGGCGACGACGGACCACGCCGTCCCTTTTCGTGGATGAATCGTGGCACAGGGTACCGAACACAGGCAAGGGCCACCAGGACGCAGCTCCGTCGGAACCGTCCGACACCATCCGGCACCGGGATCGTGGCATCCGGGTCCACGCGGAACCGAACGAATGCCTGAGGTCGCCGCCCAGGGGTGAACCGGTCCTGAACGGGCGGCCGAGCAGGGGCCCGGCCGCCCGGTGTTCACTGTCGCTGGACTACTTGATCTCGTCGATGAGCTGCGCCCAGGAGAGCGGGTAGAGCTTGGCGCTGATGCCGCTGCCGCCGGTGGCGTCGTCGCTCACGTTGCCTCGCCGGTAGGCCACGAGGTGGCCCCGGAGGTCGCTGTCGTCGCGCATGCGGATGCTCTTGCCGGTGTCGTGCGCGGAGATCCAGGAGTCGCCCCTGCCCGCGATGTCCATCCGCAGTGCGAAGCGGATCTGGTCGTCGTAGACCTTGGCCTCCTCGATACCGACCATGCTCTCGGACGAACCCTGGGCGGCGATGTAGAAGTCCTGTCCCTTGCGCTGGACCGCGCGCTCCCAGGAGCCGGACCGGCCGCGTCGGAACTCCAGGTTGGTGTCCTCCAGCTTGGTCTCGGTGAGCTGGTCAGCGGCGGTGTCGAACCGGAACTGGAGGACGCTGGAGGGGTCTACACCGTCCTTGAAGCTGAAGTCGTACCGGTCGCCGCCGGTGCCGCCGAGCAGAGCGAGCGGGTAGAAGATGCCCTTGTCGTCCCAGTTCCAGTAGAGGACGAAGGGGGTGCCGCCGGGCAGCATCACCTTCTTCTTGTCGAAGCCGTTGTCCTGGTGGTAGTGGACGTACGCCATCGTGGTGCTCTTTTCCAGCGTGGCTGAGGGGCCAGCGTTGTGAGAGGTATGAGGAGAGGAATCCCCTCGTCTGCCCTAGGAAGGGAGGACGATCTCATCGTTGCCCTTTCAGCACTCTGAGTCACAAGTTCACGCTGATCTGCGGGATCGCAGGCGTCCAACTCATGACATACCGCAAGGATCCAGGCCGTCCCGCTTCTGTTTGTGTGCACCCGCATTGCCTGGACTCGACAAGCCCAATGTCCAGGCTCGCCAGGAAGACCACTGGAGTCGTCCGCCCCTCCGGCACAGGGACCCTCCCCGACGTCCGGACGCCCTCCGTGCCTCCGCCGAACGGCACCGATCCCAGCTGTCCCGACGCTCAGGGCTCGGACCGGGCTCAGGGCACCCGGTCCGCAACACCGCCCACAGCAGGCTGCGACCGGAAATCGCAGCATCCAGAAACCGGACGGCTGTACCCCACACACGCGTGGACGGCAATCTCATCGGCCCCACTGAGCCCATGGACCTCGCCCGTTCCCAGAGCGTCCACGTCTTCAAGGCCCCGCCCCCGGAACGCGACACCGACAACCCCGGCCCCGGCCTACAGCTGGAGCGCGAAGCACATCCGGTCGTGGCCAGGGCCGTCGTAGTCCTCGAACGGGCCGGTCACCGCGAACCCGAGGGACCGGTGGAACGCGATCGAGCGCTCGTTGGAAGGCGAGGTGACCGCGCGCACCAGGGAACGCCCGTCGGCCCTGGCGGCGTCGGTGAACAGGCGGTACATCTCCCTGCCCAGCCCCGAGCGCCGCTGTCTCGGGGCCACACCCGTGAAGTGCACGTAGGCCTCCGCCGCACGAGCCGGGCTGGGGAACCCCACCAGGAAACCCGCGATCCCCTCGTCGTCTTCGGCGACCAGGGACGTCATGCGGAAGTGGTCGAGGAACAGGCGCGGCAGGATGTGCGCGACCGGCCTCCCCCACCATTCGTCGCACACAGCGATGATCCGCCCGTGGTCGTCGGGCACCGCGTTCCGAACCGTGACCCCACCGGGTCCCCGGCTCTCGAACTCACCGCTCCATGCGTTCATCGAAGGCCTCCTCGAAGGGTCTGCGTACCCCGGGATCCCGGTCCGACACCGCGAAGACCACCCGATCGAACACCCCCGCGAAGTCCCCCTTGAGGTGCTTGGCGAACGCGGCGGCCACCACCTCGGGACGGTTGCCGACACCCCACAACCCCACGCCCCCAACACCACCCGCGTGCCTGCCGTGGTTAGGCGCGGCCGCGGTGAGGAAGTCCACCGGCACCGGCTCGGACGGCCAACCCGCGCGGTGGTCGCGGAGCACCGGAACGCTCGGTGACCAGATCACCCGCTGGAGAGCAGACTCCGCTCCGCCACGTGGTGGTCGTAGTACTCGGGACAGCGGATCAGCGAGTCGTGGAGCGCTCGCCCACAGGACCGGATCGAGGCCGAGACCCTTGCGGTCATCCCCCAACCCCCACCGCGACACAGGAGAATGCGGTTGCACGTCCTGTGCTCCGAGCCCAGGATGGTCCGGTGAGAATCCGGGAGATCACACTCGACCTCGGCCGGGACACCCTGGCCGGGCTGGACTTCGGCGGCGAGGGCACACCGGTGCTCCTGGTCCACGGCAGCGGGCACAACGCGGCAGCCTGGACCGACGTCGCGGCGCATCTGACCGATCGCTGTCGAGTCGTCGCCGTGGACCTGCGCGGACACGGGCGCACCGCTGTCGACTCCGAGAACGCCGAACAGTACTGGTGCGACCTGGCCGACGCCGCTCGGGCCCTGGGCTGGGAGAACCCCGTCCTGGTCGGGCACTCCCTGGGCGGTTACGCCGTCACCGCCGTGGCCGCCGCGGGGTTGCTCCGGCCCGCCGCCGTGTGCGTGGTCGACGGCCTCGTCCTGAACACCCGTGAGAAGGCCGTGGCGGACCAGGCGCAGTGGACCACTCCGGCAGCGGGCGAGGCACTGCGCGCACAGTTCCGCTACGGATGGTCAGCCACCCCTGACGAGGCGCACGCGTACATCGACCAGTGCGTTCGAGAGGCGCAGGACGACGATCTGAACCGGGGCTCCCGCCCCGGTCTGGTGCGCGAGGTTCTGGAGCGCTCCTTCACCCAGGGGGACCGCACGCGGCTGCGACGGCCCACACCCGAACAGGTCGCGGTGATCAGCGCGGTCGCACCGGAGGCCGTCATCCACCCCAGCCTGGACGTCTACGAACGCGTCACCTGCCCGCTCACGATCGTGCTCCCCGAGGAAGGGTTCTACGCGGGACGCCGGGAGGAAGTGCGGGCCGTCGTCGCGGCCCGCCCGGAGCGGACGCTCGTGGAGATGCGCGGGCACCACAACGTGACCATGGCCAGACCCGAGGAGCTCGCCCGCATCATCCTGGACCTCGTGAACCGCCTGCCCGCCCCGGAATCCGGAGAGCCCACGTGACCGACAGCCCTCAGCAGCGTCCCGTGCGCGAACACCCGCTGGCCGAGCCGGGTGCGGGTCCCTACGGCATCGCCTCCGACACCGACGGCTCCCTGTGGGTGACCCTCGTCCACCAGGGCCAGATCGCCCACAGGAGGCCGAACGGTTCCGTGACCCTCCACCCGCTGGACTCCGCCATGTGCGGGCCTTCGGTCATCACCCTGGGACCGGACCGCGCGGCCTGGTTCACTCGCGCTCGGGACCACCGGGTCGGCCGGATCACGTCCGACGGCAGGACGGACTCCTTCTCACTACCGACACCGGACGCCAGCCCCTTCGGTATCACCACCGGGCCCGACGAAGCACTGTGGTTCACCGAGACGAACGCCGACCGGATCGGCCGTATCACCACGGACGGGGAGGTCACCGAGTTCCCGCTACCGATGCGGGGAGGGTTCCCCTCGTTCATCGCCTCGGGCCGCGACGGTGCCCTGTACTTCACCCTCAACCAGGCCAACGCCATCGGACGCATCAGTACCGGCGGGCACGTGGAACTACACCCCCTCCCGACCGCCGACGCGGGCCCGGTCGGCATCACCCGGGGCTCTGACCACGCCCTGTGGTTCGTGGAGATCGCCGCCGGCCAGATCGGCCGCCTCACACCGGACGGAGAGGTCCGGGAGTTCCCCCTGCCTCGACGCGACTCACACCCCCACGCGATCACCGCGGATCCCGCAGGCGGATGTTGGTTCACCGAGTGGGGCGCGAACCGGATCGGCCACATCACGCCAGAAGACGACATCTCCCTGTTCGATCTGCCCACCCCCGCCAGCGAGCCTCACGGCATCACGCTCGCTCCGGACGGCACGGTGTGGACGGCCTTGGAGATCGGAACCATCGCCTCTCTCCGCCCCTGAGCCCCGAGCGTCCATCGCGCCTCACGGACCCCATCCCAGGCCCGATCCCCCAGAGGACTCCTCATCCCCGGGCCGAAGATTCCCGACTCCGTCCCGCCCGCGTACCCGGGCGGCTGACGCGGGTGCGCTACCCCGGCTTGACCGCCGAGAAGATCGCCGTCCCCGGGATCATCCGGCCGCGCACCGGCCCCCAGCCGCCCCACACCTGGTCGTTCCCCTCGGGCCACTCCGGCTCGACCATGTCCCGGAACTCCAGCCCCGCCGCCACGATCCCCCGCAACCAGTCGCCCACGGTGTGGTGGTGTTCCACGTAGACCGCCCGGCCCTCGTCGTCCTCCTCCACGTAGGCGCGGCGGTCGAAGTAGCTCTGCCGCACGGTCATCCCCCGCTCGGTGGGGTCGTCCGGGAAGCACCAACGGATCGGGTGCGTCACCGAGAACACGAACCGCCCGCCGGGCCTGAGCACCCGCCCGGCCTCGGCCAGCGCGGTCTCGGCGGCGGGCACGAACGGGAACGCCCCGAACGAGGAGAAGACGACGTCGAAGGAGCCCGTGGCGAACGGCATCCGCTGCGCGTCGGCCTGCACCGCGGGCAGCCGGTGCCCGGTCTGCTCGTCGATCCTCCGGGAGTGCTGGAGCTGCCGCCGGGCCAGGTCGAACCCCACGACCTCCCGCACGCCCTGGGCCCGCAGCCACCGGCCGCACTGCCCGGCACCGCAGCCGACCTCCAGCACCCGCTTGCCGTCCAGGCCGCCCAGCAGCCGCACATCGGCCTCGTCCACGCCCTCGGGCGACCAGACGAACCCCACGTCACGGAGGAAGTCGCCGTGCTCGGCCTGGTAGGCGTCAGCGGCACCGTCCCACCACAGCCGACCGGCGCGGGCGCTCTCGTCGCCCGCCACAGCACGCCGCTCCACCCAACCGGGAGCCGGGTAGTCCATCTGATCGTCCACGTTGCTCCTCGGGCTGCTGACGCGGCTCAGGTCCGGTTCGGCCGAGCGCTCTGCGCGGGCTCGGCCGGGCCAGCGGGCCCCTCCGGGTCCTGGGCGTCTCCGTCACCAGTGTCCCCGCTCCCGGGACCGTTCTCCTCGGCCTCGCGGGCGTCGCGGAGCTCACGGCGGATCAGGACGACCCAGCCCACCACGGCGACGACGCTGAACACCCACCACTGGAAGGCGTAGGAGGCGCTCATGCCGGTGTTCTCCTCGCGCAGGGCGATCCGCTCGGGCGCCTCCTCGGGCACGGGGTCCTGGGCGGTGAGCTCCACGTACCCGCCGTAGATCGGGTACGGCAGCTCCTCGGCCAGCCGGCCCATGTCCACGAACATGATCTGGCCCTCGGGCATACCGTCGCGCTCGCGCAGCCCGGTGTTCTCCTCCGTCTCGCCGAACTGGAGGCGCCCGGTCACCTGGACCTCGCCCTCGGGAACCGGGGGAGCGTCGGGGGTGTCCTGGGCGTTCTCGCCGCGCTCGATCCACCCCCGGTTGACCAGGACGGCCGTACCGTCCCCGGTGACCAGCGGGGTGAGCACGTGGAATCCCACTCCCTGGGAGCCGTCCCGGTTGCGGAGCAGGAGTTCGTTCTCCTGGTCCCACGTGCCGGTGGCCTCGACAGTGCGCCAGCGGTCCGACGGCGCGACGTCCTCGCCCACGGAGGCGAGCTGGTCCACGGCCACGGGGTCCGCGGCGACGTTGTCCCGTTGGAGGTTGACCGCCGCGCTGCGCAGCTCGGCCCGGTCCAGCTGCCAGAACCCCAGCCAGACGAAGGCGGGCACCAGGACCACGACCAGCGCGTGGAAGGCCAGCATGCGTGAGGAGAACAGGACTTTGAGCACGTCTTCGAGGTTATGAGACGTTCCCGGCCGCCCCGCACCGACCCCACACACGCGGACGGGGCCGCCGGTCTCCCGGCGACCCCGTGGGTCGGGCGCGTCGCGTCCGCGCTCCTGGCCCGGTGCTCCGGGCGGGCCGACTACTCGTCGTCGGCGGTGGCGGCCCTGCGCTTGCGGGCGAAGTACAGGCCGGCGCCACCAGCGCCGATCGCGGCCACGGCGGCGGCCACCAGACCGCCCAGGGCGCCACCGGTCACCGCCAGCTCCTCACCGGCCTCCTGCGGGGGAGCGGGCTTCTCGTCGGTCTCCTCGTTCTTCTCCGGAACCTTGGGCTTCTCGGACTCCTCGGGGGTCTTCGGCTCCTCGGGCTTCTCGGACTCCTCCGGGGTCTTCGGCTCCTCGGGCTTCTCGGACTCCTCCGGGGTCTTCGGCTCCTCGGGCTTCTCCGAGATGGTCTCCACGCAGGAGGCCTCGGCGATGCCGAGCACGGACACCGCGTTGCCGCAGATGTCGACGGCCGCGTTGACCGGCACCGAGACCTGGTTGCCGCTGGCCACACCGCCGGCGCCGCTCGTGGCGGCGGAGGGAGCGCCCTCGTTGTCCGGGGAGGCGTGGATGATGTTGATGATCGTGGTGCACTGCGCGCTGGAGGCGCCCAGGACGGCGATGGAGTTGCCGCAGATCTCGATGGCGGTGTCCACCGGGACGGAGATCTGGTTGCCGCTGGCCACGCCACCCGAACCGTCGGTCGTCAGGGTGGAGGGAGCGTCCTCGGCCTCCTTCTCCAGGACCTCGACCACCTCCTTGCACTCGGCCTCGGAGATCCCGGCCACGGCCACGGAGTTGCCGCAGGCGTTCAGGGCGGCGTCCACCGGAACGACGAGCTGGTTTCCGCTGGCCACACCACCCGAACCGTCGGTGCTGGCGCCCTGCCCGCTGTTCTCGTAGAGGACCTCGGAGACCTTGGTGCACGTGGCCTTGGAGATACCGAGGACGGCCAGGGAGTTGCCGCACAGGTTGGCCTCGACGTCGACGGGGACGACGATCTGGTTTCCGCTGGCCACACCGCCGGAGCCGTCGGTCTGGACGTCGGCGAACGCGGCGCTGAAGGGCGCCAGGACCAGCCCCGCGGTCAGTGCGGTGGCGAAGGTGTAACGGAACGTGTTTCGCATGGTGCGGCTTGGACCCTTTCACGATGTGCTGCCAGGGGATGCGCCGAAAAGCGCGAGCCGTGAGCCCGAGCCCGGCGACCGTCGATGCGGTCGCCCCGGGTCACACGGCGAGCGGACCCGTCCACGAAGACGTCGGGACGGCGGGGTGGCCCACTTGCTGAAGACATGGGTGTCGGCCCGGTTCTCACAAAGTACTTTCCGACCGGAACTGCCAACGGACCGAAACGTTAGCAGCCAAGGAGTCCGCGCAGGCCCATTCCGGAAATGTTGCCGCGAATCATGAACACCCTACGCCCATGGGATATTACGTAGAGTCATTCTTCCTGTTCAGGTGGGTTCGTTTCAACTCGCTGGGCTCTGAATCCGCGACAACAATCGCCACTCGAAACCCAGAGACCCCATCGAACGCACCCAACAAAGAGGAACTAACCGACTTCGTAGATTCGTTTCGGGCGAGTCATTCAGCGCCTCATACCCTGCGCACACAATTATGTGGATCGCACTTTATGCCCGAATAGTCCCTCCTTTTCACGACCCTCCCCGGAGCCGCGAGCGCAACCACCACCGCCGAGTTCCACCAGCCACCCACGGCGACGCGCCACGAGCCACAAAAGACCCATAGGCGCTGGTCAGGGCGACTTAACCTGACCCGAAGCACCATCACCCCACTCGCACCAGCGGCACCACACACCCAAAGGACATCACCCTCAGAGATCAAGCCAAAGCAATACGTAGTCGATCGGCGCGGGGCCAGGGACCCGCCGCGCGCACCGCCCACACGGGACCAACCGGAGCCAGCCGGGTCGCGTCCTACCGGAAGGACATGCACTCTGCGCTCCCTCACTGGAGCACGCATGAACCCAGAACACCCGCGCCCACGAATCCGCAGGTCGATCGCGGTCGGGGCCGCGACGCTCGCCCTCCCCCTCGTCGCCTCCTGTTCCTCGGCGAGCGACCACGGCGAACTCGGCGCGGGGTCCCTCGCCCCCGGCACCGAGGGACCGGCGCACCCCCGGCCCTCCTCCGCCCCGGAGCCGGAGCCTGAGCCGGAGCCGGAGCCGGAACCCCTCACCGTCGCCTTCGGCGGTGACGTGATGTTCGAGGGACTGCTCCGCTCCCGCCTGGACGACCCGGCCTCCGCCCTGGATCCGATCTCCGCACACCTGTCCGCCGCCGACCTCGCCATGGTCAACCTGGAGACCGCCGTCACCGAGGGCGGCACACCCGTACCGGGCAAGGACTTCGTCTTCCGTGCGCCCGCCAGCTCGCTGGAGGCCCTGGACGCGGCCGGTGTCGACGTGGCCACCGTCGCCAACAACCACGGCATGGACTACGGGGAGCAGGGCCTGCTCGACACCCTCGACAACGGGGACGCCTCCCCCGTCGCCCTCGTGGGCGCGGGCCGGGACGCGGACGAGGCCTACACGCCGCACGTGGCCGAGGTCGACGGCCAGAGCATCGCCCTGTTCGGCGCGACCGACGTCATCGACGACCACCTCATCCCCGAGTGGACCGCGGGCGAGGGCAAACCCGGCCTGGCCTCCACCAAGGGCGAGATGCGCGCACGCATGGTCAGCGCGGTCTCCGAGGCCGCCGCCGAACACGACAACGTCGTGGTCTTCCTCCACTGGGGACTGGAGGGCGCGCACTGCCCGCTCCCGCACGCCCCGCAGCTGGCGGACGAGCTGTCCGAGGCGGGCGCCGCCGCCGTGGTCGGCGGCCACGCGCACGTGCTCTCCCCCGGCGGCTACCAGCGCGGCGCCTACGTCCACTACGGACTCAGCAACTTCGTGTTCTACAACTTCGGCGGCGCGACCGCCGAGACCGGAGTCCTCACCCTCACCTTCGACCAAGGCGACGTCACGGAGGCCGACTGGACCCCCGCCCGGATCCAGGGCGGCGTCCCGGTTCCCTACGAGGGCGAGAGCGCGGACCGGGCCCACCGGTCCTGGGTGGACATGCGCGCCCAGTGCGAACTCCCCCTGGCCGACTCCCCCGCCTGACCGGGCCCGCGGGCGCCTGACCGGGTCGCGGAGTCACGAGCCGGACCCTCCCGAGGGGCCGGGGACACCAGCCCCGCCCCCTTGGGTCAGCTCACGTGCACCACGGGCCGACGGTCGGCGTCCAGCTCGTTCTCCCGCAGGATCTCCCGGGTGAAACCGGCGGTGCCACCGGAACCCAACACCAGGAAGCGGAAGAAAGCCCGTACCGGAGAGACCTCGGACCAGGCGAAGTAGCAGTGCGGGATGCTCCCCGTGGCATCACGCACGCACAGCAGCACCGCCGCCAGCGCGTTGGGGACCGCGGGACTGCTCACCCGCAGCACCCGGTGACCGTGCACCCACGTCCCCCGCACGGTGAGGGTGCCCTCGAAGTCCGAGGGATGGTGGACGCGCACCTCCAGGAACAGCGGGGTGATCTTCAGCGACACCGGGTTGAGCCGGTGCTGCTCGGCCTCGGTCGCCGCGTACTCGTCCGCCTCCCCCGAGCGCGGCCGGTTCGCGAAGAGGAGGAGCTTGCCGTGCCGCGCCGCCTCCCGGACGAACCGCCGGGCGGTCGGGTCCAGGTCGACCGAGTGCGCACGCAGTTCGGTACTGCGCAGGGCCCGCGAGACCAGCGACACGACGATGATCGCCACCACGAACAACAGCGCGATGGCCAGGCCGTCCGGCCGGCTCACGATGTTGTCCACCAGCGCGAACCCGAACACGACGGTCAGCACCGAGAACCCGACCGTCGCCGCCAGCGCCCGCCTGCGGTGCACGATGATGGTCACCGCCACCGCCGATGTCACCAGCATCGCCAGGATGCCCGTGGCGTAGGCACCGGACTGCGCGTCCACGCTGGCCCCGAAGGCGATCGTGATCACCATCGTCACGGCCGTGTACACCAGCACCACGGGCCGGACGGCGGTCCCCCACGCCGGGGCCATCCCGAACCGGGGCAGGTAGCGCGGCACGATGTTGATCAGCCCGGCCATGGCCGAGGCCCCCGCGAACCAGAGGATAAGGATCGTCGAGACGTCGTAGACGGTGCCGAACCCCTGCCCCAGCAGGTCGTGCGCCAGGTAGGCCATGACCCGGTCGGCCGCCGGACCGCCGACCTCCACGTCCGACCGGGAGACCAGCACCCCGCTGACGAAGGTGGTCGCCAGCAGGTAGAAGCTCATGATGACCGCGGCGGTGGTGAGGAGCCTGCGGGTGGCCGCGATGCGGGCCCGCATCCGTTCCTCGTGGTCGGCGCCCTCCGAACTCACCAGCGGCATCATGCTCACACCGGTCTCGAACCCGGACAGCCCCAGGACCAGCAGCGGGAAGGCGAGCAGCACCACACCGGTGGTGGACCAGAGGCCGTCGCCGGTCAGGGACAGCTCCCACTGGGCCAGGGTCTGCGGGTGGGCGGCGATGTGCGCCAGGGCCGCCACCACGACCACCAGGTTCAACGCGAGGAACAGCACCACCAGGGGGATCGCCACCCGGACCGCTTCCTTGAACCCCGCGAGGAACACCGCACCCAGCAGGGCGAGGAGCACCAGGGTGACCAGGACCGGGTGGTCGGCCACCGCCTGCGGGGTGTACGGATTGGCCGCCAGGTGCGCGGTGGCGTCGGCGGTGGACAGGGTGATGGTGACGATCCACGAGGTCGCCACGAAGCCGATCAGGCACAGGACCAGGAACTTGCCCCGCCACTCCGGCAGCAGGTGCGCCAGCATCGCCACCGAACCCTGCCCGTGCGGGCTGCGCTCGGCCACGCGGCGGTAGATGGGCAGCATGCCGAACAGGGTCAGCAGCACGATCAGCAAGGTGGCGACCGGCGACAGGGCCCCGGCCGTGAGGATGGCGATACTGGGGAGGTAGCTCAGCGTGGAGAAGTAGTCCACGCCGGTCAGACACATGACCTTCCACCACGAGTGCTGGCGTTCGGCGCGCGGCCGCGACCCGGCACCGCCCACCTCGTCCACCTGGTGGGACGTCATCCACCGTCCCACGGCGGCCCGCCACCCCCCGCGCCGATTCCCCCGGCAGGGGGCCTCCCAGTGGTACCCGTTCCGCGTGGCGTCCTGCTCCAACACGCCTCCCCCGACCGACACGTACGCGCACAAGTCTGCGGGGGGAGGCGGTCCAAAGGGGGCAGGTCGCGGGCGTGTCGGTGCCTGCGCGGAGACGCCGGGCGGTTCAGGGGGCGCCGGTGCCCTCCATCCAGGGCGTGAGCCCGTCCAGGAGGCGCCGCATGCCGGACGCGAACATGCCGTCGACGTCGGGCGGGCCGGAGACGCTCAACATGGTGGGGAAGCTGCCCTCGGCGGCGAACCGCTGGAACAACGGGAATCGGGAGCGCCACCAGTGTTCGGCGTCCATGTCGTGTTCGTGCTCCTCCAACGCCACCCGCGTGGACTGGAGCGCCATACCGGAGGTGTAGGCGGACACGATGGTGAGGATCTCGAGGGCCTCGTCGGGGGTGCGGCCCCGGGCGACGATCACCCGCATCATCCACTCACCGTTCCTCAGGAGCGCCGGGGTGACGACCCCGCCCGCCATCACCGTCAGCCGGGCGGCCCAGGGGTGCCTGCGGTAAATCTCCCACTCACGCACCAGGGCGACCTCGAAGGCCTCCCGCCAATCGGAGGGCGGGGGCTCGGCCAGGGCGTGGACCGTGAAAAGGTGGTCGACGATCTCGGTGAGGAGTTCGCCCTTGCTCGCGACGTGCCGGTACAGGGCCATGGTGCTCACCCCGAGTTCGACCGAGACCCGGCGCATGGACAGGCCTTCAAGGCCCTCGGCGTCGGCGACGGCGATCGCGGCCTGGACGATGCCCTCGCGGGCCAGACCCGACTCGGGGTGGGGGCCGCGTTCCACTCTCGGGGTGGATCGCGGACGCTCCCGTGGTTCCCGCGTGCCACGCGCCTCCGCCACCCGGGGTCCGGCCGGGTGCTGGGGTTCGCGGTCGGACGGGTGTTGGGGTTCGCGATCGGGCGACGGATCGGTCGCCGGTCCGTTTTCCGTCCCGGGCGCGGCCTCTCCCAGAGCGGGGGCGCGACTGACGACGGTCCCGACGCCCCGCACCGCCTCCACCCGACCCTCCCGGCGCAGGACCGAGAGCGCCTTGGTGGCGGTGGCCATGGCCACGCCCCACCGCCGGGTGATCTCCCGGGTGGAGGGAACCCGGCCGCCGGGCGGCAGCTCCCCCGAGTCGATGTCGGCGCGGATGTCGGCGACGATCCGCTCGTAGGGCGAGAGCCCGTCCTCAGCATCCATGCTGTCCTCTTCCGGCCACGTCACCATGCCTCACAAGTGTACTAGTGCACTTTGCCCCTGGAACACCGCAGCGCACACGGCACCTTCGGCCGACACCCCCGAATCGACCCCCTAGTGCACTAGTGCATCCACTCATTTCGCCACCAAAAACTGGGTTTCCCCTGGGGAATTTTCGTGTTTATAGTGTACGCACAAGGTGCACTACCCGCCGGGTCACACACGTCGGGGCCGAGCGCGTACAGCGTTCACCACGTGCGCCGCATCCACCACGGCCCCCGGAGACCACCATGACCCAGACGCCCGTGTCCACACACGGTGTGCCGGACACCGCCAACCGTCCCCTCGCACCGGACCGCCGCTCACTCGCCCCCGACCTCGCACGCGGGATCATGCTCCTGGTCATCGCGCTCGCCCACACGCACCTGTTCACCGTGTTCATCGGCGGCACCGAGACCACCCCGAGCGTCCTGGACCGGATCGCCACCGCGGGCACGGTGATGTTCGTGGACCTGCGCGCCTACCCGATGTTCGCCGCGCTGTTCGGCTACGGTCTCGCGCAGATCCACCGCCGCCGCACCGAGCAGGGACGCGAGTGGCGCTGGACCCGGGCCCTCCTGCGCCGACGCGGCTTCTGGCTCGTCGTGCTCGGCCTCGCCCACGGCGTGCTGCTCTTCCCCGGAGACATCCTGGCCGTCTACGGCGCCGTGTCCCTGCTCCTGGTCGGTGTGCTGCGGTTCCGCGACCGCACTCTGGTGATCATGGCCCTGGCCTGGCTGCCCCTGGCCGCGACCGCCCACGCCCTGGTCGCCGCCGAGGGAGCCGTGTCCGGCCTGGGCTTCCCCCTGATGCCCGACGGCCTCGTGAACGAGTTCCTCTTCCGGGTGACCGTCTACCCGGTCCTCATCGTGATGATGTTCCTGAGCACCGTCGTGCCCTTCCTCATCGGCGTGCTCGCCGCCCGGCACCGTGTCCTGGAGAAGCCGCACGAGCACCTTCGCCTGCTGCGCACGACCGCGCTGGTCGGCGTCCCCGTCGCGGTGCTGGGCGCGATCCCCTTCGCCCTGACGAAGACGGGTGTGTGGACCGACCCCACGGCGCTGGACATGCTGCTCGTCGCACCCCTGCACCAGGTGACGGGGTACGTGGGAGGCATGGGTTACGCCGCGCTCATCGCCCTGGTGGCCGTCCGCACGAACCACTCCCGGGGTCGGGTGACCGTCGCACTGTCCGCCCTGGGCCAGCGCTCCATGACCTTCTACCTGGCACAGTCCGTGGTGTGGGCGGTGCTGTTCTCCTCCTACACGCTCCACGTGCAGCTCACGTCCCCGGCCGTCGGCGTCGGTGTGGCCGTGGCCGTGTGGGCGACCACCGTGGTCCTCGCCGACCTCATGCGCCGCCGTGGTCAGCGCGGTCCGGCCGAGACGGTGCTGCGCCGCCTCACCTACGGGCCCTCCAGCTGAACCCGGGGTCGGGGCCCGGGGTTCCCGGGGGCGCCGGGCTCCGGGCCCGGCGCCCCCGGGCCCGCTTCCGGGCCCTCAGGCCGCTCCGTGCCCTTCGGCGACGGCGTCGATCTCCGCCAGTAGCGCGTGCCTGCGGGCCGCGCCCAGGTAGGAGGCGTGGACGCCGTTGCGGGCCAGGCGAACCAGCCCCTGGGCGCCCACCAGGTCGTGCGCGATCCCGTACTCCCCGCTCAGGTCGCTGCCGAACAGGGTGGGGTCGTCACTGTTGAGGGTGACCAGCAGACCCGCGTCGAGCATGGCGGGCAGCGGGTGCTCCTCGATCCGCTCCACCACGCGCGTGCGGATGTTGGAGGTCGGGCTCACGTCCACCGGGATCTGCGCGTCCACCAGCCGCTCCACCAGCGCCTGGTCCTTCATCGAGTCGATGCCGTGCCCGATCCGCTCGGCGCCCAACAGGTCCAGGGCCTCCCGGACCCGCTCCGGCCCGGCCTGCTCACCGGCGTGCGGGAGGCTGGCCAGCCCGGCCGCGCGGGCCCGGGCGAACACCTCGGCGTACGGGGCGAGCGGGGACTCCACCCCGCCGACCCCGAACCCCACCACGCTGGACGGCCCCTCCCTGAGCACCGCGTCCAGAGTGCTCTCGGCCGCCTCCACCCCGAAGTCCGCCGGGAAGTCGGGGATCCACCGCAGCTGGATGCCGTGCTCGCGCTCGGCCCGCACACGCGCGTGCTCGATCCCGTCGAAGACCACCTTCGCCGGGACACCGCGCATGAGGTGGGCGTACAGGCTCACGTGCACCTCCGCGTAGCGCACGTTCTGCGCGGCCAGCCGCTCGGCGACCACCGACGCCAGCAGGGCGAAGTCGGCCTCGTCCAGCAGGGTGCGCACCGAGGCCAGGTAGACCTCGACGAAGTGCGGGAAGTCGGTGAAGACGTACCACTCCCGCAGCTCCTCCAGCGTGCCGGGGAGGTCCGCCACCCGGTGCCTGGTGGCCAGCTCGAAGAGGGTCTCGGCGGGCATCGAGCCCTCCAGGTGGACGTGCAGCTCGACCTTGGGCAGGTCACGGACGAGCGGACGAAGGTCTGACGTGGGGTTCTGGTCCATGGCGCCAACCTAGGAGCACGGCCCGCCCGGTCGCCACCGGGGACGGGCAACCTGACGAAAGTTGGGGAACTCCGCTCTCGAACGCTGACCAAAGAGCATGGTGGCACCCCCTGCTGCCCGCGTAGGTTCTGGAACCTCACCGCACAGTCCACAAGGAGCAGACGATGACCGCGCCCGACGCCGCACCGCCCCGACCCACCGGCGCCCAGGTCCTCGGCGCCCGTGTCCGCGTCCACGCCAGGAACCGTCCGGTCGGCTTCGCGCTCGGCGGCGGACTCGTCGCCGGGGCGATCGTCGCGCTCCTGGCCCTGGTCTCCGCCGCTCCGGGTCTGGCCGACCCGACCGGCGCACCGGGCTGGCTGCTGGCCGGGGTCACTGTCGCGATGTTCGTGGGCGCGCTGGTGGTCGCCGGGCTCCTCGCCCTCTACGCCCGGAGTCTTCCGAAGGTGGCCGAGACCGACCCGGTCCGCTACGCCACCGCCCGGCTCCAGGCGGAGACCGGCGAGCTCGGCCCGGACCGGGAGATCAACCGCCTGGCCCACCGGATGTCCACCCACACGGGGTACGGGAGCGACCCCCGTCACCACCTCGTCCCGCTGGTGGTGTTCCTGACCTTCGTGACGGTCCGGCCCCTCGCGGAGATCATCGGACCGGGCTTCGAGCCGCGGACGCTGGTCCAGCTCGCACCCGCCGTCGTGCTGGTGCTGCTGGTGGTCCCCGCCTACCGCCGCGCCATGGCGCGGTACGAACGGGTCGCGGCCTTCCGCCGCACGTACGAGGCGACCCACTCCTGAGCGCCGGGACGGCGCGGCGCCCGTGGGCCCCGGCCGCCCCGCCAACGGGATCCGCTCACTTCGACGGCAACCCGCCGTTCACCCTCCGCGGGACGGACAACGGGTTGCCGTCCCTCAGTTCCGGCGGCAGCAGCGGCTGCGGAACGGACTGGTAGGTGACCGGCCGCAGGAACCGGCGGATCGCGGTGCTGCCCACCGAGGTGTGCGCGGGCGCGGTCGTGGCCGGGTAGGGGCCGCCGTGGGTCATGGCGTGGGTGACCGCCACCCCGGTCGGCCAGCCGTTCCAGATCACCCGCCCCGCGACGGAGGCGCCCAGGGCCAGGAGCGCCGGGGCCACGGGGTCGTCCTCCTCCCCGTGGACGGTGACGGTGAGCTGCCCGTGCAGGGCCCCGCCCACCTCCAGGAGACGGCGTTCGTCGGGATAGGTGACCACGAGGGTGGCGGGCCCGAAGCACTCGGTCAGCAGGTCCTCGGTGTGCTCCAGCAGGGAGTCCAGCTCCGTGCGCAGCAGGGTGGGTGACCACCCCTCGGCGCCCTCACGTCCCCGGACCAGCACCTCTGTGGCCGGGTGCGCGGACAGGGCGTCCACACCCCGGGCGAAGCCCTCGGCCACCCGGTCGTTGAGCAGCGGCGCCGCGGCCCGGCCCTCGAAGTCGGCGACCAGCGCGTCCAGCTTGGCGCCCTCGGGGACGAACACCACCCCGGGCTTGGTGCAGAACTGGCCCGAGCCCATCGTGGCCGAACCCGCGTAGCCGTCCAGGATCTCCTCCCCACGGGCGGCCATCGCCGCGCGGGTCACGAAGACCGGGTTGACGCTGCCGAGCTCCCCGTAGAACGGGATGGGTTCCGGACGCGAGACGGCGAGGTCGTACAGGGCGCGCCCGCCGGGGATGGACCCGGTGAAGCCCACCGCCCGTGTGAGCGGGTGGGTGACCGCGCGCCTGCCCGCCTCGAAGCCGTTCACCAGGGCGAAGACCCCCTCCGGGACCCCGGCGTCGGCCAGGGCGGCCATGACCAGCTCGGTGGTGAGTCGGGCCAGCTCCGGGTGGCCGGGGTGGGCCTTGACCACCACCGGGCAGCCGGCGGCCAGAGCGGAGGCGGTGTCGCCCCCGGCAGTGGAGAAGGCGAACGGGAAGTTGCTGGCCCCGAAGACCACCACCGGGCCGAGCGGAACCAGCAGGCGCCGCACGTCCGGACGGGGCGTGCCCCAGTCCGGGTCCGCCGGGTCGAGCATCGCCTCCAGGTACTCGCCCTCCTCCAGGACGTCCGCGAACAGGCGGAGCTGGAAGGTGGTCCGGCCCAGCTCACCCCGGCAGCGCGCCTCGGGGTAGTGGGCCTCGGCCATCGCGACGGGGACCAGGGCGTCGGCCGCGGCGTCCAGAGCGTCGGCCACCCCCCGCAGCGCGCGGGCGCGTTCGGTGGCGGGCAGGGCGGCGTAGAGCGGTGCGGCGGCGGCCGCGCGCTCCAGTACGGAGTCGAGTTCCTCGGGGGTGGTGTCGGGGGCTGCGGTGGTCATGGCCAGAACCTCCTGGAGGGATGCGTGCGCGGCGTCGGGCACGGGCCCCACGATGCCATGACCGCCCGCACAGGGCACGGTCCTGCCATTCACGACGCGACATCGCGACTACCCAAAGCGACATGGGGCGACACAACAGACCAATGGGACAACTTCGATTCCACCCCCTGACACCCACTCCCACCTGGAAGAACGCCGACCACACGGCCGCTGGCCGCCCCCGGACGAGGTTCCTCCGCACGAAACTGGAATTTCCCCGGAACCAGGTGATTCCGGAAAGGCATCATAGGTTTCGTGACGACTAATTCCCGAAGCTCAACGCCCCCGCGCGCACGACGGGCTCCCGGTGCGAACAACGGGGCCGCGACGCGTGAGGGCCGTGGGCCCGCCAGCGTCGCCAACGACGAACTCGCCTTCGCGCAGGCGCCCCTGCGCAGGCTCCCGGCCCAACAGCGCAGCATGGTTCGGGTCCAGCGCATGCTCGACTGCTGCGCCGACCTCCTCGACGAGGTCGGCTACGACAACCTCTCCACCACCCGGATCGCCGAACGCGCCGGGGTGGCCATCGGCTCCGTCTACCAGTTCTTCCCGGACAAGAAGGCCATCACCCAGGCCCTCGGACTCCGCTTCCTCGACCAGTTCAGCGCCCGGGTCACCGAGCGGCTGGCCGACGCCTCGTTCACCCACTGGACCATCGCCGTCGACGCCATCGTCGACGAGTACATCGACATGCACCGCAACGTGCCGGGTTTTCGCAGCCTGCACTTCGGCGACATCGTCGACCCGCGTCTGCTCAACGGCGGCAGCGACAACAACCGTGTGATCTCCGTGCGACTGCGCAGGATCATCGTCTCCGTCACCGGCATCCCCGACGACGCCGCCCTCGACCGCGCCATCCACGTGGCGGTCGAGGCCGCCGACGCCGTCCTCAAGCTCGCCTTCCGCGACAACCCCGAAGGCGACCCCGCCCTGGTCCACGAGGCCAAGCGACTCGTCAGCAGCTACCTGTCCCACTTCTCCGAACCCGACGGGGGCGACCGTTCTTGGTAGTCGACTCGACAGCTCACACCGCGACCGCACCCGTCACCGGCACCGTCGCGGGTGTCCCCTTCCTCGCGCTGCCCCCAGCCAGCGCCACCGACACCCCGGCACCGCTCGTCATCGGCCTCCACGCCTTCGAACCGCCGCGCAGCCAGGCCGCCCTGGCCGGGGCCGTCCCCATGGCGTCCCTCCCGGCCTGGCGGGTCCACCTCGGCCTCCCCCAGTTCGGTGCCCGCCTGCCCGAGGGCGGTGTCGCCGAGATCAACCGGCGCGGCGAGCACGACTACCTCCTCGAACTCTTCGGTCCCGTGGTCGAGGAGGCCGCCGCCGAACTGCCCCGCGTCGCCGACGAACTGAGAGCGGTCTTCCCCGTCGCGGACACCCCCGTGGGCCTGGTCGGAGTGGGCGCCGGCGCCACAGCCGCCGTCCTGGCCCTGGCCGGGAACCGGCTCCCGGTGGGCGCGGCCGCGATCATCAACCCCGTCGTGGACCCCGCGCAACCGGTGCACGCCCGCGAACTCCGCACGGGCGTCCCCTACCAGTGGAGCGCCCAGGCCCAGCGGGCCCGCGACTGGCTGGACCTGACCGCCCGCGCCGAGGCCCTCTCCCGCACCGGTGTCCCCATCCTCATCGTCAACGGGGGCCTGGACGAGGTCTGCCCTCCCGAGCACGGCCGAGCCCTCCACGACGCGCTCGCCCGGCCGGGCACGGCCCACGCCTCCGAACATGCGCTCCGTCACATCGTGGTCCCCGACCTCGCCCACGCGATCGGTCCGGAGCCCGGCCTCGAACCGGGCCCGCTCACCCCCGCCGGAGTCCTCACCGACCGCGCCCTCACCGAGTGGTTCCACCTGCACCTGACCGCTTCCAGGCAGGTCCAGGCACCCACGCGCCCCTGAACGCCGGCGGTCCGGGCCACCGCCGCGCCCGTGCGGCCGCGCGGACGGACGACGTTCACCCACACCACCCCGCGGCCTTCCTCCGCGGCCGCCTCCCGGACGCCACCGCGACAGTCAGCACACGTTCCATGGGATCATCCAGTGGCGACCGCGTCCGCGGTCCCACCTGATCCGTTTCGACTCATCCATCAGGAGGGCGAACCACGTGACGGAACCGGCACCGGTCATTGCCAGCGGGGTCGACAACGAGCGGTTGAACGCGCAACTGCGCTTCATCCTCGAAGTGGACAAACTCAAGCGCGTCCTGCGGCAGAACCTGCTGGTGGACGGCTCCCGGCGGGAGAACTCCGCGGAGCACTCCTGGCATCTGGCCCTGTCCGCCCGAACCTTCGCCGAGTACGCTCCCGAGGGCACCGACATCGACCGCGCCGCCGAGATGCTCCTCATCCACGACATCGTGGAGATCGACGCGGGCGACACCTTCCTCTTCGACCAGGTCAACACCGAGACGCAGGACGAGCGCGAACGCGCCGCCGCCGACCGCCTCTTCCCCCTGCTCCCCGAGGACCAGGCCACCCGCGCCCGCGAACTGTGGGACGAGTTCGAGGCCCGTGTCACCCCGGAGGCGCGGTTCGCCCGCGCCGTGGACCGGCTGGCTCCCATGCTCGCCAACTGGCACAACGAGGGCGGGGCGTGGGTGCGCTTCGGCGTCACCAAGGCCCAGGTCCTGGAGAAGGTGAAGCTGGTCTCCGAGGGCTCCGAGGCCCTGGGCGCCTACGCGACCGCGCTGATCGACGACGCCGACCGGCGCGGCTACTTCCGGGGCTGACCGAACCCTCCCAGGCCGACCGCCCAGCTCCGGCACCGAGGGGTCAGACCCGGCCCAGGATCAGCTGGAGCGCGGCGGTCAGGCCGACGACCACCAGGACCATCCTCAGCGCGGTCGGGCTGAGCCTTCGGCCGTAGTTGGCCCCGAAGTAGCCGCCGATGATCGTCCCGGCCGCGATGAGGCCCACCACGGGCCAGGCGGGCGACGCGAGCACGATGTAGAAGACCGCCGCCGTGCTGTTGGCGATGGTGGCGAGCGCGTTCTTCAGGGCGTTGAGCCGCTGGAGGTCGTCGTCCAGGGTCGCGCCGAGCAGGCTGACCAGGATGATCCCCTGCGCCGCCGCGAAGTATCCGCCGTAGGTACCGGCTCCGTAGGCGCCCAGCGGCATGAGGACGCCGCCGTTCTTGGAGGCGGGCCTGCGGGCCCGGACCCACTTGGTGATACGCGGCTGGAGGATGATCAGCACGCACGCGCCGCCGATCATGAACGGCACCACGGACTCGAACACGCCCGAGGGCAGGTAGATGAGCAGCAGCGCGCCGGTGATCGCCCCGAAGAAGGACATGGTGCCGAACCGGATCAGCCGGGACTTCTGTCCGGCCAGTTCACGCCGGTAGGCGATGGTGCCGCTGAGCGTTCCGGGGGCCAGGCCGATGCTGTTGGACACGGTCGCGGTGATCGGCGGGTAGCCGAGCGCGAGCAGCACCGGGAAGGTGAACAGCGTGCCCGAACCGGCGACGGCGTTGATGCCGCCGGCGGCGACACCGGCGAGCAGGATGGCCAGTGCCTCCCAGAGTTCCATCGCGGCGTCCCCCGATCCGTCGCTCCCCGTCCGTCGAGGGCCAGAACAGACTACGAGACCGGGTCGCAAGCCCCTCGGACCGGGGCCTGACCAGCGGGGTGACCGGAAACACACGAGGGCCCCGCCGTTCGATCACCGGCGGGGCCCCTCGTGTCCGGACGCGTCCGGGTCGGCTCCAGTCAGTTCGGGAGCTTCACGACCTCGTTCTGGATGCGGTCGAAGGCGGTGCTGACGCCCTGGAGCGCCTTGCCCATCTCCGCCGGGACCACCCACACCTTGTTGGCGTCGCCCTTGGCGATCTCCGGGAGCTTCTGGAGGTACTGGTAGGCGAGCACGTCCGGGTCGACCCGGCTCGTGTGCAGCGCCTTGAACACCATGTGGATGGCGTCGGCCTCACCCCGGGCCCGCAGGGTCTGCGCGTCCGCGTCGGCCTTGGCCGTGAGCATCTGCGCCTCCGCGCTACCCTGCGCCCGCAGCACGGACGAGGAGCGCTCACCCTCGGCCCGCAGGACGGCGGCCTGCTTCTCACCCTCGGCGCTGAGCAGCTGGGCGCGCTTCTCGCGGTCCGCGCGCATCTGCATCTCCATCGCCTCCTGCACGGAGGACGGCGGCTCGATGCCCTTCAGCTCGATACGGCTGATCTCGATGCCCCAGTCGCGCGTGGCCTCGTCCAGGACGGACTTCAGCTCGCGGTTGATCTGGTCCCGGGAGGTGAGCGTGCCCTCCAGGTTCATGCCACCGATGACGTTGCGCAGGGTCGCGAGCGTGAGCTGTTCGACGGCCTGGATGAAGTTGGCGACCTCGTAGGTGGCGCGGTAGGCGTCGACGACCCGGATGTAGACCGCCGAGTCGACCTCGACCGCCAGGTTGTCCTCGGTGATGGCCGACTGCGGCGGGAAACTGACCACCTGGACACGGCGGTCGATCCGTTCACGGACCTGGTCCACACCGGGAATCACGATGTTGAAGCCGGAACTGAGCGTTCGGTGGAACTTACCGAAGCGCTCGACGACATCCTCCATCGAGTGCGGCACGATACGCACACTTCGCCAGAAGATGATCAGAAGTACGGCGACGAAGAGTACGACGATGATGATCGGGGCCATGGGCTAACCCACCCTCCCGACGTCGAACCGGGTAACGGTGTTCAACAGCGGCATCTGCGGCAGCTCCGGATCTCCTGACGGGGGTGACAGGCAGCGTGCGAGCGGACCGCACCCTCGCGGCTCGCCCCGGGGGATGTTCAAAGCGCGCCGAAATAGAGCGATCCGCTCACTGAACGTTGACGCTACCCCATACCCCTCCGGGCCGACCACATCCGGACGGAAATAGGATTTACGGACAATACATTCCGCGCATATAAACGCCCCCTATTTGCTAGACGGCCTTCGCCGTCCAACGGTCTCCGTCACGCTCCACCTTCAACGGGAGACCGAACGTCTCACCCAGGTTCTCCGCGTTCATGACCTCGTCCAACGGACCGGCCTGCACGACCCGTCCATCTCGGACCAGCAGTCCGTGCGTGAAGCTCGGTGGGATCTCCTCCACGTGGTGGGAGACCACCACCAGCGCGGGCGCCATCTCGTTGGCCGCCAGCTTGCTCAGCCGACGCACCAGGTCCTCACGGCCCCCCAGGTCCAGACCGGCCGCGGGCTCGTCCAGGAGCAGCAGCTCCGGGTCGGACATCAGCGCACGGGCGATCAGCACCCGCTTGCGCTCGCCCTCGGACAGCGTGTGGAACACCCGGTCCGCGAGGTCGGCCACGCCCCAGTGGCCCAGCAGAGCACGCGCCCGCCCGTAGTCGGGCGTCCCGTACTCCTCACGGAACCGCCCCAGGTAGCCGTAGGCGGCGCTGACCACCAGATCCAGGACCGGGGTCCCCGGCTCGATCCGGCCGGACACGGACGCGCCCGCGTAACCGATCAGCGGCCGCAGCTCGAACACGTCCACCGCACCGAGCCGCTCCCCCAGGATCTCCACCCCGCCCTCAGTGGGGTGCAGCTGGCTGGCGGCCACGTTCAAGAGCGTGGTCTTGCCCGCCCCGTTCGGGCCGAGCACCACCCAGCGCTCACCCTCCAGCACCGACCAGTCGACGCCGTCGAGAAGCCTCTCGCCACCCCGTCGTACCGTGACCCCGCTCAGGCCCAGAACACGCCCGTCCATCATCCTCCTATCGTCACGTCCCACGCCGGTGCACGGGCCGCCCTACCCTGAAGTAATGCATCTGACGTCCGCACCGCTCGTCGCCTGGGGCAACGCCTGGCTGTCCGGACACGTCGGCCTGGACGACGCCGTCGACGCCGTCGAGCGCCGGAGCGGCCCCAACCTGATCGGGACAGTACCCCCAGGCGACCTGCCGTTCGACAGCGGCGTACCGCTGCGGACCGCACTGGTACGCCTGCGAGGACTGGGCCTTTCCGGGTTCCGGTTGGCGCTGCCCACCTGGGGTGACCCGTTCGGGCTGGTGGGCCCGGCCGAACTCAACCAGGCCGCCATCGAGGCACAGGAGGGGGTGCTGGTGCGGCTCGCCGAACGGCAGGTGGGGCTGGTGCCCTCCGCCGACCGGCGTGGTTCATCCTACGTGGGCGTCTCGTGGGCCCCGTATCCGGCGAACGCCACCGTTCCCCAGGTACCGGACCTGCCCGACGCCGAGCGGCAGCTGAAACTCACCCTGCTCCGCGTGGTCCAACAGATGGAGTCCGTGGACGACGTCGCTGGCTTCTCGCCCACCGTGCAAGGGGCCCTGGGCGACTCGGGTCCCCCGCTGCTCGCCCACGGCTACCCCGCGCGGGCGCACCGGGTCGCGGCGCAGGCAGTGCGGCTCTCGAAGATCGTGGAACTGGCCGAACCCGGGTCCGGCCGCGGCCTCAACGCCCACCAGGCCGACACACGAGCGCAGGCGCTGCGCGAGCTGGACGCCGCGGTCCGCCGCGCCCTGGTGGCCGCCCACGCGGCCCTCGACCACGGGTATGGCTCGTCCCCGTCGTAGATGGGACCCTGGGAGGAGTGTCGGGATTTCTCGGGGTGAAGCCAGGGGATTCACCTGATCCACGGCGGGACCGACCAGCCGGATACTGAAGGGGAGAGGCCGTTCGTGGCCGACCCACTGAGGAGGAGAGCCGTCATCATGCAACCCGAGCACATCCGAGCCTCGGACGCGGACCGGGACCAGGTTGCCGAACGGCTCCGTGAAGCCCTCGCCGAGGGACGACTCAGCCCGGTCGAGCACGAGGAGCGGCTGGACACCCTGTACAGGGCCAAGACCATCGGGGAGCTGTCCCCGATCATCTCCGACCTGCCCGGCCCCGGAGGGATCTCCCACCCCGGCTTCACCTCCCTGGACCGCAGCGACCCCGACAGCGGTATGGAGATCCTCGGCAGCGAGGCCCGTGACCTGGCCGGACAGAGCAAGGGCTCGGAGAACCTGGTGGCGGTCTTCGGCGGCTGCGAGCGCCGGGGACGGTGGCTGGTGGAGCCCCGCACCAACGTGTCGGTGCTGTGCGGCGGGGTGGAACTGGACCTTCGCGAGGCGGTGCTGAGCCAGCACGAGGTCACCATCCAGATCGCCGTCATCATGGGCGGGGTGGACATCACGGTGCCCCACGGAGTCCGGGTGATCAACAACACGTCGGCGATTCTGGGCGGCACCGACCTCCACGGAACGGACCAGGTCACGGACCCGAACGCGCCGGTCGTGCGTCTGACCGGGACGTGCATGCTGGGCGGGGTGGACGTGAAGGCCAAGAAGGTCAAGAAGAAGCGCAAGGGTCGCCGCGAGAAGTAGGCGCCAAGGTGTCCACATAGTGAACTAGCTGCGAAAACCCCAGACCCTGCCCGTCACTTCCGCCCCACGGCCGAGTACCGTGGGTGGTGCCATGAGTGATGAATCCACGTTGTTGGTCACGATGACAGGGCGCGATCGCCCTGGCATCAGCGCACGCCTTCTGAGCACCCTCTCCGTCTTTCCCGTCACCATCGTCGACCTCGAGCAGGTCGTCCTGGGCGGCCGACTGGTCCTGGGCTCGGTTCTCGAGGTCGACGAACGGGTCGCCCCCGGGGTCAGCGGACAGCGGGTCTTCGAGGAGATCCGCTCCGCCCTGGACAAGACCGCGATCGACCTCGACATGGAGGTCGAGTACGGCGGTGGGAACGGCCGCGTGAACGAGTTCGCCTCGGAGCGGCTCCACGTCACCGTCCTCGCCGCACCCCTGCGACCCGGAGCCCTGGGCGCGATCACCTCGTGCGTGGCCCGGTCCGGCGCCAACATCGACCGGATCGAGCGGCTCTCCGGCTACCCGGTGACCTCCGTGGAGATGGAGATCTCCGGAGGCGACCCGGACCAGCTCCGAGCGGAGCTGGCGATGGAGTCCGCCACCCAGGGTGTGGACGTCGCCGTGCAGTCCAGCGGGCTGCACCGCCGCGGCAAGCACCTCATCGTCATGGACGTCGACTCGACCCTGATCCAGGGCGAGGTCATCGAACTCCTCGCGGCCCACGCCGGCTGTGAGGAGGAGGTGGCCCGGGTGACGGAGGAGGCCATGCGCGGGGAGCTGGACTTCGAGGAGTCGCTCCGTCGGCGTGTGTCCCTCCTGAAGGGCCTGGACGCCTCCGCGATCGACCGGGTCCGGGACGAGATCCAGCTGACCCCGGGCGCCCGCACCTTGGTCCGCACCCTGAAGCGGCTGGGCTACGAGTGCGGCATCGTGAGCGGTGGCTTCACCCAGATCACCGACGTCCTGGTGGAGCGGCTCGGCCTGGACTACTCGGCCGCGAACACACTGGAGATCGTCGACGGCGAGCTCACCGGTGAGCTGCTCGGCCCCATCATCGACCGCAAGGGCAAGGCGACCACGCTGCAACGCTTCGCCGAGGAGGCCGGGGTCCCGCTTGAGCAGACCGTGGCCGTGGGCGACGGCGCCAACGACCTGGACATGCTCCAGACCGCGGGCCTGGGCGTGGCCTTCAACGCCAAGCCGGTGGTCCGCCAGCAGGCGGACACGTCGGTGAACGTCCCCTACTTGGACACGATCGCGTTCATCCTGGGCATCACCCGCGAGGAGATCGAGGCCGCCGACCTCCACGGCTGAACAGGGAGCGTCAACGCTCACGGACCCCCGGTGGCCTTCGGCCCCGGGGGTTCTCTCACGACCTCCACCCCAGGAGATCCCTCATAACCCCAACCCACACCCGAAAACCACGACCCCCAAAACCACAATTCACAAACGCACAAACAACCCCAACAAAAAAGGAGAGGAAGAACCCGTCCCAAAGGACAAGCCCTTCCCCTCCCTACCAAGAAAAACCGTGGCAGCGACCTACTCTCCCACCCCACAACAGGGCAGTACCATCAGCGCAAGGA
>NZ_QGTF01000021.1:0-63451 GCF_003182025.1 Nocardiopsis sp. L17-MgMaSL7 | reverse complement strand
CGAGCGCACACACGTGCCCGTTTCTAGACCCCCAGAGTCTGAGGGGAACTGCGCCGTGCAGCTCACAACAGCACGTGGTTGCGGTTCCAACCCCCAAGGGGCGCAGCGACCTGCACCCCCATATCCCCCCGGAGGGCGGGGCGCTTCTCGTGCTTGGGGTGGTGCGGGGAACCGCGCCGTGCGGGTCACAACAGCACGTGGTTGCGGTTCAAACCCCCTGCGGGTGCGCGCCTGTGCTTCTTCGCCCTCGGGGGCGGAGGATGTCGCTTCACCTGCGTGCCCTGGCGGAGCGCGTGTCAGAAGCCTCGGGTGGTCCACTCTTCCAGGTGGTTGGCGGCTTCGGCGATGGTGGTGGACTCGCCGTGGCCGGGGTGGACGACGGTGTCGCCCGGGAGGGTGATCAGCTGGTCGCGGATGGACGCGATGATCGTGGGGAAGTCCGAGGAGGGCTGGCCGGTGGCTCCGGGGCCGTCGGGGAAGAGCGTGTCGCCGCTGAAGACCACGCCGAGTTCGGGCGAGTGGAAGGACACTCCGCCGGGGGTGTGGCCCGGGGTGTGCAGCACGTTGAGCTCCACGTCCCCCGCGCGCAGGACCTCGCCGTGCAGAAGGGGCGCGTCGGGTTCACGGTAGGGGTGCACCTGGTGCCACAGCTCGGCGTCGTCGGGGTGGAGGAGGATCGGGCAGTCCGCGAGATCGGCCAGGGCGACGGCGGCGTTGATGTGGTCGGGGTGCCCGTGGGTGCACACGATCGCCATGAGTTCACGGTCGCCCAGCCCTCGGGCGATGCGCTCGTGGTCGTGGGCGGCGTCGATCACCACGGCGCTCTCGTCGTTTCCGACGATCCACACGTTGTTCTCGATGTCGGACTCGGTGCCCTCGACGCTGAAGACACCCGAGGTACGCAGTTGTTGGATGGGGGTCAAACTCTCACCGCCTCACGTTGGGGTTTCGAGCCTATCCCTCCGGGGGCGTCGGCACATGCGGTTGCGCGTCGAAGTCACGGCGCAGCGCGTACGGCTGGATCAGCCCGAGACCGTGGGCGTGTCGCGCGCGGACCTGCACCACCTGGAGGCCCTCCTCGTCGGTCAGGCTCTCGGCGAGGGCCTCGTCGATGAGGACGGTTCCCGGGCGGGCGAAGGAGGTGAGCCTGCTGGACCGGTTGACGGTGGTACCGAAGACGTCGCCGTGCAGGGTGAGGACGGGGCCGTAGGCCACGCCGACCCGGACGTCGGGGACCTCCACGTGGGTCTTCACCCCGGAGGCCAGGCGCAGGGCGATGTCCGCGGCCTGGAGGGGGGAGTCCGCGACGTAGAGGACCTCGTCGCCGAGGGTCTTGACCACCCGTCCGCCGCCGGAGGCGACGATGTCGGCGGCGGTGGCCTCGAAGCCCTCCACGACGCCCGCGAGTTCGACCTCGTCGAGTTCACGGCTCAGGGTGGTGAAGGAGACCAGGTCCGCGAAGCCCACGATCAGCGGGTAGTAGTTCGGGACGGTGTCGTTGTTGTTGGACATCACCGCGAGGGTGCGCGCCGTGGACGCGGCGAGCTGGCGGCGCCAGATGTGCAGGAGGAGCCGCTCCACGTCGGGTAGCA
This sequence comes from Nocardiopsis sp. L17-MgMaSL7, assembly GCF_003182025.1. Taxonomy (NCBI): domain Bacteria; kingdom Bacillati; phylum Actinomycetota; class Actinomycetes; order Streptosporangiales; family Nocardiopsidaceae; genus Nocardiopsis; species Nocardiopsis sp. L17-MgMaSL7. The sequence continues at coordinate 61,859 of NZ_QGTF01000021.1, read as the reverse complement.
GCTCCTTGACCTGGTTCATCAGCGGGCTGGCGGATTCCTCGTTCTGGAAGATGAGGGTGCTCAGGATGCTGGTCTGCCAGTCCGCGAGTCTGGCCATGGTCTGACCCATGGCGCGGGCGAAGCGGACCACTCCCTCTTCGTCCAGGAGCCCCTCCTTGAGGAGGGAGTTGGTGATGCGCAACGCCTCGACGTCGCTCTCGGCGAAGATCACCGAGTCGTCACCCAGGGTGGGGAAACCGAGGGCGCGCCAGACGCGCCCGGCCAGTTCGGGGTCGGCTTCGGCGAGCTCGACCGCCTGTTCCCTGGTGTAGACCGCTTCACCACCGAGCAGGACGGACTCGATCGCTTTCGGGTCAGGACGCGACGGCATACGTTCTCTTTCACGGCCTTACCGCACGGGGGCGGTGTGGGATGCGCCTCCAGCTTACGCCGGAGGGGGCGGGTTGGTCAGCTCGCCGGGTACTCCGGCCGCTGGGCCGCGTTGACCTGGCGGTAGATCTCCGACTGGAACCACTGGGGTCGGGGCACCCGCTGGAGGACCATGCCCTCCTGTTCGGACGCCGACTGAATGGACAACGTTCCGTACCGCATGATCCGTTCCCACAGGGTGATGTTGAAGGAGACGTCGTTGACCCTCGTCAACGGCATGTCCCGGCCCTGCTTGGAGATGATGCCGTCACGCATCATCAGCCGCCGGTTGGTGAGGATGTAGACGGTGGTCGCCCACTTGAGCATGGGGACGAACCAGAAGGCCAGGGCGGCGACGACGCCCACGGCCACCACGACTCCGGCGGCGATCAGGCTCCAGTCCTCGTTCCAGGGAACGAAGAAGAGCGCGGTGCCGACGACACCGATGATGAGGAACAGCGCCACGAACTCTCCGGCGAGGAGGGTCCAGTGTTGACGCGCGACGTGGACGAGTTCTTCGTCATCGGAGAGATAGCGGTCCGCGATAGCCATAATGGTGATAATGGCACAAGGAACGGTTATTCGCCCGGTCGGACGTGCACGACGTCCCCGGCGCTGAGGGCCCGCCCGGCGACGAGCAGCCGGGCCTGGTCGTCGACCCCGGTGGCGGTGCCGTCGAGGAAGGTGCCTCCGGGAAGGTGGACGCGGACCCGGCGGCCGATGGTCACGCACACGTCCCGGTACTCGTCGGCGAACTTCCAGGTGGTGTAACGCCTTTCGAACTCCTCAAGGACCGCGACGAGGAGGGTCTCCCGAAGGGTGTGTGCGCCTTCCGCGCGGAGTGAGGTGGCGGTCTCCACGGGCAGTTCGTCGCGCGTCTGGGAGACGTTCAGCCCCATACCGACCACGATGGCGGGGTGGGAGGGGTCGGAGAAGTCGGCCTCGGCCAGGATCCCGGCGAGCTTGGTCTCTCCGACGAGGAGGTCGTTGGGCCACTTGAGCCGTGTGTCGAGCCCGGTGGTCCTGCGCACGGCTGCGACGGCCGCCAACCCCATGAGGGGGGACACCCAGCCGAGTTGTTCCGAGGGCACCTCGGGCCGGACCAGGAGCGAGAAGGTGAGCGCGACCCCCGGTGGGGTCGTGAAGCCGCGCCCCAGCCTTCCCTTTCCGGCGGTCTGGTGTTCGGTGACCAGCACGGTCCCCTCGGGGGCCCCTTCCCTGGACCTCGCGATCAGTTCGGTGTTGGTGGACCCCGCCTCGGGCACCACCTCGACCCGCCAGAGTCCGCCGGGGCGGATCGCGTTCCGGTCCAGGGGAGGGATCTCGTTCATCCGTCCATTAGAGCAGTCAGCCGGTGTTCTGGAGTCCGGCGGCCACTCCGTTGACAGAGAGCAGGAGCAGTCGTTCCAGGTGCTCGCTGTCCTCTTCGGACAGGGACTCGGACTCCTCGCCGCGCAGTGCCTCCAGGGCGCGGAGCTGGAGGTGGCTGAGCGCGTCCACGTAGGGGTTGCGCAGGTCCACGGCGCGGGACAGGACCGCGCGGTTCTCCAGCAGGCGGCTGTGGCCGGTCACCCTGAGGACGAGTTCGCGGGTCAGGTCGTACTCCCGCAGGACCGTCTCGCTGAGTTCGGGCCGGTCCCCCAGGGCGAGGTAGCGCTCGGCGATGGTGCGGTCGGTCTTGGCCAGGCTCATCTCCGCGTTGTCCAGCAGCGACGCGAACAGCGGCCACTCCTGGTAGGCGGCCTGGAGGACGGGCAGGTCCGCCACGGCGGCCAGGCCCGTGCCGAGGCCGAACCAGCCGGGCAGGTTCACCCGGGTCTGGGTCCACGCGAACACCCACGGGATCGCCCGGAGGTCGCCCAGGCCCTTGGCGGCGCTGCGGCGGGAGGGCCGCGACCCGAGGCGGAGGTCACCGAGCTCTTCGAGGGGGCTGACCCTGGAGAACCACACCGCGAAGCCGTCGGTGTTGATGAGCGAGAGGTACGCCTCCTGGGCGGCCTCCGCGATGGTGTCCGCGTGGCGCCGGTAGCGCTCGGCGGCGGCGCGCTCGTGCTCCTGGACGGTGTCGGTGGAGGCCATCAGGACGGCGTGGCCGACCTGTTCGATGTGGCGGCGGCCGATGGCAGCCTGGCCGTAGCGGGCGAAGATGACCTCGCCCTGTTCGGTGACCTTGAACCGGCCGTCGACCGAACCCGGCGCCTGGGCGAGCAGGGCGCGGCTGGCCGGACCGCCGCCGCGGCCGAGGGAACCGCCCCGGCCGTGGAAGAGGGTGAGGCGCACGTCGTGCTCGCGGGCCCACGCGGACAGCCGGGCCTGGGCGTCGTACAGGCGCAGGGTCGCACTGACGGGGCCCACGTCCTTGGCGGAGTCGCTGTAGCCGAGCATCACCTCGAGGCGGCGGTCGTTGTCGGCCAGCCGCTGGCGGACGGGCGGGAGTTCGAGCATCCCGGCCAGTACCCGGGGTGAGGCCTCCAGGTCCGCTCCGGTCTCGAAGAGCGGGATGACGTCCAGGACGGGCACACGCTTGGGCGGCAGGGCGTGGGTGGCCAGCTTGTGGACGGCCTCGATGTCCTCGGCCGAACGGGTGAAGCTGACGATGTAGCGGCGGCAGGCCTCCACGCCGAAGCGCTCCTGGATCCAGGAGACGGTCCGGATGGTGTCGAGGACCTCCTCCGTGCGCTCCGAGAGGGGCCCGCCGGACTCCAGCTCCTTGAGCGCGGCCGCGTGGACCTCGCTGTGTTGGCGGATCTCCAGTTCGGCCAGGTGGAAGCCGAAGGTCTCGGCCTGCCACACGAGGTGCTGGAGGTCGCCGTAGGCCTGGCGGACCGCCCCGGCGGCGGCGAGCGACTCCTGGACCAGACGCAGGTCGGTGAGGAACTCGTCCGCGTCGGTGTAGGCGAGGTCGGCGTCGCGTTCGCGGGTGGCGCGCAGGCGGGCCGTGGCCAGGAGCAGGAGCTGGCGGTGGGGTTCGTTGGGTGAGCGCTGGGTGATCTCGCCCATGAGCGCGGGCTGGCCCGCCTTCGCCTCGGAGATCGCGTCCCGGAGCGCCGGGCTGGCGGGCGTGAGGTTGGAGTAGACGGTGAGGGCGCGGGCCACCCGGCCGCAGGCGGTCTCCAGGCCGCGCAGGATGTGCTCGGACTGGATGGTCATCGCCTCGCGGGTCACCTCGTGGGTGACGAAGGGGTTGCCGTCCCGGTCGCCGCCGATCCAACTCCCGTAGCGGACGAACGGCGTGGCGCGGGGCGGGCGGGTTCCGGTGCCCTCGGGGTCGATGGCGGTGTCGAGGGTCCGGTAGACCTGCGGGACGATCGAGAAGATCGTCTCGTCGAAGGCGGCCAGGGCGGTGCGGACCTCGTCGAGCGGGTTCAGCTTGGTGTAGCGCAGCTGGGAGGTGCGCCAGAGGAGGTCGATCTCCTCCAGCAGGCGGCGGTGCGCCTCGGCGGCGGCGCCGCTGCCCTCGTGTGAGGTGTGCCAGGCCTCCAATTGGGCGCTGATGCGCAGGATGGAGGTGGAGACGGCGCGGCGCCGGGCCTCGGTGGGGTGGGCGGTGAGCACGGGGTGGAACTCCATGCCCTCGACCAGTTCGGTCAGGCGCTCCTCGCCGCCCTCTCCCTCGCGGACGGCGCGCACGGCGGCGGCCAGGGACTCGCGGGGCGGGTTCGCGGCGTCGTCGCGTTCGCGCAGGGCGCGCATGCGCTGGTGTTCCTCGGCCAGGTTGGCCAGATGGAAGTAGACCGTGAAGGCGCGGGCGACCTGCTTGGCGCGTTCCAGGGGCCAGGCCGCGACCAGGCCGGTGATCTCCTCGGTCGTGACGGTCCCGTCGCGGGCACCGATCACGGCGTGTCGGAGTTTCTCGACATCGGCGAGCAGGTCCGCGCCGCCGCTTTCGGCGAGGACCGTTCCGAGCATCTCGCCGAGCAGCTTGACGTCATTCCTGAGCTGTTCGGGGACTTCCTGGCGGGCACTGTCGCGTTCTGCGCTAACCGCTGTCATAGGGCCGACCCTACAGAGATCGCGCCTGGCGGTATGTGCGCGGGGGCTGTTTTTCGCGGTTTTGCTCAGGCGTTAACCGGTGTTCCGGAAACGGGCGTAATTCACAATTACTCACTTTTCCCTTGCCCCCTTTACACATCGCGAGCCCCAGGGGTGATACCTCGACACTCGGACACCGGGAGGCTTCACCTACTGACGAGTAACCCGGGCCGCGTGAAGGCGAACCCGACCCCCGGAGCTAACCTGGGCTGTTATGGCCACCGAAGCCCCTGAACCGCTGTCCGCGGCTGAGATCGACATCCACACGACTGCGGGCAAGCTCGCCGACCTGCGACGACGCAGGTACGAAGCCGTGCACGCCGGCTCCGAGCGGGCTGTCGAGAAGCAGCACGCCAAAGGCAAGATGACCGCACGCGAGCGGATCGACGCGCTGGTCGATCCGGGCTCCTTCGTCGAGTTCGACGCACTGGCCCGGCACCGCTCGACCAACTTCGGCCTCGACGCCAACCGCCCCTACGGGGACGGTGTGGTGACCGGCCACGGAACCGTCGACGGTCGCCCCGTCGCGGTCTTCAGCCAGGACGTCACCGTCTTCGGCGGGTCGCTGGGCGAGGTCTACGGCGAGAAGATCTGCAAGGTCCTCGACCACGCCCTCACCAACGGGTGCCCCGTCGTGGGCATCAACGAGGGCGGCGGAGCGCGCATCCAGGAGGGCGTGGTCGCGCTCGGCCTGTACGCGGAGATCTTCAAGCGCAACACACACGCGTCCGGGGTCGTCCCGCAGATCTCCCTGATCATGGGCGCCACGGCGGGCGGACACGTCTACTCCCCCGCCCTCACCGACTTCGTGGTGATGGTCGACGAGACCTCCCAGATGTTCATCACCGGTCCCGACGTCATCAAGACCGTCACCGGCGAGGACGTCTCCATGGAGGAGCTCGGCGGCGCCACCACGCACTCCAGCAAGTCGGGGGTGGCCCACTACCGGGGCTCCGACGAGCAGGACGCCATCGACTACGTGAAGTCGCTGCTGTCGCACCTGCCCGACAACAACCTGGAGGAGACCCCGCGGCTGGCTCCCGAGGACGATCCCGGCGACGAGACCACTGACACCGACCTGGCCCTGGACACCTTCGTCCCGGACTCGGCCAACCAGCCGTACGACATCAAGCAGGTCATCGAGTCGGTCCTGGACGACGGCGACTTCCTCGAGGTGCACGCCCAGTTCGCCACGAACATCGTGGTGGGCTTCGGTCGGGTCGACGGCCGTTCCGTGGGCATCGTCGCCAACCAGCCCATGAGCTTCGCGGGCTGCCTGGACATCGACGCCTCCGAGAAGGCCGCCCGGTTCGTGCGCACCTGCGACGCGTTCAACGTCCCGGTCCTCACCTTCGTGGACGTGCCCGGCTTCCTGCCCGGCACCGACCAGGAGTGGGACGGCATCATCCGCCGGGGAGCCAAGCTCCTGTACGCCTACGCCGAGGCCACCGTGCCGCTGATCACCGTGATCACCCGCAAGGCCTTCGGCGGAGCCTACGACGTGATGGGGTCCAAGCACCTGGGCGCCGACGTCAACCTGGCCTGGCCCACCGCGCAGATCGCCGTCATGGGCGCGCAGGGGGCGGTCAACATCCTGCACCGGCGCACCCTGGCCGCCGCCGACGACGTCGAGTCCGAGCGCGCCCGCTTGGTGGGCGAGTACGAGGACACCCTGCTCAACCCGTACTCAGCGGCTGAACGCGGCTACGTGGACGGGGTCATCCTGCCCTCCGAGACCCGCGTCCAAGTGGCCAAGGCGCTGAAGGCGCTGCGCAACAAGCGCAAACAGCTGCCGCCCAAGAAGCACGGGAACATCCCGCTGTGAGCGCCCAGGAGAAGGCGTCCCCGCACCTGGTCGTGGTCCGGGGTGAGCCCACCGAGGAGGAGCTCGCCGTCCTCACCGCCGTGCTCACCGCCCGCGCCGCGGCGGCCCGCGCGGGCTCCGAGGCGCCCGAGCCAGAGCGGCCCGCCTCGGGCTGGCGGGACCGCGCGCACCACATGCGCGTCCCGCCGCGCCCCGGCCCCGGCGCCTGGCGCCTGAGTACCAGGTGACCCTGACGTGCTCCCCCGTTACCCAGACCCTTCGTCGAGCGGTCGGCGTGTGACCCGCTCCGTGCTCCAGCTGGAGGATTTCCACCGTGCGTAAAGTTCTGATCGCCAACCGAGGCGAGATCGCCGTGCGCATCGCCCGCGCCTGCCGCGACGCCGGGATCGCCAGCGTCGCGGTCTACGCCGAACCCGACCTGGACGCCCTGCACGTCAAGGTCTCCGACGAGGCGCACAGCCTGGGCGGCTCCACCCCGGCCGACTCCTACCTGGACATCGGCAAGCTCCTGGCGATCGCCGCCTCCTCCGGCGCGGACGCCGTCCACCCCGGCTACGGGTTCCTGGCCGAGAACGCCGACTTCGCCCAGGCCGTCATCGACGCCGGGCTGACCTGGATCGGCCCACCCCCGTCCGCGATCACCGCCCTGGGCGACAAGGTCCAGGCCCGACACATCGCGCAGAAGGTCGGCGCCCCCCTGGTCGCGGGCACACCCGACCCGGTGGAGTCCGCCGAGGAGGTCGTGGCCTTCGCCTCCGAGCACGGGCTGCCGATCGCGATCAAGGCCGCCTTCGGCGGCGGCGGCCGCGGCCTGAAGGTGGCGTACACGCTGGACGAGGTCGCCGACGCCTACGAGTCGGCGGTGCGCGAGGCGGTGACCGCGTTCGGTCGCGGCGAGTGCTTCGTGGAGCGCTACCTGGACAAGCCGCGCCACGTCGAGACCCAGTGCCTGGCCGACACCCACGGCAACGTCGTGGTGGTCTCCACACGTGACTGCTCCCTCCAGCGCCGCCACCAGAAGCTGGTCGAGGAGGCACCCGCGCCGTTCCTGTCCCCCGACCAGACGGAGCGCCTGTACAGCGCCTCCAAGGCCATCCTCAAGGAGGCGGGCTACGTCGGCGCGGGCACCTGCGAGTTCCTCGTCGGGGTGGACGGCACCATCTCGTTCCTGGAGGTCAACACCCGCCTACAGGTCGAACACCCGGTCACCGAGGAGGTCACCGGCATCGACCTGGTCCGCGAGATGTTCCGCGTCGCGGACGGCGAGGAGCTGGGCTACGGCGACCCCGAGATCCGCGGCCACTCCTTCGAGTTCCGGATCAACGCCGAGGACCCGGGCCGGGGCTTCATGCCCGCCCCCGGCACCATCACCGCCCTGAACCTGCCCGGCGGGCCCGGGGTGCGGGTGGACACCGGCTGTGAGACCGGGTTCACCGTCCCGCAGGCCTTCGACTCGATGGTCGCCAAGCTGATCGTCACCGGACGCACCCGCACCGAGGCGCTCCAGCGCTCCAAACGGGCCCTGGCCGAGTTCACCGTGGGCGGGATGCCCACGGTGATCCCCTTCCACCAGGCCGTCGTCGAGGACCCGGCGTTCGCCCCGGCCGACCCCGACCAGCCGTTCGGGGTGTACACGCGCTGGATCGAGTCCGAGTTCGACAACCACATCGCGCCCTGGTCGGGTGAGCCCGGCACGGCCGAGCCGGTCGAGCGGGAGACCGTGACGGTGGAGGTCGGCGGCAGGCGCGTCGAGGTCGTCCTGCCCGCGTCGCTGGGCGCCGCGGCGGCCCCGGCGGCCGGGAACGGCGGCGGGCGCAGGAAGCGCGCGGCCCGCAAGGGCGGCGCCGCTGCGGCGGCAGGTGGGGACTCCCTGGTCTCGCCGATGCAGGGCACCGTGGTCAAGCTGGTGGCCCAGGAGGGCCAGCAGGTGGCCGAGGGCGAGACGGTGGTGGTCATCGAGGCCATGAAGATGGAGCAGCCGCTCACCGCCCACCGAGCCGGGGTCGTGACCGGCCTCAAGGTCACCCCCGGCGAGACCGTCGGCAACGGCGCGGTGGTCTGCGACATCAAGGACGCGTAGGCGTTCCGGCCCCCGGGCCACGGGAGGGGAGGCACCGCGTCGGTGCCTCCCCTCCGCCGTCCCCGGGGTGATCCTCGTCGCGTCCGGAGACGGGAAGATCCAGCACAGTAAGGGCTCCTGTGCACGCCTTCGGGAAGAACGTCCGACTGTGTATGGAAAAGGTAAGTGATACGGGTTATTGTTCTCGACTGTGACGAACATCTGGGGACTGACGCGAAGGTGGCACATCGACCTGTGCCGCTTCAGCAGCCACGCGTGTAGCTAGGTCCACGCGCGCCCGCGCCCTCGGCCGGGCAGCGCGCCGCTCACCCTTCCCAGGTCACCCTTCCCGGTGATGCCCGACCCATCCCCTGCGCCGAGCTCCCGCGGCCCGCCGCGCCGACCCGTGACGTCGAACGCGAGCGCCCGGCCACCCATTACTGGAGTCATCCTTCCGTGTCTGAGCAGACCACAGTTCCCAGACGTAAGCCGCGTTTCCCGTTCGCCGCACAGGTCCTCGCCGGTGTGGTGCTGGGCATCGTCCTCGGTGTCGTCGCCCTCCAGATCGGCCCCGTCGGCGACGGTGAGCCCAACTGGCTGGCCGTCACCCTCCAGACCGTCGGTTCGACCTTCGTCGCGCTGCTGCGCACGATCGTGCCGCCGCTGATCGTCCTGGCCGTCATCTCCTCCATCGCCAACCTGCGCAACGTCGCCAACGCCGCGCGCCTGGCCTGGAAGACCCTCCTCTGGTTCGCCATCACCGCGCTGGTCTCCGTGGCCATCGCGATCGTGATCGGCCTGACCCTGCGCCCCGGCCTGAACAGCGCCGTGGACGCGGGCACCGCCGCGGAGCCCTCCACCACCGGCTCCTGGCTGGCCTTCATCGAGAGCATCGTCCCGGCCAACTTCCTGGGCCTGGCCGCGAGCACCTCCGCCGCCGACGACGGCTCGCTGAGCACGTCGCTGTCGTTCAACGTGCTCCAGCTGATCGTGATCGCCGTGGTCCTGGGCATCGCCGCTGTGAAGGTCGGCAAGCCCGCCGAGCCCTTCATCGCGTTCACCTCCTCCACGCTGGAGGTCGTGCTCAAGGCCCTGTGGTGGGTCATCCGCCTCGCCCCGATCGGCACCGTGGGTCTGCTGGGCAACGCCGTCTACAGCTACGGCTGGACCACCATCGGCGCGCTCGGCCAGTTCACGATCGCGATCTACCTCGGCCTGGCCCTGGTGCTGTTCGTCGTCTACCCGGTGGTCGCCCGCCTCAACGGCCTCTCCCCGGTCAAGTACTTCACCGGTGTGTGGCCCGCCGTCCAGCTCGGCTTCGTGTCGCGCTCCTCGCTGGGCACCCTGCCCGTCACCCAGCGCGTCGCCGAGCAGAACTTCGGCGTGCCGCGCCACTACTCCGCCTTCGCTGTGCCGTTCGGCGCCACCACGAAGATGGACGGCTGCGCCGCGATCTACCCGGCGATCTCGGCGATCTTCGTCGCCCAGTTCTTCGGCCTGAGCCTCGGCCTGACCGACTACCTGCTGATCGTGTTCGTCTCGGTGATCGGTTCCGCCGCCACCGCGGGCACCACCGGCGCCACCGTCATGCTGACCCTGACCTTGTCCACGCTGGGTCTGCCCCTGGAGGGCGTGGGTCTGCTGTTGGCCGTCGACCCGATCCTGGACATGGGCCGTACCGCCACCAACGTGGCCGGTCAGGCGCTGATCCCCGCGATCGTCGCCAAGCGCGAGGGCATCCTCGACGTGGTCCGCTACAACGCCCCGCGCGGCATCACCGGCTTCGTCCCGGAGGACCAGCCCGGCACCGTCACCGGTGACGCGATCGCCGCCGAGCGCGCGGAGGCCGAACGCGCCGCCGCCGAGGGTCCGCAGGACCGGGCCTCCTCGGAGCAGGACTCCGATCTCGCGGAGTCCGCCGCACGGAGCTAACCGCTCCCCGCACCACGACGAGGCCCGCCGAGTTCCGCTCGGCGGGCCTCGTCGTTCCTCCGCACCGCCACCCCTGACGGCAAGAAACCGGACACGGAGGCTGACCTCGGGAACTGTGGGGGCCTCCTGTTCGTCCTGTGGTTGAGGGAGGCGAGAGGATCGACATGTTGCGCCGCTTGGTAACACCCACAGTGCTGACCGCCGGGCTCGCGGCGGCGATGGTGACGGTGGGAGCGGCTTCGGCCGCCGCCGACACCGGGACCGAACCCCCGCAGACGCAGGACATCGTCGCGGAGCTGGAGAACGACGGGGTCTTCGTCGACCCGTCGATCGAGGGCTTCCCGAGCGGTGACGAGGCCGCCCTGGAGGCGGCCGTCGCGAACGCGGACAGCCCCGTCTACTACGTGCTCCTGCCGAGGGAGGTCGCCACCTCCGAGGCCGGGGTGAACGCCGTGCTGGCGCCGGTCATGGCCGAGGTCGGCGACGGCGCCTACGGCGTCCTGGGCGGGAGCGAGCACCTCTACGTCACCTCCCCCAACCTGGAGGACACCGACGCCATCAGGGAGGTCGCGCTCTCGGAGGGCGGCAACAACCCGACGGACGCCCTCGTGGCGGTGCCCGAGGCCGTCCAGACCACCGAGACCGCCAACGAGGCCCCGACCGGGGGCGGCGGCTCGGGACTGGTGCTGCTCACCGTCCTGGTGCTGGTCGCCGCCGCGGGCGGCTGGTACGTGTACAACGCCCGCAAGAAGCGCGAGGCCGAGAAGGCCAAGCAGCTCCAGGAGATCAAGCAGATGGCCACCGAGGACGTCGTCCGCCTCGGTGAGGACGTCGCCCGCCTGGAGATCGACCTGTCCCAGGTGGACGAGGCCACCCGCAGCGACTACTCGCGGGCCATGGACTCCTACGACCAGGCCAAGGCCCAACTGGACACCATCCAGGAGCCCGAGCAGGTCAAGCAGGTGACCAGCGCCCTGGAGGACGGCCGCTACTACATGTCCGCCACCCGGGCCCGGATGAACGGCGAGCCGGTGCCGGCGCGGCGCGGCCCCTGCTTCTTCAACCCGCAGCACGGACCGTCCAGCGAGGACGTCACCTGGGCCCCGCCCGGCGGGTCCCCCCGGTCGGTCACCGCGTGCGCGGTCTGCGCCCAGGCGGTGCGCACCGGCGGCCAGCCGGACGTGCGCATGGTCGAGGTGGACGGTGAGCGCCGTCCGTACTACGACGCCGGTCCCGCGTACTCGCCCTACGCCGGCGGCTACTTCGGCATGAACATGATGATGGGCATGTTCACCGGCATGATGATGGGCTCCATGATGGGGTCGATGATGGGCGGCGGCATGATGGACGCCGGAGGGGACATGGGCGACGGCGGCGGAGGCGACTTCGACGGCGGCGGCGACTTCGGGGACTTCGGCGGCTTCGACTTCTAGCCGCTGACGGCACACGCGAGAACGGGCCCCGGGAGAGGTGAACTCTCCCGGGGCCCTTCGCGTGTCCTACTCCCGGCGCCCGGCGGGGGCGGCGGAGTCCTGGTGGACGCCCTCCACCCAGCGCTGAACGGCTTCGGCGGTCTCCACCGGCGTCGCCTCGGTGGTGTCGAGCAGGGTGACGGGCGGCCGCAGCTCCTCGGCCTCGGCCGTCAGCCAGTCCTGGTGGTCCAGTGTCTCGGCGATCCTGGCCTCGTCCCAGCCGCGCCAGGACGGACGCCCCCGCAGCCTCTCGGCGAGCGGACGCGGTTCACAGGTGAGCGCGAGGTAGTGGACGCCCGAGAAGAGCGCGCGCTCGGGCAGGTGCTCCAGCTCGGGCGGGACCACGGTTCCGCAGAGCACGACGGGCCGCCCGCTCTGCTGGACCATGGCGGCGGTGCGCAGCCAGGTGGAGCGGAACAGGCGGTGGTCGTCGGCCGGGTCGCGCAGGCCCCCCACCCAGAGGAGGTCCTGTTCGAGGACGACGAACCCCTCCCCCAGGCGTGCCAGGAGTTCCCTGGCCACGGTGGACTTGCCCGTGCCGCTGGGCCCCGTGACGCACAGGAGCGGCAGCCGAAGAAAGGGACGGGTCAGACCGCAGGAGGAGCAGCGGAGCAGGTGCTCCCCCGCTCCCGTGTCGGGTTCCCCGTCCCACTCCCCGCAGTGAGTACAAATCAGCGGGTGCACGGCCGTTACCTCTGCGGCTAGTCGAAGAGCTGTTCCAGGAACCCCTTGCGGCGACGCCGGTAGGGGCGGGGGGAGTCGTTGTAGCCGCCGCGGTAGGCGGGCGGCGAGTCGGCGTAGCCGCCGCCGTAGCCGCGCGGGGAGTCGGGGTAGGCGCGCCGCTGACCCGGGTGCTGGCCAGGGTGCTGGCCCGGATAGGGCTGGGGCGAATGGGGGTCGGGCGGGACGGCGCCGTAGTGGCGCTGTTCGGCGGACACCACGCGCTCCAGCTCGCCGCGGTCCAGGAAGATCCCCTGGCAGCCGTCACACCGGTCGATGTGGACGCCCTGACGGTCGTAGGTACGCATCTGGCTTTGGCACTTCGGACAGATCACCCCGAAAAGGTATGCCCGGGGTTGTCAAGGACGGGTAAGGAAGCCGGGCCCGCCGTGTGTCCTGCACGTGATCCACACGGCGGGCGGGCCCTGACGTACTCCCGGGGCGTTTCCGGGCGCCTACTCCGGGGAGGCGAGCATGAGCGAACGCGCGGCCTCGGTGACGCTGCCGGACAGCGACGGGTACACCGAGAAGGTGTGCGCGATGTCGTCGACGGTCAGGCGCTGCTGCACCGCGATGGACACGCCCAGGATGAGCTCGCTGGCGCGCGGGCCGACGATGACGCCGCCGAGGACGATCCCGGTGTGCTGACGGCAGATCAGCTTGACGAAGCCGTCCTTGACCTGGTTCATCTTGGCGCGCGGGTTGGTGTTCAGCGGCAGGGTGACGGTGCGGCCGTCGATCCGACCGCTGCGCACGTCGTCCTCGCTGGCGCCGACCGCGGCCAGCTCGGGGTGGGTGAACACGGTGGAGGCGACGGTGGACAGCTGGAGCGGGGAGACCGCCTCGCCGAGCGCGTGCCACATGGCGATGCGCCCCTGCATGGCGGCCACGGACGCCAGCATGTTCACGCCGGTGCAGTCACCGGCGGCGTACACGCCCGGGACGGTGGTGCGGGAGACCCGGTCGACCTCGACGAACCCGCCCCTGCCGAGGCGTACCCCGGCCTCCTCCAGGCCCAGGCCCTCGGTGTTGGGGATCATGCCGACGGTCATCAGGCAGTGGCTACCGTCCACCGTCCGGCCGTCGGAGAGGGTCACCCGGACGCCGTCCTCGGTGCGCACGACCGACTCGGCGCGGGTCTGGCTGAGGACCGTCATGCCGCGTCGCATGAAGACCTCCTCCAGCACCTCGGCGGCGTCGGAGTCCTGCGTGGGCATGACCAGTTCGCGCGAGGACACGAGGGTGACGTCGGAGCCCAGGGCCTGGTAGGCGCTGGCGAACTCGGCGCCGGTGACACCGGAGCCGACGACGATCAGCTTCTCCGGCAGCTCCTCCAGGTCGTAGATGTGGCGCCAGGTCAGGATGCGCTCGCCGTCCGGTTTGGCGGTGGGCAGCTCGCGGGGGTGGGCGCCGGTGGCGATGAGGACGACGTCCGCGCGGATGCGGCGGTCGCCGACGGCCACGATGTGCGGGTCGACCAGCCGGGCCTCCCCGATGACCACCTCCACGCCCTCCTTGACCAGGCGGGCGCGGGTGTCGTCGGACTGGGCCTGGGCCAGGCGCTTGATCCGCGCGTTGATCTGGTCGATGTCGACCTCGACGGGCTCCTTGTGCTCCTCGGCCGCCGGGATGTGGATGCCCAGGCTGGCCGACTCGCGCACGTACGTGGTGCGGGTGGACGTGGCGATCAGGCTCTTGGAGGGGACGCAGTCGGTGAGGACACAGGAACCGCCGATGCCGTCGCGTTCCACCACGGTCACGTCCGCGCCCAACTGCGCGGCGACCAACGCCGGCTCATAGCCCCCGGGCCCGCCACCGATGATCACGACCTTCGTCACGCTGCTTCACTCCCTCTGCGGGTGGTGCGGCCTACCCGTTCCCGGTCCGGGGCGATGTTCGGGCATGGCAGGGCACCACCTGGTTGTCTCGCTTACCTCCATTGTCGGCCATGCCGGGTGTCGATGACCGCAGCCACCCCCGGTCAACGGGCGGCCGGGGTCGGGGAGTGGCCCGTCGGACCCCCTCGCGAGCTCGGAGAATGCGACGAAGGACACGTGGATCGGGTACCGGGTTCACCCGAGGCGACATGTACATTCCGCCCTTCGGACACTCTGCGTTGCGCTCCGGGTCCAACTGACTACAGAGCGGTAGTATCCGACTTGTGAGCGAATCAGAGCAGCCGCCCCGAACCACGGGCGAGGCGAAGCAACTGGCGGACTCCGCGGCGAAGGAGCTGTTGGCCCGGGCCGGTGCCGACAGTTTCGACGCCCTGATGGTGCTCGGCTCCGGCTGGGCGGGCGTGGTGGACACGCTGGGCACGGCCGACATCGAGATCGACGCGAGCGAACTGCCCGGATTCGTGCGGCCCACCGCGGAGGGGCACAGCGACAAGGTCCGCAGCATGTGGGTGGGCGAGAAACGCGTCCTCGTGTTCATGGGGCGCGTCCACCTCTACGAGGGCTTCGGCCCGATGGTGGCCACGCACGCCGTGCGGACGGGGATCGCCGCGGGCGCGCGGGTCGCGGTACTGACCGGTTCCGCCGGTTCCCTGCGCACCGACTTCCAGCCCGGACAGCCGGTGGTCGTGCGGGACCACATCAACCTCACCGCGAGTTCGCCGTTGGCCGGGCCCGACTTCGTCGACCTGAGCCATGCGTACAGCGAGCGGCTGAGGGGGATCATCCACGACGTGGACGTCACCCTCGCGGAGGGTGTGTACGTGGCGACGACGGGCCCGCAGCTCCAGACACCGACCGAACTGAAGGTGCTGCGGCAGGCGGGGGCCGACGTGGTGGGGCGCTCGATCGCCCTGGAGACCATCGCGGCCGTCGAGATGGGGGCCGAGGTCCTGGGCCTGTCGATCGTCAGCAACGACGCGCTGGGGGCGGTGCTGGAGCCGTTCGAGCAGGAGCGCGCCCTGGAGGTCGTGACCCAGCGGGCACGTCGGCTGGGTGAACTGCTCAACCGGGTGGTCACGGCGGCCTGAGCAGCGCGTCGGTTCCTTCAGGAGGGACCGCGGGAACAGCACGAAGCCCGGCCGAGGCCGGGCTTCGTCGTGCTGGGTGTCGGCGGCCCTGGGGCCGCGTTCGGTAGTGGCTGGGGCGCCTTCGACCGGACCCGGTGCCGGTACCGGCGTGGCGAGCGTACATCCCGAGGCCGTGGGATGGACGGTACCGACCGTGGGCCCGGTCGAAGGCGGTGCTTTCCCCGGTGCCGCTCCGCGCCCGGGATCCCCGCAGACCCCGTTGGACTGGCGCTGGCAGCACCTTCTCTTCCCGATATTCAGTTGAACCGCGCGCGTTGCCCTGGGAGAAGGTCCGGGTGGGTGGCCATCCGCGCGAAGCCCGCCCACCCGGAACGTTCTCCCTTAGGCATGCCTAACCTAACCAGAACTCCGGGGGGTGCGTCAACCCCGCGTCCGGTGTGCCCGTCCGGCGCCCGGGCCGGGCCGCCGGCCCGTTCGTTCGCGGTCCCGGCAGACGACGGACCCGGCCTCTCGCACCTCGCGAGGGACCGGGTCGGATCCGAGGAAACAGCTGGTCAGGCGATCAGCAGCACGGCCGCCAGGAGCACCAGCGGCACAGCGAGGACGACGATGACCTCGACCGGGACCATCGTCTGCGGGCGGTCCTCGGCGCCCAGGGCGGCCGGGCCCGCCTCGTCGATCTCCTTGATGGGGCCGCGCAGCGGACGCGCACGGTGCCTCTCCGCGTCACGGCGCAGCTCACGGGCGACCAGGTCCATCGGACGCATCGTGGTCGGGTCCCTGTCGTCGTCGTGATCCAGGTAGCCGGACTCACGGCGCATGTTCTCCCGCACCTTGGTCCGCTTGGTCTCACGCAGGGGCCAGGACCGGTAGACCCGCTCCGGGGTGTGCACCCGCAGGACGTCCACCACGTCCACCCACACCACGGCCGCCCACGGCACGAAGGTCTCGCGCAGCGGGTTCACCATCCGGATGCCGCGCTCGGTGGAGACCACGCGGGGACGCAGCCACGCCGCGTAGACGATGGCGACGCTGAGCACCAGGACGGCCCCGGCGATCCAGGCCGCGCGGTCCTGACCGCGCACCACCAGGTCCAACAGCAGCAGGACCGCGACCACCACCCACACGATCGCCATCACCCGGGAGGACGTCGAGTAGTGCGTGGTGACCCCCTCGGCGGATCCGGCCATCAGTGCGTCGCCCACTTCAGCTGGGCGAATCCCGGCTTGATGGTGCCGTTGATCAGCGCCAGCCGCTCGTCGAACGGCAGGAAGGCCGACTTCATGGCGTTGACGGTGAACCACTGGAGGTCGTCCCAGTCGTACCCGAAGGCCTCGCTCAGATTGGCGAACTCCTCCGACAGGGTGACCCCGCTCTGGAGGCGGTTGTCGGTGTTGACCGTGACCCTGAAGCGCAGGTCGCGCAGGAGGCCGATCGGGTGCCCGGCGATGGACTCGGCGGCCCCCGTCTGGATGTTGGAGCTGGGGCACATCTCCAGCGGGACGCGCTTGTCCCGCACGTACTGGGCCAGACGCCCCAGCACCGGCACGCCGTTCTCGTTGGTGGTGATGTCGTCGATGATGCGCACGCCGTGCCCGAGCCGGTCGCAGCCGCACCACTGGAGCGCCTCCCAGATGGAGGGCAGCCCGAAGGCCTCACCCGCGTGGATGGTGAAGTGGAAGTTCTCCCGGCGCAGGTACTCGAAGGCGTCCAGGTGACGGGTGGGCGGGTTGCCCGCCTCCGCGCCGGCGATGTCGAAACCGCTGACGCCGGCGTCGCGGTACCGGACCGCCAGCTCGCCGATCTCCGACGAGCGCGCCGCGTGGCGCATGGCCGTGACCAGCTGCCCCGTGCGGATGCTCCGCCCCGCGTCGGCGGCGCGCTTCTCGCCCAGTTCGAGCCCCTCCTGAACGGCCTCGACAACCTCCTCCAGGGTGAGCCCGCCCTCCAGGTGCTGCTCGGGGGCGTAGCGCTGCTCCGCGTAGACCACGCCGTCGGCGGCCAGGTCCTCCGCGGCCTCGGCCGCCACCCGCACGAGGGCGTCGCGGCTCTGCATGACCGCGGTGGTGTGGGCGAAGGTCTCCAGGTAGCGCTCCAGCGACCCGGAGTCCGACGCGTCGCGGAACCAACGCCCCAGCTCGGCCGGGTCGTAGGTGGGCAGGTCGCGGTAGCCCGCCTCCTGCGCGAGCTCCACCACCGTGGACGGGCGCAACCCGCCGTCGAGGTGGTCGTGCAGGAGCACCTTGGGCGCCCGGCGGATCTGTTCGACTGTGAGTGGCTGGTTCATCCATTCAGGATGCCACCAGGCGGTGCGGGCACCCGACACGGCGACACGAAGTTACCGACGATCCGGCAGAAGCCGCCCGGTCGCACCGGTGGGGCCGGTCGGGGGCCGCCCGTGGGGGACGGTGGCCCGGAGGGCGGTCAGGCCAGGGCCTGGGTGTCCACGCGCGCGCCCTCGGGCGCGTCCTCCCACAGCGAGGTGAGCGCCGTCGTCACCATGAGGCGGGTGCCGACGCCGATCGCGCGCTCGTCGGCGTCGAACGTGCCCCGGTGCAGGTCCAGCATGTCGCCGCTCCAGTCCGGGGAGTGGGTGCCCAGACGTGCCAGCGCGCCCGGCGCGTGCTCCAGGTACCAGGCGAAGTCCTCCCCGCCCAGGCTCTGCGGGGTCGGCGTGACCGCGTCGGCGCCCAGGGCCAGGGTGGTGGCCTCGCGCATGATCTCCACGCTGCGGGCCTCGTTGATGGTGGGCGGGACACCCCTGCGGTAGGTGACCTCGGCGTCGGCGCCGTAGGCAGAGGCGACCGACTCCACCAGGCCCTTGAGGATGTCGGGGGCGGCGTGCCAGGCCTCGTCCTCAAGGCAGCGCACGGTGCCCTCGGCGACGGCGTCGTCGGGGATGACGTTGGGCGCCGAACCCGCGCTGATCCGGCCCCACACCAGGCTGAACCCGGCCCGGGGGTCGATCCGGCGGGACAGCGCGGCGGGCAGCTCCGTGACGATCTTGCCGAGGGCGTAGACGAGGTCGGAGGTCAGGTGCGGCCGCGCGGTGTGCCCACCCGGCCCGGACAGGCGCACCATGATCTGGTCGCAGGCGGCGGTGATCCCACCGGTACGCAGTCCCACCTTGCCGACCATCTGGCGGGGGTCGCAGTGCAGGGCGAAGACCCGGTCCACGCCCTCCATGCCACCGGCCCTGACGACCTCGACCGCGCCGCCGGGGAGCTCCTCGGCGGGCTGGAAGAGGAGGCGGACGCGGCCGGGCAGCGCGCCCGCCCGGTCCTGCTGGGCGAGGAAGATCCCCGTGGCCAGCAGGACCGTGGTGTGCACGTCGTGTCCGCAGGCGTGGGCTACGCCGGGGACCGTGGAACGGTAGGGGACGTCCTTCTCGTCGGTGAGGGGAAGCGCGTCGATGTCGGCGCGAAGGGCGACCATGGGGCCGGGGCCGTCGCCGATGTCACAGATCAGGCCGGTGCCCCGGGGCAGGGTTCGGGGGGCGAGCCCCGCCTGCCGCAGGCGCTCGGCCAGTCGGCCCGTGGTGCGGTGTTCGGCGAAGGCCAGCTCCGGGTGCATGTGCAGGTCCTGGCGGAATCCCGTGAGCTCCCGCTCATGGCGCGCCAGAAAAGCCGTCAACTGCTCCGGCAGGTCACGTCCCTGCATGCGAGGGTCCCCATTTCGTTACTTCTATCGCGCGCCGACAAATGCCGCGCGGGCGGTGTCCCCCTCGAACTCGGCGGAGAGCAGGTCCACGACGTCTTCGAGCGAACCGCCTTCGGCGACCACCGCCCGCTGACGCTCGTAGGAGGCGCCCTTGTCCAGGATCTCGGAGATCAGGTCCAGGTCCTCCGCGCAGCCCAGGCGGGCGGCGACCGGCGCCAGTTCGCGGACCAGCTCGTAGAGGTCGTCACGGATCGGAACCGTGGTTCCGTGTCCGTCCGTGATGACACGAGCGTCGAGTCCGTAGCGGGTGGCCCGCCACTTGTTGTCCTTCACCACCCAGGACGGCGGGCTGGGCAAGCTGTACCCGCGGTCGAGCTGGTGATCGAACAGCTCCACCAGACACTGGGAGAGAGCGGCGGCCATTCCCACCTCGCGCAAGGTGGGAATCCCGTCGAACATCCGGATCTCGATGGTGCCGAAATCCGGGTGCGGACGGATGTCCCACCAGACTTCCTTGATAGAGGCGATGGTACCCGCATTGAGAAGGGTTTCGAGGTAATCCTCGAAAGCGGGCCACCCGGGGAGGTTCGGCGGAGGCCCCGAGGTGGGGAGCGCGCCGAAGACAATCGAGCGCGCGGAGGCCAACCCCGTGTCGTGACCACCCCAAAACGGGCTAGAAGCACTCAAAGCCAGAAAATGTGGGAGATACTTCGCAAGTGCGTTCACAATGGGAATGGCCTTCTCCTGGCCGCGCACCCCCACGTGGACGTGCACACCGCAGGTCAGGATCCTGCGGGCCAGCCACTGCATCTGGTCGACCAGCTCCCCGTACCGCTTGCCGGGGCTCAGCTGTTGGTCCCGCCAGTGGTCGATCGGGTGGGTACCGGAACACGTCAGCGTGGCACCACGGGGTTCCAGCACCTCCCGCATGCGCGCCACGTTGCGACCGAGGTCGCGCTTGGCCTCCTCGACCGTCTCGCAGATTCCCGTGACGACCTCCACCTGTGACTGCATCAGTTCGTGCCGCAGCGGGGGGACCGCGGCCTCACTACTGAGGTCCGGGAGTTCGGCGAGGAGCTGCCCCGCCTCCTGCCGCAGATGGCGACTGTTCCGGTCGACGAGTTGGAGTTCCCACTCGACCCCGAGTGTCGCGCGCTCGGACGATTTGAATGCGATTCCCATCTGACCTCCTGGTGTGGGACAGCCCTTGTGACCGACGCACCGTTGGTCCCGGAGAACCGGTCATCCGGGACAGAGGAGGACTACCCGTCTCACACCGCGCGCATACGGAATCAACCCACAGTAAAAAACGACTTCTTTCCGATCGTTTTCCGTTTCCGTGGCGAGGCACCCCGTACCCTCAACGCCACCGCCGCGACACCCGCCGTGAACGCCGCCACGACCAGCGACAACCCCAGGGCGAGCAGCCGCTGGGCGAGTCGGCGCTCGGCCAGGTCCTCCGGACTCGGCCGCAGCACCGGGCGCGGACGCGTCCAATCCATGCCGTTCTCCTCAGGCAGCGGGAAGGACCCGGTGTAGGGCGGCTGCATCGGCAGCCAGGTGGCCGTCCAGGCCGCGCTGAACATGATCACGCGCATCACCAGGTTGATCCACACCAGCAGACCGACCAGGACGGCGAAGGACGCGTACACGGGATTGCCGAGCGTCCCGGCCAGCAACTGCGTCGCGACGTTCTTGAGGATCTCGAACCCCACGGCGCCCAACAGGGCTCCGCGCCACATCTGGGCCGTGGGCCGCCCCGTCCCCGACAACAGGGCGAAGGCCAGCACGAACAGGCACATGTTCACGCCGATCGCGATGACCAGCGCCAGGGCCCGCAGGGACAGGTTGGCCACCAGCGACCCGTCCAGCCCCACCAGGGAGAGCATCCACACCGTGGCGGTCTGCATGAAACTGGTGAAGGCGACCGTGAAGAGCAGCGCCGTGCCCAACGCGATCATGACCAGCAGGTCGACCAGCTTGCGCACCAGGAAGTTGGGGCCCTGCCGGAGGCTGTTCAGCCAGATGGTGTGCAGAGCCTCCCGCAGCGCCGACACCGAGTTCAGCCCCGCGTACAACAGGCCCAGCAGACCGATCACACTCGCACCCACCCGGGCCTTGGCGATCTGCTCCATGGGCAGCTGGTCGGACAGCCCGGGCAGCACCTCGTCCAGCGCCCGCTCAAGGTAGGAGGTGAGCTCCACCTGCTGGGAGGCGAGGAAACCCACCACGGCGAAGGCCAGCGCCAGCAACGGGAAGAAGGACAGGAAGGCGAAGTAGGTGACCGCCCCGGCCAACTGGGTGCCGTTGCGGTCCGAGTAGCGCCCGTAGGCCCGCACCAAGTGGTCGACCGACGGGTACCGGCGTCTCAGCGTCCAGTAACCGTCCATCGCCGCGTTCTGGTAACGCTGGGCCGTGTCCTTGGCACGGTCCGCCGCTGGTGACATGGGGTCCCTTCTGTGTCTTCTTGCACCTCCGCTGGCGCTTCGGTGCGTGTTCAGCGCCTTTGCAGAGGAACCTTCGGCGCCTGCGGTGTGATGGCTCGTTCCTCGCAATCCCACCTCCACCACCTCCAGAACCCCCTCCGGCACCGAACCAAAGCACCCCCCTTGCGGCTGGGATGTACGGGCGGGACTCACGCCCGTGGTTGAGGTGGTCGGTCAGACTTCCAACCGTGACTGAGGTGGGCAAGCGGGCATCCCCCACGGCTGAGACACCCCATTGGCTCTCCCCGTAGCTGCGGTGGTCGGTCAGGCCTCCTCCCAGGGCTGAGGGGTGTCCGTCGGCTCCGTGTCCGAGGTGGTCGGGCGGCTCTCACCTCGTGGCTGAGGTGAGTGTCAGGACTCTTCGGGTCCGTAACCCTAGCCCTGCGGACCTCTCGGGAGGAAAGCCCCACGCCATTCCGGTACCGAGGTGGGGGCAGACTTGGGACCGGGGATCACCTAGAGAGCGGGGGCGGGACGTGGGGGTCACCGGGGCGCGGGTGCGCGCGGTGTTGGGAGCGCGGACTCCTGGACCGGTCGGGGACTGGCCCGAGGGCCCGGGCGACGACGTCCTGCGGGCGGAGTACGCGCGGCGCTTCGGGGCGGAGCCCGAGGGTCTGTGGCACGCGCCGGGGCGGCTCGCCCTGATGGGTGAGCACACTGCGGCCAGCGGCGGGGCCGCCCTCTTCGTGGCATTGCCCTGGGGGGTGACGGTCGCGATCGGCACCGCCCCGGAGGGCTCCACACACGTTGCGACCCCCAGCACCCCCCTGAGCGGTCGGCACCCCTCCACCCGGGCCGTGGCCCGCTCCGTGGCCGACGCGCGCGAGAACGGGCTTCTGGGCGCTGACAGGGGCATACGGGTGCTGATCGGCTCAGACCTACCCGAACAGGCCTCCTTGGGACACTCGGCGGCGGTCGGCGCGGCGGTGTCACTGGCGCTCGCCGACCTCACGGGGGCCGACCGACCCACCGGCGCCACCGTGGACGAGGGCGTGATCCTGGCGGCGCGCGCGGGGCACGCGGTGCGCGCGAACCTGGCCAGCGCCCGGACCACGGTGCTCCCGTTCGACCTGGCCGGGGCCGGGTTGCGCCTGGTGGTGCTGGAGACCGGGCAGCTGCCGAGGCGGGACCCGCGCCCGGTGCGCGCCGCCGAACTGGCCCGCGCCCAGGAGTCCATAGGCCCGCTTCGGGCCGTCCAGGACCTGCCCGGGACACTGCGGCGGCTCCAGAACCCCGTGCTGCGCCACCGGGTGGAGTACGCCGTCACCGAGGTGCACCGGCTCAACGCGGCGGTCGGTCTGCTGCGCGCGGGCCGCGCGGCGGAGACCGGGCCGATCCTGTCCGCCTCGCACCTGTCCCTGCGCCGGTTCGACCTGCCCCTGCCCGCCGTGGAACTGGCGGTCGAGACCGCCGCGAGGGCCGGTGCCCGGGGCGCCCGGATGTCCGGATGGGCGGGGACCGCGTTCGCGCTGGTCGCCGAGGAGCGCGTGGCCGGGCTGGAGGCGGAGGTCCGGGAGGCGTTCCGGGCGAGGGGTTGGCCCCCTCCGCGCGTCCGGTCCGCGCTGCCCTCGGCGGGGGCCGGGCGCAGGACCTGACGGCCCCGGCACCGTGGGCGGTCCTGGCGGGGGCCACGGGCGCCGGAGGAGATCGGATCGAACCCGACTACTCTGTCAGCGATCACAAGGGACGTACGACACACCCGAGCGGCACATGGCGCGGAGCAGATAGGCGAATCGATGGCTGACCGACGGCACGGGGAAGGGGCCGGCTCGACCGGTGGACACGACGACGCGGGCGTGTTCCGGCGCGGCGGCGACCCTGAGAAGCCGGACGAGTTCGAGAGGCTGTACCGCCCCCGCGAGTCCGAACAGCGCGTGGTGGGCGACACCCGGCGGCTTCCCCCTGCCGACCAGGTCCCTCCGCACCGTCCCCGGAAGCGCCGGACGCACAGCGCCGGGCGCGAGTACGACGGGCGCGGGCACCAGCGCCGCGCGCGGGAGCGCCGCAAGAGGACCGCGCGGAACACGGTGATCCTGATCCTGGTCCTGCTGCTGGTGGTCCCCGGGGCGTTCTACCTCTGGGCGGACTCCCGGTTGCAGCGGGTGGACGCCCTCCAGGACTACGAGGGCCGCCCGGACCGACAGCCCGGAACCACGTACCTGATCGTCGGGTCCGACAGCCGGGACGGTCTGGACGACGACCAGATCCGGGACCTGGCCACCGGGCGAGCCGAGGGGCGCCGCACGGACACGATCATGGTGCTCTACATGCCGCGCGACGGCGATCCGACGATCGTCAGCGTGCCGCGTGACTCCTACGTCCCCATGGCCGTTCCGGGCTACGCGGACAACAAGATCAACACCGCCTTCGCGGACTCCGTGTGCGGCACCGGCGAGGACGGCGAGGAGGTCTGCGGCGGCCCGGCCCCGCTGGTGCAGAGCTTCGAGCAGGCCTCAGGCGTGCGGATCGACCACTACGTGGAGATCGGCATGGGCGGCTTCGTGGACCTGGTCGACGCGGTCGGCGGCGTGGAGCTGTGCCCCGAGGAGCCGATGGCGGACCCGAAGGCGGGCCTGGACATCGAGGCGGGCTGTCAGGAGATGGACGGCGGCACCGCGCTGGGCTACGTGCGCACCCGCGCCACACCGCGCGCCGACCTGGACCGCATCCAGCGGCAGCGCGAGTTCTTCTCCGCGCTGATCCAGGAGGCCAGCGCGCCCTCCACGCTCTTCAACCCGTTCAAGTCGGTGCCGCTGGTGCTGGCGGGCACCGACACGTTCATGGTCG
Source organism: Nocardiopsis sp. L17-MgMaSL7 (assembly GCF_003182025.1). Lineage (NCBI taxonomy): Bacteria > Bacillati > Actinomycetota > Actinomycetes > Streptosporangiales > Nocardiopsidaceae > Nocardiopsis > Nocardiopsis sp. L17-MgMaSL7. The sequence continues at coordinate 37,492 of NZ_QGTF01000021.1, read as the reverse complement.
ACGAGGGCGACAAGCTGCGTCACCTGGCGAGCATGCTGCTGGCGATGCGCGGTGGCACCCAGACCACGGCGGTTCCGGTGGGCGACACCCCCACTCTGGACGGTGTGGGCTCGGTGGTGCTCTGGGACGAGGTGCGGTCCGAGCAGATGTTCGAGGCCATGCGTACCGGGGAGGCGATCCCCGAGGAGGCCATGGAGGACTGAGGTCCCCTGGAACGAGCGAAGGGCCCGTCACCGGAGTGACGGGCCCTTCTTCGTGACGTTCCGTACTGTGCGCGCCTACCCCCCAGCGGGCGCACGGCCGGCACGTCGGCTCGTGGTGGCCTGAGGGGCGAAAACCCCCTCTGGCCTGCCGGTTCTCACCGGCGTGTCTCCACAATAGGTCAAAGTTCTCGAAAGGGGCGAATCGCGCTCACGTGTCCTACGTCGCACCCGACGCCGGAGGACCCCCTCCTACCCCGTCATCCTCCCACCACCGACGTCCGGATGTGGGCCGAACACGGGAAACACACCGGGGAACTTCTGCGTTCCGCGCGCCCCGAACCCCCGCGAACAACGCGTTTCGTGCTTCTCGACCCGCCGCGGCGACCCCCGGAGACGACGAAGCCCGGGCGCCCCCTCACGGGGACGCCCGGGCGTGGTCAAGGTCTCACCGCGCCGGTCGGCTCAGGACCGTCGCGCCGAGTCAGGACCTAGGCGAGGCGCTTGCTCAGGTTCTCGTCCAGAGCGGCGAGGAACTGCTCGGTGGTCAGCCACTCCTGCTCGGAGCCGACCAGCAGGGCCAGGTCCTTCGTCATCTGGCCGCCCTCGACGGTCTTGATGACGACGTCCTCGAGGGTGTTCGCGAACTCGACGACCTTCGGGGTGTTGTCCAGCTTGCCCCGGTGCTCCAGACCGCGGGTCCACGCGAAGATGGACGCGATCGGGTTGGTCGAGGTGGGCTTGCCCTGCTGGTGCTGGCGGAAGTGACGGGTCACGGTGCCGTGGGCGGCCTCGGCCTCGACGGCGCTGCCGTCGGCGGTGCGCAGGACCGAGGTCATGAGGCCGAGCGAGCCGTAGCCCTGCGCGACGGTGTCGGACTGGACGTCACCGTCATAGTTCTTGCAGGCCCAGACGTAGCCGCCCTCCCACTTGAGCGCGGCGGCGACCATGTCGTCGATGAGACGGTGCTCGTAGGTGATGCCCGCGGCGGCGAACTTGTCCTTGAACTCGGTCTCGAAGATCTCCTCGAACACGTCCTTGAACATGCCGTCGTAGGCCTTGAGGATGGTGTTCTTGGTGGACATGTAGACCGGGTAGTTCCGGTCCAGGCCGTAGTTGAGGCTGGCCCGCGCGAAGTCCTCGATGGACTTGCGGTAGTTGTACATGCCCATCGCGACGCCGCCCTCCTCGGGGAAGTTCGCGACGTCGAACTCGACCGGCTGGCTGCCGTCGGCCGGGGTGTAGGTCATGGTGACCGTGCCGGGGCCGGGGACCTTGAAGTCGGTGGCCTTGTACTGGTCGCCGTGGGCGTGGCGGCCGATGATGACGGGCTTGGTCCAGCCCGGCACCAGACGCGGCACGTTCTCACAGATGATGGGCTCGCGGAAGACGACGCCGCCGAGGATGTTGCGGATGGTGCCGTTGGGCGACCGCCACATCTTCTTGAGGCCGAACTCCTCGACGCGGGCCTCGTCGGGGGTGATCGTGGCGCACTTGACGCCGACGCCGTACTTCTTGATGGCGTGGGCCGCGTCGATGGTGATCTGGTCGTCGGTGCGGTCACGCTCCTCGATACCGAGGTCGTAGTACTTGAGGTCGATGTCGAGGTACGGCAGGATCAGGCGGTCCTTGATGAAGGACCAGATGATCCGGGTCATCTCGTCGCCGTCGAGCTCGACTACGGGGTTTTCGACCTTGATCTTGGCCATGGCTGTGTGGCTGTCCCTTCAGTCCTCGCTACCGCCTCGTGCGGCGGAGAGCCGGGGCCGGTTCGTGGCCGGTCCCGTGTCCGCGCGCGCGGCAATCCCTGATCCCGCCCGGTGTCCGTGCTGCCCGGGAGGCGGCGCTTGTCAGTGTCGCGGTATCTCGACATCAAGCTTATTCGACGCCTAGGAGGAGAGTTGCGGCGCCACCCAGGCCAACACGATCAGAAGGACCGCGAGCGTCACCAGAGTGAGCAGATCGACCCATCTCCGGCGTACCGCGAGCAGCCCGATCCAGTCCTTGGGCAGCAGCAGCCGGAAGGTCGCCGCGAGCAGCAGCGCCGTCGCGATGATCGCCGGACCGCGCTTGAAGTAGGCGGCCGCCACCACGACGATCCCGGCCGCCAGCGCGGACAGGACCAGGGCGTAGGGCACCTGGGAGAGCCAGTACGGCACCTTGGGGCGGCCACCGCCCGCCCCACCGGACCCGCCGTCGGGGGTCCCCCCGTCCGACCGGACCACCTCAGTCTGCTCAGCGTCGTCCACCGCGTCCCGACCCGTTCGCCTCGGAGTTGCTTGGCCGCCGTGCGGCCCGTACCCACGGCCCCTCCCCGGTCGGCTGGCACAGACCGGCCACACGTCGAGGAGGAGCTGTCCGAACCGAACAGCATTCCAGTGTGGCTCGTGTTCCTGGCGGCTCCGGCCGCCCCGCACGAACAGGGGCGCCGTCATCCTGGAGGGGCCGCGTTCATTCTAGTGAACCCCAGAGCCGAAGCCCCAGGGCTCACGGAAACGGACTGGTCTCCTGCGGGGTCCTCTGATGACCGTTTCCCGCTTCCGGTTCGGTCACAGAGGCGTATTTCCACGCCTTATCCGCCTAACTCCGAAGTAAGCGCGTAGAACCCGTACCAGCCGGGTAACCCAGGTGGAGACGAGCGCACCGGTGAGCGAGGACCACCCCCATGAAGCCCACTCGACGTGTAGACCGATCGGCCACCCCCCGACAGCCACCCCTCCACCACCGTAGGCCGCACCCCCACCGACCGCGCCCCAGCAGCCCGGGAGGAGTCACCGTGGACGGTCCCTACCTTCGGTTGGAGGAGACCGGGGACATCCGCCCCCTCCCCCACGAGGTCACCACGATCGGCCGTGGCGAGGGCGCCGACATCCGGCTGACCGACCCCAGCGTGTCCCAGCTCCACGCCGAACTGGTCCGGCGCGGCCCCTACGTCTACGTCGTCGACCTCGGCCTGTCCCGCAACGGGACACGGGTCAACGGACGTCCCATCGCCCGCCGCGTGCTGGGGGAGGGCGACGTGGTGAGCTTCGGCAGCGCCCGCTGCCGGATCGGCGGCCTGCCCAGCGAACAGCTCAGCCCCGACATCGAACTCCGCAGGGGCGCCGCCCCCGAACTCACCCGCCGCGAACTGGACGTGCTGACCGCCCTGTGCCAGCCCGCCCTGTCCGAGGAGGCCTTCGTGGCCCCCGCCACCGCCCGCGACATAGCGGAGGCCCTGGTGGTCACCGAGGCCGCCGTCAAGCAGCACCTGCTGCGGCTCTACCAGAAGTTCCGCATCCCGGAGGGGCAGAACCGGCGCACGCGGTTGGCGAACGAAGTGGTCGCCCTGGGCCTGGTCCGTCCGATGCCCGTCGGCGGACGCACCCGCCGCGCGAGTTGAGCGGGGGGTGGGCCTTCGACGCCCACCCCCCGCCAGTGCCCCCTCTGAGCGCACCAACCGGCGCAACGGCACCGCGACCGCACCCTGATCACCACCGACCGGGGACGTGGAGCTGAAGATCCCCCGACTCCGGGCCGGGGCGAGTTCCTGCGCTCCTTGCCTGCTCCCCGCGCACGCGGGAATGGGCGGGGCGCGGCGGGCGCCGGGCCCGGTCTTCTCGGTGGGTCAGGTCAGGATGCCGGCTCTGCAACCGCCGCAGCCGTCATGGTCTGGCTCAGCACATGATCGCCAGGACAGGCTCTCTCAGGCGTATCTCGTGCGTTCATCTTCGAGGGAATCGGCCGCATAGGTGAAAACAAACTCCAAATCCACGGTGCCGGGGTTGGTGATCCCGTGAACGGAGTGCGAAGGGATGAAGACCATGTCGCCAGCTTCGATGTCGTGCTCAGTGCCAGCGAGGTGTACGACCCCGGAACCACTGAGGATGTAGTAGATCTCCGAGGCCGCATGACTGTGCTTGTGCAACGAGCCCCGAGGACGGATGCGACACGTCCCCGCAGTCAGTTCGTTGGTTGGGGTCCCGTCACCGATCAGGGTCGTGAACTCAAGCGTCCCGCGCTCATCTGACCATCGCTCAGTCGTTCCCTCCGTGCCGCGACGTACTACAGGTTGAATGGACAAGGCGGACTCCCTGATCGATCGCGGCGTGGTGGTGAACGCGCAACATTACAGGGCCCAAGTGTCGCTACCGCTGGTCACCAGCACTCCAGGCGACCTACGGAGGGACGCTGGAGGGCTACCCGTGTAAGCGCGTCAACGCCAGCAGGGTCAGCTGGTTCCAGCGAGAGGCCGAGCGAGCGCTCCCCCACGCCGGTCCGCCCTCTTCCGCCCCCACGGGAGCCTCGCTTCTGGCGATTGCGCGCTTGAGCGGCCTTGTCCGGGATGGTGCAGCCGCACACCAGGTAGGCCCGCAGCACCAGCGGAACCGCCTGAGGGGGCGGCCCCGTCCGGGACCGCCCCCTCAGAAAACCAACCCGGAACTAGAGTCCGGCGGCCTGGCGTTCTGCGGCCTCGACCACGTTGACCAGGAGCATGGCGCGGGTCATCGGGCCCACTCCGCCGGGGTTGGGCGACACGTGCCCGGCGACCTCGGGGACGTCCAGGGCGACGTCGCCGACCAGGCCGTCCTCGGTACGCGAGACACCCACGTCCAGCACGGCCGCGCCGGGCTTGACCATGTCCTTGGTGATGATCCCCGGCACACCGGCGCCGGCGACGACGATGTCCGCCCGCCGAGTGTGCTCGGCCAGGTCACGGGTGCCGGTGTGGCACAGGGTGACGGTGGCGTTCTCCGACCGTCGGGTGAGCAGCAGCCCCAGAGGACGACCCACGGTCACCCCCCGTCCCACCACGACGACCTCGGCGCCCTTGATCGGCACCTCGTAGCGGTTGAGCAGCTCCACGATGCCGCGCGGGGTGCACGGCAGCGGCGCCTTCTCCATGAGGACCAGCTTGCCCAGGTTGACCGGCTGGAGGCCGTCCGCGTCCTTGGCCGGGTCGATCAGCCCCAGCACCCGGTTCTCGTCCAGCCCCCGCGGCAGGGGCAGCTGCACGATGTAGCCGGTGCAGGCCGGGTCCTCGTTGAGCTCGTGGACGGCCTGCTCCACCTGCTCCTGGGTGGCGTCGGCGGGCAGGTCGCGGCGGATGCTCGCGATACCCACCTGGGCGCAGTCACGGTGCTTGCCGCGCACGTAGGAGTGGCTGCCCGGGTCGTCACCGACCAGGACGGTGCCCAGACCGGGGACGACGCCCTTCGCGTGCAGCTTCGCCACCCGCTCCGCCAGTTCCTCCCTGATGGCCTTGGCGGTGGCCTTGCCGTCCAGAACGATCGCGCTCATGCGTAGCTCCTCGCTGACTGGTTAGTGGAAGAAGTGGCGGGTGCCGGTGAGGTACATGGTGACCCCGGCCGCCTCGGCGGCGGCGACCACCTCGGCGTCGCGGACTGACCCTCCGGGCTGGACCACGGCGCGAACGCCCGCCTTGGTGAGGATCTCCAGGCCGTCCGCGAACGGGAAGAAGGCGTCGCTGGCGGCCACGGAGCCCCGGACACGCTCCCCGGCGCGGGAGACCGCGAGACCGGCGGAGTCGACCCGGTTCACCTGGCCCATCCCGACGCCCACCGTGGCGCCGTCGGAGGCGAGCAGGATCGCGTTGGACTTGACCGCGCGGACGGCCTTCCAGGCGAAGGCGAGGTCGGCGAGGAGCGCCTCGTCCGCGGGCGCCCCGGTGGCCAGCGTCCACGTGGCCGGGTCGTCGCCCTCGGCGTCGATGACGTCGGTGTCCTGGACCAGCAGGCCGCCACTGATCTGGCGGGTCTCCACACGCGGCCCCCGGGCGGGGTCGGAGACCACCAGCAGGCGGATGTTCTTCTTGCGGGACAGCGTCTCGACCGCCTCGGCGGTGAAACCGGGGGCGACGACCACCTCGGTGAAGACCTCGAAGATCTGCGTGGCCAGCTCGGCGCCGACCTCGCGGTTGGTGGCGATCACGCCGCCGAACGCGGAGACCGGGTCGCTGGCGTGCGCCTTGCGGTGCGCCTCGGCGTTGTCGGCGCCCACGGCGATCCCGCACGGGTTGGCGTGCTTGATGACGGCCACGCACGGTTCGTCGAAGTCGTAGGCGGCGCGCAGGGCGGCGTCGGCGTCGACGTAGTTGTTGTACGACATGGCCTTGCCGTGCAGCTGCTCGGCCCCGGCCAGTCCGCTGGCCGTGCCGTCGGTGTACAGCGCCGCCCTCTGGTGCGGGTTCTCGCCGTAGCGCAGGGCCGCCTGGCGGGTGTGCGCCGAGGCGCGGAAGGCGGGCCAGCCGGTGCTCTCGGCCTCGGCGTCGGGGGCGTAGGTGCCCGCGAACCAGTCGGCGACGGCGGCGTCGTAGGAGGCGGTGTGCTGGAACGCCAGCCCGGCCAGGTGCTTGCGCTGGTCCAGGGTGAACCCGCCCTCGCGGACCGCTTCGAGGGTCGTGCCGTAGCTGGCGGGGTCGACCACGATCGCCACGCTGCCGTGGTTCTTGGCCGAGGCCCGCACCATGGCGGGACCGCCGATGTCGATCTTCTCGATGCAGTCGGCCTCGGAGGCGCCGGAGGCGACGGTGTCGGAGAAGGGGTAGAGGTTGACCACGACCAGGTCGAAGGGGGCGATGCCCAGTTCACTGATCTTCGCGACGTGGTCGGGGTTGTTCTGGTCGGCGAGGAGACCGCCGTGCACGGAGGGGTGCAGAGTCTTGACCCGGCCCTCCATGATCTCCGGGAAGCCCGTGACGTCCTCGACGGGGGTGACGGGGACGCCTGCCTGGGTGAGGCGGGCCGCGGTGGAGCCGGTGGAGACGATCTCCACCCCGGCCGCGGCCAGGCCGACGCCCAGCTCCTCCAGGCCGGTCTTGTCGTAGACGCTGATCAACGCACGCCTGATGGCCTGCTGGGTCACCGGGACTCCTTCGTGTCGGTGCGGCCGAACCGCACGTGCCTGCCGTCGATGCTCCAGCCCTCACGGGCGAGGCGGCCGACCGTGTCGACCAGCATGCGCCGTTCCACGACCTTGATCCGCTCGTGGAGGCTGGACTCGTCGTCGCCGTCCTCGACGGGCACCGCGACCTGGTCGATGATCGGACCGGAGTCGACGCCCTCGTCGAGGAAGTGGATGGTGGTGCCGGTGACGCGGACACCGTGGGCGAGCGCGTCACGCACGGCGTGCGCGCCGGGGAAGGAGGGCAGCAGCGCCGGGTGGATGTTGACGGCCTGGTGGCGGCCGATCACGGCGGGTCCGAGGATGCGCATGAACCCGGCGGAGACCACGAGGTCGGGTTCGTGCTCGGCGATCCGGTCGGACATGGCCGCGTCCCAGGCGGACCGGTCTGAGAAGGAGCGGAAGGGGACGACGAACGCGGGAATCCCGGCCGCCTCGGCGACCTCCACGCCCCGTGTTCCCTCACGGTCCGTTCCCACTGCGACGACCTCGGCCCCGTACTCGGGGTCCTTCGCGGCTTCCATCAGGGCGGCCATGTTGCTGCCCGTCCCCGATATGAGAACCACCACTCGCGCGGACAAAGCGTGCGTCTCCCTCATGTGTAGAAGAACGGTGCGGGGACCGGGTCCCCACTCCCGGGGGCGCCGGGGGACGGCACAGCATCCGGGATGCGCGTACGCCTGGTACTGACGCCAGGCCTGGGCCTGATCGGCCCGTCCGCGTTCACACCCTATCGGGCCGGGTAGCGTCTACCTCACGCGGACCGGGCCGTCTCCGCCTCCGGTGGAGGCCTCGGAGGGGGCGTGCGGTCCCGTGCCACCAACACCACGCGATCCGCTCGGGCCCGAGCGGACCACGGCGCCCCACGGTGCGGGGGCGTCCCCGAAGGAGTGAACCTGTGACCGACAACAGCCCGGAGCCCCGTGCCGACGGCCAGCCGCCCAGGGTCGAGCGAGGAGGCCTGTGGGGGCTGTTCCTTGGTCTGGCGGGTCTGTTGTTCCCGCCCTACGGCGCGGTGCTGTCCGTGTTCGGTGTGGTGCAGGGGTTCCGCGCCCGTCGCGCGGCGCGGTCGAACGGGACCCAGGCTCCGGGCGCGCTGATGAGCGTGGGTCTGGGCGTGGTCGGGATCGTCGTCTCCGCCGCCATGGTCTCGGTCCTGTTCGTGTACCAGGAGCAGGCCTCGGAGTACCGCGACTGCTCCGCGAGATCCCACACGGTGTCCACGCAGAAGGCCTGCGACGAGGCGTGGGAGTCGGGGACCGGCCTGCCTCCGGTGATCGTCGGCGGCTAGGGCCGCATCGGTTGCGCTCCGTGAGGGGGCGGTGGGGTCACTCCCCACCGCCCCCTCTGTCGTTTCGGACGTGTTCGTCCGCTTAGGGGATGGATCAGCCCACGTCACCACCGGTTTGGGGACATCCTGCCCTGGGAAAAGAGCGGTTTCCCAAACCACCAGACACAGCCAAAGGGATTACACTTAGTATGCAATCGTTCACTAAAAGTGGCGCCATGTCTGCGTGGAGAGGACCCGATGGACAGCGACGTCCCAGGCCCGTCCGGACCGGAACTGAAGGAGTACACCGCGCTGCTGAGGCGCCGCTGGCGCCTGGTGGGAGCCGGAGTGCTCGGCGGGCTGGTCCTGGCCACCGCCGGACTGTTCGCGGTTCCGGCGACCTACACCTCCGTGGCGGCCGTGCAGGTCCACCCGACGGGGATGGCCGAGTTCACGGGGGAGAGGTCCGGCCGCCTGACCGGCGACGTCAACCTCGACAGTGAGGCCCAGGTGGCGGTCTCCGACCAGGTCACCCGGGGCATGGCCGAGGAGCTGCCGGGCACGCCCTCCCCCGCTGACCTGCGGGAGCGGATCGACGTCACCGTCCCCTCCAACAGCAACATCCTCGAACTCCACTACTCGGCCCGATCCCCCGAAGCGGCCCGGGACGGGGCCGACGCCCTCGCCGCCGCCTATCTGGACCACCGCAGCGAGCAGGCCCGCGCGCTGATCAACGGGCGGCTGGACGCCCTGCGCGAGGAACAGGAGGGCCTGTACGGGCGGCTCTCCGAGCTGGCCTCGGAGGGTTCCGAATCCGCGCAGGTCAGCGCGGAAGCCCAGGCGGACGCGCTGCGCCAGGAGATCAGCGACCTCGGCAACGGCATCAGCCCGCTGAGCGCCCTGCTGGAGACGGTCTCACCCGGCCAGGTGATCTCCCCGGCCGAACTGCCGGAGGCCCCCTCCTCCCCCGTGCCGCTGCTGTGGCTGGTCGCCGGTGCCGCCCTCGGTCTGATCGCCGGACTGCTGGCCGCGGTGGTCCGGGACCGCCTCGACCCGCGCGTCCATGACACGGAGGACACCGCCCGTGTCGGCGCCGTCCCCGTCCTGCTGGACCTGTCCGCCGCCAGGGCCGACCGCTCCGCGCCCTCCCCCGGGCTACTCACGGACGCGGATCCCGTCGGCCAGCGCGCCAACGAGTTCGCGCACCTGGTCCGCGCCCGTCTGACCGACCCCGTGGCCACCGCCGCAACCGTTGACGACACCGACGACCGGCCCGCACCCGGGCACGTACTCGTGGTCGCCGGGACCACCCCGGGGCGCGCGGGCACCGCCGCCGCCGTGAACCTGGCCTCCGCCCTGGCCCGGACCGGCTCCGAGACCCTGCTGGTCTGCGCCGACCCGCGAGCAGGCACCGCCGAGGAACTCCTCGACCTGCCGGAGGGCCCCGGCCTGGCCGAGGTCCTGGTGGACGGGGAGGACCCCGCCGACCTGGAGGCTCGCCCCACCGCCGTGCCGCGCCTGCGGGTGCTCCGGCACGGCCGCCCGGGAGCGGTCGCCCCGGTCCAGGGCGGCGCCGCCGAACTGGTGGAGCTGCTGCGCCCGCGCGCCGCGTTCGTGGTGGTCGTCACCGCGTCCGTGGTCGAGAGCGCCGACGCCCACGCCCTGGCCGCCTCCGCCGACCTCCTGCTGCCCGTGGTCGAGCTGGGTCGCACCCGGCGCGCCGACCTCACCGGCCTGGTCGCCGCCGGGACGAGGTTCGGGGTGACCGTTCCTGGCGCCGTGACCGTGCCGCGCCAGCCGAACCCGGCCGCCGCGTCCACGTCCCGGAAGTCCGACGAGGCTCCCACCGACACTGAGACCGCCGGAGTAGCGGAGACCACCGAGGCTGCCGAGGGCGCTGAGGCTGCGGGGTCCGCCGAGGCCGCAAAGACCGCCGACTCCAGCGAGGCCGCCGAAACCACCGGGGTCGCCGAAACCACCGGGGTCGCCGAGGCCACCGAGGTCGCCGGGGCCACCGAGGCAAGCAAGTCCACTGGTGTCTCGGAGTCCTCCGAGGGGGCCGGGACCGCCGGTGTCGCGGAGACCACCGAGGCTGCCGAGGGCGCTGAGGCTGCGGGGGCCGCGGGGTCCACCGAGGCTGCCGAGGTCGCAGAGGCCTCCGAGACCGCCGACACCAGCGAGTCTGCCGATACCACCGGGGTCGCCGAGGCCACCGAGGTCGCTGAGGCTGCCCGGGTTGCCGGGTCCGCTGAAGCCGCCGGGACCGCCGACTCCAGCGAGGCTGCCGATACCACCGAGGGCACCGAGACTGACGGCTCCTCCGAGGTTCCGGCGGGGTCCAACGGCACCAAGCCCGCCAAGGGCAAGTCCACGCCCGCGAAGAAGAAGTCGACCAAGCACAAGCCCGCACCCGCGGGGTCGCGGCCTTGACGGGCCGGGGCGCCGCCGTCGGCGGCCGACACGTGCCCGGTACGGCCTGGGAGGTCGCACCGCGACGCGGGGGCGCCCCGGTCTCCGGGTCCCCGCTGGTGTGGTTGCTGGCCGGGTATCCGTTGTGGTGGGCGCTGGGGATGGGCCAGTTCGCCTACTGGCTGTTCGCCGTACCCATGCTGGCCGAGCTGGTGCGCCGCCACCGGACGGTGGGTCTGCGGGTCCCGTCCGGTTTCTGGCTGTGGGGGCTGTTCCTGCTGTGGACGGTCCTGGGCCTGGCGCTGGTCCCGTTGGAGATGCCGGGGACGGTGCCGGAGAGCGGGGGCTACCCCGGAGCCCTGCTGCGGGTGATCAACTACCTGGTGCTCACGGTGCTGCTGCTCTACGTGGGCAACCTGACCGAGCGCGAACTACCGGTCCGCGTGGTGGTGTGGGCCCTGGCGGTGCTGTGCGTGGTGACCGTCGTCGGCGGTTACCTCGGGATGCTCGCGCCCCGGTTCGAGTTCACCGCTCCCCTGGAGTACCTGGTGCCGGGCTCCCTGGCCCAGGACCCCTACATGCAGACCCTGATCCATCCGGCGTCCGCGCAGATCATGGACGTGTTCGGCGGGATCGAGTCGGCCCGGCCCAAGGCTCCCTGGGAGTACACCAACGTGTGGGGCTACATGCTGTCCCTGCTGCTGGTGTGGGTCGTGGTGGGCTGGTTCGTCCAGGGTTCGGGGTGGGCCCGGCTGGGTGCCCTGGCCGTGCTCGCCGTGTCCGTGGCCCCCGTCGTGCACTCCCTGAACCGGGCCCTGTGGGCCGGGCTGGCGCTCTCGTTGGCGTTCGGCGCGGTGCAGGCGGTGCGCCGGGGCCGCGTGGTGCTGGTCGGCGCCGGGGCGGTGGCCGTGGTCGCGGTGCTGATCGCCTTGGCCCTGTCCCCGCTCGCGGACGTCGTGCGGGCCCGCGCGGACAACCCGCACAGCGACGGCGGCCGGGCGGCGACCAACGCCGCCTCCGTCGAGGCCGCCAACCTGTCCCCGGTCAACGGGTGGGGCACCACACGGGAGTCCCTGGGCAGCTCCGACTCCATCGCGATCGGCCCCACGGCCGAGTGTCCGGGCTGCGGCCAGCACGTGATCGGCAACGCCGGTCAGCTGTGGATCACCCTGATCTCCAGCGGCTGGGTGGGCACCGCACTGCTCTTCGGCTTCTTCGCCTGGGTGGCCTGGCGCCACCGGGCAGCGTCAACTCCGGTCGGCCAGGGAGCGCTCCTGACCGTCCTGCTTCTGTTCTGGTACATGTTCTTCTACGTCGCGCTCATGTCCCCGCTCGCCGTCACCATGATCGCCGTCGCCCTGCTCTGGCGCGGCGAGGAACCGGTGGTCCGACGCGGCGGGGCGGCGCGCACCGGCGGGGGTGCCTGGTGAACAGCGAGACCACCTATCTGACCGACCTCGCGGCGGTGCTGTGGCCCTGCGGTGGCCTGCTCGGCACCGGGGACGGAGCGGTGCGCCGCATGGCGTACCGCAACCGGGGCAACCAGTACCTCCCGGTGCCCAACGCGCACAATCCCCGGGTGATCCTGCCCGCGCACAACCGCTCGGCGGCCACGAGGGGGATCACCTCCTTCGCGCAGGGACACTCTCTCGGCGAGCGGCTGCGGACCCTGCTGCTGACCGGCGCCTTCGCCACGGGGGTGGCGCCGCTGCTCCTGCGCGACCGCCTGTTCGTGGGCGCGGGCCCGGGGATCGAGCACGCGCTCACCACGGCCCTGGACCGCGAACTGGCCATCGCGATCCACGTGGGCCCGCCGCGCGCCAACCGCAAACCGGTCCTGCTCCTGCTCACTCCGGGCGGGCGCACCATCGGCTACGCCAAGGTGGCCGTCAACGACCTCACCACACGACTGGTGCGCGCCGAGACCGAGGCCCTGCGCCACCTCGGACAGGCGCGACTCCGGGACGTCACCGTGCCCCGTCTGCTCTACGACGGCGAGTGGAACGGACACCCGCTGATGGTGCAGGAGGCGCTGCCGGTCGGCCATCAGACGGACCGGCCCACCCGTTACCAACTGCTGCGCTGCGTCACGCAGATCGTGGGGATGGACAAGGTGCGCGAGCGCCAACTCTCGGAGAGCCCGTACCTGAGGACCCTGGACGATCGCATCGCCCGGCTCGGGACCCGGCCCGAGGCCGCTCCCCTGCGCGCCGCTCTGCACCGGCTCCCCGACGTGTCCCTGCCCTTCGGGGCCTGGCACGGCGACCTGACCCGGTGGAACATCGCCAGCACCGCGCGTCGGGCCTTCGTGTGGGACTGGGAGCGACTCACCATGGACGCGCCTGCCGGTTTCGACGCCCTGCACTTCGACCTCAACGAGTGCGTGCAGGCCGGGGTGCACCCGGGGGTCCACCGGTGGCTGGACAGCGGTACCCGCCTGCTCCGCGACCCGCTGATGGCGACGTGCGGCCTACGCGAGCACGCGGTGTCCACCGTGATGGCGCTGTACCTGATCGACCTCGCCACGCGTTACCTGCACGACCGTCAGGCGGAGTCCGGCAGCGGCATGGCCGCCGTCGACGACTGGCTGCTGCCCGCGCTGGACGGGCTCCAGGAGAGAGCGGCCCACGAGGCCGCCCACCCCGTCTGACGGCCGCACCGGTCCGCCCCGATCCAAGCCACGAAGAAGCAGGCCGCGCCGCCCCGCGGCTGACCGACATCAGCCCCGGCCCCCCGTCCCCGGGACGGGGGCCACCCACACCCAAGGAGCTCGCGATGACCCGGGCCACCTCGCCCCTGAACCGCCTGGCCGTACCGGCACGGCGGGCCCTGCTCCCACTCGCGGACGGACTGGGCGGCGTCACCAGCGCCGCCCGAGCCGTACCCGACTTCCTCATCTGCGGGGCCCAGCGCTCGGGCACCACCTCGCTCTTCAAGGCCCTGTCCCAGCACCCGGCCGCGACCGGACCGGTCCTGCGCAAGGGCGTGCACTACTTCGACACCGGCCACCACCATGGGCCGGACTGGTACCGCTCGCACTTCCCGCTGCGCGCGTCCCTGCGGCCGTGGTGGGGGCGGCCCCGGGTCCGGGTGTTCGAGTCCAGCCCCTACTACCTGTTCCACCCGCTGTCCGCCGAGCGGATCGCCAAGGAGCTGCCGGACGCGCGGATCGTGGTGATCCTGCGCGACCCCGTCGAGCGGGCCTACTCGGCGCACGCCCACGAGACCGCGCGGGGGTTCGAGACCGAGTCGTTCGCGCGCGCCCTCGAACTGGAGGAGAAGCGGCTGGACGGAGCCGAGGAACGGCTCGTGGAGGACCCCGGCCACCACTCGCACTCGCACCAGCACCACGGATACGTGGCCCGGGGCCGCTACGCGGACCAGCTGGAGCGCATGGAGCGTGCCGTGGGGCGCGAACGCATGCACGTGGTGGACTACGCCGATCTGTTCGACGGCAGCCCCTTCGCCCTCGGCGGGATCCTGGAGTTCCTGGGCCTGCCGCCGGGGCCGGGGATCTCCCTGGGCAGGCACAACGCGCGCAAGCGCGCGGTGATGCCCGAGTCCCTGCGCGCCGACCTCACCTCGCGCTTCGCGGACAGTGACGCCCGGTTGACCGCCTGGTGGGGGCGCACCCCCTCGTGGTGCGCGTGACCCCCACCGGGACGCGTCCCGGGAACGGCCTGCGCCGGGTACTGCGCGGCGGCGCGGTGAACATGGCCGGCGCGGTGGTGAGCGCCGCGCTCAACCTGGCGCTGATCGTGGCGATCACGCGGGCGTTCTCGCAGGAGACGGCCGGGCTGCTGTTCTCGGCGACCTCCGTGTTCCTGATCATGGCGGCGGTGGCCAACGCGGGCGCCCCGGACGGGCTGGTGTACTTCATCGCGCGGATGCGGGTGTTCGGCCGCCCCGAGGCCGTGCCCGTGCTGCTGCGGCTGGCGCTGGGACCGGCGGTGTTGGCCTCCTGCGTGGTCGGGGCCGCGCTGGTGGTCTTCGCCGGGCCGCTGGCCGAGGCGCTGGGGTCGGAGGAGGCCACGGCGTACCTGTGGATGCTGGCGCTCTTCCTGCCGTTCGCCGTGCTCACGGACTCCGCACTGGCGGCCACCCGAGCCCACCACGACATGTCCGCGACGGTCCTGGTGGACAAGGTGGGCCGCCCGCTGGCCCAGCTGGGTCTGGTGGGGATGATCGCGCTCTCCGGTTCGGCCGGGCTGCTCGCCCTGGCGTGGGCCGGCCCGTACCTCCCGGCGGCGGTGCTGGCCTGGTTCTGGCTGGGGCGGATCGTGCGCCGGGCCGCGCCGGACGAGCTCCCGTCACCCGAAGCGCAGGACCGGGACGGCCGGGAGGCGCGTGACGAGCGTGACGACCGGACGGACCGGAGCGAGCGGGACGAGCGGGACGAGCGGGTCACCCCGGCGGTGTTCTGGGCGTTCGCTCTGCCCCGCGCCCTGGGCGGGGTCGCCCAGATGGGGGTGCAGCGCGGCGGGGTGGTGATGGTGGCGCTGCTGAACGGCCTCAGCGGCGCGGCGGTCTTCACGGCCGCCACGCGGATCATGGTCGTCGGCCAGTTCGGTACCCAGGCCGTGTTGAACGCGGCCCAGCCGCGCTTCGCCGAGCTCCTGGCCTCGCGCGACCACAACGCGGTACGCGCGCTGTACCAGGCGGGGACGGCCTGGCTGGTGTGCCTGAACTGGCCGTTGTACCTGTCCGCCCTGGTGTTCGCGCCCGAGGTCATGCGGCTGTTCGGGGACGAGTACGCGGCCGGGGTGGTGGCGCTGGTCATCGTGTGCGCGGGCCAGATGACCGCTCAGGTGCTGGGGATGGGCGACCTCGTCCTGACGATGACCGGACGCACCGGTCTGAACCTGCTCAACAACGTGATGTCACTGCTGGCCAACGTGGCCGTGTGCGTGCTCCTGGTCCCCGCATACGGGGCCGCGGGAGCGGCGGTCGCACTGGTGGCCTCCGCCATGGTCCGCAAGCTCCTGCCGCTGTGGCAGCTGCGCTCCCTGGTGGTGTTACACCCGTTCAGCCGACCGGTGGCGGCCGCCACGTGCAGCGCGCTGGTGTGGTTCGGCGCCCTGCCGATGACGATGGACGCGCTGACCGGCGGCGGGGTTCCGGTCCTGGTCGCGGCCCTGCTTGTGGGGGCGATCGGCCACCTCGGCACGATCTGGTGGCTGCGCGAGTCCCTCGAACCGCGGAGGTGAACCCGGTACGCCCGTCCACCGTGCCCACGACGCCCACACGCCAACACCCAGAGCAATGGACTGATTACCGAATGTCAGAACGACCGGTTCTCCTGGTGGCCTCAAGCGGCGGCCACCTCACCCAGTTGCGGTCCCTGCGTCCCTGGTGGCGTGGGCGGGAACGAGTCTGGGTCACCTTCCGCACTCCCGACGCCGAGACCTCGCTCACCGACGAGTCCGTGTACTGGGCGCACCACCCCACCACACGTGACGTCGGCAACCTGCTGCGCAACACCCTCCTGGCGCTCCGAGTGATGCGCGCGCGGCGCCCCGCCGCCGTGGTCAGCACCGGCGCCGGGGTCGCTCTTCCGTTCTTCGTCCTGGCCTGGCTGATGCGGGTCCCCACCGTCTATATCGAGGTGTACGACCGCATCGACACCCCCACACTCACCGCCCGGCTCTGCAAGCCGTTCACCCGGCTGTACCTCGCCCAGTGGGAGGAACAGCGCTCGTTCATGCCGACCGCCATCACCGTAGGACCGCTCCTGTGACCGAACAGACCACCCGACCCACCCAGAGCCCCGAGGGCAGCGACCACCCGGACGTGGTCGTCAGCCTCGGCACCGACCACCACTCCTTCGACCGCCTGGTGCGGTGGATCGACGACTACGCCCGCCGCAACCCCGACCTGTCCGTCCTGGTCCAGCACGGACACAGCCGGGCCCCGGAGAGGGCCTCAGGCACGCCGTTCCTGTCCGGAGAGGAGTTGTCCGAGGCGATGCGCTCGGCCTCCGTCGTCGTCACGCACGGCGGCCCCGGCACCATCACCCAGGCGCGGACCGCCGGGCACCTGCCCGTGGTGGTGGCCCGGGACCCCGAACTGGACGAGCACGTGGACGAGCACCAGTTGCTGTTCGTCCGCCGGGTCGAGGACGCGGGCCGGGTGCGCGCCTGCTCCACCGCCCAACAGCTGCACGCGTTCATCGACAAGGCGCTGGAGTCCCCCGAGGACTTCCGGGTCGACCCCGCGGCCGACGACGGCCCCGACCGCGCCGCCCGGCGCGCGGGCGAGCTCATCGACCTGCTCACCGACGAGGACCGGCCCGCCGACGAGGGGACGGACACGCGGCGGGGTACCGGTACCGGGGTGACGACCGAGGTGCCCGGCGACACCTGGCCCGCGGTGACCGTGGTCGTGCCCACCCGGGACCGGCCCGAACTGCTGCGCCGCACCCTGCGATCGATCGTCGAGCAGGACTACCCGGGCCGAATCACCACGATCGTGGTGTTCGACAACGACCAGCCGGACCCCTCGCTCACCCACAGCGAGGGGGACCGCCCGGTCCGCGTGGTGACCAACACGCTCACTCCGGGGCTGGCCGGGGCGCGCAACACCGGTGTGCTGGGCGCCGACACCGATCTCGTGGCCTTCTGCGACGACGACGACACCTGGATGTCCGACAAACTGCGCGCGCAGGTGCGGATCATGCGCGACGAGCCGGACACCGACATGGTGTGCTGCGGCATCCGGGTGGTCTACGACCGGGTCGAGTCCGAACGGACCCTGGACCGGACCAGCGTCACCTTCGCCGACCTGCTGCGCTCGCGCCTGACCGAACTGCACCCGTCCACGTTCCTGATCCGGCGCCGGGCCATGATCGACGGCTGCGGCACGGTGAGCGAGGAGATCCCCGGCAGCTACGCGGAGGACTACGAACTCCTGCTGCGGCTGGCCCGGCGGGCACCGATCCGCAACATCCCCGAGCCCGGCGTGCGGGTGCTGTGGCACCGCAAGTCGTTCTTCTCGGAGCGCTGGCAGACCATCTCCACGGCGTTGCGCTGGCTGCTGGAGCGCTATCCGGAGTTCGCCCTGGTGCCGCGCGGGTACGCGCGGATCGCGGGGCAGATCGCGTTCGCCGAGGCCGCGGCCAAACGGCGCGGACAGGCGCTGGTGTGGATCGGCCGGACCCTGCGCCACCGACCGGTCGAGGCCCGCGCCCTCCTGGCGTTCCTGGTGGTGTGCGGGGTCCCGCCCGCGTGGATCCTGCGGCTGCTCCACCTGCGCGGCAAGGGGGTCTGAGGCGTGGCCCCCGGGTCGTTCCCCCGCCTCCGTGTGGGGGGACGACCCGGGAGGGGCAGGCCCGGCGGAGGAAGCGGCGCCAGCGGCCCGACGGTCCCACCAGCACCAGCAGGTGCCGGAGTCCCGGGGGTGGCCCCCAGGGCGTGGCCACGGTGATGCCCACCTGCGAACCGGCCAGCAGCGACGACCGGGTGCGCTCTTGCGCGCCGCGTGCGCCGACGAGCTGGTGTGCGCGGCCCTCCGCTGACGGTGGTGGCAAGGCCCCCTGGTGTCCAGGCCGTGATCCGACACAGCCGATAACCTCTCCCACGTGCCCCGCACGGGGGCGGGGCACGCACACGACGACACGCTGGGGGACGCCATCTTCGAAGAGCACACGAACGGGGAGCACGTGATCAGGGAAGCCGACGTCGAGGACGTGGCCGGAGCCGCCGACACCCTCGCCGAGGCCTTCCGGGACTACCCCTTCACCCGACACACGATCTCCGCGGACGACCACCTCGCGCGGCTCCGCGAGTTCCAGCGGCTCTTCCTCGCCGAGGTGGGGCTTCCGCACGGCCGGGTGTGGGTGAGCGAGGACCTGGACGCCGTGGCCGTCTGGTCCACCCCGGACTCGGGCGGGGCCGAGGAGGTCATGGCCGAGATGCTGCCCACGCTGGTCAACCTCGCGGGTGACCGGGCCGACTCCTACGCCTCGGCGGAGGCGGCCATGGAGGTCCACCGGCCGAAGGAACCGGTCTGGTTCCTGGGCACGGTGGGGGTGCGGACCCGGGCGCGGGGCCGGGGGCTGGGCCGGGCCGTGCTCCGCGCCGGACTGCGCGAGGCGGACGCCGCGGGCGTGCCCGCCTTCCTGGAGACCTCGACGCCGGAGAACGTCCGACTGTACGAGTCACTGGGCTTCTCCGTCACCGCCGAGTACGACCTGCCCGACGGCGGCCCGCACACCTGGTCGATGTCCAGGCCCGTGGGTGGCTGAGCGCGTCGGGGCCGCCCCGGTGGTACCGGAGCGGCCCCGACCCGACCGGACTCAGTCGCGGGTCACCGCGTACTCCGCCAGGCGGCGGACACGGTCGGGCAGGTACACGTAGGGGTCCTTGCCCGCCTGCTCGAACCCGCGCCGGGCGTGCTCGTTGGCCAGGATCCGGAAGTCGCAGTCGTCTCCGACCTGGCTGTCCCAGAGCTTGACGGCGCGCACCCGCTCGTAGCGCCTGAGGACGTCCGGGACGTCCGTGTACCACTTCGTGGTCGCGCTGGGGCCGATGTCGGTGGTGCCCATCTCGCCGATCATGACCGGTTTCCCGGGGTCGATGCCGTGCTTGGGCCCCTCCTGCTGGATCCACTCGTAGGTGGGCGCCAGGGCGTCCTCGAAGGAGTCGACGTGGTCCCAGTTGTTCATCTTCTCGCAGCCGGTCATGTTGTACGCCTCCCAGCTGATCCAGTCGACGTAGTCGTTGCCGGGCCACAGGCCGGGGAGGCGCTCCAGGTTGCCGGGCCAGCCGGTCACGTTCCAGACCCAGATGACGTTGTCCGCGCCCTCCGACCGGTAGAGGTCGACGATGTGCCGCCAGGAGCTCACGAACTCCTCCGGTGTGCCCCGGTTGTTGTAGCGGGCCTTGCCGTCGGCCTCGTGGTCGAAGGTGACGAAGTAGGGCACGTCCAGTTCGGCGATGGACCGCGCCTGGGAGCGCAGCGAGGAGTCGTAGCGCCCGGCGATGATGTCGCGGTAGGCGAGGTTGGGGCGCCCTGGCTGGGTGAAGCCGCGGGCCTCGATGTTGGTGTGCACGAACCGGCCCTCGGCGATCATGCGCAGCTCGCGGTCACCGGGAACGTCGGGCTGGTCGATGCCGCGCCACGTGTAGACGATGTCCATCTTCCGGTCGGCCGCGGCCTCCAGCGCCTTCACGTCGTCTCCGTCGGGGCTGGCGCCCCACCAGACGCCGCAGGAGGGCTCGAGGATGTCCGAGACCGTGCAGTGGGTCTCCCGGGTGGAGGGCAGTCCGAGGAAGGACGCCGAGTTGGGGACCGGGCGGCTCTCCGGCGGCCGGTTCTCCGCCGGTTTCGCGGCGGCGGGGGGTTCGTCGCCCAGCCCCGCCAGCCCCAGCGCGAGCAGTGCCGCCCCCGCCGCCAAAACTCGAACCGGTCCGCCCACCATGGTCAACCGCCCCCCAGCCATCCCGATGACAACACAGAGTGTTCGCGTAATGACCATACGTTATCTTTTGTCGACGCAACACTCTGGGAACCAGGTAGCGGACATCAGTACCCATAGCGTCCGCGTGTGGGAGCGGTGACCGCCTCCACCAGACACCGGCGCCACGGGGCCAACCCCCGCCGCCATCCATGGTCGGCCCGAACCCCCACGGGGCCCGCCTGGAAGCGCATCGGGTTGCCGGAGACGGCGTGCCCCTCGGAGAGCTCCACCCCGCCCTCACCCAGCCGGAGCGGGGCGCCCGCGTGGCCCGCGAACGCGGCGACGCGCCCGAACTCGGCCTCGGGGTCGGCCACGAAGTCCTCGTAGCGCACCCTGAGCGTCGGGAGCCCCTGCCGGGCCAGCTCGTCCAGCGTGGAGTTCTGGGTCATCCACTGCACCGCCGACCGCCCCGCCGAGTACCGGGCCATCTCCGGTTCGGAGCTGTCCGGCGCCGCGTCCGGGCGGGCCACCCTCTTGCTCCAGGAGTGCGCGACCGCCCTGGGGTCGCGCACCACATGCAGGAGGCGCATCCTGGAGCCGTACCGCCAGCGCAGGCAGGCGGCCAGGGAGGCGTGCTTGCTGGCGTCCACGATCACCCGGGCGCCGCTGACCTCGGCGACGGCGGAGTAGAGCCGGTGGTAGAGCTCGGTGTAGCGCCCGCTCCGGGCCGCGAGGGCGCCCTCCCCCTCCGACCCCTGGAGGAGCCCCGGCAGGAACCGGGTCCGGTCGACACTGTCCTTGAGCCGCAGCACCGCATCCACGTCCAGGCGCTCCCAGCCACCGAACGCCCGCTTGCCCACGTCGCCCCAGAATCCGCAGTCGGCGAAGGGCAGCCCGCACCCGCAGCGCTCGTTCTCCACCAGCCCCCGGCGCCACAGGTGCACGATCTCACCGACGGAGCAGAACCCGGGCAGCTCACCAAGGAGGCGTTCGATCAGCGTGGACCCGGAACGGCCCATCCCGCCGACGAACACCAGACGATATCCATCCACACCCCCAGGCTATTACCTTTGGTCATGAACCTTGAACACATAGTGACGGACTGATTCCCGCGCACGGCAACGGCCCCGGGTCGGGAGGTGTGCTCCCGGCCCGGGGCCGCGGTGTCGCCAGTCAGTTCCGGTGGGTGTGGACGCGCGGGGTCTCCACAGTCCGGTGGGTTCCTACAGACCCTCGACGTTCAGCAGCAGGTTCACGGTGCTGCTGGGAACGCCACTGAGCTTGTCCGCACCGGCGTTCTCGACGAGCCAGTCCAGGATGACGCCCTGGTCGTCGTCGCCGAGGGAGCTCTTGTACAGAGCGGCGGCGCCGGCCACGTGCGGGCTGGCCATGGAGGTGCCGGAGTAGCTGTCCGTGCCGCCACCGGGGATGGTGGACTCGACGTCGACGCCGGGGGCGTAGATGTCGACGGACGGACCGTGGTTGGAGAAGGAGGCGGTGGCGTCGGACTCGTCGGAGGCACCGACGCTGACCACGCCCTCGGCGCCGCCCGGGGAGACGTTGCCCGCGTCCTGGCCCTCGTTGCCCGCGGCGACCGCAACGAACACGCCGGAGTCGGCCAGGGCGTTGACGGCGTCGTCGACGGCCTGCGAGGCCGGGCCGCCCAGGGACAGGTTGGCGACCGCGTTGGCGTCGGCGTTCTCGGCCACCCACTCGATGCCCGCGATGACGTCGTCGTAGGTGCCCGAACCGTCGTCGCCGAGGACCTTCACGCCGTAGAGCGAGGCGCCCGGCGCCACGCCGTAGCCGTCGGCGCCCACGGTGCCCGCGACGTGCGTGCCGTGGCCCTGACGGTCGCCGCCGTCGCCGCCGGTGGCGTCGAACCCGACCTCGGCGCGACCGCCGAAGTCCGGGTGGGAGTCGTCGATGCCGGTGTCGATGATGTAGACGGAGGTGCCGCTGCCGTCCGACTCCGTGGTGTAGGAGCCGTCCAGGGGCAGGTCCTCCTGGTCGATGCGGTCCAGGCCCCACGGGACCATGGTGGTGGCTTCGCCGACCTGCTCGATGTAGGCGACGCCGTCCTGGGCGCGCAGCTCCTCGACCTCGGCGGCGCTCAGCTCGGCCGAGTAGCCGTTGATGGTCTCCTCGTAGGTGTGGTTGACCTGGCTCTCCGAGATACCGAGGGAGGCCGGGGAGACGGAGCTCGTGGTGATGGTGTCCTCAAGGACCACGAACCAGTCGCCGCTGGAGGCGGACGAGTTCGTGTACACCGGCGCGAGGTCCGAGGCGCCGGCGGTGGCGCCGCTCAGCGCCAGGGGAATGGTGAGTGCACTGACCGCGACAGCGCTGAACGCGACCCTGCGAGTGGGGTGCTTCTTCACGCGTTTCTCCTTGTGGGGGTTTCCATAGTGGGAGCACGCGCCAGGCCATAACCGTCCGTATTGGATCGATTGCGACCCTGTACGCGATTCGCACACTTTAGGCAGACTTGACCCCGGATTGCCAGAGGCTGAGAGAATTTTTCTCAAAGATCACCCTCCGCACTCTTATCCGATAGGTCAGGATCACTCCGTTCGAGGTGACACTCTGGTTGGTTCTCACACCTGGACACGGCCCTAACGCCGGGTAACTTGGGCTCCTCCAGGCACACCATTGACCCTGACCCGATCGGCACCGAGGACCAGAAAAGGTCCTCCCAGGATTCACACTCGGAAATGTCCGCTTAAGAAACCGGCGTCCGAAGGTCCCGACTCGGACCCTCCAGGAGCACCACTCGGAACACGCGAAACGGGGCCGCCGAAAGGCGACCCCGTGAGGAATGTTTGGCTATTCAGCGGGTACGTCTAGTCAGCTTTGACGACCATTCCGGCGCCCACCGTGGTGTTGGTGGCCTCGTCGATGAGGATGAACCCGCCGGTCTGCCGGTTCTTGGCGTACTCGTCCACGAACAGGGGCTGGGTGGAGCGCAGCCGCACCCGCCCGATCTCGTTGAGCGACAGGTGGTCCGCACCCTCGTCGCGGTGCAGCGAGTTCACGTCCAGCCGGTACCGCAGGTCCTTGACCACCACCTTCGCGGTCCTGGTCGTGTGCTTGACGATGAGCTTGGAGCGCGGCGTGAGCTTGCGCGCGTCCGTCATCCAGCACACCATCGCCTCGATGTCCTGGGACACCGTGGGCGTGTTGTTGGGGCGGCAGATCATGTCGCCCCGGGAGATGTCGATCTCGTCCTCCAGCAGCAGGGTGACCGACATGGGCGAGAACGCCTCGGCCACCTCCCCGTCCGCCGTGCGGATCTTCGCGATCCGCGTGGACAGCCCGGAGGGCAGGTGGGTGACCTCGTCACCGGGCTTGAGGACGCCGCCCGCGAGCTGGCCCGCGTAGCCCCGGTAGTCGTGCAGTTCGGGGTCGTCCGAGCGGTGCGGCCGGATCACGTACTGCACGGGGAAGCGCGCGTCGATCAGGTTGCGGTCCGAGGCGATGTGCACGTTCTCCAGGTGGTGCAGCAGGGAACCGCCCGTGTACCAGGGCGTGTTCTCGGACTGGCTGACCACGTTGTCCCCGTGCAGCGCGGAGATCGGCACGAACGTGAGGTCGCGCGCGTCCAGCTTGGCCGCGAACTCGGAGAACTCGGACTTGATCTCCTCGAAGCGGTCCTGGGAGTAGTCGACCAGGTCCATCTTGTTCACCGCCAGCACCAGGTGCGGCACCTGGAGCAGGGTGGTGAGGAAGGCGTGGCGGCGGCTCTGCTCCTGGAGGCCCTTGCGGGCGTCCACCAGGATGATCGCGAGGTCGGCCGTGGAGGCGCCCGTGACCATGTTCCGGGTGTACTGGATGTGCCCGGGGGTGTCCGCGATGATGAAGGTGCGCTTGGGCGTGGCGAAGTAGCGGTACGCCACGTCGATGGTGATGCCCTGCTCGCGTTCGGCGCGAAGACCGTCCGTGAGCAGCGCCAGGTTGGTCTGTTCCTCGCCGCGCGCGGCGCTGGTGCGCTCCACGGCGTCGAGCTGGTCCTCGAAGATGGACTTGGAGTCGTACAGCAGGCGCCCGATCAGGGTGCTCTTGCCGTCGTCGACGGAGCCCGCCGTGGCGAACCGCAGGATGTCGTTGCTCATGGTGACTGGTCCTCTGCGCGAAGTGTGGGGCGGTCAACAACCGTGGGGACGGGAGGTGCGGAGGGGATCGCTGGCCTCGGCGAAGCGGAGGCCCTGGCGTTCGGATACCGGAGGGAGTCCCTCCGCGAAGGCGCCGAACACGGGCCCGAGCGAAGCGGAGGCCCAGGAGGACGTGGCTAGAAGTAGCCCTCGCGCTTGCGGTCCTCCATGGCGGCCTCGCTGGCCCGGTCGTCGGCGCGGGTCTGGCCGCGCTCGGTGATCCGGGTGGCGGCGATCTCCGCGATGATGTCGTCCAGCTCCACGGCCGAGGACTTGACCGCTCCGGTGCAGGTGAGGTCGCCGACGGTGCGGTAGCGCACGGTCTCGGTAAACGGGACCTCGGTCTCGTCCCGCTGGATGAGCGGCGAGTCCGCGAGCAGGATGCCGTCGCGCTCGAACACGCTCCGCTGGTGGGCGAAGTAGATCGAGGGCAGCTCCAGCTCCTCGCGCTGGATGTACCCCCACACGTCGAGCTCGGTCCAGTTGGAGATCGGGAAGACCCGGATGTGCTCGTCCCGGTTGATCCGGGTGTTGAACACGTTCCAGAGCTCGGGGCGCTGGTTCTTGGGGTCCCACTGGCCGAACTCGTCACGGAAGGAGAAGACCCGTTCCTTGGCCCGGGCCTTCTCCTCGTCACGGCGGGCGCCCCCGAAGGCGGCCGTGAAACCGTGCTCCTCGATGGCCTCCAGCAGCGCCGAGGTCTGGAGGCGGTTGCGGCTGGCCCAGCGGCCGGTGGGCTCGGTGACCTTGCCCGCGTCGATCTGCTCCTGGACCGAGGCCACCACCAGGCGGACCCCGGCCTGCGCGACGCGCCGGTCCCGGAACTCGATGACCTCTTCGAAGTTGTGCCCGGTGTCCACGTGCATCACCGGGAAGGGCACCGGGGCGGGCCAGAAGGCCTTCTCCGCCAGGCGCAGCATCACGATGGAGTCCTTGCCGCCGGAGAAGAGCAGCACGGGCCGCTCGAACTCCGCCGCCACCTCGCGCATGATGAAGATCGCCTCGGCTTCGAGGACGTCCAGCTGGGAGAGCTGGTAGCGCCCGAGCGCCTGCTGACTCGCCTGACCCATGGAATCCGCCTTAGAAATACCGACACCCAAGTCCGGTTCCGCGGCGGTGGGTGCTGCGGTTCAGCCCCCCGCGTGCGGACCGGCGCTGTCAAGGTCCGCGCCGTCGCGGATGCTTGCCAACAACATACCCGACAATTCCGATCGGCATACAAGGATATCGGGGAGTAGCGGGTCGGACACGTTGTAGCGCAGCTGCGAGCCGTCGATCCTGGACGTGTGCAGTCCGGCGGCGCGCGCGACGGCGACCGGCGCGGCGCTGTCCCACTCGTACTGGCCGCCCGCGTGCACGTAGATGTCGGCGATCCCGAGCAGCACGGCGCAGATCTTGGCCCCCGCCGATCCCATGGGGATCACTTCGGCGCCCATCTGGGTCGCCATGCGCTGGACGAACGCCGGAGGCCGGGTCCGGCTGGCGGTGATGCGCAGCCGCTGCCCCTCGGGGCGCTCCTCCGGCAGCCACGGCGGGTCGACCGTGGACAGGCAGCTGCCCTGGGCGGGCAGCGCGACCGCCCCGGCGACCAGGTCGCCGTTCTCCCAGAGCGCCACGTGCACCGCCCAGTCGGTACGGCCGGGCTCGGAGAACTCCCGGGTTCCGTCCAGCGGGTCGATGATCCACACCCGCCGGGACCTCAGCCGTGACTGCTCGTCCACGCCCTCCTCGGACAGAACCGCGTCGCTCGGCCGCAGCCGCCCGAGCGCGGAGAAGAGGAACTCGTGCGAGGTGCGGTCCCCCAGTGTGCGCAGGACCTCGGGCTCGTCGAATCCATGGCGGGCGCGCAGGCGCAGCAGCAGCTGTCCGGCCTCGCTCGCCAGGTCCCGGGCCACCTCATGATCGTTTCGGATGTTGTTCACCGGCTAGTATGCTCCCGCCCCACGGATCACCGCTGACCACGTCTTCCACAGGATCTGGATGTCCAATGTCAGCGACCAGTTTTCCACGTACCGCAGATCGAGTCGGACCGATTCCTCCCAGGAGAGGTCGGATCGGCCGCTGACCTGCCACAGACCCGTCATCCCCGGTTTGACCACCAACCGACGGCGGACGTCGTGCCCGTACTGGGCGACCTCCTCCGGCAGCGGGGGCCGCGGGCCGACGAGCGACATCTCTCCGCGCACCACGTTGACGAGCTGGGGTAGCTCGTCGAGCGAGTAGCGGCGCAGCCACGCCCCCACGGGCGTGACCCTGGGGTCCCGACGCATCTTGAACAGCACTCCGTCGTGCTCGTTCCGGGGCTGGAGAATCGCCTTGAGCGCGTCCGCCCCGACCACCATCGTACGGAACTTGTACACGGTGAACTCGGCGCCACCCCGGCCCACGCGCGTCTGCCGGAAGAAGGCGGGACCGCCGCCCTCCGACCGGATGAGGACGGTCAGAACGAGGAAGAGGGGCGAGAGCAGGAGGAGCGCCAGCGCGGCGGCGCAGCGGTCGAAGACCCCCTTGACCACGCGGCGCGCGCCCTCCAGCTCCGGGTGTTCCACGTGCAGCAGGGGCAGGCCCGCCACGGGTCGGATGGTGGTCCGGGGACCCGCGACCTCCATGAGCGCCGAGGCCACGTTGAGGTCGGTTCCGGTCTTCTCCAGTTCCCAAGCGAGTCGGCGCAGTTCCACGCCGTCCATCTCGGGGCAGGCCAGGACCGCGACGGTGTCCGCGCCGACCAGGGCGGCGGCGTCGGCCGCGTCCGTGAAGGAGCCCAGGACCGGGCAGCCCTCCACCTCGGTGACGTCCGACTCGTGCGCGGGCAGGCACACGCCCACCACGCGCATGCCGTGGTAGATCTCGTCGCGGAACCGCCTGATGAGGTCGCTCGCCGACACGCTGTAGCCGACGACCACGACCCCGCTCATACAGGCCCCGGAGCGTCGGCGCCGGTGCAGCGCCTTGCGGCGCGCGTAGCGCAGGCCGAGGGAGAGCAGGACGATCAGCGGCAGTGCGATCAGCACGTAGCCGCGGGCGAGGTCGAACTTGACGGCGTAGGCGCCGACCGCGACGGTCGCGGCCAGGATCGCGCCGGCGACCGCGACCCTGCGGTACTCCTCGGTGCCGACGCCCAGGAAGCGGCGTTCGTAGCCGCCGCCGATCCGGACGAAGACGATCCAGACCGGCGGCAGGACCAGGGAGAGCAGCAGATAGGGCGTGGTGGTCCCGGCCAGCAGGGCGTCATGGAACCGGACCAGGCTCCCGGCCAGGGTCGCCACTACGGCGGCGGTCAGGTCCAGGGCCACCAGGCCGAGGACGTAGGGGCGGAGCCAGGCGTCGGCCCGGGGTCCGGTGTTGACCGGAATCCGCCGGATACCCCGGACCGGCGTGCCGGGCCGCCGGGGATGCTCACGCCGTCGGACGGAGGGTTCTCCGTGGACGGTCCCACTGGTTGTCACCATGCATCCCCCAAGACCACGAACGACTTCGAATAATCACCATGGGTAACCACCCCCGCGCGCGTGGAACCCACGCGGAAGGCAGGGACGGGGAGTATCGCCGGGCACAGAACGCCTGTCGTCAACCCGAACAGTAACCAAAAGTAGTCGGAAAATCGCTGTCAGTGTCGGCCTGTTGGTAAAGAAGTCCCATTCCAACCGAGAATGTGTCTGTCCTGAGACCGTCGATGACCGTTTTGAGGGGACACAGCTGCACCAAAATATGTCCCGACCGATACTCGACGCGGCTCGCGGCCCCGGGGGTGCCGACTCAGGCGAGCGCGGGTCCGTCACGGCGGACAGCCTGAACACCCGCGCCGGGGATTCGGCCAGGGCGGGCGCCGAGTGGTTGACTTCGGACGCCGTGGAGGGCGCCGCGCACGTCGCACGCTGCGCGGGGGTGTTGCCCCCGGCAAGCCCCGCGCGCCCGCGCCCGAACCGCTGGAGGCGCTGTTCGGGCACGGGGCTCCGACCGGGGCCGCCCGCCTCACCACCAGCTCCGCGACCGGATCACCGAGCTCCTGGCGGCGTGCCTCGGGGCCCCGGCCGTCCGGGTTCAGGCGGCGGTGTGGAAGATGTTCTGCGCCCGGCCCAGACCGTCCTTGAGGATGGTGCGCACCGCGTCGGCGGCGCGCTCCACGTTGAGGTCCAGCTCGGGGGCCTCCGTGGAGGAGAAGTCCCGCAGCACGTACGCGGCCGGGTCCATGCGCCCGGGAGGACGGCCCACGCCGAAGCGGACCCGCAGGTAGTCCGGGCCGGACAGGGACGCGGTGGCCGACTTCAGGCCGTTGTGGCCGCCGGACCCGCCGCCCTTCTTGAGCTTGAGCGCCCCGAAGTCGATGTCCATCTCGTCGTGCACGACGATGATCCGCTCCATCGGGACCTTGTAGAACTTCGCCAGCCCCGCGATCGGCCCGCCGGACACGTTCATGAAGGTGCGCGGCTTGGCCAGAACCACCGGGGCGCCCTCGATCCGGGTCTCCACGACCTCGGCGTGCGCCTTGTGGACCTTCCAGCGCTCACCCTTCTCGGCGGCCATGGCGTCCACCACCATGAACCCGGCGTTGTGCCGGTTGCCCGCGTACTTCGGGCCCGGGTTGCCCAACCCGACCACCAGCCAGCGCTCCGCCTCGGCCATGTCCTCGCCGTCCCCGCTCTTCCGGATACCCAACCTGCTCAACACTCTCCACATGCCGACCGACACTATCGGCACCCGAACCGCGCCCCGCCGCACGCAGAGCGCGCGGCCCCCGGATCGGGGACCGCGCGCTCTGTGATGTGTGGTGCGGGACCGCGCCTACTCGGCGGCGGCCTCCTCGTTGGCCTCCGCGGCCTCGGTGCTGGTCTCCGGCTCCTCCTCCACGCGCGGCGCGGAGACGGTGAGCAGGATCGACTCGGGGTCGGTCACCAGGGTGACGCCCGAGGGCAGCTTCAGGTCGGCGGCGGTCGGGTTGGCGCCGACCTCCAGCCCGTCGATGTCGAACTCGACACCATCGGGGATGCGGGTGGCCTCGGCCTCCACGGTCACGGTGACGAGCTCCTGGTTGAGCACGCCGGGAGCCTTGACCTCACCGGTGAGGGAGACGTTGATCTCGACCTCGACCTTCTCACCCTTGGAGACGACCAGCAGGTCGACGTGCTCCAGGAAGCCCTTGATGGCGTCGCGCTGCACGCTCTTGGGGAGGGCAAGGTTGTCCTTGTCCAGGCCACCAAGGCGAATCAGGACGTTCGGGGTCTTCAGGGCGAGCATGAGCTCGTGGCCCGGCAGGTTCAGGTGGCGGGGCTCGGTGCCGTGGCCGTAGAGGACGGCCGGCACCTTACCCGCGCGGCGGGCGCGACGGGAGGCGCCCTTGCCGAATTCCGTGCGGGGCTCGGCAGCGATACGTACCTCGGACACGACAAAACTCCTCGGGTTCAACCCCGCAGCACGGGGCACACGACTCCAGTAGTACGAACGATTCCCGCCCTCGGCGGAGAATTGTGACGGGGTCACCCAACTTGCAGGGGACTCGACCGCCCTGGTTCCAGGCGTGCCCGGCGAGCCGTCACCGGACCCGTCCGGCCCGGGAACGCTCGTCGCGCACCCCTGCCCGCGTTGATTCCAGGAGGAGACACGAAGGAATCCACCCGGACACGGGGACACTCGGCCAAGTCTACTGTCTCTGGTGACGACTCCGTACATGGCCCACCTCGGGACCGGTTCCGGCCTCGGCCGGACGGCACCCGCGCCGGGCGCGGGTGCCCTCGCCCCAGGACCTGTCTTCTGGATCCGCGCTCGCCGCCACCGGCGAAAGCATCCAGAAAAACAGGCCCTAGTCGAACAGGCTCGTGACCGAGCCGTCGGTGAAGACCTCGTTGATCGCGCGGGCGACCAGCGGGGCGATCGAGAGCTGCGTGAGCTTCTCGAAGGAGCGCTCCTCCGGGACGGGGAGCGTGTTGGTGATGACCACCTCGGAGATGCGCGAGTTCTGGAGGCGCTCGGCGGCCGGGCCGGACAGCACACCGTGCGTGGCGGCGACCAGGACCTTCTTGGCGCCCTGCTCGAAGAGGGCCTCGGAGGCCTTCACGATGGTGCCGCCGGTGTCGATCATGTCGTCGACCAGGACGCACACGCGGCCCTTGACCTCACCGACGACCTCGTGGACCTTCACCTCGTTGGCGACGTCCGGGTCGCGGCGCTTGTGGATGATGGCCAGGGGCGCGCCCAGGCGGTCCGCCCAGCGGTCCGCGGTGCGCACGCGCCCGGCGTCGGGGGAGACGACCGTGATCTCCGAGTGGTCGACCTGGGTGGCGATGTGGTCGGCCAGGATCGGAAGCGCGAAGAGGTGGTCCACCGGGCCGTCGAAGAAGCCCTGGATCTGGTCGGTGTGCAGGTCCACCGCCATCATCCGGTCCGCCCCGGCGGTCCGGAACAGGTCGGTGACCAGGCGCGAGGAGATGGGCTCGCGGCCCCGGTGCTTCTTGTCCTGGCGGGCGTAGCCCAGGATCGGCGTGACCACGGTGATCCGCTTGGCGGACGCGCGCTTGAGCGCGTCCACCATGATCAGCTGCTCCATGATCGACTCGTTGACCGGGTCGGCGTGGCTCTGGATGACGAACGCGTCACTGCCGCGCACCGACTCCAGGTACCGCATGAAGATCTCGCCGTTGGCGAAGGTGTCGAAGCGGGTGGGGACCACCTCTATCCCCAGCTCCTTCGCCACCTCCTCGGCCAGAGCCGGGTGCGTACGCCCCGAGAACAGCATCAGTTGTTTCTGGCCGGTGGCCTTCATGCCGGTCACGTGTTTCTCCCCCACAGTCACTGCTTGTTCGCGGCGTCGGCTCTGTGCCGTTCCGCCTGCTCCGCCGCCTCGGCGGGCGGAGTTCCCGGACGCTTGCGCCGCGTCCAGCCCTCGACGTTACGCTGCCGGTGTCCTTCGGAGATCGCCAGGGCACCGGGCGGGACATCGTCACGGACCACGGTCCCCGCCCCGGAGTAGGCTCCGTCGCCCACCGTCACGGGAGCGACGATGGTGTTGTCGCTGCCGATGCGGACGTGGTCGCCGATCGTGCTCCGGGACTTGTTGACCCCGTCGTAGTTGACGAACACGGAGGAGCAGCCGATGTTGCTGCCCACCCCGATGTCCGCGTCACCGACGTAGGTCAGGTGCGGGATCTTGGAACCGGTGCCGACGTTCGAGTTCTTGACCTCGACGAAGGCTCCGGCCTTGGTCCGCTCGGCCAGGCGGGTGCCCGGCCGCAGGTAGGTGTAGGGGCCGACGCTGGCCCCGGGGCCGATCTCCGCCCCGTCCGCGGTGGTCTCGCGGACCTTCGCGCCGTCGCTGACCACGGTGTCGCGGAGGTCGGCGCCGGGGCCGACCTCCGCGTCCTCGCCGATCCGCGTGGTGCCGTAGAGGCGGCTGTTGGGGTGGACCACGGTGTCCGCGCCGATGCTGACCTGGGCGTCCACCCAGGTCGTGGCGGGGTCGACGATGGTCACTCCCGAGAGCATGTGCTCCGTCAGGAGGCGGTCGTTGAGGACGCGGCGGGCCTCGGAGAGCTGGACCCGGTTGTTGACGCCCTGGACCTCGTTCCAGTCCTCGGCGCTCCAGGCGTCCACCGGGTGGCCGTCACCGCGGAGCAGGCCCACGGCGTCGGTGATGTACTCCTCGCCCTTGGCGTTGTCCGTGGACAGGCGCTTGACGACCTGGCTCAGGAGGGCGCCGTCGAAGGCGTACATCCCGGAGTTGATCTCGTCCACGAGGTGCTGCTCGGGCGTGGCGTCGGCGTGTTCGACGATCTCCGTGAAGGCGCCGTCGGCGTCGCGCACGATGCGTCCGTAGCCGTGGGGGTCGGGGACGCGGGCGGACAGCACGGTGACCGCGTTGCCCTCCTTCTCGTGCGCCGTGACCAGCGAGGCGAGCGTCTCACCGCGCAGCAGGGGGGTGTCACCGCAGGTGAGGACGACGGTTCCGGAGAGCTCGACGCCCTTCGCGGCCAGGTCCTCGACAGCCATGCGCACGGCGTGGCCGGTGCCGTTCTGTTCCTCCTGCACCGCCGTGGTGGCCTCGGGGGCGACCTCGGCCAGGTGGGCTCTCACCTGGTCACGGGCGTGGCCCACGACCACGACCGTGTTGCCGGGTTCGAGTTCTCGGGACGCGTGGAGCACGTGGCCGAGCATGCTGCGGCCGTTGAGTTCGTGAAGCACCTTGGGAAGCTTCGACTTCATTCGGGTGCCCTCACCCGCCGCGAGGATGATCACGGCAGCCGGACGGTTCACGCTCACTGGAGGAGACCCCTCGTGATAGCTGGCATATGAACGTCGGCTCACCCTTCGGCGGCGCGACCCGCATGCCGCGCGGGCGGCCGTCGGATGACCAGCGGCCGACATGGGAAGGATACATGTGTGTCACCGGCACACATCAGGCACATGAGGGCGCGACGCGCGCGGCGCCCGGCGGACGCCCGCAGGAGCGGGCCGGCCGGACGCCGGTGTGAGTTGTACCGCCGTCCCTCCCGTGGGGCGCACGGGGTGCGTCCCGCCCCCTCGACGGGGACGGTCGCGTGACGGCGGGGGTTGCTCCCGGACCAGGGCTCGAACCTGGACGATGGGGACCAAAACCCCAGATGCTGCCGATTACATCATCCGGGAACGCTCCGGACCGTGGTCCGGACGCTCGACACCAACATAGCGCCTCCCCCCGGGGGCTTGCCAAACCTACGGGGTCGTAGGTTACGGTTACGTAGGAATAGGTTGGGCCGTCCCGACGGGTGCACCGCACCCGTGACGCCGTCCCGACCGGTGACGACGTTCTCCGTGACGAGGTGTGCAAGACCCATGACCGCTGCCCCCGAGGTGCCGACCGAAGGCACCGAGAAGCCCTCCGGGACCGCCGCCGACGCGCCCAAGCGTGAGGCGATCCCCGAGTACGAGCCCGAACTACGGGGCAAGGCCGAGCGCTACACCGTCTTCGCCTTCGTGTTCGTGCCCCTGATCGCCCTCCTCGCCGCGGTGCCGTTCTTCTGGGGCTGGGGCCTGTCGCTGACCGACATCGCGATCGCCACGGTGTTCTACGTGATCAGCGGCCTGGGCATCACCGTTGGCTTCCACCGCCACTTCACCCACGGTTCCTTCAAGGCCAACCGCCCGCTGCGGATCGCGCTGGCGATCGCGGGCTCCATGGCCATCGAGGGCAGCGTCATCAAGTGGGTGGCCGACCACCGCCGCCACCACAAGTACGCGGACGCCGAGGGCGACCCGCACTCGCCGTGGCGCTTCGGCGACGACTGGAAGTCCGTGGCCAAGGGCATGTACTACGCCCACATGGCGTGGATGTACCTGGACGAGAAGAAGACCTCGCCGCGCCGCTTCACCCCGGACCTGCTCAAGGACAAGGACGTCGTCCTCG
This sequence comes from Nocardiopsis sp. L17-MgMaSL7, assembly GCF_003182025.1. Taxonomy (NCBI): domain Bacteria; kingdom Bacillati; phylum Actinomycetota; class Actinomycetes; order Streptosporangiales; family Nocardiopsidaceae; genus Nocardiopsis; species Nocardiopsis sp. L17-MgMaSL7. The sequence goes on along the minus strand of NZ_QGTF01000021.1, from coordinate 3,789 downwards.
TCGACAAGCTGTTCCTGCCGATCGTGCTGTTCTCGCTCTTCGCCCCCGCCGCCATCGGCGGCCTGGTCACCATGTCCCTGTGGGGCGCGGTCACCGCGTTCTTCTGGGCGAGCCTCGTCCGCGTCGCTCTGCTGCACCACGTGACCTGGTCGATCAACTCCATCTGCCACACCATCGGCGAGGAGAACTTCGAGGTCCGCGACCGCTCCCGCAATGTGTGGTGGCTGGCCATCCCGTCCTTCGGTGAGTCCTGGCACAACCTGCACCACGCCGACCCGACCTGCGCCCGCCACGGCGTGCTCAAGGGCCAGATCGACATCTCCGCCAGGGTCATCTGGGCCTTCGAGAAGTTCGGCTGGGCCACCAAGGTCCGCTGGCCCAACAACGAACGGCTCGCTGCGAAGCGGGTCAAGGTCTAGGATCGACAACCATCATGGGAGCAGCCGACAGCGAGCAGGGAACCCGAGTGCGCCGCAAGCGCATGACGGGCAAGGAGCGTCGGCAACAGCTGTTGGGAATCGGCCGGGAGCTGTTCGCCGAACGAGGGTTCGACGCGACCTCCGTTGAGGAGATCGCCGCGCGGGCCGGAGTATCGAAGCCCGTCGTCTACGAGCACTTCGGTGGCAAGGAGGGCATCTACGCCGTCGTCGTGGACCGGGAGATGCGCACGCTCCTGGACATGATGGGCGAGGCTCTCACCGCCGACGACGCCCGAAGCAAGATCGAGAAGGCAGCCCTGGCCCTGCTGCGCTACGTCGAGGAGGACAGCGTGGGGTTCCGGGTGCTCACCCGTGACTCGCACGTGGCCTCCGGGACCGGCAGTTTCGCGAGCCTGCTCAACGACATCGCCAGCCAGGTCGAGCACATCATGGTGGACGAGTTCGCCGAACGCGGTTACGACCCGGCGCTCGCCCCGATGTACGCGCAGGCCCTGGTGGGCATGTGGGCACTGACCGGCCAGTGGTGGCTGGAGGTGCGCAGGCCCAAGCGCGAGGTGGTGGCGGCGCACCTGGTCAACCTGGCCTGGAACGGGCTCTCCGCGTTGGAGGCCAAGCCGAGGCTGGACACACGCAGGAAGCGCTGACCCTTCTGTGGCGCTGGCCACAGGAGGGGACGTCGCCCCTGGTCACCAGTGGGGCGGGTGGAATTCGTATACCCGCCCCACTATCTTGATGTCAAGAGATATGCTGGTGCCATGCGCGATGAGGTGGATGGGCTGATCGAGGCGTGGCGCTCCGAGCGGCCGGACGTGGACGTGACGCCCCTGGAGGTGTTCAGCCGGGTGTCCCGGCTCGCGCGCCACCTCGACCGCGCCCGCCGCACCGTCTTCACCGAACACGCCCTGGAGCCCTGGGAGTTCGACGTCCTCGCCGAACTCCGCCGCTCGGGCCCGCCCTACGAGCTCAGCCCCGGACGCCTGCTGCGCGCCACCCTGGTCACCTCCGGCACCATGACCAACCGCGTGGATCGCCTGGCCGCCGCCGAACTCGTGCGCCGCCGCCCCGACCCCGCAGACAAGCGCGGCGTGCTGGTCCGGCTGACCGCCAGGGGCGCCGAGCGGATCGACGCGGCCCTGGCCTCGCTCCTCAGCTACGAGGAGACCCTCCTGGCGCCGATGCCCGCCGCCGAGCGCGAACAGCTGGCATCGTTACTGAGAAGCCTTCTCGCGCCCCTCGACGGGATCCCGTCCGGCCCGCAAGGGTGACGGCCGTTCCGTCCGGGGGCCCGCGTCACTCCCGTACGGGGCCCTGGTTGGAGAGCACGTTGAGAATCCGCTGGACCGCCTTCCTCGCCGTGACCCTCGTCGTCGCGGGCTGCTCCGGCGGGGACACCGATGAACCCACCACGAGCCACTACCTGTCCCTGGGCGATTCACTGACCGTGGGCGTACAGCCCGACGAGCAGGGGCGGGGACGGGAGACCTCCGAGGGGTACACGGACGTCCTGTACCGCTCCCTGAAGGACGCCGACTCCACTCTCCGGCACGAGCGCATGGGGTGCGGCGGGGAGGACACCACGACCTTCGTCGGCGGCGGCATCCCCGGCTGCGACGACCGCTACGAGGCGGGGTCCCAGCTCGACCAGGCCGAGGAGTTCCTGCGGGAGAACGGTGACGCGGTCGACCTGGTCACCCTCACCATCGGCGGCAACAACTTCACCAACTGTGTGGAGGGCGTCCACGAGGAGGCGCTCGGCATCGACGGGATCGGTGTCGACGAGGCCTGCGTGGCGGACGGCCTGGAGCGCCTGGAGACCGAGGTGCCGGTGATCGCCGAGCGCCTGGTGGAGGCCGCGGACCCGGGCACGCGGATCGTCGGGATGACCTACTACAACCCGTTCCTGGCCCTCGCCCTCCTGGAGGAACCCGGGAACACGAGCCAGTCCGAGCGCACCGTGGAGATCCTCGACCGGGTGAACGCGTCGCTGACCGCCTCCTACGAGGCCGCCGGGATCGACGTGGCCGACGTGGACACCGTCTTCGACGGCTCGGACACCGAGGTGCCCGCCGACAGCACCACGGGCATGCCGGTCAACCTCCAGCGGATCTGCGACCTCACCTGGATGTGCGACGCCGCCCGGGGCCCGGACATCCACACCAACCTCGCCGGCGCCCAGGCGATCGCCGAGGTCTTCCGCGACCGCCTCCGCTAGCCGCCCTCGGGCAGGGAGCGTTCGATGAGCTCCACGATCTCGGGGGCGTCGGGAACGGTGGCGGGGCGGAACCGGTGCACGGTGCCGTCCGGCAGGACCAGGAACTTCTCGAAGTTCCACTTGACCCGCCCGGCGTGCCCCTCGGGGTCGGGGACCTCGGTGAGTTCGGCGTAGAGGGGGTGCTGGCCCCGGCCGTTGACCTTCACCTTGCTGGTCATCGGGAAGGTCACCCCCCAGGTCATCGAGCAGTACTCGGCGATCTTCTCCTCACCGCCGAACTCCTGGAGGAACTGGTTGCTGGGGAAGCCCAGCACGGTGAAGCCCCGGTCCTCGTAGCGCTTCTGGAGCTCCTCCAGCGCGCCGTACTGCGGGGTGAGTCCGCAGCGGGACGCCACGTTCACCACCAGGCGGACCTTCCCGGACCATTCACCGAAGGTGGTCTCGCGGCCGTCGATCATGGTCACCGGGATGTCGTCCAGGTCAGCCATGGTGCCTCCTCCTGAGTTCGGAACCGTACGCGCCCTGCGAGCAGCCTACGGGGTGCCCGCCGACGGGAATGCCCGGCGGGTGACCGCGTTCTACAGGAGGTCCGGTGGAAGCGTTCCGCGGCCACTCCGGGAAGCCGTGCGAGGGGAGGCGACATGGTTCCGTCCGAGCGTTCGGCGGGCTCACGGCCCGGGGCCGGGGAGCCCCTCCGAGGCCGGGTCGCCGAGATCCGTGGGCTGCTGACCGCCGACCGCGAGCGCACGTCCGCGTTGATCCTCTCCCTGACCCGGAGCTTCGACTCGATCGTCGAGGCGACCCAGGACACGGCGACGGACGACGAGCACGACCCCGAAGGGTCGACGATCGCGTTCGAGCGCTCGCACACGAGCGCCGCGCTCGCCGCGGCCGAGCGTCACCTGGCCGACGTGGACGCGGCCCTGGAGAGGATCGCCCAGGGACGCTACGGCCGCTGTGAGCGCTGCGGTGAGCCCGTCTCCCCCGAGCGGTTGCTGGCCCGGCCCGTGGCCCGCACCTGCATCGCCTGCGCGACGAGGGCCTAGATCGTTGATGGGAAATTTCTGAACCTGCTGCGGGCATGACGAAGGGCGTCGAGGATCAGTGTGTGACCAAAGACCTTGACGCCCTTCTGAC
>NZ_QGTF01000020.1:0-74762 GCF_003182025.1 Nocardiopsis sp. L17-MgMaSL7 | reverse complement strand
TGGGGTGAGGCCGCCGCAGGCACCGACTACGGGTGGGTTCGGGACGTGGGCTCGGCGGTCTGGGACTTCGGTGTGGGCGCGGTCGAGGGTGTGGGTGCGGCCGTGGGCGCCCATTCCTCCCAGGGGTGGTTCGCGCAGTCCTGGGGGGACTCGCTCAAGGAGTACCACTGGGGCAACCTGACCTCGGCTGCTTCGTTGGTGGGGATGTATGACGCGGAGTCGGACTCGTTGGGCTGGGCGGGGCTGTCTTCGGCGGGTGAGGCGTGGAAGGACCTGGCGCACTCGGTGGTGCCATGGGAGGAGTGGGGCGAGCGCCCCGGCTATGTGATCGGGACCGCGCTGCTCAACATCGGCGCGACCGTGGGCGGTGCGGTGTTGACCGCCACGGGTGTGGGCGCGGTGGTGGGTGTGCCGTTGATGGCCTGGCGCGGCGCGGCGATCCTGGACGGCATGGGCAGCTCCAACCGCGGCGGCGGTGGTGTGGATTTGCCTGACATCTCGGACATACCGACCTACGGCGGCAATGGGGCGCCGGTGGTCAACATCGACACCAGCGGTTTCTCTCCGACTCAGGCCGCACAGGTCACCGCGTCGTTGGACCGGTTGAACACCACCAGCAGCGGTTCCGGCTCCAGCGGTGAGTCCGGTTCCGGCGGTGGTCGGCCTGTCAGCGCACGGCAGCACACCGAGCCCACTGGCGGGGACCTGAACCGAGCGGACCGGGTTTCTCAGAACACCAGCAACCGTGAGGGCGACTCCGGGGACGGTTCGAGAAAGAACGACACGGAGAAGCCCCCGAACTGGGCGAGCGGCTCCGGTGACTCGGTTGATATCAGACCGAACCGGTCCGGGTCCGAGCCCGAACCGGCCCTGGTTTCGAGCAGGAACGACGGTGACGTCCTCACCGAGTCGAAGAAGGCCCCCGCCCCTGCCTCGGTTCGAGCCAATGCCACCGACATCGACGCCCCCGGTTCCGGTAGCCGTTCAGGCAACGAGATCGCCGATGTCACCAGAGGCGACCGCGGTGCCGATGTCCAGGACAACAAGAACAACGCCCAGAACCAGAACGAGGAAAATCCCCCCTCGCAAAAGGAAAACCCGGACAGGGAACCCCACGTTCAGCGCGAGGACGGGCAGGGATCGCATGACGGAGACACTGGAGAGACCAAGAAGGCGGGAGGGAACCAGGAGATTTCCGAGCAAAACAATGATAGAGGGAAGGGGCAGGGAAGCGACAATTCTGCAAACGAATCGAGTGGGGGTGAAGGATTCAACAGGCCGAATGACACTCCTAACGTAAGCCAGGCTCTTGGCGATCCGAACCTTGACAGGTCTGGGATCGGCGAAAATGACGGTTGGGGGGACAAGATTATCCCGGATCCCACTCCAGATTCCCTGGAGAAGCTCCGCAATGGGAGGGTTCTCGGTACCCTCACTGGAAACCTTGGTCGGGATGCATTCGGGAGGATTGACTCTGTTGACGGGCGTCCCCTCAAGGATTGGCAGGCAGACATGACGAAGAATCGCGGAGAAGAGATAAGAAAATACGTTGAGGCATTTCGGGAAGCCAATATCGACAACAAGAAGATCTATGGTCCGGCGATGTTCGGAAAGAGTGGCGGTCAGGTCACATCTATTGTCATCGATCGGGTCTCGGGGAGTGTGTTCGAAGGTATAAACGGAGGAAAGAAGTCAACTATTCCCGAGAGTGCACTAACCCAACTCATTGGCGATAGGGTGGAAGCCATGCGCGACCCCGGTCAAGGGTATAGAATCTACAGCTCGCCGGGATCCGACCCGAGATTCCACGAGTTCCCCTTCGATGACCACCCCCTGCGTCACGCGGAAGTGAAGGCGGCGAACAAGGCAGCAGAACTACGCGCCGACCTCAAAATGGAAGATCTGATGGGAGACAACAGGTTCTCCATGAAGGATGAAGCAAAGGGGCAAACGCCCGCAATCGCCCCATGTTGTGCCAACTGCACACACATCTTGGGAGGAATGGAGACACCGCGAGTAGGTAAGAACACTAGAACGCCCTTTGATCCCACCAATCAGAGAATCGACCAGGATGCAGGATCGATGAGATGGGAGGAACGTTACTCCACAGAGCAGGCTCAAATAGAACTTTCGTATCGAAAATCACAGGAATCTAAAGGAAGGTGAAGAGAATGCGCGAAGTCGATTACGAAGAATTTGATCATGTGGATGACTCTTCGGCTGTGTTGGATGGCCAGGGATTCACTGGGAAGGTGGTCCAGTATGACCTGGGTGCACTCATTTGTCAGGTATTCATTGAAGGAACGCCTTGGGGGCCTGACTACTTTTTGGACTCCACGGGACAGTTGCTCGAGTATGGCAACTGTTACGGAGGGGCGCAGTGGGTCGGGCCCAGGCACGAGTGGGATCCCGAAGGTAATCTGGTCAAGGAGGAAGTGGTCGATTCAAGGGGAGTTTCGCGTTTGGAGAGAGAGTGGGACAATAGCGGTCAGCTCCTGCGGAACGAAGAATTCTCTCCGACTGGGTATTACGGAAAGCAATGGCGAGAGAACGGGCCATGGGGTTGGCGAACAGTTCCGCTTCCTCTGGAGTCCGAAGAAGTTTCGGAAGGAAACCCGTTGTGGAAATCCCGAGAAATAGCGACACTGAAGTCGGGTGGCGGGGGCCTGGCGTTCTACCTTGGGAAACCATACAGTGGAGAAGCGCACGCCCGAACCGAGGACGGTGGTCTGAAAGTCTGGACCTTCATGGAAGGCTCGGAGGATGGGCCATTCACCGTGTGGAACGCCAGCGGAAAGCTGATCTTGCTCGGAGTACGTCGCCACCCCTATGGCAAAGTGGGACCCTGGCACGAGTGGGACGAGGAGGGGAGACTGCTTTCCGAGACCATCTACGACGCCCTGGGCAACAGGATCATTCACCGTGAGTTGGACGAGAATCTCAACTTCGTCAAGCAGGAACGCTTCGAACCGACCACGCTTCAGACTGATCCCGAGACTGGGCGCCAAAGTCCCGCGCCCTGGCTCTGAGAGCCCAACTTTCTCGACCTTCCCGGTGTTGTCCGGTCCTTGGACTTCCTCACGGACGTCACCTGGTGAGCCGACCTTCAGTGACTTCTGGAGGGATGTGCATGCGTTTCCTCGCGACGAGGACCATATTCCTGACTGGCTTCGGAAGAAGCTCCGCCGGGCTGCGGCGGGGAGGAACTGACCGTGCTCCGCGTCCTCCAGAGCGTGCTGGAGCAGGGCTCGACCGCTGGGGTGACCTACGCGCGCCAGGGGAAGGCGAAGCGGTCCAGCATCCAGCCCGAGGGCAGTTTCTGGAGGTCCTTCAGCGGCTGGCCGTCGGCGACCACGAACCCCTGGTCCCAGGTGCCCTTGATGGTCCACGAGGGGTCCAGGCACTCCACGGGGGACAGTTCGTCAAGGAGCTCGTACTCCGTGTCCGGGGTGTCCACACGGGTGTTCACGGATGGGCCCGGGCTGGGGGCGTCACGCTGGGCGGGCGGTACCGGGCAGTCCGAGGACTGGGCGTGGGCGGGCGTGACAGCGGCCATCAGCAGGGCGAGGGCGGCCCCGGCCAGTACGGGGAACTTCGACATCGGGCTCCGTTCGACCACCCCGGGGAATACCGAGGGTCATGAATTGAGTGCGGAGCGCAGTCAATCACGGGTGCGGCGCACACGACGAACGGCCGCCCCCTCAGGGACGGCCGTTCGGTGCTGTCGTTACTGGCGGCCCAGCGCCCGGTAGGTCCAGCCGGAGGCGCGCCAGTAGGTCGGGTCGAGCGCGTTGCGCCCGTCCACGATCCTCTTCTGCGCCACCACCGTGGCCAGCTCCTCCGGGTTGGCCTCGCGGAACTCCGCCCATTCGGTGAGCAGCAGGACCACGTCGGCCCCGCGCGCCGCCTCCAGGGTGGACTCCGCGTAGTTCAGCTCCGGGTGCGCCTCGCGCGCCCGCTCCAGGGCGGCCGGGTCGTACACGGTCACGTGCGCCCCCAGGGACGCGATGGTGGACGCCACATCCAGTGCGGGCGAGTCGCGGATGTCGTCCGAGTTCGGCTTGAAGGCCGCGCCCAGGACCGTCACGGTGCGCCCGGCGAAGTTGCCGCCGATCAGCTGGCGGGCGATGTCGATCGTGCGCGCCCGGCGGCGCTGGTTGATCGCGTCCACCTCGCGCAGGAACGACAGGGCGGGTTCCACCCCGAGCTCGTCGGCGCGGGCCATGAACGCCCGGATGTCCTTGGGCAGGCAGCCGCCGCCGAAGCCCAGACCCGGTCCGAGGAACTTGCCGCCGATGCGGTCGTCGTAGGAGAGGGCCTCGGCCAGCTGGATGACGTCGGCGCCCGCGACCTCGGACACCTCGGCCATCGCGTTGATGAAGGAGATCTTGGTGGCCAGGAACGCGTTGGCGGATACCTTGACCAGCTCGGCAGTCTGGAGGTCGGTGACCAGGAACGGCGTGCCCTCGTCCACCTGCTGCTGCCAGAGCGCGCGGACCGCCTTCTCCACCCGGGGGGAGTCGGTGCCGATCACGATCCGGTTGGGCCGCAGGGTGTCCTCCACACCGAAGCCCTCGCGGAGGAACTCCGGGCTCCACCCGAGCTCGGCCTCCTCGCCGACCGGCGCCAGCGAGGCCAGGCGGGCGGCCAGGGTGGCGGCGGTGCCCACCGGCACGGTGGAGCGGCCCACCACCACGGTCGGCCGGGTCAGGTGCGGCGCGAGCTGGTCCACCGCGGAGTTGACGTACCGCAGGTCAGCGGCGCCGGAGTCGTCCCGCTGCGGCGTGCCCACGCAGATCAGGTGCAGGTCGGCGAACTCGGCGATCTCCGCGAAGTCCGTGGTGAAGCGCAGCCGACCCGTCTGGAGGTTGGCGGTCAGCAGCTCGTCGAGTCCGGGCTCGTAGAAGGGGACCCTGCCGGAGCGGAGCATGCTGATCTTGGCCTCGTCGACGTCGAGGCCGATGACCTCCAGGCCCATCTCGGCCAGGCAGGCGGCCGTGGTGGCGCCCAGGTAGCCGGTTCCGATGACGGAGACCCGCATACGTTCCGCTTCGACCACTGGTGTTCCTTCCTTGCTTCCGCATGCGCCTCACCTGCTGGTGTGCCCGCTGGTGGCGGCTCACATCCCGCATGAGGGCAGAAAACGGACATGGTTCGGCCGACGGGTTGTCCGGGGGGACGGTGCATCACCCTACGCGTCGGGGGCTGGCGCTCGATCGAACAACACGTGAACAGTCAGGCGGTCAGATTACCGGCGGGTCGGGGACATTCCGCACCGGGGGAGGACTGTCAGGCTTCGTGTGGCAATGCACACCCTGTGTCGACTAGTACCTTCCGTCGTTGAATGACCGGGTGTGACCGGGGTCCTCGTCCACGGGGGTCCACACGGCGCCGGTCTCACCGCGACGAAACGGTGTCGTGGTCTTGTTTGGATCGTCATACTGCCGCACGGGTGAGGAGGGCGGCGGCACGTCCGGAACGGTGTCGCCCACGGGCCCGCCGTCGGTCCAGGCCCGGTCCGGGGTGACCAGCCTGACCGACTCCCCGTCGAGTTCGGGATCGGCATCGCGCCGGAACTCCTCGCGGCTGTGGCTGGCCACCACCCGCTCACGCGAGGGAGCGCCCAGCGGTCCGGCGTCGTTGGCCGCCCGCCACCGGGTCGGCGTCGTGGCGGAGACCAGCAGCAGCACGCCCAGGGGGAGCGCCACACCGATCCCCGCGCCGTCGGGGTAGAGGAAGCTCTCCTCGTTGAGCCAGTGCAGGGCCGGTCCCACCGAGTCCAGCGCGACCACCGGCCACAGGCACAGCGCCACGAGGAGCAGCCCGGAGGCGCCCGCGGCGAGCGGGGAGAACCTGGAGGCCACCAGAGAGGCGCAGACGATCCCCACCAGGCACAGCACCACCACGGAGAACACCGTCGCGACACTCACGTCGCCCCCGGTGATCCCTGGCAGGAGGTCGGCGGACCAGGCGACACCCACCCACAGCACTGGGGCGAGGGCGATTCCGGAGAGCAGGCCGACCAGGTGGCGGAGCACGTGTCCCTTCCTTCGCGGGGCTAACCGCAGATGTTGTCCTTCGCGGTCGTGGTGGCCGGTTCGGCGCCGGCGGAGGGCTCCTCCTCCGGCGCCGCCTCGGTCGCCTCGACCCGGGGCGCCTCGAACGTCGTGTAGTTGAATCCGATCACGACCTGGAGGTCGTCGTCCAGGGTCCGGTCCTCAACGGTCTGCGAACCCGGCAGGGTTCCCGCCAGGTACTCGGCCGCCTGTTCCTGGCCCGGACCGAACCTGATCTCCGTGGTGGCCACGTCGCGGCTGCTCCAGTTCTCGGCCTCGTCCGTGACGTCGAACCCGGCGGTGGTCAGCTGGTCGTCCATCTGCGCGCCCAGGCCCGGGGTGGCCGTGCCGTTGAACACCCGCAGGGTGACGTCGGACGGGACCGGTTCATCGTCCCCCTCGTCGGCCTTCTCCGGCTCGTCCTCGGGTTCCGACAGCGGGCGGTCGGCGTTGATCGCCGCGAACATCTCCCGGGCCGCGGGCTCGTCCCACAGCAGGGCGACGTCGCCGCGCGGCGTCCAGTGCTCCATGTCGGCGATGGGCACCTGGGCGAAGGTGACGTTCTCCAGGTCAAGGTGGCGCATCTGGTATGCCAGGTCGTTGATCGTGCCGGTGTCCAGTCCCTCGTCGACCGTCACCGACGACAGCGCGCTGTCCAGAAAGGCGGTCAGCTTGCGAGGGTCGGAGAGGGTCTCGGTGCTCATGGCCCGGTCGAGCATGGCCGACAGCACCTGCTGCTGGCGGTCGATCCGGTCCAGGTCACCGCGCGCGGTGGCCCTGGTGCGCGCGAATCCCAGCGCCTCCGTGCCGTCCACCCGGTGCGTCCCGGCCTGCATGTCCAGTTGGGCCTTGGGGTCGTTGATGGCCTCGGGCAGACACACGTCGATGCCCTCCAGGGCGTCGACCACCTCGACGAACCCGTTGAAGTCCACCTCGACGTAGTGGTCGATCCGCACGTCGGTGACGGACTCCACCGTCTGTACGGCGAGCTGCGGGCCGCCGTAGGCGTAGGCGGCGTTGATCTTGTCGTCGCCCTCGCCGGGGATGTCCACCCACAGGTCGCGGGGGAGGCCCACCACGGTGAGGTGGTCGCGCTCGTGGTTGAGGCGCACCAGCATCATGCTGTCCGAACGCTGCCCGGGTGTGGAGCCCACGCTGAGCGCGTTCTGGTCCTCCTTGCTCATCTCGTCCCGGCTGTCGGAACCGATGACGAGGAAGGTCAGCCCGCCGGTGTCCTCCGGGCGGTCGCCCTCGGCGAGCCCGCCGAACACGTCGAACCGGTTCAGGGAACCGGACATCCACCCCGTGATCGCCCACGAGGTGCCGGAGGCGAGCAGGACCAGCACCGAGAGCACGCTCATCAGGACCAGCCCGTTGCGGTGGCGGCGCACACGCGGCTCGGGCACGGTGAACCTGCCGGACCGGGAGGAGCGCCGCCGACCGGGTGGCTGAGGCTGCGAGCGCTCACGTCGGAACTCGCCCGTGTTCCTCTGCCGTCCGGCGTCCTCGTCGCTCATCGGCGTCCCCGTCCCACCCGTTCAACGGTGTCCTAGGTATAGGTACCTGGGTATCTAGGTTGTCACCCGATCGGCCGAAGGGTGCGGGATGTCAACCCTCGGCGTGTTGTTCTCCCGTTTGGGTGAGACGCCTTGTTCAGTGGAAGAGTTCTCCGGGACCCGATCGTCTCGTCTTCACCTTCCCCCTCGGCCATCCCCCACACACCGGGCGACCCGGCCGTTCGGCGGGTCCGCGTGCAGTACCGTTGAGCCCGCGCCACCGTCGAGCGAGCCCGGGGCCCCGCGCCCCTGGAGCCCTCACGGTGTCACGCAGTCCCGACAGTCTTGACCTTGGGAAGTGCCTGTGTGCTGGCCGCCTGTCTCCGTCGTCATGCCCGTACTGAACGAAGAGCGCCACCTCGCCGCAGCGGTGGAGCACGTCCTCGCCCAGGAGTACCCGGGCGAGCTGGAGGTCGTTCTGGGCGTGGGCCCCTCCTCGGACCGCACGCGTGAGGTCGCCGACGACCTCGCCGCGGCCGACCCCCGCGTGAAGGTGGTGGACAACCCCACGGGCAGGACCCCCGCCGGGCTGAACGCCGCCATCGGAGCCTCCTCACACGACATCGTCGCCCGGATCGACGGTCACGCGATGATGCCCTCGGACTACCTCCGGGTGGCCGTGGAGACCCTGGAGGAGACCGGGGCGGACAACGTCGGCGGCATCATGGCGGCCGAGGGGACCACCCCCTGGGAGCGCGCCGTCGCCGCCGCCATGACCTCCAAGGTGGGTGTGGGCAACGCCCGCTTCCACACCGGAGGTGAGGGCGGCCCCGCCGACACCGTCTACCTCGGTGTCTTCCGCCGTTCGGCCCTGGAGCGGGTCGGCGGTTACGACGAGGCGTTCCTGCGCGCGCAGGACTGGGAGATGAACCACCGCATCCGCACCACCGGCGGCACCGTCTGGTTCCAGCCCCGGATGCGGGTCTCCTACCGTCCGCGCCGCAACGTCAGGCTGCTGGCCAAGCAGTACTTCCACTACGGTCGCTGGCGGCGCGTGGTCGCCCGCCAGCACAAGGGCACCATCAACCTGCGCTACCTGGCCCCTCCGGTGGCCGTGGCGGGGGTCGTGACCGGTCTGGTCGGCGGCGCGTTCTTCTGGCCGCTCTGGCTGGTGCCCGCCGCCTACCTCGCCCTGATCACCGTCGCGTCGGCGCCGCTCACCCGCGGCCTGCCCGCCTCCTCGTGGCCGCTCATCCCGGTCGCGCTCGCCGCCATGCACATGTCGTGGGGCGTCGGCTTCATCACCAGTCCGCCCGGGCTCGGAGCCGACTCCCGCACCGCCCGCACCAGCAGTGGCTCCGCGAGCGGGTCCGGCAACGCCTGACCCCGCTCCGGCCGCGTGCGGTGGTCCCGGACCGCCGCACGAGCGCATCGGCCACAAGTGGACGACGTCCGCCCTCGATCGAGGGCGGACGTTCTGCTAGGCAGGGTTCATCGGGGCAGCGGAGAACTGGAGAAGGTGCCAATGGACGAGTTGCGTGGTGACCAGGCCGCCTGGGGGTTCGACGGTCAGTCGGTCTCCATCAGGTACGAGACGAAGGGCTGGTTCAGGAGCCCGCTGCTCAAGCTCCTCGGCAACCTGGAGGTACCGGTCGCCGCAGTACGGGACGTCGACTTCCGTCCCGGAGCCGGTCGCAGGAACGGCTGGGTGATGAATCTGCGGTTGCACGAGCGCATGGACCCCTACGCGGCCGTGGGCGCGATGCTCGACGAGAGGGCCCAGCCCTTCCGGCTCACCGGCCCGGCCAAGACCGAGCTGGTCGCCGAGTACCTGGCCGACCAGCTCCGCTTCGCCGCGAGCCAGGCGGAGGAACCCGCCCCCTCGACCCCCACCCGTCTGGTTCCCGGCCTCCCTCTGCACATCATGACCTGCGAGGGCACCGCGCGCCTGGAGGGCGACCGGCTCACCCTGGTCTGGGCGGGCACCTACGCGAGCGGCTACAAGAAGAAGAAACAGCGCCGTGAGTACGCCCTCGCCGACATCACCGGAGTGGAGTGGGCGCCGCTCGACGACTGGGGCTGGGGCTTCGTCCGGTTCGTCACGGACGGGAGCGGGCAGGAGGACTCGGGCAAACCCAAGAACGACCTCAACGTCCTGCGCGCGGGCGAGGAGGGCAACGAGATCCACCAGGTCTTCCTGCTCGCCGCCGCCGTCACGGCGCACCGCTGGGCGCGCGGCGCCGCCACCCGGCGCGCGCTCGGCTCCGGCGACGTCTCCGAAGAGGAGGCGCGGCCCGGCCCCGACGACCCGGAGTGGTGGAAGGACGCGGCCCGCAGCGCCATGGAGACCGTGCGCGCGCCCCGCCTCACCGCGAACCTCCCCGGAGGAGGGAACGCCCGGATCGACGACGAACCGGAGGCAACGGGCGGAGCCGGTCCCGCCCCGGCCCCGGAAGGCGCGGCCGCAGGAGCGGCGGTCGCGGACACCGCGTGGATCTTCGAGCAGATCGAACGCCTCGGCGACCTGCACGCCAAGGGCCTGCTCACCGACGAGGAGTTCGGCCAGAAGAAGGCCGAACTCCTCGACCGGATCTGAGCGGAGCCGCCCCGAGGCCGCCAGGCGCCCGGGACCGGTGCCTACTGCGCTTCCCGCGCGCCGCCGGTCGAACCGAGCGCCGACACCGCTCCCGGCACGTCGTCCACGACCACGGCGTCCATCCCGGCCGCCGCGAAGCGCGCCGCGTCCACCGGGTCCGGGCACCAGGAGATCAACTCCAGCCCGGCCCGGTGCGCCGTCTCCACGGTGTACTCCAGCGCGCGGCGGCCCGGCCGGGGCCCGTCCTCCGCCAGCCCCAGGGCCCGGGCGTCCACCGCCACGATCGGGCAGCCTATGCCCACCGCGCCCGGGATCGCGGTGTCCGCCGGGTTGCGCACGAACGGCATCCACGCCGTCGCCACCCCCGGTGCCCCTTCGCGCACACCCAACAGCAGCCCGGGGTCGAAGGAGCACACGAACATCCTCCGGCGCGCGGCCTCGCGCCGCAGGAACGGCAGGACGAGGGCGAGGGTCCGCCGCGACGGAGCGTCCACCCCGTCCTCCATCACCGTCTTGACGTCCACGTCCAGCCCCAGTTCGGGCGGGATGGCGGCCAGCCCCTCCTCCAGGCCGACCAGCCCCTCAGCGCGGCACTCCGCCTCGGTGAGGTCCACGACCGCCCGGCCGTCGTCCAGCGCCGCGTTGTGGAAGAGCACCAGCCGGTCGTCGGCGGTACGGCGCACGTCGATCTCGATCCAGTCCGCGCCGGTCCGCGCCGCCAACTCGAACGAGGCGGGCGTGTTCTCCGCCGCCCCGTCGACCACGCCCCGGCCCGCGCCCCGGTGGCCGATCACCTCGGTCGCCTCGAACACCCCGCTCACGACGCCGCCCCCAGCCCGGCGCCCTCGCCGGACCGGCGCAGCAGCGTCTCGGCGACCTCCACGTCACCGGGGTTGGTCACCTTGATGTTGCTCTCGTCTCCGAGCACGATCCGGACCTCCTCGTCCGGCAGGTACCGCAGCACCACGCCGCAGTCGTCGGTGGCCACCAGTTCGGGGTCCGCCATCGCCAGTTCGTAGGCCCGCCGGACCACCCCCAGCCGGAACCCCTGGGGCGTCTGCATCCGGCGCAGTCGCGAACGGTCGGGGGTCCGGGCGATCGCCTCGCCGCCGTCGCGCCCCGGAACCACCTCGACCACGGTGTCCCCGCTGGGTACCGCCACCCCCACGGCCCCGGCCGAACCGAGCGCGGAGACACAGGCCGCGATCGTCTCCGGCCGCACCAGGGGACGCGCCGCGTCGTGGAGCAGGACCAGGTCAGTGTCGGCCGCCCCAGCCATCGCGGCGAGCGCGGCGAAGGAGGTGTCGGTTCGGGTCTCCCCGCCCGGCAGCACGCGGGTCACCTTGGTGAAACCGGCGTCCGCCACGATCTCCTCGACCCGGCCCACGTACTCCTCCACCATCAGCACCACGATCTCGTCCACCTCGGGACTCGCCTCGAAGGCCGCGATCGACCGCTCGATGATGGGCCGACCGTCCAACGGCAGCAGTTGCTTGGGGGAGGGGGCGCCCATCCGGGAGCCGACGCCTCCCGCCAGGACCGCCGCGATCACCCGTGTGGGCATGGGTTTCCCTTTCTCTTTGGCCTCCGCTTCGCTTCGGCCCGTGTTCGGCGCCTTTGCGGAGGGGGCTGGGTTTCAGGCAACACAGCATCCTCGTCCACGCCTGGCTCGTTCCTCGCTGGCGGCTCGACTCCCTTGCAGAAGTCTCCCCGGGGCTCGAACGGGAACCCCCCGTGGCCCAGGCCTGCGGGCCGGACCCACGGCTGTGGGCTGAGGAGGACGGGTCCGCGTCTCGGCTGAGGTGCCCGGGTGCACTTGCGCGGGCCCCCTTGTCAGCGATCGGCTCCGCGGCCGTGGCGGACGCGCACGGGGAACGGCCGGGCGGAGGTGCGTGGAAACGCTGACCCTAGTCGAACCGACGAGCCGTGTGGCGGACGACCCCGGCGGGCGCGTGACCGGCGATCCCGTCGGTCCGGACCCGGTCGCTCACCATACGAATGCGGCGAGCACGGCACGTGGTTGGCACGGTCTGTCCCATGCAGCGGTAACCTATGGACGCCTGTTGGGCGTGCCCGGTCCCTACCTCCTCTGATTCGGTAGTGGAGACGGGCGCGGTGCGCGACTTCCCCCGGTCGCCCGGATGCCCCCTCTTCCGGTCCGGTGAGGAACCGACCGCGCGACCGCGTAGACGGTCGGTGCGCGCAGGCGAGTTCGTAGACGCGACAGTCCGGCACATCGTGATCCGGACGATCTCAAACCTTGGAGGTGGCGGTGGCGTCAAGGACGCTGGCCGTCTGGGAGAACCGGAAGGTCGTCGGCCTCCTGGTCCGGCGCGACCTGAAGGTCAAGTACCAGCAGTCCGTGCTGGGGTACGCCTGGACGATGTTGGAACCCCTCGCGCTGACGTTGGTGTACTTCTTCATCTTCGGTTATGTGCTCCAGGCCGATCGCGGAATACCCGAGGACGCCAAGGCGCAGGGCGGCTACATCCTCTTCCTCGTCGCGGGAATCCTCCCGTGGACCACCTTCGGGGCGATCCTCAGCGAGGCCCCGCGAGCGATGATCACGCACTCGAAGCTGATCACCACCATGAAGGTCCCCCGTGAGATCTTCCCCATGGCCACCGTCGGCACCAAGTTCGTCGAGTACCTGCTGACCTGGCCGGTCCTGCTGATCTTCGTGTTCGCCCTGGGCGGCCGCTTCAGCTGGGAGGGCATGCTCTTCTGGCTGCCGCTGGCGATCGTGCTGACCTTCATGTTCGGCCTCGGCGTGACGCTGTTCCTGTCCGCGGTCAACGTGTTGCTCCGTGACGTGGAACGACTCACGCGTATCCTGACCCGGATCCTGTTCTACGGGTCGGCGATCCTGTTCCCGGCCACGATGGTCCTGAGTTCGGGTGCGCCCGGCTGGGCGAAGACCCTCTACGAGCTCAACCCGCTGATGGGTATCTTCCAGATGCACCGTACGGTGTGGTTCGCCGGATTTGAGGAACTTACGCCCAGTCCTCTCGCGTTGACCTCTGCGGTGGTCGGTTCGATCCTGATGCTCGTCATCGGGTACTGGACGTTCCGGCGCCTGGAGATGTCCGTTCTGAAGGAGTTGTGATGGCGTCCACCTACGAGGCCGCGGTCGCCAGCGGTCCGGTCATCGAGGCCGAGGGCCTCGGTGTGAAGTTCGCCGTGAACCGCCGCCGCAAGCGCAGCCTCCGTGAGATGTTCATCCACGGCAACAAGCGCGACCCCAACGCCGAGGGCAACGAGTTCTGGCCGCTGCGCGACGTCTCCTTCGAGATCGCCAAGGGCGACTGCGTGGGCATCGTCGGCAAGAACGGCACCGGCAAGTCGACCCTGCTCAAGATGATCGCCGGGGTGCTCCTCCCCGACGAGGGCAAGGTCAGCGTGCACGGCAAGGTGGCGCCGCTGCTGGAGCTGCGCGCCGGGTTCAACGACAACCTGACCGGACGCGAGAACGTGTACCTGGTCGGCTCGCTGCACGGTATGAGCGAGAAGGAGATCGACGAGCGTTTCGACGACATCGTCGACTTCGCCGAGGTCAAGCCGAAGTTCATCGACACCCCGGTGCGGCACTACTCCAGCGGCATGAAGGTGCGGTTGGGCTTCGCGCTCATCTCGCAGCTGGAGCACCCGATCATGCTGGTGGACGAGGTCCTCGCGGTCGGCGACAAGGCCTTCAAGCGCAAGTGCTACGAGGCCATCGACCGCATGCTCGCCAACGAGCGCACCATGGTGCTGGTCTCGCACAACGAGAAGGACCTGCGCCGCTTCTGCAACCGCGGTCTGTACATCAAGGGCGGCGCGCTCGCCCTGGACACCGACATCGACTCCGCGCTGGCCGCCTACAACGAGGACACCAAGGCGGAGATCGACGAGCGCAAGAAGAAGGACGCCGCGAAGAAGAAGCGCGCCGAGGCGGCGGAGAAGAAGATCGAGGTCGAGGAGAAGGCCGCCGATCCCGCCCCGGGCGACGCCGCTCCGGAGCAGCCCAAGGACGGCAACGAGGGCAAGGACGGCGGACAGGCCGCCTGACCCTCCGACAAGCCCACAAAGAGCGCATCCCGGACAGTTCCGGAGGTGCGCTCTTTCGTGTCTGGAACTGTCCGTAAAGCCCTCAGGGGTTCGAAGAGCGGACGACGGCCCTCATACGCGTGTCAGTGGTTGATTGCACACAGAGCGTGAGTGACGGTGACTCTCAGTTGAAACTGGGAGGGCACGGACATGACTGGCACGTTGGCGCGGGTGACCGCGCGCATATTGGAGCGCAGGCACGTCACCCGTTCGGGGGTGACCCGGATCAGCCTCGTGGCGGCGGTCGGCGCGGCGGTCTGGTTCAGCCGGGCCGACCCTGTCGGCGCCGTGGCCGGGTCCGCCCTGCTCGGGCTGATCCTGTGCTGTGACGCCGTCCGCGACCGGATGCGCGCCCACCGGCGGGACGCACTCACCCTCTGGACGGTGTCCATGGTCGCCCAGCTTCGCGAGTACGCGGTCTACGTCGGCCTGGCGTTCGGGGCGGCCGCCGCCGGCTTCGCCAGCGCCTGGGGGTGGGCTGCCGGGGCGCTGATCGCCCTGGCCCTGCGTGACGCGCTTCTGGTGGCCCGCTCGGCCCCTCCGGCGCCCTCGAACCCGAAACCCCTCACCCTGCCCTCACAGCGTCGCCCTGAGGGCCTCCGGCTCCCCGAGCCCCGCGTGCCCCGGCCCCGGAAGCCCTCCGAGGTCGCCGGGGAGGCCGCGACCGAGACCGCCACCAGGTCCCGTCCGGTGGCGGACGGAGCCGAGCGCGCCGAGGCCCCCGGGGCCGCGGACCTCTCCCTGATCGGCCTGTCCCGCCTGGCGATGGCCTTCGACCAGCCCACCCGCTTCCTCGTCATCGCCGTCGCCACCGTCGCCTTCGACGCGCGGATCGCCTTCCTCAGCCTTGTCGTCGGCTGCGCCGTGGCGATCACCGGAGAGCTGGTCGGCACCTCCTCGCGGGAGTCCCGCCCATGAGCGCGCCGGAACCGGGTCCGGGAAGCGGCCGTACCCGGGGAACCGTGCGCGAGGGGTTCGGCCCGACCGTCCCCGACCTCCGCGTCCTCCGTGATGACAGTCACATGGGTCTGCTGCTGGGGAGGCTGGTGCCGGGCCTGGCCCCACCGCTGCTCACCACCGTCGCCGGTGCCGTCGTCGTCCTCGTGCTGATCGCGGCGGACGGGGGACGGCTGACAGGCATTACCCTGTTCGCACCGGTCGCTGCCCTGCTACTGTCCGGTCTGGCCTCGGGCCACCCCCACGACGGGCGGTACGACTGGCTCGTACCCCCGCTCCTGCGCGTCACCGAGTACAGCTACCTGACGGTGGTCGGGCTCGCGTCCGGTGTGCCCGGTCCCCTGGTGTTCGTACTCTTGGTGACGGTCGTCTGCCACCACCGTGACGACGTCGCACGTCCCGCGGTCGGTGTGAGCCGACCGGCGTGGGTGCGCAGCGCCGCGCTCGGCTGGGACGGCCGCATGATCGTCATCGCGGTCGGGGGCGCGTTGTCCGCCCTCACCGCCGCCTACGGCATACTCGCCGCATACCTGGCGATACTGCTCGTTCGCGAGGCCGTGCGCACCTGGAGCGCCACACCGGTGTCCGACGTCCGCGTCAACACCGCGAAGGAAGGCGGCGACGGCGCCGACGTCCTGGGGGATCACCCGATCACCCGCCAGGGAGACGGGGGCCAACCGGCCGCCGGAACGAACGGGGAGGCGTGAGAGCCTCCTCGAACTAAGGAGGAACACGCCCTCATGCTCGGAATGGTTCTCGCCGCAGGCGCGGGGCGCCGTCTGCGTCCCTACACCGACACCCTGCCCAAGGCCCTGGTTCCAGTCGACGGCGAGACGACCATCATGGACATCTCGCTGCGCAACCTGGCCGCCGCCGGGCTCACCGACGTCGTCGTCGTGGTCGGTTACCGTGCCGAGGCCGTGGAGGAGCGCAAGGCGGCGCTGGAGGAGCGCCACGGCGTCAAGCTCACCCTCAGCTACAACGACAAGGCCGAGGAGTGGAACAACGCCTACTCCCTGTGGACCGCGCGCGAGTTCTTCTCCGAGGGCGTCCTCCTCGTGAACGGTGACACCGTCCACCCCGTCAGTGTCGAGGAAACGCTACTCGCCGCCAGGGGGCCGGAACTGCTCCTCGCGGTGGACAACGTGAAAAACCTGGCCGACGAGGAGATGAAGGTGACCCTCGACGAGGACGGTCACCTCAGCACCATCACCAAGCTCATGGACCCCGCGACCGCCGCCGGTGAGTACATCGGCGCCACCCTCATCGAGGGTTCGCTGGCCCCGCGCCTGGCCGACGCCCTGAAGGCCACCTGGGAGCGCGACCCCCAGCTGTACTACGAGGACGGCTACCAGGAGCTCGTCCGCCGCGGCGAGAAGATCTCCGTGGCCCCCATCGGCAAGGTCGACTGGGTCGAGGTCGACAACCACGACGACCTGGCCAAGGCGAGGGAGATCGCGTGCCACTACTAGCCCGAATGCTCCCCTCCCCGCTGGCGATCGACGTTCGCCGGGGAGCCATCGCCTCGCTCGGGACGGTGCTGGCCGACCGCCGCATCGCCACCGAGGGACGCATCGCCGTCGCGGTGGGCCCGGGCCAGGGCGCGCAGATCGCCGCTGACCTGGACCTGCCGCAGTGCGAGGTCTTCCAGGTCGAGGAAGGCACCGTCGACGCCGCGACCGAACTGGGCAAGAAGCTGCGCTCCGGCGCCTACGAGGCTGTGGCCGGTATCGGTGGCGGCAAGACCATCGACGTCACCAAGTTCGCCGCGACCATGGCGGGCATCCCCATGGTGGCCGTGGCCACGAACCTGGCCCACGACGGCATCGCCTCCCCCGTCAGCTCCCTGGAGCACGAGGGCGGCAAGCCGTCGATCGGCGTCACCATGCCCATCGCCGTCGTCATCGACGTCGACTACGTCCAGGCGGCGCCCCCGCACCTGGTCCGGTCCGGCGTCGGCGACGTGGTCAGCAACATCTCGGCCATCGAGGACTGGGAACTGGCGGGGAGGGTGAACGGCGAGCCGGTCGACGGCATGGCGGTCACCTTCGCGCGTGTGGCGGCCGAGGCGGTCCTGCACCGCCCGGACTCCATCGACTCCGACGGGTTCCTCAAGGTGCTGGCCGAGGGGCTGGTGCTGTCCGGCATGGCCATGTCGGTCGCCGGGTCCAGCCGTCCGGCCAGTGGCGCCTGCCACGAGATCCTGCACGCCGTCACCCAGCTGTACCCGGGCACCAGCAACCACGGCGAGCTCGCCGGGCTGGGCGCGCTGTTCGCGTCCTACCTGCGAGTCAGGCACCTGGACTGGCCCCAGGCGCGGCTGGAGGAGATCAGGAACTGCCTCATCCGCCACCAGCTGCCGATCGTGCCCTCCGACGTCGGTCTCGACGAGGCGTCGTTCGCGCGCGCGGTGGCCCACGCCCCGGGCACCCGCCCGGGCCGGTTCACCATCCTTGAACACCTGAACCTCTCCGAGGACGAGATCGGGCGGAGTGTCGCGGACTATGTCGAAGCCGTCGGTCGCTGAGGTCCGCGCGGGCGGCCAGCCCGCGGGGATCAAGGAGCGCGTCAACGAGGAGCACTGGGCGGGTCGTCTCTACATGAGGGACATCTCCCCGTACCTGTCGACGTTCTTCGTGCGCCTGCGCGTGCCGCCGAACCCCATCACGTACCTGATGATGGTGTTCGGTGTGCTCGCCGGGGTGATCGTGGCCTTCGGCGGTCTGTGGTCGGCGATCCTCGCTGCGGTGTTCGTGCAGGTCTACCTCCTGTTGGACTGCTCCGACGGTGAGGTGGCCCGGTACACCGGACGCACCAGCGTCGCCGGGATCTACCTGGACCGCATCGGGCACTACGTGTCCGAGGTCGCCCTGCTCGTCGGCCTGGGCATCCGAGCCCAGGGAGAGTTCGAGGCGGGCGGCTGGGTGATCCTGGGCATGGCCGCCGCGCTCGGTGTCGTCCTCATCAAGGCCGAGACCGACAACGTGGTGGTGGCCAGGGCCAAGGCAGGGCTGCCGGAGAAGATCACCGAGGAGGCCATGCGGCCGAAGTCCTCGGGACTGAGCCTGGCCCGCCGACTCGCCTCGGCGCTGAAGGTGCACCGCCTGATCCAGGCGGTGGAACTGTCCCTGATCGTGGTGGTGGCGGCCGTGGCCGACCTCCTCCTCGGGGACCTGCTGGCCACCCGTGTACTGGTCGTGGCCTGTGCCGCCGTCGCGGTGCTGATGAGTTTCGCGCACTTCGTGAGCGTGCTCGCCTCCCGGCGCCTGGAGTAGCGCCGCGCCTACGCGTGACGTCATTGACGGAGCCGCGGACGTTACCCCGTCCGTGGCTCCGTACACGTCGCTTTTATTCTTTCGTTAGTCTGTTCCTGCGAACGTTGACATGTGTCCACCTGTCAGCCGCACGTCGTCCACTGAACGGTCGCAACCATGGCCACACCCGTGATCCCTCCATCTCAAGGCTCCGGAGCGCCGACGGCGCACGACAACCGTGCGCCCAGAGCCGAACGGAGCAGCTCCGAGGTGCCAGGAAAGCCCACACTGTCCTGCGTCCTGCTCACCATGGGCAACCGTCCGGCCGAGCTGCGGCGTGCGATCACCAGCGTGTTCGAGCAGCAGGGTGCCGACGTCGAGGTGGTCGTCGTCGGCAACGGCGCGGACCTGCCCGAGCTGCCCGAGGGCGTCACCACGGTGCGCCTCCCGGAGAACGTGGGCATCCCCGCCGGTCGTAACGAGGGCGTGCGGGCGACCAGCGGCGACGTCATCCTGTTCCTGGACGACGACGGCTGGTACCGGTCGATGGACCTGGCCCGGCACGTGCGCGACCGCTTCGCCGCCGACCCCACTCTGGGTGCGCTGTCCTTCCGGATCGCCGACCCGGACGGTGGACCCGACCAGCGCCGTCACGTGCCTCGGCTGCGCGTGGGGGACTCCCGCCAGTCGAGTGTGGTCACCACGTTCCTCGGCGGGGCCAGCGCCGTGCGCCGCACCGCCTTCGACGAGGGCGGGGGCCTGCCGGGCGAGTTCTTCTACGCCCACGAGGAGACCGACCTCGCCTGGCGGATCATGGACGCCGGTTACACGATCGAGTACGACGCCGAGGCCGTGATGTACCACCCGGCGGTGGCACCGACCCGGCACGAGAACTTCTACCGGCTCAACGCCCGCAACCGGGTGTGGCTGGCCCGCCGCAACCTGCCGTGGCCCCTGGCCTTCGCCTACCTGGGCACCTGGGTGGGGCTGACCCTCCTGCGCGAGCGGAACGGCGCCGCCCTGAAGTCGTGGTTCTCCGGTTTCCGCGAGGGATGGCGCGAGGACGCGGGCCCACGCACGCCGATCAGCTGGCGGACCGCCTGGCGGATGACCCGGGCCGGTCGGCCCCCGGTCATCTGACGGACCACCGACCCGCCGCGCGCGGGGCGGCCCGCCGATCGGGCGGGAGACGGACGAAGACAGGCTCGGGGGCGTCGGCGCCGACGGTGCGCGCCCCGTGGATCGCTCCCCAGGAGCCGGACCGACGCTTTCGGACCGGCTCCTGGGGAGCGTTCGTGTGCGGGGCCCGGTCTGCCCGGCTCCCCTGGAACCGACCAGACTGTTGCTTCTTGACAATAGTTGACGATGTGGGCATTGTTCTCGAGTGGGAGGGGTACCGGGCGGCGGCGGTTCACGCCGTGCGGAATCCCAGCCGCTCGTGTTCGGCCTCTCCGGTGTCACCGTCGACACGGTTCGCCGCCTCCTGGAAGGCGGCGAGGCCCTCCAGCAGCATCGCCCGTTTCCTCGGGGGCATACGGGCGATCACGGCGTGGAGCTCGCGCTCCCGCCGGGCGCGGAGGTCCCGCATGAAGGAGCGCCCGCTCTCGGTCAGCCAGACCCTCAGCTCGCGACGGCTGCTGGGACTGGAGGTCCTGTGTACGAAGCCGACCGCCTCCAGGCGGTCACACAGTCTGCTGACAGACGGAGGGGTGGAGCCCAGACGATCGGTGACGGTCCGCAGGTTCACACCGTCCTCGTCATCGAGGATGAACAGGACCTTGAGCTGGGACGCTGAGACCGGTGCTGTCGCGAGCTCGCGTCCCCGGCCCCACAACACCTCCATCAGCTCGGTCGCCTCGGAGGCGACGCGGGCGGCGTCATGTGCCTTCTCCTGCGATTCAGCGCTCACTTTCCAGCCTCACCACATCGCGGTTGTGAGTGGGACCCGCGCCTTGGACGGCGGCCGGGTATCTCCAAGACCATAACGGAACGCCCGGTTCCGCGCCCGCCGCCCGTGCCCTCCGGAGAGCCGGAGGGGACGTCTGCTCCCCCTGACAGAAAACACAGGTTGACGAATTTGAACGGTTACGAGGCAGTCGCACGGGCCCTCCAACAGGCCAGGCCCGACGGTCTGCTGACCGCGTTGCGCGGAGCTGTGACCGAGTACTTCGAGGCGCTGGCGGTGGACCTGCTGCTGGCCGACTACGGGATGACGTCCCTGTGCCACGTCACCGAGCCGGGGGAGGAGCCGAGCCACCACTCCCTGTTCAACAGCACGGACGGGAGGGTGTTCGGTTCCCAGGAGCGGCTGGTCGAGGGGTTCCCGGGCGCCGGACGCTCGGTGGTGCGCCTGCCGGTGAGCGTACGCGGCGACCGGACGGGCGTGCTCGTGGTCGAACTGCCCGTCGTCGAGCCGGACCCGCGCGTGCTCGGGGACCTGGAGCGGATCGCGCGGGCCCTGGGCCACGAACTGCTCGTCGCCGAACGGGACACGGACCTCTACCGGACGGTCCGGCGCCGCGACCGGCTCACCCTGGCCGCCGAGATCCAGTGGGACCTCCTGGCCGGGCGCGCCTACGAGTGCCCGGAGTACGGGCTGGGGGCCCAGCTGGAGCCGGCCTACGCCATCCGCGGCGACAACTTCGACTGGTCCGCCGGGGGCGACCACCTCGTCCTCAGCGTCACCAACGGCATGGGCGAGGGCATCGAGGCGTCGCTGCTCACCAGCCTGGCGGTGAACGCGCTGCGCAACGCCCGCAGGGCGGGCATCCCGCTCGCGGACCAGGTCGCCCTCGCTGACCAGGCGGTCTACGCCCAGCACCAAGGCGGGCTCTACCTCGACGTCCTGTTGCTCTCCTTCGACCAGACCACCGGTGAGGTCGAGGTGGTGGACGCCGGGTCACCCCGCCTGTACCTCCTGAGGGACGACGCGGTGGCGCACTTCCCCTTCGAGGCGCAGATGCCGCTGGGGATGGCGGAGGACACCGTCTACACGACGCAGCGCTTCACCGTCCAGCCGGGGGACCGGCTGGTCTTCGTCAGCGACGGCGTGTTCGAGGCCTCCGGCCCCGGCGCCGACACCTTCGGGCAGCGCGCGCTCGCGCGCTCGATCCTCGCGACCCGCCTGCTGCCCGCCGCCTCGGTCCCCCAGGAGATCCTGCGCAACCTGAGCGGCTACCGGCACGGGGAGCGGAGCGAGGACGACGCGCTGGTCGTGTGCCTTGACTGGCGGGGCAAGGTGTGAGTCCCCACAGGGGGAACCACAGTAGGGAACCGCCCCGGGCCGGACATTCTGGTAGACAGTTGTCGGGCGACAAGCGAGCAACGATGGGAACCACATGACCGAAGACCCCACCGCAGGGAACGCGCCACGGACCGTGGCTCGGATCCTGAGGGAGAGAAACGAGCAGATCGCCCAGCGCTGGGCCGACCTGCCGCTCTTCCAGGCGGTCTTCACCGTCACCCGGGACGAGGCGGTGGAGGCCTGCCACGCCGTACTGGAGTCCCTGGCCCAGGTGGCGGAGAGCGGGCGCGTGAGCGACATCGAGGCCCCGGGGTTCGGAACGATCCGGCAGCAGTTGGCCTCGATGAGCGCCTCCCGCACCCGCTCGGGTCTGTCCATCGGGCAGATCGACCGCGAGGTCGGGGCCCTCGGCACCGCCCCGGTGGAGATCCTGGAGCGTGAGTCCGGTGACGCGGGCGGCGGCGATGTGCTCCGGGCCCGGTTGCTGTGGACCGAACTCCTGTCCACCCTGCGGGTCGTCGTCGTCGAGACGACGCTCCACGAGAACCGTGAGATCGTGGACCGCCAGCGCCAGCAGCTGATGGAGATGGCCACGCCGGTCATCAAGCTCTGGGACCGGCTGGTGGCCGTGCCGTTGATCGGCATGCTCGACAGCGCACGCAGTCAGGTGGTGATGGAGAACCTCCTGGAGGCCATCGTCGAGCACAACGCGACCATGGCGATCCTCGACATCACCGGGGTGCCCACGGTCGACTCTCTCGTCGCCCAGCACCTGATGAAGACGGTCGCCTCCGCGCGCCTCATGGGCGCCGACTGCGTCATCTCCGGCATCCGGCCCGCGATCGCGCAGACCATGGTCCAGCTCGGACTCGACCTCGGCCCGGTCACCACCCGAGCCACCCTCGCCGACGCGCTGGAACTCGCGTTGGAGAGGCAGAACGCGAAGGCCCAGGGGCTCACCCCCCGCGACTGACTCACCGATCGGACCCGCCTGTGCAGCCTGGAGCATCCCCCGTCCCCGTCCTGGACCTGGGTGGCATCCTGCTCGTCAGTATCCAGGGAGAACTCCCCGACCACGCGGCCGTCGACCTACGGACGGACGTGACCCTCGCCCTGTCCTCCACGGGGGCCCGCGGCGTGATCATCGACATCAGCGGACTCGACATGGTCGACTCCTTCCTCGCCAGGGTCCTGGCGGAGCTGGCCGCCAGTGCCCGGCTCCTGGCGGCCCAGGCGGTGGTGGTGGGCATGCGCCCGAGCGTCGCCATCACCCTGGTCGAACTCGGACTCACACTTCCGGGGCTCGACACCGCCCGGACGCTCTCCGAAGCGGCGTCCCGCTTCGGAGTGGAGATCCGGGACACCGGGCGGCCAGCCGCCAGGGACACCGACCGGGACCAGACGTGAGCACCAACGAGCGCACCGACCTGAGCCTGCCGGTCCGCAACGACGCCGACCTCATGTCGGTGCGCCAGCGCGTGCGCGGCCTGGCCCAGGACCTCGGGTTCGGGCTGGTCCAGCAGACCAAGCTGGTGACCGCCGCCAGCGAGCTGGCCCGCAACACCCTCGTCCACGGCGGAGGCGGGCACGTCACCGTGGAGGCCGTCACCGACGGCAACGGCGGGGCCGGGGTCACCCTGGTCTTCACCGACCAGGGCCCCGGCATCGCCGACGTCGACCGCGCGCTGGACGACGGCTACTCCACGGCCGGCGGGCTCGGTATGGGGCTGAGCGGTTCCAAACGGCTCGTCGACGACTTCTCCGTACGGACCGCGCCCGGGGAGGGCACCGCCGTCACCATCACCCTGTGGTCGGGACCCCGAACCCACGGACTCCGATGACCAGGGTCTGGGACGTGTCGGTCAGCGACTCCACACTGGTCCGCCGGGCCCGGGAAGCGGCTGAGGAAGCCGCGGAGGCCGCGGGGCTGGACCGGGTCCGTGCCGGTGACGCGGCCCTGGTGGCGACGGAACTGGCCACCAACGCGGTCAAGTACGCGGGTGGGGGCAGGATCGTCGCCGAGGTCGCCCGCGACCCGTGGGGCAACGCCAGGGCCCTCCAGATCCTCGCGCTGGACCACGGGCCCGGCATGCGCGACGTGGACCGGGCCATGACCGACGGCTTCACCACGGGAAGCTCCCTCGGCACCGGTCTGGGGGCCTGCGTCCGGGCCTGCGACCACTTCGACGTGGACAGCGTGCTCGGCCAGGGGACCCTCGCCCTGGCCCGCCTGGCTCCGACCGGTTCCCGCGGACCCTTCGCCGCGCCCGCCGTCACCGGGGGCCTGCACTTGTCGTTGGGCGGTGCGCCCGAGTCGGGTGACGGGCTCGCGTTCCGCAGCGCCTCGGGGCACCGGACCGTCATGCTGGCGGACGGCCTCGGACACGGTCCGGAAGCGGCCGCGGCCAGCGACGCCGCCGCTCGCACGGTGCGGAGCAGGGCGGGCGGGAGGCCCGAGGACCTGCTGCGACTCCTGCACACGGAGCTGCGGTCCACCCGTGGGGCGGCCCTGGTGGTGGTCGACATCGACGAGTCCGCGCACCGGCTCACCTTCTGCGGCGTGGGCAACATCGGCGCCCGGCTGTACAGCGGCGGAAGATGGGAGACACTCCTCTCCCGGCCCGGCATCGTCGGAGCCTTCGGGCTGCGCACCCCGGCGCCGGTCCGCCGGGAGTGGCACCCCGGCGACGTCCTGGTGCTGTGTACCGACGGGCTGCCCAGCCGGTGGTCCCCGGACGGGATCGAACACCTGGCGGACAGGGACGCCGCGCTGGTCGCCGGGCGGGTGTTCCGGGACGCCGGCAGTGCCGCCCGCCCCCTGCGGGACGACACGGCGGTCGCCGTCGTCCTGCACACCGGACGCTTCGACGGGGAGAGGGAATGAGGCACCTCCTGCTGAACGAGCGAGTCCAGTCGCCAGTGGACGTGGCGCTGGCCCGTGCCCGCGTCGGACACGTGCTCCGCTCGGGTGAGCGCACCACCGACGCGGACGCGGAGTTCCTGTCCGCCACCACCGAGCGCGCCCTGGACGGAGTCGAGTCCGGCAGCGCGGTGCTGATGCGGCTGGAGGCGTCGGACGACCTCCGCGAGTTGCGGGCGAGCGTGCTCGAGGACGGCGGGGAACCGGACGGGGCCTGGTCCCGTTCCCTGGTCCTGGACGGCCCCCTCCCGAGCGCGGCGCTGGAGGCGCTCGCCTCGGAGGTCGAACTGCTGGCCGCCCAGCAGCTGGCCGACGACCGGCAGCGGAGGAGGCTGGCCGGGCTGGCCGCGGAGCGGGCCCGGGAACTCGCCTCCCACCAGCGGGAGCTGGAGGAGACCAACCTGGGCGTGCTGGCCCTGCACGCGGAACTCGCGCAGGCCAGTGACGAACAGCGGCGACTGCTCCGGGCGGAGCGGGCCGCCCGGGACGAGGCCGAGACCGCGCGCAACCGGCTGACCCTCCTCTCCACCGCGAGCGCCCAACTCATGGCCACTCTCCAGCGTTCGGAGATCCGCGGACGCCTGGAGAAGCTGCTCATCCCCTCGTACGCGAGCGCGGTCGACCTGTGGGTGGTCGAGGACGGCTCACTGGTCCCCATGGACGACTCCGGGGGGCGAAAGCCCCCGGAGACGGCCGTCCGAGCGGTGGCGGAACGACGCCCGGTGCACGACGAGGCCTCGCGCGGGGGCGTGGCCGGCACCGCCTTCCCGCTCCTCCTGGCCTCCCGTTCGCTGGGTGCGATGATCCTGCACCGTGCGGCGGGGGCCGCCGACGACGACCTCATGCTCGGGGAGCTGGCGCGGCGGGCCGCCACGGCCATGGACAACGCCCAGCGCTTCGAGCATGAGCGCGACACCGCGGCTGCCCTCCAACGAGCCATGCTGACCCGTCTGCCCCAGGTCCCGGGCCTGGAGCTGACCGCGCGCTACCTGCCGGCCGAGGACGGCATGAACGTGGGAGGCGACTGGTACGACGTCTTCCCCCTGGAGGACGGCGAGTACATCGGCGTGGTCGGCGACGTCACCGGGCACGGCATCCACGCGGCGGTCACCATGGGCCAGCTGAGGACCGCCCTGCGCGCCTACGCCGTGGACGAGCACAGCCCGGCGGCGCTCCTAGGGCTCCTGCACCGTTTGCTCGACCGGTTGGAACCGGACCTGTTCGCCACGGCGGTCATCGTCCGCTTCCGTCCGGGCGACCCCGAGGTGACCCTGGCGTCGGCGGGGCACCCGCCTCCGCTGCTGCGCATGGCGCCGGGGGAGGCGGCCCCGGTCGAACCGGTCTCCGGTGGGATGCTGGGCCTGCCGATCGACCTCACCTACACGGACAACCGCGTGGGAATCCCGCCGGGCGGCGCCCTGCTGCTGTACACCGACGGTCTGGTCGAGCGCCGGGGCGAGCCCATCGACGCCGGGATCGCCCGGCTGACCGCGAGTTTCGGCGACGCCGCCCAGCGGTCCCGAGGGCCCGAGGAGTCCGCGGACCAGCTGCTGGCCTCGGCGCTTCGCGGGCACGCCTACGACGACGACGTCTGCATGCTGGTGCTCGGGCCGGTGCCGCACCCGGCATGACGAAGGGTCGGGGCGCCGTGTGGGCACCCCGCCCCTCGCTCGCGGTGGGATCAGATCTCGGTGACGGCCGCTTCGTAGTCCAGGCGGGGGAGGCGGTCGAACCAGGCGTCCGGGCCGGGGCGGCCGATGTTCATCACGACCACCGGGGTCTGGGTGGAGTCCGTGCCGAAGAGCTCCTCGCGCAGGCCCTCGGCGTCGAAACCGGTCATGGGGCCGGCGGCCAGACCGGCGGCGCGCACGCCGACGATCAGGTAGGCGACCTGGAGGAAGGCGTTCCGCAGGGCCATGTCCTCGCGGGCCTCGACCGGCATGCCGGAGAAGTTCTCGCGGGCGTCCGGCAGGACGGGGAAGGTCGTGGGGAAGTGCTCGTGGAAGGAGCTGTCCGCCGACAGCACCAGGGCCAGCGGGGCCTTGGCGGTCTTGGGCGCGTTGTTCCCGCCCATGTGCTTGACGAGGCGCTCGCGGGCCTCGGGGGAGCGGACCGCCGTCACGCGGAGCGGCTGGTTGTTCATCGCCGTGGGGCCGAACTTGACCAGGTCGTAGATGGAGCGCAGTTGCTCGTCGGTCACCGGTTCGTCGGTGAAGGAGTTGGCGGTGCGGGCGCTGCGGAACAACAGGTCCTGCGCGTCCTTGGACAGGACGAGGGCGTCACTCATAGGGAAACCTCAGCTGTGCTTTTGCGGTTCATGGCGTGCCGCTGGGGGCCGACAACCGAGCACAACATGGTTTCCCGGGAAGTTATTTCAGCAGAGAACTGTCGGTGAGGTCACTCTCTCACTCGCGCAGGGCGACGGCCGACGGGGCGGCGGCTGCTGGGCCGGGGCGTACGCGGACGCGGTATGGAGGGCCTCGGTCCGTTCGCCTCGGCGACCCACTCCTCCAGCTGCTTCACGAACAGGCGCGCCTGCACCGGCCAGTGGAACGAGGTCCGTGCGATCCGGTGCCCTGTGCGGGCGTACTCCTCGCGCTGCGCCTGGTCGTCCCTGAGTTCGAGCACGGCGCGGGCGGCGGCGGCCGGGTCCTGGAACGGCACGATGACGCCCGCCGCGCCCTCCGGCCGTTCGGTCACCAGGGCCTGGGCCATCGGGTTCGGCGAGGTGACCACCGGGAGTCCGTGAGCCATGTACTCCACGACCTTGGTGGGCAGGGAGTGCCGGTAGTTGTCGGTGTCGTGCAGCAGGCTGATCCCGGCCAGGGCTCCCGCCGCCATGCGCAGGGCCCGGTCGTTGGGCACGAAGCCGTACCAGTGCAGGGCGTTCTCCTGGTGGGCGTCGCGCAGAAGCGGCCGGATCTCGTGGTCGGCGCCGCCGATGACCTCCAGGCGCACCCCGTGGTCGCGCAGCTGGCGGCCCATCTCGATCAGGTCGTGGGCGCCCCGGGCCCTGGAGAGCTGGCCCAGGTACACGACACGGTCGTCACCGGGCGGGCGGAGCGGGGTGTCGGGAACCTCGGTGGTGTTGGGGACCACGGGATGCGCGCCCTGGAAGCGGGGGCGGTACCCCTCCTCGGCCAGCAGCAGGCGCATCCTCCGCTCCGCGCGCCGCTCGAACCTGCGCACCACGGAGCCGAGCGGCTTGCGGAGCCGTTCGGGGATCCAGGCCTTGGTGAGCAGCGCGGCGGGCGTGTCCTCGTGGACGTCCCACACCGTCACGGGGCGTCTGGTCGGAAGGGCCAGCAGCAGTTCGGGGTCGTGGAAGAGGAGGAGGTCGGCCTCAGGGGCCAGCCGTGCCAGCGCGGTCCGGGCGGCCCTCAGCGAGGACAGCCGGTCCCGGCCCGAGGCGCGGGGGACGTCCACGGAACGCACCTGGTCCCAGGGCGTCACCCCGCACTCCCGGAACGGCGCCACGTACGTCACGGTGTGTCCGGCGTCGACGAGGGCGCGGATCTGTCGGTGCAGGATCCGGGCGTCCTCGGGGTGGTGCACAATCGTGGCCACAAGCGCGTGCATCGGGTTCACCTACTTATGTCACCGTTTGTACGACTCGTCCGTATTCGATGATCCGCCCCGAGGGTGCGGAATCAGCTGAACGACACGGTATTCACCAGCGGAAACACGCCGAGGAAAGCTGAGTGGACGCGTGGGGTGATTCCGGTGAACCCTTCGTTGGGTCACCGTGAACGCACGAAGGCACGCCGTTGAACGCGCGGTGGCGTCCGAAGCGGCGTGCCTCGGTGGTACCGGATCTAGCGGCTGGTCAGAGGATCTGGACCCCCTCGCGCTGCACGTGGCGGCGCGCCTGCGAGGGAACGTCGGCCACGGCGTCGGCCTCCGGGTCCGAGCGGCGCAGGACACCGCGGGTGTCCAGCAGAAGCCGGGCGAACTCGGTGAGCAGCTTGGGCCGGTAGTCGGCGTGGTCGGTGAGCAGGATGGTCAGGTCGGCCTCGGCCATCGCCCGCTCCAGGTCGGTGGAGCGCGGCACGTCCGTCCCGTCCACGTCCCAGGAGTCCACGTGCGGGTCGTGGTAGGTCAGCGTGGCGCCCTTCGCGGCCAGCTTGCGGGCCACCGGGCGCGCGGGCGACTCACGCTGGTCGGCGATGTCGGCCTTGTAGGTGACACCCAGCAGCAGGACCTTGGATCTGGAGAGCGCCAGCCCGGACTCGTTGAGCAGCTCCTGTGCGCGCTGTGCCACGTAGCCGGGCATCCGGCCGTTGATCTCCTGGGCCAGCTCGACGAACCGGAACGGGTAGCCGAGCGTCTTGACCTTGTAGGAGAGGTAGTTCGGGTCGATGGGGATGCAGTGACCGCCCACGCCCGGGCCCGGGTAGAACGCCTGGAAGCCGAACGGCTTGGTGGCGGCCGCCGCGATCGAGTCCCACAGGTCGATGCCGAGCTCCTGGCAGAAGACGGCCATCTCGTTCACCAACGCGATGTTCACGTGTCGGTAGGTGTTCTCCAGCAGCTTGGCCATCTCGGCCTCCCGGGTGCCGCGCGCCCGCACCACGGTGTTCACGAAGTTCTCGTAGAACGTGGCGGCCGCCTCGCCGCACTCCTCCGTGAGCCCGCCGACCACCTTCGGAGTGTTGGCCACGCCGAAGGTCGGGTTGCCCGGGTCGATGCGCTCGGGCGAGAAGGCCAGGTGGAAGTCGGCGCCGGCGACCAGGCCGGACTCCTCCAGCAGCGGCCGGACGACCTCCTCGGTGGTGCCCGGGTAGGTGGTCGACTCCAGGATCACCAGGGTGCCCGGTGACAGGTGCCCGGCGATGGCCCTGGCGGCCGAGGTGACCGCGCCCAGGTCCGGTCCGCCCTCCGGGGAGAGCGGCGTGGGAACGCAGATGACGATGGTGCGCGCCGTCGCGAGGCACGCCGGGTCGGTGGTCGCGCTGAACCCGTGGGACAGCATCGAGGCGACGTCGTCCGTCGACAGGTCGTCGATGTGCGACTCGGACTTGTTGAGACCGTCGACCACTCGCGTGCTGACGTCGAATCCGGTCACCCTCAGTCCCGCTGAGACGGCTTCCGCCGCCAGCGGTAGACCGACGTAACCGAGGCCGAGGACGACGAGGTCGCTGGCCGAACCGGAGCTCTGCTCGGGGACAGTGGCTGGGTTGGAGGCTGCGGCATCCACTTCGCGGTCACACTCGCATTCATTTCGTGAACGGGCGCAAATAGTCGAGGACTGCCATGGGTCCACCATTCGGAGTGCAGGACGTCCGAGTGTAGGTAGACGTTGTCCTCGGTTACGGGTTCTGTCCTGGTTCGGACATTTTTCGAATAAGAACCCGATACGCCTGGCTGTAGCGGTATGCGGCCTCGGTCCACGTTCGGTTGGCTCCGACACGCTCCTGACCAGCTTGACCGTAGGACGTCCGCTTTTGATGACTGTAGGCGAGATTTGTGAGGACATCAGCTAGACGTGCCGATTCGCCCGCCGGAATTAACTCGCCGGACACCCCCGGTTCCACGATCTCTCGCAGCGCCGGAAGGTCACTCGCGACAACAGGAAGCCCACCAGCCATGGCTTCCACCGGCTTCAACGGTGTCACCAAGCGGCACACGCGTTCATCAAGTCGTGGCACGGCGAAGACGTCCAGCGCGGCGTGGTGGTGGCGGACCCGGTCGGCCGGGACCCGCCCGGGGAAGTGCGCCGCACCGTCCAGCCCCAGCCGCTGGGCGCGGTCACGCAGCGTGGCCAGCTCCGGGCCGTCCCCGACCACCAGGGCGTGGGCGCGCTCCCCTCGTTCCCGCATGGCCGCCACCGCGTCCAAGAGCACGTCCAGGCCCTCGTAGCCGAAGCAGCTCGTGGTGGTGCCCACCACGAACTCCTCCGGTCCGATCCCCAGCTCCTTGCGGACCTCGTCCCCCGAGGGCAGCGGATCGAGGAACGACTCGTCCACCGCGTTGGGGACCACCAGCAGCCGCTCCCGGGGCACGCCGCGCGCCTCGATGTCGGCGCGCATGGTCTCCCCGAGCGTCACCACCAGGTCCGCGGCGAGCATGCACTCGGTCTCGCTGGCGCGTTCGGCCTGGTAGAAGGCATCGTCCACGCTACGGGAGGGATCCCGGGACAGCCAGGACTCCTCCAGGAACCCCCGCACCTCGTAGACCACCGGCAGCCCGAACCGGCGGCCCAGTTCCAGGGCCAGCCGCGCGTTGTGGTGGTTGCTGGCCGCGTGCAGCACATCCGGACGCACGGTCCGCACCAGCTCCGACGCCATCCGCAGCCCCGCCGCCAGCTCGTCGGCGTGGTCGCCGGGCGCCGTCCACGGAAGGAGCCGGTGGTAGGGGATCCCGTCCACCCGCACCAGTGTGCGCGGGTCCGGGACCCCCTTGGTCAGCGGATACCCGGCACGGGTGGCCACGTGGACGTCCATCCCGGCGTCCCGCTGCGCCACCGCGATCCGGTGCGTGCGCTGGGTGTAGCCCGCGTTGGTGTGCGGAAGCGCGTTGGTGACCAGGTGCAGCACCCGCACCCCCGCCCCGGGCCGCCCCGGGTCCACGGCCACGCGCCAGCCTCCGCCGTCATCCGAGCCGGTGGCCGGTCGCTGAGCGTTCACCGTGTCGTCAGGCCGCGTTGGCGCACCGCGGGTTAACGTGAACCCGTGACGGTCAGGCGAAACGGACGGGGACGCGGGGACGGCACGTCCCGTGGCCAGTGCCGTCCGATACTCCGCCGAGGTCCTGTGCGGCCCCGGAGGAATACGTTCGACCAGCTCACGGGCGGTGTCGGCGTCTCCGGCGGCGAGAGCCGCCAAGACCAGGCGCCCCACCCTGCGGGGAGGGGAGTTCGTCGCGGCGGACAGCAGGACCTCGCGTGCTTCCTCGCGCCGTCCCTGGTCCCACAGGGAGTAGGCGCGCGGCAGCGCGCCCGAACGGGCGGACACGGCACGCGCCGAGGTCCGCACGGGGCCGGGCATCAGCCGCAGCGCCAGCAGCGGCAGGCGGGCCGGATCGGAACGCAGGTGGTGCCAGGCCAGGGTCGCGGTGAAGGTCACCGCCCTCGGCCAGAGGACGCGCGAACGCGGAACACGGGGTTCGGGATTCTGGGAGTCATGCACGGTCAGTCACACAACCACGTGGACGTGGCCGGATGGTGACAACACGGCGACACGGACGGGACGGCTGGGGCAAAGAACTCCGTCACCCGGACCGCGCGCGCCGCGAACCGCCCGGCCGGGACCCCGGCCCACACCAGCACAGCAGTCACCCCCACCAGAAGCAGAAGGAAACAGCCGTGGCAACGAGTGCGCCTCTTGGCAGCCAGGACACCGGGATCGTGCACGTGGTCGGGGCCCGCCCCAACTTCGTGAAGGCCGCTCCGGTCGTCTCCGCCCTGCGCGGGCGGGGCGCGCACCAGACGGTCCTGCACACCGGTCAGCACTACGACGACCGCATGTCCGCCGTCTTCTTCCGAGACCTCGGCCTGCCCACCCCGGACGTCGACCTCGGTGTCGGCTCCGGTTCGCACGCAGCGCAGACCGCCGCGCTCATGGTCGGCCTGGAACGCGAGTTCACCGCGAACACGCCCGGGATGGTCGTGGTCTACGGCGACGTGAACTCCACCGTGGCCGCCGCCCTGGTCGCCGCCAAGCTCGGCGTCCCCGTCGCGCACGTCGAGGCTGGCCTGCGCTCCTTCGACAACACCATGCCCGAGGAGATCAACCGGAGGGTCACCGACCAGCTCAGCGACCTCCTCTTCGCGACCAGCCCCGAGGCGATCGGCCACCTGGCCACCGAGGGGGTCTCCCCGGACCGCGTCCACCTCGTCGGGAACCCGATGATCGACACGCTCCTGGGCAACATCGACCGCTTCGACGCCGAGGCCCTGCGCGACCGCCTCGACCTGCCCCAGCGGTACGTGGCCGCCACCCTGCACCGGCCCGCCAACGTCGACGACCCCGCCAACGTCGCCCTGCTCACCGAGCGCCTGCACGAGATCGCCGACCTCACCGACGTGGTCATGCCGGTGCACCCGCGCGGCAAGGCCGCCTTCGACCGCGCCGGGCTGGGCGACCACCCGCGCGTGCGCCTGCTCGAACCGCTCGGCTACCTCGACTTCGTCGCGCTCACCCGGGGCGCCGCCGCAGTGGTCACCGACTCCGGCGGGGTCCAGGAGGAGACGACGATCCTCGGCGTGCCCTGCCTGACCCTGCGCCCCAACACCGAACGCCCGATCACCATCACCCACGGCACCAACCAGCTGGTCACCGAGGCCGATCTCCTCCAGGCACTGGGCAAGGTCCTGGACGGCCGGGCCGTGGAGCGGATCGGCGACGTGCCGCCGCTGTGGGACGGTCACGCGGGCGAACGCATCGCCTCCGTCCTCACCCAGTGGTCACGGTGACCGGCCGTGTTCCCCATCCGCGCGGGCGCCCCCCGGCACCCGGACCGCACCACGGACACCCCGGTGTCCCGACCCGAGGTTTCCCGAACCGAGCACAAGGTGGCAGACCGTGAAACGGCGTGAACAGAGCCAGACCGAACAGCTTCGGCAAGCCCTGGCCGAGCGCGAGGCCCAGCTCCAGGAGGCGCAGGCCCGCC
This sequence comes from Nocardiopsis sp. L17-MgMaSL7, assembly GCF_003182025.1. Taxonomy (NCBI): domain Bacteria; kingdom Bacillati; phylum Actinomycetota; class Actinomycetes; order Streptosporangiales; family Nocardiopsidaceae; genus Nocardiopsis; species Nocardiopsis sp. L17-MgMaSL7. Next base: position 41,543 of record NZ_QGTF01000020.1, on the reverse strand, counting down.
TGGCCTCGCTCGAGGGATCGACCTCCCTCCAGGTGGGCCGCGCGCTCACCGCCGCCGCCAAACGCCCCGGCCGCTCCCTGGTCAGGCTCCCGCGCGACCTCTACCGGCTGTGGCGACGCAGCGGCAGCACCAACCACGCCGAACGCCGCGGCGTCGAGCCCGTCCGCTCCTTCGACGCCGACCGGCAGGAGGCCCGCCTCCTCACCGGGCTGAGCGGCGGCCGCGAGGACCTGCTGGTGGTCGCCACCGTCCTCGGCCCGGCCGTGCAGAAGGCGGTCGACCCCTACCTGCGTTCGGTGCCGCTGCGCCCGCACGACGCCCAGATCGTCATGGACGCCGTCGACGTCGACCTGCTCCTGGTGTCCACCTCGGCGGCCGCTCCCGGGTCTCCCTGGGCTCACGTGGGTGACCCCGCGGCCGTCGACCGCACCCGTGCCCTGCACTGGGTGCTGGAGTCCGCGGCCGCGCGCGGCATCCCCACGGTCCTGCTCGACGACGCCCCGTCTCCGCCCGCCCTGCGCCAGCTCGGCTTCGACCGCGTGCACAAGGGTGACGCCGGTGTGCCGTTGCACCTGTTCAACCCCGTGGCCGCCGAACTCGTCTCCGGCCCCGAGGCGGTCTTCGTCCGCACCTCCCCGGACCAGCCGGTCCCCGACGTCCTGGTGGACCTCGGCGTGGGCGTGGTGGACGCCGACTCGCCCGAACTGCCCGACGCCCTGCGCGCCGCCAACGTCGCCGTGATCCCCGAGTCCGGCCACGGCGACCTGCGTCTGCGCCGCCGCGCGTGGGCCTGCGGCACCCGGGTGGTCTCCCACCCGGCCGTGCCCGTTCCCGACGCCGAGGACCTCGCTGTCACCGTGCCCCGACTGCGCGCGGAACCGCCCACACCCCGTGAGGTGCGGGCCATGCTCCGCCAGGTGTTCCTCGACGAGGCGGCGCCCGTCCGGCTGGTCTCCCTTCTGGAGGGCCTCGACTTCCCGTCGGGCACCCCCGGCACCGAACTCCCGCTGAGCGGCCGCGGGGTCGCGGTCCTGGCCGACCCGGCCTCCGAACCTGAGGCCGACCGCCTCGCCGACGACCTCCTCGGCTCCCGTCTGCGCCCAGCCGAGGTGGTCGTCCCCGACACCGCCGCGCGGATGCCCGGTGTCCAGCGCCTGCGGGCCGAGGGCCTGACGGTGCGCGCGGTCCGCACCACCGCCCCCGACACTCCCGAGGAACTCACCCGCGAGGGCACCCGGTCCCAGGTCGGCGGGTTCGAACCGGAGCACTGGGCGGCCCTGGCCGAACGCGCGGCCTCACCGTGGGCGCACCTGTGGACCGCCCCGGTCGGCCGTCACCGCCTGGCCGACCTCGCCTGTGCCGCCGAGTGCTCGGGCGCCGACGCGGTCGGCACCCCCGACACCGGCGACCAGAAGACCCCGGGCCTGGGGGAACGGGGCTTCTTCGACCGTGACACCGGTGGCAGACAATACGTGTTCGTCACCTCGGTCACCCCGGAACTGGCCCGGACCGATCTGCTGCGCCGGGGCTGGCTCCCGGCGGAGTGGAACCGGCGCGGTACCCGGCTCCTGGCCCTCGGACCGGACCACGGGCCCGGCACCGACGGCGACAACGAGGGACCGACCCACGCCGACGCCTCGACGGGTGCGGTCGGTTGACCACCGCCACGCCCGAGTCGCCCCCGACGGGCGCGCGCGGCGCGGTAGTACGCAACACTCGGGCCACCCATCAGCATCCGAAGGGAAGAACGTGAGCACAGCTCCTCCGCGCGCACTCTTGTACGGGGACGTGGACCTGAACATCATCGACGGCTCGGCGATCTGGGCGCAGTCGATGGCGCAGGCCCTGGCGGCGGCGGGTTGCGAGGTCACCCTGCTGCTCAAGGCCCAGGTCCGCACCGACCGGCTCACCGCGCCGCTCACCGCGAACCCCGGCGTCCACCTGGTCCGTCCGTACGAGGACCGACTGCTGTCCGACCTCGGCCCGCGCGGTCTCACGCCCGAGCAGGCCGTGGAGATCATGGGCGGTCTGCACTCGCGCAGGCCCTTCGACCTGGTCGTCGTCCGGGGCCGCCGACTCGCCGGGCTGGCCGCCCAGGAGGAGAGCCTGGCCGGGAGGCTGTGGACCTACCTCACGGACTTCCCGCACAGCGTCGGCGAACTGTCCGCGACCGCCACCGCCGAGCTCACCGACATCGCGCTGGCCTCACGGTTCGTGCTCTGCCAGACCGAGGAGCTGCGGGCCTTCCTGGAGTCCACGGTCCCCGCCGCCTGCGGCCGGTCCGTGCTGTTCCCGCCCGTCGCGGTGGTGCCCGAGGGGATCGCCGCCGAGGGCCAGACGCACGCGCGCACCCGCCTGGCCTACACCGGCAAGTTCGCGCCCCGCTGGAACACCCTGGAGATGACCGGGCTGCCCGAGGAGCTGGCCCGGCTCGGGGTGGACGCCGAACTGGTGATGATCGGCGACAAGATCCACGCCGAGCCCGCCGACTGGGCCAAGCGCATGCGCAGGGCCCTGGAGAGCACCCCGCACGTGGACTGGCGAGGCGGCATGGCCAGGGCCGACGCCCTCAGCCAGTCCGCCGAGTGCGACTTCGGCCTGTCCTGGCGCGACCCGGACATGGACTCCAGCCTGGAGCTGTCCACCAAGGTGCTGGAACTCGGCGCGCTCGGCCTGCCGGTGGTCCTCAACCGCACCCCCATGCACGAGGCCCTGCTCGGCGCCGACTATCCGCTGTTCGCCGGCGAGGACACCGCCTCGGTGGCAGCGGTGGTCGCCCGTGCCTACCACGACCGCGCCGTGTACACCGAGGCCGCCGAACGCTGCCGCAGGGCCGCCGCGAACCACACCCTGGAACGCGCCGCCGAGCGCCTGCGCGGATACCTGGCCGAGGCCATTCCCGCGGCTCCCGAGGGCACCGACCCCGAGCGCCCGCTCAAGGTGGTCATCGCCGGGCACGACCTCAAATTCTTCACCCGCCTGGCCGAGTACCTGGACTCACTGCCCGGCCTGGACGTACGCATCGACGAGTGGGAGGGGCTGAGCACCCACGACCAGTACCGGTCCCGGGAGCTCGCCTCCTGGGCCGACGTGGTCATCTGCGAGTGGTGCGGGCCCAACGCGCTCTTCTACGCCAAGTGGAAGCGCCCCGACCAGCGGCTGATCGTGCGCCTGCACCGCTTCGAGCTGTACGCGGAGTGGCCGCGCCGCCTGGACATCGCCAAGGTCGACGCGGTCGTCTGCGTGAGCCCGCACTACGCCGACCTCACCCGCGAGCTCACCGGCTGGCCCGCCGAGAAGGTCGTGGTGCTGCCCAACTGGGTGGACGACCGCCAGCTGGACCGCCCGAAGCTCGCCGGGGCCGAGTTCTCGCTCGGCATGATCGGGATCGCACCGTCCCGCAAGCGCCTGGACCGGGGGCTGGACGTGCTCTCCGAGCTGCGCCGGATGGACCCGCGCTACACGCTGTCGGTCAAGACCAAGCAGCCGTGGGAGTACTGGTGGATCTGGAACCGGCCGGAGGAGCGCTCCTACTTCGAGCGGGTGTACCGGCGCATCCAGCGTGACGAGAACCTGGCCTCCGGGGTGGTCTTCGACGGCTTCGGGCCGGACGTGGCCACCTGGCTGCGCCGGGTGGGGTTCGTGCTCTCCACCAGCGACGACGAGTCCTTCCACCTGGCCCCCGCCGAGTGCGCGGCCTCCGGTGGGGTCCCGGCGCTCCTCGCGTGGCCGGGTTCGGACACCATCTACGACCCGCACTGGATCCACGACGACGCGGTGGCCATGGCCGAGTCCATCCACACGACCGTCTCCGAGGGCCGGTTCGTCGACGAGAGCGAGCGGGCCCGTGCGGAGGTGACCGCCGTCTACGCACTGGAGCGGGTCCGGGGGATGTGGAGCGATCTGGTGGTCCGGGGCGAGACGCCCGCCGCCCAGGGGTCCACCGCCCACGCCAGCGCCAACTAGGCCCCCGCATCGATGTGTGCAGTTCGCACTTCGCCGTGAGCCCGGGGCTGGGCGAGCGGGCGTGGCTCCTCAGCCATGGCCGGGGAGCCAACGGCCCGGCTCAGCCACGGGCGTGAGTCCCGCCCTGAACCTTCGGCACAAGGGGGGTGCCTTCGTTCGGGTGCCGCCAGGGTTCTGCAAGAGGAGTCGAGCCGCCAGTGAGGGACGAACCAGGCGTGGTTGAGGATGAGGAATCCCTGGCTTTCTGGGCGCCTGAACACGCATCGAAGCGGAGCGGAGGTGCAAAGAGACACACGTTCGGGCGCTGCCAGGGTTCTGCAAGAGGAGTCGAGCCGCCAGTGAGGGACGAGCCAGGCGTGGTTGAGGATGAGGAATCCCTGGCTTTCTGGGCGCCTGAACACGCATCGAAGCGGAGCGGAGGTGCAAGGAGACACACGTTCGGGTGCCGCCAGGGTTCTGCAAGACGAGTCGAGCCGCCAGTGAGGGACGAGCCAGGCGTGGATGAGGATGAAGAATCCCTGGCTACTTGGGCGCCCGAACACGCACCGAAGCGAAGCGGAGGTGCAAAGAGACACAGCGAAGCGGCGGCCCAAAGAAGCACGATCAGACGGGCCCCGTCATCTTCGACAGCCCCCCCGCCCCGGCGGGCAGGAACAGCGCGAAGGTGGTCGGTCTTGTCTGCACCAGTTCCACCCTCGCGCCCTCGGACTCGGCGATGTGGCGGGCCAGGGCGAGTCCGAGACCGGTGCCGCCGCCTCCGCTGACCTCGCGTTCGAAGATCCGCCCGGACAGGTGCTCGGGAACGCCCTCACCCTCGTCGCTGACCTCTATGCGCACGGACTGACCGGTGTCGAGGCGGCGGATGGTCACCGTCCCCGCACCGTGCTTGTAGGCGTTCTCCACCAGGGTCGCCAGGATCTGGGCGAGGTCGGTGGGGACGGTCATGGCGGTCAGCCCGGGGTCCCCGGTGACGAGGAGCCGGCGCTTCTCCTGTTGGAAGACGGGCGACCACTCGGCTTGGAGGTGGTTGAGGACCGGGTCGAGCTCCACCGGTTCAACCTCGGGGTTCTGGCTCTTGCGGGCGCGGCCGAGCAGGCTCTCGACGGTCTCCACGAGCCGTTCGGTCTGGGCGAGGGCGGCCTCGCCCTCCTCCCTGACCACCTCCGCGTTGCCGGACTCGGCGATGATCTCCTCCAACCGCATGGTGAGCGCGGTCAGCGGTGTGCGGAGCTGGTGTGAGGCGTCGGTGGCGAAGTGGCGCTCGGTGGCGATGAGCCCGGCGATGCGTTCGGCGCTGCGGTCCAGCACCTCGGCGACGCGGTCGGCCTCCGGGATGCCGTAGCGGTGCCCCCACGGCGTGGTGACCCCGGAGCCGAGACGTTCGGCGGTGGCGGCGAGGTCGACCAGCGGCAGAGTGAGGCGGCGGGCCTGGAACATGGAAAGTCCCACGGCGACCCCGATGGCCAGCAGGGACAGTGAGGCGATCCCCAACCAGGCGCGGACCACGCTCTCCTGCACGTCCTCGCCGTCGCTCCACACTTCGACCCTGGTGTCGCGGCCGGTGGTGACGGTGGCCCTGAGCAGGCGCGGTGAGTCCACGGCCTCGGGGTTCAACGCGGGATCGCCCGCTGTCACGGCGGTCGGTTCGCCCGCGGGCGTGATGCGGACGAACCTGTTCGGGTGTTCCCGATCGAACTCCGCCAGGTCCAGCTCGCCGTGGAGCTCCAACATGTTGTCGCTCTCGGCGCCGATCAGTTCGGCCTCGCCCTCAAGCTGCCGACTGGCCTCGTCGTGCACCAGTTTGTAGGTGAGCGCACCCAGGGGCAGCCCGAGCAGCATGACGGCGATGACGGTCACCACCAGGGTGGAGAAAACCATCCGCCTGCGCATGTCACCTCACGTCCGTCCGACCCCCTGGGCGGTCGACTGGCAAGCGCGTCGAACCCAAGGTCGTGTCAGTCTCGTTCGAACCGGAACCCCACGCCCCGGACGGTCGTGATGTAGGAAGGCTGGTTGGCGTCGTCGCCGAGTTTGCGGCGCAACCAGGAGATGTGCATGTCCAGGGTCTTGGTCGACCCCCACCAGTTGGTGTCCCACACCTCCCGCATTATCTGTTCTCGCGTGACCACCTTGCCCGCGTCGCGCACGAGGACGCGCAGCAGGTCGAACTCCTTGGTGGTCAGTTGGAGCTCGCGGTCGCCCAGCCAGGCACGACGAGAGTCGTTGTCGATCCGGACACCGTGGACCACCGGTACCTCGGCCCCGCCACGCCGCAGCAGGGCGCGGACGCGGGCCAGGAGTTCGGCGAGCCTGAACGGTTTGGTCACGTAGTCGTCGGCACCGGCGTCGAGGCCGACGACGGTGTCGACCTCGTCCGCTCGGGCGGTCAGGATCAGGATCGGCGTTCCGTGACCCTCGGCGCGGAGCCGACGTGCCACCTCGAGGCCATCCATTTCGGGGAGCCCGAGATCCAGGACCATGAGGTCGATGTCTCCCGCACGGGCGCGGTCGAGTGTCTCAATGCCGTTGACGGTCACGTCTACCGTGTAGCCCTCGCGTCGGAGTGCGCGCGCGAGAGGCTCGGAGATCGAGACATCGTCTTCGGCCAGCAAAACGCAGGTCATGGAGCCGATCGTAGGTCCAGGGTGGCGCATTTCCCTATTATGCGCGCCGGATGGCCCAAGGTTGGCCGAAAATACGCGAATCACATACCGGTCAAATAGTGCAAATAGCTATCAGCAGCCCTTTCTTTGCACGTTCTTGGTGAAACTGGGAAGCTGGAACGCGGGGTGTAGGAGTGCCCTTCGCCAGAACTCACCTGACAGCAGAGGAGCCAGGACGTGAATCCCCACCCGCCGCCCCCGGGCGGTAACGAATTCGGCTTTCCTCCGCAGGGCCCGCCCCACCCGACGCCGCCTCCCAGGGGGCGGTACGGAACCGGCCTCGTCGCGGTGCTCGCCGTCATCGCGATCCTGGCCGGGGCCTCCTTCCTCGGCGGCGGACTCGCGCTGGGCGGCGTCGTGACCGGTCGGATCGCGGCGGAGAGGGAGCCCGAACCCGCTCCCGCCCCGACCCCGTCGCCCACACCCGAGGAGTCCCCGAGTCCGACCGAGGACCCCTTCCCCAGCCCGGAGCCCACCGAGGAGCCCACCACCGTCCCCACGCAGGAGCCGGAGGAGTTGGCGACCGTCGAGGACATCATCTCCGAGCTCAGCGGAGACCACGGTCTCGAGGCGGGAGTGGACAAGACCGACGAGATCTGTGACGCCGAGGAGGCCTTCGCCTGCACGGGCGCCATGGACACCAACCTGGCCCGCATCATTGCCTTCGAGGACATCTTCTCCGCCTCGATCGTCATCGCGGGGCTGCGCGCCCAGATCGAGGAGGACGACAACGACGTGGTCGACGCCCAGAACGCCTGCCACATCGTGTTCATCTGGTTCGAGGGCAGCGGCACGGACCAGTCCGAGCGTGACGACATGACCGGCGACGCCAGGAACGTCACCGGTTGCTGACCCTCCGAAACAGCAACCGCGTCGTAACGCGTCCCTTTGAGCACTCTGAGTGATGATAGGAGTGGCAATGGTGGTGTTGGTGGTGGTTGGCGGTCCCGCGTGACCGCACCCCACCGGACCCGTCACCCAACTCGGACCCCGAACCCGGTCCGGGGCACGTGAGGAGTGTGGATGGTGCGGCGCAACGACAAGGCCGGAAGCCGACCGGGTGGTCCGAAGGGCCCGACCAGACCAAGGGGGTGGGGGGAGTGGCGGGGGGGGGGGACACGCCTCGGGGCGCCGGCCGCCCTGACCCTGGCCCTCGCGGTCTCCCTCCCGACCGCGTTCGCGGCCCCGGCCGCCGGGCACACCGCCGCGGAGGCCGTGCGCGTGGAGACTCCGGTGGCCTCCTCCGCTGACGACGCGGTCAACCAACCGGAGGCCACCGCGTTCTCCCGCCGGCACTACTACTCCACCTGGCGCGACGCCCGGACCTACTGGTCCCAGGAGAGCCGCTACCCCACGGGCGGCTGGCTCTGGGCCGGACGCCACTACTTCTTCTGCCAGGTCGAGGGCGAACCGCACTCCGACGGCGAGGACGGCTACTCCACCTGGTGGGCGCTGACCGACGACGACACCGGAAACCGGGACGTCTTCGTCAGCGCCACCGCCTTCAGCAACAGTGAGCCATGGAAGCCGATCGAGGGGCTGCCCCGCTGCTGACCGCCCCCGCCCGCTGGACCGGCCCCACACGACGGCGCGGGCCCGCCCGAGTCTTCACTCGGACGGGCCCGCGTTCACTGTCCGGCCCGCGTCGACGGCGGGTCCGGTGGGGGATCAGCCGCCGATCTCGCCGGTGGCCGGGGCCGACCTGCGCCTACGGCTCAGGTAGAGGGCTCCGCCACCGGCGCCGATGGCGACCAGGGCGGCGATGACCAGGCCGGTCAGGGCCCCTCCGGTCACCGGAAGGGTGCCGCCCTTCTTGTCGTCGGGGGCGCCGGGCTTCTGGTCGCCCGGACCCTCCGTGGGCCCGCTCGTGGGGCTCTCGCTCGGGCTGGGACTGGGGCTCGGGCTGGGACTCGGCGACGCGGGCGGATCGGTGTCGTCCTCGTCGTCGTCACCGCCGGGGGGCACGGTGGCCTCCTCCCCGACCACGATGCGACCGGCGCCGCCCTCGGGGTAGTCCTCGGCGCTGATCCGGCCGTCGAGGGTCCCGCTGAGGAAGCGCTCCAGCGCGCCCTGGTAGGTGGAGCCCACCACGGTGTAGTCGGCGCCGCGGAACGGGTACATGTCGCCGCCGCCCGCAGAGAAGTCGTTGGTGACCACCGTGATGGCCGCACCGTCCACGACCTCGCCGTCCTCGACGATGACCGTGCCGTCGTGCAGGATCGCGTTGCGCACCCGCTCTCCCTGGGTGAGCACCTCGCCGTCCTCGTCCACCACCTGCGCGGTGCGCTCGGGGTCGTAGGCGAAGTTGACCCCGGCGACCTGCATGAACCCGCCGTCGGCGGAGGGTGCGGAGGCAACACCGCGCTCCAGCAGCTCCTTGATCTGACCGCGCGGGATCTCGGGGACCACGGCCACCTGGTTGGCGAACGGCGCGACCGAGTAGGTGTCCAGCACCGTTAGCGGACCGGCCGGGATCACCGAGGCGTTGCGGATGCCGCCGCCGTTCTGGATGCCGATCTGCGGCTTGGGGACGCCGTACTCCTCGGCGTTGCGCTCACCGGTGTCCAACAGGGCGTCCGCCATGAGGCTGCCGAGGTTGGTCTCCTGCGTGCGCACGCCCGGGTTCTGCGTGCCGTCCAGGGCGACCTCGCTCCGGGCGACCTCCGTCTCCGCGAGTTCGGCGACGTAGTCGGTGACCGGCTTGGTCACCTCCGCCTCCACCTCCGGGTGCGGTTCCACGGCGTCGTCGCCGGTTCCGGAGACCCGGACCGGGCCGGAGCGATCGCCGACGGAGAGGAGGTCCCCGGCGGCGTCGAAGTTGAGGACCAGGCGGCCCACGTACTTGTAGTCGGAGCCCGCAGTGACGATGGGCACCTCCTCGCCGTCCGCGTTGTCCACCAGCAGCGGGTAGGACAGCGGCTCGCCGGTGCCCGGGTGGACGGTGACCTCGTCACCGGGGACCAGGGCGTCGTCGGGGTTGGCCATCACCTCGTGGCCGCCACCGGCCACCATGGCGTCCACTCCCGTGAGTTCCTTGGCGACCCGCTCCTCGTAGGTGATGTTCTGGAGGTGCGAGATGAGGATGATCTTGTCGACGCCCTCGGCGGAGAGGCGGTCCACCTCGGCCTGGACCGGGCCGACGACCTCGTCGACCACGACGTCGCGCGGGCTGGTGATGGTGGCCAGCGGCGGGTAGAGCGCGCCGACGATGCCGACCCTCTCGTCCGCGACCTCGGCGACGGTGCTGGGGGCGATCCGTCCCTCGGCCTCCAGAGCGGCCAGTGAGGCCTCACCGGACACGTCCACGTTGGCGGCGACCACGGGGGTGTTCTCGGGCAGGGCGCCGATGAAGTCGGCGTACACGTCCGGACCGAAGTCGAACTCGTGGTTGCCCATGGAGATCGCGTCGTAGCCCATGTGGGAGGTGGCGATCGCGTCATAGAAGGGGGCGCCCTCCTCCTGGGAGGCGGCGAACTCCGGGCCGGGCAGGTAGAGGTCGCCGGAGTTGACGGCGACCACGCCGCGGTCGGCCGCCTCGCCGGGCCCGGCACCGGTGCCCGCGTTCTCGCTGTCGCGCAGCTGGTGGAGCAGGCTGGCGTAGCGCGCGGCGCCACCGAAGTCGGGGTCGGCGGAGGAGTGCAGGAGGGCGGACTCGGGGTCGTTGCCGTGCAGGAGCGTGAGGGTGAAGGCCGCGTCGCCGTCAGGGGTGTCCGTGGGTGCGTACGCGCTGGCCGCCGGGGCCAGGGGCACCACCAGCGCGCCCGTCAGGATCAGTGCGCCGGTCGCGCGCACGAGTCTGGACATGTCTGCTGTGACTCCTTTGGGGGACTGTGCGGGGACTCCGCCCCGGGGGCCGGAGGGGCCGGAGTTTTTTCACCCTAGATGGGGACGGGTGTTCGGGCACGGGCCGGGGGGTTACGATTTGCAGAATCTCCCGTGTGCGTGCAGGTTCTCGCCCTGAGACGATAGCCCTGGGTCACGTCGGGGCGATTGCGGTCGCGTTCCGTAGTTGGTTTCGGACCATCCCGTGCCGGAGTCACCCCGGGACTCGCGCTCCCACGACGCCGCGCCCCTACCATGGAGGGGACAGTCGGCTCGAATCCCTCGGAGGACGTCCGTGTTTCCCTCTGGCCAGGACCCGTACGACCCCGACTCGGGACGGAGCGGGGTGCCCTCGCAGCGGGGGATACCCGACTTCGACGCGCCCCACCTGGAGGCCCTGCGTCCCGACGCCCCCATGCCCCGCAGGGTCGTGACCGTCCGCACGCTGATGTTCGTCGGCGGTGTCAGCGGACTTCTGCTCCTGCTGCTCTTCCTCATGGGGCTGTCCGCGCCCGCCGAGATGATGGACGAGGCCCTGGACGAGCAGGCGGCGCTCGCCGCCGAGCAGGGTGTGGCGCTGGCCTTCGACGCCGAGATGATGCGCGCGCAGATGAGCCTCATGGCCGTGGTGACGGGGATCTACGGGTCGCTGTCCCTGCTCATCGCCAGCAGACTCCGCCGCCGCACGGTCGGCGTCTTCTGGAGCACCCTGCTGTTCCAGGGCGCCGCCGCGGGCATCCTGCTGTGGTCCCTGCTCGGGGGCGAACTCCTCGCGATCGTCCCACTGGGCTTCGCCGCCGCCATGCTGGCCTTCATGTGGTCCAAGGAGAGCCGGGCCTACTTCGGCCTGCTCTGATCCCACTCCGCTCGCCCCGCGCCCCCTGCCGACCCGCGCAGGGGGCGTCGTGCTTCCCGCACCCTTCGCCAGGCGTGCCCTAGGCGGGCGGACGGCCGAAGAACCCGCCCTCGCGGGGCGGCAGGGGCGACCGCACCGCGACCCGGGTCCAGTGGCGCTCCAGCAGCCCGCGTACGCCCCCCTGTCCCGCGCCAGCCCGGGCCCGGACGCCGCCCTCCGGTCCCTCCAAATCCAGTACCGCGCGCAGCAGCTCCCCGGAGCGCGGGCGGTCCTCGGGGTTCTTGCTCAACGCCGCCACCACCAACTTCTCCAGCCCCACGGGCAGGTACCGCAGATCGGGCTCCTCCAAGGTCACCCTCCGGGCCATCTCCCGGGGCGGCGCGGTCCCGAACGGGTCATGCCCCACGGACGCGAAGGCGACCGTCGCGCCCCACAGGAACACGTCCGACCCGTGCGTGGTGGGCTGCCTCCGGTACTGCTCCGGGCTGATCCACCCCGGGGTGCCCCGACGGTCGAGCGTCCGGGCGGTGCGCCGGTCCGCCAGGGTCTCCGGGGAGGGCAGCCCGAGCGTCCGGTAGGCCCGGCGCATCCGGCGCAGCCGCCGCCACTTGGTGGGATCGGGGTCCTCCACGGCGTGTGCGATACCGAAGTCCAGGAGCTTGGGCCCCCGGCCGGACAGCACCACGTTGCCGGGCTTGAGATCGCGGTGCACCACCCCCGCCGCGTGCACGGCGCGCAGGGCCTCGGCCACGCCCGCCGCCAGCCCGAGCAGCATGCCGCCGCGCAGCCGTCCGAACCTCTCCACGTGGTGGCGCAGGGTCGGCCCCGGGACGTACTCGGTGATCATCCACGGCGGCAGGGCCTCCACGTCCGCGCGCACGAACCGCGCCACGCACGGGCTGTCCACCTTGGCGAGCAGGCGGGCCTCGTGGGTGAACCGCTCCCGGATCCGCTCGTCGCGCGCGAGCCTCGGGTGGGCCACCTTGACGGCCAGGTAGCCGTGGGCGCCCGGGGACTCGGCGGCGTACACGGTGCCCATGCCCCCCGAGCCGACCCGACCGCGTACCCGGTGCCCCGCGACCTCCACGGGGTCCCCCGGTTCGAGCGGGGCCAGCCTGCGTACACCGCGCGCCTTCATGGGCACTCCAACCGGCAGTGGGGGGAGGTTCGAGCCGGATCATATCCGTGAGTCCCCTTCGCGGGCCCGTCCCCGCGCGGCGCCGGAGAGTTGTCCACAGGCTGGAGGAGGGGCTCCCGAAGGTCGGTGCGCTCTGGCAGGCTCGAACTGGACACCGGTCGGACACCGGCGTGGGGGAGAGGGCATGACACCGGAACAGTTCATCGACGCGGCGCTGTGGTTTCCCGAGGCTCGGGAGAGCGAGCCCTTCGGGCCGGGGGCGCTGGTGTACAAGGTGGCCGACCAGAGAATGTTCGCCCTCCTCAGCGGGGGCTCAGCCGAGGCGGCCGTCACGGTCAACCTCAAGTGCGACCCCGAACTCGCACTGGACCTGCGCGGGCGGTTCCCGGCCGTCACCCCCGGCTGGCACATGAACAAGCGGCACTGGAACTCCGTGCGGTTGGACGGCACCGTCCCCGACGACGAACTGGTGGAGATGCTGGTCCACTCGTACACTCTGGTGGCCGCGGGGCTGCGCAGGGCGGACCGGGACCGCGTGCTGGCGGTTCTGGGGGACGAAGCCCCGCCGCTGCCCGGCGCGGACGACCGCTGAGAGGACGGTGGGCCCATGTCCACGCACGCGCGGGCGGTGGTCCAGGGCGTCCTGGAGCGCGTCACCTTCGCCAACGAGGAGAACGGCTACACCGTCGCCAAGGTCGACACCGGCCGTGGCGGCCACGACCTGCTCACCGTGGTCGGCTCCCTGCCGGGCGCCCAGCCCGGCGAGTCACTGCGCATGTACGGGCGCTGGGGGTCGCACCCCCAGTACGGCCGTCAGTTCCACGTGGACGACTTCACCACGGTGCTGCCCGCGACGGTGCAGGGCATCCGCCGCTACCTCGGCTCCGGGCTGATCAAGGGGATCGGGCCCCGCATGGCCGAGCGGATCGTCGACCACTTCGGCACCGAGGCCCTCGACGTCATCGAGGAGGAGCCCGCCCGCCTGATCGAGGTCCCCGGGCTGGGGCCCAAGCGCACCGGACTCATCACCGACGCCTGGGAGGAACAGAAGGCCATCAAGGAGGTCATGGTCTTCCTCCAGGGAGTCCAGGTCAGCACCTCGTTGGCCGTGCGCGTCTACAAGAGGTACGGCGACGACTCCATCCGGGTGGTCCAGGAGGAGCCCTACCGGCTGGCCTCGGAGGTGTGGGGGATCGGTTTCAGGACCGCCGACACCATCGCCCAGGCGGTCGGCGTCCCGCATGACAGCCCCCAACGGGTGATGGCGGGCATCCAGTTCACCCTCTCGGAGTCCGGTGGCGACGGGCACTGCTTCCTGCCCGAGGAACGGCTCATCTCCGCCGCCGTGAAGATCCTTCAGGTGGAGACGGGGCTGGTCATCGAGTGTCTGGCCGAGCTGGTCGCCGCCGAGGGCGTGGCCCGCGAGACCGTGCCCGGCCCCGACGACGAACCTGTCCGCGCGGTCTACCTCCTGCCCTTCCACCGGGCCGAGATCGGCCTGGCCGCCGGTCTGCGTTCCCTGCTGGAGACTCCGCTGGAGCGCCTGCCCGCCTTCACCGACGTCGACTGGCCCAAGGCCTTCGACTGGCTCGACAGGCGCTCGGAGTCCACCCTCGCCGAGGCCCAGCGGGACGCGGTCCGCGAGGCGTTGACCAGCAGGGTCTGCGTCCTCACCGGCGGCCCGGGCTGCGGCAAGTCCTACACCGTGGCCTCCATCGTCACCATGGCGTCGGTGAAGGACGCGAGGATCATCCTGGCCGCACCCACCGGGCGGGCCGCCAAACGCCTCACCGAACTCACCGGCCACGAGGCCTCCACCGTCCACCGGCTCCTCGAACTGCGCCCCGGTGGTGAGGCGGCGCACGACCGCGACAACCCCCTGGACTGCGACCTCCTCGTGGTGGACGAGGCCTCCATGCTCGACCTCGTCCTGGCCAACAAACTGGTCAAGGCGGTCCCGCCCGGGGCGCACCTGGTGTTCGTCGGCGACGTGGACCAGCTGCCGTCCGTGGGCGCCGGCCAGGTCCTGCGTGACCTGCTGGAGGAGGGCTCCCCTGTCCCGCACGTGCGCCTGACCCACGTGTTCCGCCAGGCCCAGCAGTCCGGCGTGGTCACCAACGCGCACCGGATCAACCAGGGGGAACCTCCCGAGTTCCAGGGGATGTCCGACTTCTTCCTCTTCGCCTGCGACGAGGCGGAGGAGGCCGCCGAGACGGTCGTGGACGTGGTGGCCCGGCGCATCCCCCGGCGCTTCTCCCTCGACCCCCGCAGGGACGTACAGGTCCTCACCCCGATGAAGGGCGGCCCGGCCGGTTCGGTCAACCTCAACGCGGCGCTCCAGACCGCGCTGACCCCGCCCGGTGACCACGTGCCCGAGCGGCGGCTGGGCGGCCGGGTGTACCGAGTGGGCGACAAGGTCACCCAGGTGCGCAACAACTACGACAAGGGCGCGAACGGGGTGTTCAACGGGACCCTGGGAGTGGTCATCGGGATCGACCAGGTGGGCCAGGAGCTGACCGTGCGCACGGACGAGGACGAGGAGGTCGCCTACGACTTCGCCGAGCTCGACGAACTGGCGCACGCCTACGCCGTCACGGTGCACCGCTCCCAGGGCAGTGAGTACCCGGCGGTGGTCATCCCCGTCACGACCTCGGCGTGGATGATGCTGCAACGCAACCTGCTCTACACCGGGATCACCAGGGCCAGGAAGCTGGTCGTGCTGGTGGGCTCCCGCCGCGCTCTGGCACGCGCGGTCGCCAACGCCTCCTCGGGACGCCGGTACACGTCGCTCGCGCACCGCCTGCGCAGATCGCTGGCGGACGTCTCGGGCTGATCCCGCCACCCCGGCCGACCGGTGATCGCGAGGGCGGTTTCCCCGTCGCGCTCCGGCACGCGCCCGAAATTCGCATGTCCGGACATAGGTCTATCTAATTCGTGATGTTCTTATTCCAGACTTTGCAGACCAATGACGAGGCTGGTGGGTTTCTGTCCGGAAAAAGCATGCATGAACCGAGTACATGGTTCATCATGAGGGTATGGGCGGACACGGAGTCCCCGTCCAGGGAATGACGTACCCCCTCAACCCCCGACTCATCAGTGAAACCCGGTGAATGCGCCCTGTGGCGATTCTCCCCCATTTGTGGTGTGCGCGGTGAACCATGCGATCGCAACCCGGTACCGCGCAACTGAAGCCCGCGCAGGAGCAGTGATCCCGCCGAGAGACCAGAGCAGCAAAGGGAGAGGGTCATGACCTTCAAGAACATATTCGGCAACGGAAGGAACGAGGCCGGGTCCGCCGAGGAGTCCGCCCGGAACCTGCACGGCAGGGTCCCGGGGGCCCGCCCCGAGTGGGAGGGCGTCGACCCGGAGCTCCTCGAAGGAATTCCCGAGGTCGAGCGCGATCCGAAGCTCGTACGCGAGACCTCGCCGGAGGCGCTGGAGATCCTGACCAACTTCGTCACCCCTCTGTTCGGGAACACCCGGACGGCCGCCGCCGAGCAGCAGGACGCCAGCGAGGACCCCGAGTCCACCGCCGGAATGGCCTCCTCCGCCAAGGACCAGGCCTTCACGAAGGTCCGGGTGGAGGTCGAGGAGGAGGACGAACCGAGGATCAGCGCTGAGGAGCGGGAGGGATTGAAGAAGGACAACGAGGAGTCGACGGCGAATGTCAGGGGCTTCGACCGCAGGCCGCCCGAAGAATGACGCCGGTCGCCATTCGGGAGCCGGTCCCGGTATCACCCAGCACACGTTGAGTTTCGTCATGAGAAAAGGAGGAGGCCATGGGCGGCCCCACCAAGAACCACGTGAGCACGACCCGTCTCGGAGAACGCTTCATCCGGCACCCGATGACGGGGCGGAACCTCAAGGAACTCGACATCGCCGCCAAGGCTCCGGTCATCCTGGAACGGGATCGGGAGAAGCTGAGGCGTAAGGCGGAACGGAAGACCTCGGACGGCAGGGACCGGTACGTGTACCCCACCGGGTTCTCCCTGAACAAGGGGCGGTTCGGGGACTTTCCCGACCGGGAGGACACGGCCCACCAACGCGAGTGGCGCGCCTACATGACGGTGGGCGTGCCCCTCGTCGAGGAGCGCGGCGACATCACGCAGCCGCCGCCCGACGTCGTCTCCAAGCAGACGTACGTCAACCGGACCGACCCCACCCCCACGACCTGGTCGCACACGGTCGAGTTCTCCATCTCGAACACCATCAGCTGGTCGCTCCAGGGGCAGGTCCAGCTCACCTTCGGCGCGAAGGCCACCGCCTCGCTGCAACAGCAGCTCCAGAAGAGCATGGCCCTGAACAACTCCCAGAAGACCACCCTGAAGAACAGCAAGGACAACCAGGGCGTCGACACGGAGTCCCAGTCGCAGACCACGAGCACGACCACGGCCACGGGGACCGCGACGGGCACCGGGGAGGTGTCGGCCCAGCTGATGCTCGGGATCACCGGATCGGTCAGCGGTTCCTTGACCACCGGGTTCAAGACGTCGTCCACCCTGAGCGGTGAGGTCGGAAGCCGGGTCGACGTGCTGGCCACGCAGCGGCGCCAGGTGCGCCGGTTCGACTACGAGTTCCCCATCACCTTCGGCGGCTGGGTCGCGCTGTACTACCCCGAGCCGGTCGAGGTGAAGGAGGCACGTCCCGCCGGGCCGCAGTCCTCGAACCCCCGGTACTCCAGGGTGCTCGCGTGGAAACTCAACGAAACCGGCCAGGAGAAGGAGGCCTTCGACCTGACCGACGACGGCAAACCCTTCATGCAGAGGGGCGAGGCCGAGGTCGTCTCCACCCTGGCCGGGGAGCACGAGGTCTTCGAGCTGGAGAACCTCGTCTTCGAGGAGAAGCACCACCCCCTCCACAAGGTCGACATGGCGCGACCGGAGGTCCCGAAGGCGACCCCCGACGAGGTCGCCACGGGGCTGGGCAGGGCCGAGGGCCTCGCACTGGATCCGGACGGCCGGAAGGCGTACGTGGTCGAGCGCGGTCGCGGCGGTCGGCTCCACAAGGTGGACCTCGACAGCGGCGAGACCGAGTGGGTCGCGGAGGGCCTGGGAGACACCAACGACGTGGCGCTGGACCTGCCGGGGGACAGGGCCTACCTCACCGACCACAACAACCGGCGCCTGATCACGGTGAGGCTCTCCGACCCCTCCGCCGCACCCGTGACGGTCGTCGACGGTCTGTCCGTCTACGGCGTCGCGGTGGACCCGTCGAACGACCGGGTCTACGTCAGCGACCTCGGGGCCGGAAGGCTGGTCGAGTACGACCTGAACGGCGGTTCGGCGGAGCAGCGGCGCAGCTGGCCGGTGCCGAGGGCCGCCGGGGTGGCGCTGAACGGTGACAGGGCCTACGTCGGCCAGTACGACCGGGGCGAGCTGTACGAGGTCGACCTGACGGCGGAGGAGGCCTCTCCGCAGCGGGTGGCCACCGCCCTGGGACAGAGCATCCGTGTGGCGCTGGACGGCTCGGCCAACGCCTACGTCGCCGACCCGGCGGGCGGCAGACTGCACGAGGTCGTCCGCACCGACGGCGAGGAGAAGGGCCTCCAACGCGCGGCGGCGGACGGTCTCGGCCCGGTCTGCGGGATCGGGCTGGACCACGGCCGCGACGCGGTCTACGTCAGCGACCGGCAGGGCAGGCTGCTGCGGATCCCCGGGGTGCTGAACGCCTCCGCCGCGGAGGCGTAGCGGGGAGGTGTCCGGGGTCGGCCGTCGCGGGCACCTCGCGGCGGCCGCCCCCGGGGCAGGGGAACGGGGCCGGTGGCGGGTTCCCCGACCACACCCGGGGTCGCCGGGAGGGCCTAGGGTGGTTGTTCGTGCGAGAGACACTGATCGTGGTGGGCGCGGCCATCATCCGGGACGGACACGTCCTGGCCGCGCAGCGCGCCGAACCCGAGCGCCTGCGCGGGCTGTGGGAGTTCCCCGGCGGTAAGACCGAACCGGGGGAGACCCCCGCCCAGGCGTTGGTCCGCGAGTGCCAGGAGGAGTTGGGCGTCACCGTTCGGGCAGGGGAACAGATCGGCGCCGACGTGCCCTTCCCCGCCCCCTCCGACGGGCACACCCGCCCCGCCGTCCTGCGCCTGCTGGGGGCCGAACTCCTCATCGGAGAGCCCCGGGCGCTGGAGCACCGTGAGGTGCGCTGGGTGCCCGCCGAGGGGCTCCGCGACCTCGACTGGATGCCCGCCGACATCCCCTTCCTGGCGGAGCTCACCCCGCTCCTCCAGACGCACGAAAGCCCTTCATGACAGGGATGACGCACGCTCGGACACCCCTCGGCGAAACCCCCTTCGGGGTGACGAAACTAACCGGGGTGACCTGTACGTTTCCCAACCAGCCCGCTATGACCGCATAAACTGGCTACGGGCCGTGGCATTCTGCGGTCTCTACCCAGTACAGGAGATCGAGACTTAAGCATGTCCAGCGCTACGCCCGTCGAGGGCTCCGCCCGCCGCAGTGACCTGCGCAACGTCGCCATCGTGGCTCACGTCGACCACGGCAAGACGACCCTCGTTGACGCCATGCTCTGGCAGTCCGGAGTCTTCCGGGAGAACCAGGATGTCGACGACCGTGTGATGGACTCCAACGACCTGGAGCGCGAGAAAGGCATCACCATTCTCGCGAAGAACACGGCGGTGCACTACACCACGCCCGAGGGCGAGGACGTGGTCATCAACATCATCGACACCCCCGGCCACGCCGACTTCGGCGGCGAGGTCGAGCGCGGCCTGTCGATGGTGGACGGTGTCGTCCTGCTCGTCGACGCCAGTGAGGGCCCGCTCCCGCAGACCCGCTTCGTGCTCCGCAAGGCCCTCCAGGCCAAGCTCCCCGTCATCCTCGTGATCAACAAGGTCGACCGGCCCGACAGCCGGATCGCCGAGGTCGTGGACGACACCTACGAGCTGTTCATGGACCTGGACGCCGACGAGTCGCAGATCGAGTTCCCGATCGTCTACACGTGCGCCCGTGACGGCAAGGCCTCCCTGGAGCGCCCCGCCAACGGCACCGTGCCCGACAACGACAACCTCGTCCCGCTGTTCTCCACCATCCTGGACACCATCCCGGCCCCCGAGTACGTCCCGGACGCGCCCCTCCAGGCCCACGTCACCAACCTGGACGCCTCCCCCTTCCTCGGCCGTCTGGCCCTGGTCCGGGTCCAGCAGGGTGAGCTCCGCAAGGGCCAGCAGGTCGCGTGGATCCGCACGGACGGCACCACCCAGCAGGTCAAGATCACCGAGCTGCTCATGACCGAGGGTCTGGAGCGCAAGCCCGCCGAGAAGGCGGGCCCCGGTGACATCGCGGCCATCGCCGGTATCGAGGAGATCATGATCGGCGAGACCCTCGCCGACCCCGAGAACCCCGTGGCGCTGCCGCTCATCAAGGTCGACGAGCCCGCCATCTCCATGACCATCGGTACCAACAACTCGCCGCTGGTCGGCAAGGTCAAGGGTGCCAAGGTCACCGCCCGTCTGGTCAAGGACCGCCTGGAGAAGGAGCTCATCGGCAACGTCTCCCTGCGCGTGCTCCCGACCGAGCGTCCCGACACCTGGGAGGTGCAGGGCCGCGGCGAGCTGGCGCTGGCCATCCTGGTCGAGCAGATGCGCCGTGAGGGCTACGAGCTGACCGTCGGCAAGCCGCAGGTGGTCACCAAGAACATCGACGGCAAGGTGCACGAGCCGGTCGAGCGCCTCACCGTGGACGCGCCCGAGGAGTACATGGGCGCCATCACCCAGCTCCTGAGCGTCCGCAAGGGCCGCATGGAGAACATGGTCAACCACGGCACGGGCTGGGTCCGCATGGACTGGCTGGTCCCGTCCCGCGGCCTCATCGGCTTCCGCACCGAGTTCCTCACCGAGACGCGCGGCACCGGTATCGCCAACCACGTCTTCGAGAAGTTCGAGCCCTGGTTCGGCGACATCCGCTCCCGTCCGAACGGCTCCCTGGTCGCCGACCGCGCCGGTGTGGCCGTCGCGTTCGCGATGTTCAACCTCCAGGAGCGCGGCACGCTGTTCGTCGAGCCCACCACCGAGGTGTACGAGGGCATGATCGTCGGCGAGAACTCGCGCTCCGACGACATGGACGTCAACATCACCAAGGAGAAGAAGCTCACCAACATGCGTTCGGCCACCGGCGACGAGCTCGTCCGCCTGGTGCCGCCGCGCAAGCTCTCCCTGGAGCAGGCCCTGGAGTTCTGCCGCGAGGACGAGTGCGTCGAGGTGACGCCGGAGAACGTCCGCATCCGCAAGGTCATCCTCGACCAGAAGGAGCGCGGCCGGATCACGGCGAACCGGAAGCGTCAGCAGCAGTAGGCGGTGAACGGCGGACCTTCGGGCCCGCCGTCGCCCGGAACGGGCGGGGTGCGATCGCGCCCCGCCCGCTCGGCGTTTTCACAGGACACCACTCGGGTAAACACGTAGAACATGAAAGCCCAGCCCTCGTGTCCACGTTGCGGACGCGCCGTGCAACCCCCGGGGTTGTGGACCAGCGCGTGGAGGTGTGACGCCCATGGGGCGGTGGCACCTCTCCAGGGAGTACGGGCACCGGGCCCCGCCGCACTCGACTCCCTCCTCTCGCAGGCCGGGGTCCCCGTGTGGATTCCGTGGCCGCTGCCCACCGGATGGGTGGTCACCGGGTTCGCGGAGGTCGGTGACGAGCGCAGCGGTGCCCTGGCGGTGGCCGTGGCGCTGTCCGGCCCCAACCCGCTCGGGGGCGTCGGTGAGGCCGTCATCGTCGCGGAGGACCCGGGAATCGGCCTGGGCGCCCGCATCGCGGGGCTGGAGGGCCCGGACCCCGGCCACGGGTTCGACTCCGGTCCGCCCGACGCCAAGGTGCGCTTCGACGGGCACGAGATGGCGCTGTGGAACCTCGATCTGGGGCGCGACCGCGCCGCCTACGCGGGTGAGGCTCTCTCCCACTGGCTGTGGCTGGTCTTCGCGTCCGCCGACACCGGCCTGCTGATGTGCGAGGTCAGCTCCCTTCGGGACCTGCGCGACCTTCGAGACGGAGGCGTCGCCCAGGAACCGCCGTTCGGGGCGCCCAGCCCCTTCCTCAGCCGCGTCCTGGTGGTGGAGGGCGAGCAGGACTGATCCCGTCCTGCGTCCCGCACCGAGCGGGAACGCCCCCGCTTACGTACAATCGCCCGGTGACACGTATCGACCTGCACTCCCATAGCTCGGTCTCCGACGGGACCGACGCCCCAGCCGAGGTCATCGCGTACGCGGTCGCCGCCGGACTCGACGTACTGGCCCTGACCGACCACGACACGGTCGGCGGGATCGAGGAGGCGGCGGCGCATCTGCCCTCCGGGTTCACCCTGGTCCCCGGCATGGAGCTGTCCTGCGCCTACGAGGGCTCCAGCGTCCACCTGGTCTCCTACCTGTTCGACCCGGGCTCCTCGGGGCTGGCCGCCGAGCTGCGCCGTGTGCGCTCGGACCGGGCCTCGCGCGCTGAGGAGATGGTGCGCAAGCTCCAGGAGCACGGTGTGGACGTGACCTGGGAGCGGGTGCTGGAGATCGCCGGAGCGGGCGAGGCGCAGTACGCGGACGCCAACACGATCGGCCGCCCGCACCTGGCCAGGGCGGTCGTGGAGGCGGGCGCTGCCCGGGACGTGCAGGACGCCTTCGACAAGTGGATCGGATCGGGTGGCCCGGCCTATGCCTCCCGGTACGCGATCGACCCGGTTCGCGCGGTCGAACTGGTCCGGGAGGCCGGCGGGGTCTGCTCGCTGGCGCACCCGGGGCGGGCCGAGGGCGCCACCAACGGCGCCGTCCCCGTGGAGCTGGCCGAACGCATGGCGGCGGCCGGTCTGGGCGGGATCGAGGCCGACCACCCCTCGCACAACCGGCCGCAGCGCAAGTTCTGGCGGGGTGTGGCCGCCGATCTGGGCGTGGTGGTCACCGGCTCCAGCGACGACCACGGCGCGCTCACAGGGCACCGGCTGGGTTCTCGCACCACGGCCCCGGAGGCCTTCGAGGAGCTCACCGCTCCCGCGACGGGGGTACCGCTGATCGTGGGGTGACCCGCCGCCGGAGCCGGGGGTTCGGTACGGTACGGATCACTGCGCGGGGACGCGAGAATGGTCGCAGCGATTTAGCACTTACCCCTGGATGAGAGGTCTGGAGCCGTGTTCTGGAAGCGGAAGCCGAAGAAGCAGGACGGCCAGGAGGCCACCGATTCCGCTGCGGAGGTCGCGGAGGACGTCACCGAGGAGACCGAGGACGACGCGGTCGACACCACGGAGACCAAGGACAAGGCCGAGGACGCCGGGTCCGAGAACGAGGCTGAGGTCAAGGACGCCGAGGCCGAGGCCGACGAGTCCGGCGCTGACGAGTCCGGCGCCGACGCCAAGGGCGAGGCCAAGGCTGACGCCGATGCCGAGGACGCTGAGGACGACACCAAGGCCGCCGCCGTGTCCGTCGACGAGGACGACGAGGTGGAGGAGGTCGGTGTCACCGGCCCCGACTCGGACGGCGTCATCCGCGTCCGCACCGCCGGGACCTTCGAGTTCGACGGCGAGAAGTACGAGATCATCAGCAACACCTGGATCATCGAGGCCGACAAGGACGGCGTCGTGATCATCGACCCCGCCCACGACGCCGAGGCGATCATGAAGGCCGTCGGCGACCGCGAGGTCTACCTGGTGGCCTGCACCAACGGCTACAGCCCCCACATCGAGTCGGCCCTGGCCATCGCGGAGGAGACCGAGGCCGACATCGCGCTGCACCCCCGCGAGATGCGTGCCTGGCGCCGCATCCACGGGGCGGAGCACCGCCCGGAGATCGACGTCGAGGGCGAGGGCGCCCTGGACATCGGCGACCTGCACATCGACGTCCTGGCCCTGCCCGGCACCACCAACGGCACCGTCGGCTTCTACGTGAGCGAACTCGGCGCCGTGTTCAGCGGTGACACCCTCCGCAAGGGCGAGCCCGGCATGGTCGGCAACACCTACATCGACTACACCACCCAGCTCGCCTCCATCGGCGAGAACCTGCTCTCCCTGCCGCCGGACACCCGCATCCTCCCGGACCGCGGACCCTCCACGACGGTCGAGGCCGAGGGCCGCAACTTCGACTCCTGGGTCTGACCCCCGGACTCCCGAACCCGAACGGCCGGGCCGCCGCACCCTGTGAGGAGCGGCGGCCCGGCCGTACGTCTTCGTTCACCACCGGTCTCGGACCGGTTGCCGGTCAGCGGCGGCCCACGGACTCCGTCTCGTTCCAGAAGCTCGTGAGCGCGCTCGACGTGGTCTCAGGCGCCTCCACGTTGGGGGAGTGGCCCGCACCGGGGACCACCAGCCGCCGCGCGCCCAGGCGCTCGGCCATCCCGTCCTGCTCGGCCAGCGGCCAGGCGTCGTCGTTCTCGCCGTAGATGACCAGGGCGGGGAGGTCCACCTCCGCCAGCTCGTCGATCCGGTCCCGGGCGCCCAGCAGGTCCTCGGCCATCCGGATGAGGGCCAGCGCACTCGTGTTCAGGAACCGGTCGCGCAGGAAGTCGACGACCTCCGGCTTGGGGGTGCGGGCGCGGGCCTCGGCGGCGAAGCGTTCGTCCCACAGCGTCCGGAGCCGTTCCGGGGTGGGGTCCATCGACAGTGCGGCGATGAGGTTGCGTGCCCGGTCCGCGCCGGCGCCGCTCAGGGCGCCGGGGCCGGAACACATCAGTGTGAGGGAGGAGAGGGGAGTGAGTTCGGTCAGCGCCGCCTCCTGGGCGACCAGCCCGCCGAAGGAGTGCCCCACCAGGTGCACAGGGCCGCCGTCGCCGACCACGTCGAGCACCTCTCCGACGACGGCGCCCAGGGAGGACAGGCGGTAGTCGGGCAGCTCGACCCCGGGCGGCGGGGTGAGGGTCTCGGGGCCCGGCGAACGGTACGTGCCGGGCAGGTCGATCGCGACCACCTCCCGCCCGGCCTGCGCCAGGCTCTGGAGGAGGGCGATGAAGTCCTCCTTGCTGCCGGTGAAGCCGTGCACCAGGACAGCGGGGGTCAGGACGGTGCCGCCGGAGGTGGGCTGGGCCCGGAGTGCGGCCACCGGACCGTACGAAAGACGCAGGTCCGTGCGCCGCACACCCGGCGGCGGATCGAGGAACTCAGGTGTACTCACGTCGGGCCACCCTAGACGATGGGACTACCGGTCCGGGGGTACCCGACGCGGATTCGACCGTTCTCGGATCAGGTGTGTCAGGTGTTCTCGGGGTCGCGGCGCACGGCGCCACGGGTGCGACGACGGCGGCGGACCCGGCGGGCACCGTCACCCTCGGCGGACTGCTCGGGACCGTTGGTCGGGGCGTCGGCCTTCACCGAGGCCTTCTCCGCCGCACCCTCGGACCGGCCGGCGTTCTCACCGCCGCGAGTGCGTCGGCGCGAACGGTTCCGGTCGCGGTCACGGTCACGGGAGCTCTTGCGTCCCCCCTGCTCAGAGTGTTCCTTGCGGTCGCCGCCACGGCCATTGCGGCCACCCCGGCCACCCCGGTCGCCGCCGCGCGGCTGCCCGGTGTCGCCGATGTCCTCGACCTCCTCGGCCTCCAAGCCGGCGTGCTCGCCGCGCTTGTCCATGGCGAGCTTGCCCTTGGTCCCCTTGGGGATGCGCAGCGCCTCGAAGAAGTGCGGGGAGGTGGAGTAGGTCTCCTCGGGCTCGTGGAAGTCCAGGTCGAGCGCGCCGTTGATCAGCTTCCAGCGCGGCATCTCCTGCCAGTCCACGAACGTGACGGCGGTGCCGGTGCGCCCCGCGCGACCGGTGCGGCCGATGCGGTGCGTGTAGGTCTTCTCGTCCTCGGGCGTCTCGTAGTTGACCACGTGGGTCACGTCGTCGACGTCCAGGCCCCGGGCGGCCACGTCGGTGGCGACCAGGATGTTGATCTTGCCGTTGCGGAAGGCCCGCAGGGCTCGCTCGCGCTGGCTCTGGCCGAGGTCGCCGTGCACGGCCGCGGCGGCGAAGCCACGGTCCTTGAGCTCCCCGGCGACCCTGTCGCAGGCCCGCTTGGTCTGGCAGAACACCATGCTCTGGCCGTGTTCCTCGGACTGGAGGAGCCGGGCCAGCATCTCGGGCTTGTCCATCTGGTGGGTGCGGAACGCGTGCTGGGCGATCCGCTTGGTGATGGCCGAGCCGTCGATCTCGTTGTCGTCACCGGCCCGCACGTGGGTGGGCTGGCGCAGGTAGTTCCGCGAGAGAGTGACGATCTCGCTCGGCATGGTGGCCGAGAAGAGCATCACCTGGCGCTCGGTCGGGATCTTCTTGAGGATGCGCTCGATGTCCGGGAGGAAACCGAGGTCGAGCATCTTGTCGGCCTCGTCCAGGACCACCGCCGCGACCTCGTCCAGCCGCAGGTGCTTCTGGTTCTCCAGGTCGAGGAGCCGGCCGGGGGTGCCGACGACGACGTCGACGCCCTCCTTGAGCCCGTTGATCTGCGGCTCGTAGGAGCGGCCGCCGTAGACGGTCAGGATGCGGCCACCGCTGCGCTTGCTCGTGGTGGTGAGGTCGGCGGCCACCTGGATGGCCAGCTCACGGGTGGGGACGACGACCAGGGCGCGCGGCCGCTTGGGCGTGCCCGGCTTCTCCTGTGCGCGCTGGAGGAGGGGAAGACCGAAGGCGAGGGTCTTGCCGGTTCCGGTACGCGCCTGGCCGATGATGTCGCTGCCGTTCAGCGCGATCGGCAGGGCCAGTTCCTGGATGGGGAACGGGGAGATGATCCCCTCCGCCTCCAGGGCGTCGGCGAGTTCCGGGCTCACGCCCAGGTCGCGGAAGGTGGTCGCGGATGTCGTGGTTTCTGCTGTGCTGCTCAGGGCTCAGGCCTCCATCTAGGCGGGCCGCAGCGTTGTTCGTGGCCGCGGCGGGGTGCGGTCGCGGGCGGCTTGTGACCGCCGCGGAGGGCGCGGCTCACCGGTTCCCGCTTCGGCGAGGGAGTCTCGGTGGCGCTGCCGTCTGGACCCGCGCGGCCCGGGGGGTTCCCTGGTCACGATGTGTCGGTTCCATCCGCTGGATTGTCGTGTGCGGTGCGTAGCTGGGCGCGTGGGCCGTTGCTCCCTCACGCCGCACTGCTCGTGAGGACACGTTGTGGTGTCCGGTCGCACGTCGCTGGGCGCCCGCGTCCGCGGCGCCGGAAGGTGCTCGCGGGAGGGCCCGCGTCGCTGGGGTGCGGGACGCGGCGCCGCGATCGTGCGCGCCGGTCATCACGCTGAGTCTAGCTGCTGGTTCGCCCGGTGCACATAGTTGCTCACTGTGCTGTGGACCCCGCTCTTCACCGGGCTCCGACGGCCGGGACCGTACCCGCTCTCAGCGGGTGCAACCGTTCTCCGGAGGCGTTTAGTCCCCGATTGGGTGCGGGGGAGGCCGGACGATACCCTGACGGGCATGACCCAAGGCCCCTCTGCCGCCCCCGGCGTGATCGATCTGCTCGGACTGCTCGCCTACGCCGAGCTCGGTTCCTTCTTCCGTCTGGCCGACGACGCCGGTCTGGCGCCGTCGCTGCGGACCAAGGGCCAGCTGGCGGGTCTGGCCGCCACCGAACAGAACCACTACCAGGCGCTCCACCAGCGCCTGGCGGAGCTCGGGGTGGACCCCGAGGAGGCCATGGCCCCGTTCGTGCGGCCCTTGGACGCCTGGCACGAGCGCACCGAACCGCAGAGCTGGCTGGAGAGCCTGGTCAAGACCTACGTCGGCGACGGCATCGCGGGTGACTTCTACCGCAGGGTCGCCGAGCTGGCCGACGCCGACACCCGCGCCCTCGTCGAGGACGTGCTCGCCGAGACCGAGCGGGCCGCGTTCGTCGCCGGGCAGGTGCGCGCCGCGCTCGCCGAGGACCCCAAGCTGGCCGGGCGCCTGTCCCTGTGGGCCCGCCGTCTGGTGGGGGAGGCGCTGAGCCAGGCGCAGGCCGTGGCGGTGGACCGACCGCAGCTGGCCACCCTTTTGGCGCGTGACCCCAAGGTGGTCGAGCGGGGTGAGAGGACGGGCGACTCGGGCCTGGGCGACCTCGCCGCGGTCAGCCGGATGTTCGCCTCCCTCACGGAGGGGCACGCGGCGCGACTCTCCGCGATGGGTCTGGCCGAATAGGCGCGCGGAACGTCCGACCAGTACTGGTTTCCACCTTCTTGGGTGTTTGACCGGAACTTGGTCCCACTTGGTCAAGTGCGGGTAATTTCCAACACATTCGTTACGATCCATTGGTTCGGCGCACATAGAGTCGATGGAGTTTCCCGTCTCCTGACCACGCGAGTAGGTACTTCCATGCCCCGTGGGACCTCCGTGCGCCACCCGCTGGCCGGACTCACCCGTGACTTCCACAAGATCGGCCCCCTCGACGCGCCGGTACCGCCCTGGATGAGCGCTGAGCTGGACCAGCACGCCGCACAGGTGTGCGAAGGCATCGTCTCCGGCGGCGCCGAACTGACCGCCAACACGCTCGGGACGTACCTGCACGGTTTCCTTGACGGCTGCCTCGAACGCGGCTGGGACTCCGAGGACTCCAGCTATGACTGGGAGACGCTCCGCATTCTCGCGATCTGCCGACTGGCGAAGGACCGCGGTTTCGTCCGCTAGGTTGGTGACGTCCGCAGGCGGGTGTGATCTGCGCCGCGATTCCTCTCGCGGTCATCGCCTTCTGGTTCTCCGGCGCGATCCGCCACTTGGGCGTACGCTGAAAAGGCACCGGTGAACCTTGGCGGCCCGATCCGGATCGGCGCACCGCCGGAACCGGCGGCCTGCGGAATGCAACGGTGTATTCACGGTGTTCCAGGGGCGAGGCGGTACCCGGGCACCGTAACTGCGGAGCGGCCCGAAGAGCCGCGAGAAAGGAAAGCGAATGAGGAGCGGTCGGCATGGGGCGGCGCGCCCACCGGTCGGCGTCCTGATCCAGCAGGATCGCGTCGACTTCGCGCTTTTCGCACTGATCTTCGTTGTCGCGCTCGCGTCGATGGTGTTCACCGGACCCGGAAGCGTCGTCTTCTGGCTGGCGTTCCTGCCGTTGATCGCCACGGGCGTCCTGGCGTGGCGACGCATCGAGAACCTCTCCCGTCAGGAACTGCGGGACTCCGAGTTCCTGTGACGGGGCGCCGCACGGACGGCGCACACGACGAGGGCGAGGCCATTGGCCCCGCCCTCACCTGCGTTTCCGGGTGACCCGGCTGCCCTCGTGTCTACGAGGTGGACTCACCGCCCCTCGGGCGCTGTCCCGGCAGGCTGGAGGCCTCTTCCGGCGTCCCCTGGCCCTCGGAGGCCCTGAAACCGGGGCGGCCCATGGCCGCCTCGCGCCCGGCGTCGTAGCTGCTCCCACCGCCGCTCACGCGCGCGGTCTCACGCTCGGCCGCCTCCAGCCAGTTCGTCCAGCGGGACTGCATCGGGCGGATGAGTCCGCCGCCGACGCCGACCACCAGGATGCCACCGACCGTGGCGAGCACCGCGACCAGCACCGGAAGCGTGACGGTGGTGGCGACGCCCATCTGGTTCAGCGCCGCGATGACACCGAGCGCCAGGACGGCGACGGCCGCGACGTTGGCCAGGAACCGGCCGTAGGACAGAGCGCCCAGGGCACCGGTGATCAGGTCCCGGACGGCCTTGGCGATCATGCCCGCCACAACGACGATGATCAGCGCCACGATGCCGTGCGGAATCCAGGCGATGACGTCATTGAGCAGTGTGCTGATCGGGTTCGGCCCGAAGACGTTGAACGCGAGCGTCAGCACGAACAACAGTCCGACGTAGTAGACGATCTTTCCGCCCAGCTCACTGGCGGTCCAGCGGCTGCGCTCGAAGTACTCGCCCACGCCCCCGCGGTGCAGCGCGCGGTCCAGCCCGACACTGTGCAGGCCCTTGGCGACGCCCTTCCCCACGAACCAGGCGATGATCCAGCCCAGTACCAGGATCACCAGGAAGCCCAGCAGTAGCGGTACGAAGCCCGCCACGGTCTGCCAGGCGTCCATCAGGCCCTGACCGATGTCCATACGTCCTCACCCCCGAATCGCTGGTTCCGTCCGGGCGCCGGTGGCCGGTGCCGAACGGATACGGCGAAGAGAAGCGCGTTACTTCTCAGTTTCGCGATACCCGGCGCACGATAATCGAACCGTTCTGAATGCCGGTGTCGCGTTGATTGCCCGCTCTTGGTCGAGGAATGGCCATTCTGTGGTTCTTTTTCGCCCGGGGATTCGAGATAATCCCCGGTTGGTAATTGCGCGGGAAAAGCATGGAGAGCGCAGGGGAACGCGAAGGCCCCCGGAACACCGTGGTGTTCCGGGGGCCGTTCCGCGTGGTTCGCGGGAGTGTCAGTGCGGGGTCAGGCCCCGGGGGCGGTCTCCGGTCCGTCCTCGTCGGCGGACCGGGTCAGGTCCCAGCCGCTGATCCCGCGCCAGGCCAACCGGGCCACCAGCTGTTCGGCGGCGTCCTTGGGGATCGCGCCGTGGTTGTTCAGCCAGTATCGGGCGCTGGTCTCGGCCATGCCGACCAGTGCGATGCTCAGCAGGTGCGCCTCGTCGTCGGAGATGCTCGTGTCCTGGCGGATGACCTTGCCGATCAGTTCCGCGCAGCGCTGGAACGTCTGCTCGCTCTTCTCCCGGACGGCCGGGAGGTTGCGCAGGTCGGATTCGAAGACCAGCCGGAACGCCTCACCGTCGCCCGCCACGAAGTCGAAGTAGGCCTGGAAACTGGCGGTGACGCGCTGACGGTTGTCGTCGGTGCTCTCCAGCGCCTCCCGCTGTTTCTCGACCAGGGCCTCGGAGTGTTCCTCCAGAAGGGCCAGGTAGAGCTCCAGCTTTCCGGGGAAGTGCTGGTACAGGACCGGCTTGCTGACTCCCGCGCGGTCCGCGATCTCGTCCATCGCCGCGGCGTGGTAGCCACGGGCGACGAAGACCTCCTGAGCCGCTGCCAGGAGTTGGCGGCGGCGCCGGACCCGGGGCAGGCGCGTGCCCCGGGCGCGGGCGTCTGATGGAGCTGTCACACCCACACCCTCCGAACTCGGCATGGCAGATGCACACCATTCACCGGACATCTGCGTGGCTTACGCTGTCGGACGCGGTCTCGGCTCTGTGACGCGGCCCGCAGCTTTTCTCTCATCCTACTCCGGCGTAGCTTCGGAGTGGGCAGTGCGCACGGACGACCGCCCGTGGTCAGGCGGGGTGGGGCGGGACCGTGTGCGGTCAGCGGCGTTCTTCCTCGTCCTGCCCGGCCTCCCGGACCTGTTCGATCACGTCCGCCTCGTCGGCCTGGTCGAAGCTCTCGCGAGCGGCCCGCTCGGTCCACTCCTCGCGGCCCTCGTCACCGTCGGCGTCGGCCCGTACGCGTTGCTCGGCCGCGTCCGCCTCGGGCACCGCCGAGGTCGGGTCCTCGTCCTCGGGGGCGCTGGGCCGCCGGTTCCCACTGTCGTCGGAAGTTGCCACAGGGTCCTCCCAGGATCGTCGCGGAGCGTACGAGCGACACTACCCGCGACGACTCTCGGGGCAAGGGGAGCCGCGCGGCCGGTGTTCCCGCACCGTGCGGAATGAACTCCCGGGCCGCAGTGGTTGAGGGAGGTCAGGAAGCGCCCGGGGGGCGACGAGGACCACGCCTCCCCGGGGTGGGAATGGAATACCCCACCCGTTAGGTTGGGTATGAGTGCAAGCAGCTTCGCGCACCCCCACGTTCCCGTGGGCCCCTCGGCACGGGTGGACGCGAAGCGACCCGAACAGTCATGAGGAGTCACCGTGTCGCTGCCGCCGCTGGTCGAACCAGCCGCCGAGCTGACCGTGGACGAGGTGCGCCGTTACTCGCGCCACCTGATCATCCCCGATGTGGGGATGGCCGGCCAGAAGCGCCTGAAGAACGCCAAGGTGCTGGTCGTCGGTGCGGGCGGTCTCGGCTCCCCGGCCCTGCTCTACCTGGCCGCCGCCGGTGTGGGCACGCTCGGCATCATCGACTTCGACGTCGTCGACGAGTCCAACCTCCAGCGTCAGGTCATCCACGGGCAGAGCGACGTCGGCCGCCCCAAGGCCGAGTCCGCCCGGGACAGCATCAAGGAGGTGAACCCCAACGTCGAGGTCATCCTGCACCAGGACCGCCTGGAGTCGGACAACGCGTTGGACATCCTCGCGGGCTACGACCTGATCCTGGACGGCACGGACAACTTCGCCACCCGGTACCTGGTCAACGACGCCGCCGTCATCCTGAACAAGCCCTACGTCTGGGGTTCGATCTACCGGTTCGACGGTCAGGTCAGCGTCTTCTGGAACGAGTACGGGCCCCAGTACCGCGACCTCTACCCCGAGCCCCCGCCGCCCGGCATGGTCCCGTCCTGCGCCGAGGGCGGCGTGCTGGGCGTGCTGTGCGCGTCCATCGGCTCGGTGATGGTCAACGAGGCGATCAAGCTGATCACCGGCATCGGTGACCCGCTGGTCGGCCGCCTGCTCATCTTCGACGCCCTGGAGATGACCTGGCGCGAGGTCAAGGTCCGCAAGGACCCGGACACCGAGCCGGTGACCGAGCTCATCGACTACGAGGCCTTCTGCGGGGCCGTGTCCGAGGAGGCCACCGAGGCCGCCGCGGACTCGACCATCACCGCTCCGGAGCTCAAGGAGCTGCTGGGCAACAAGCCCGACGAGATCTTCCTCGTGGACGTGCGCGAGCAGAACGAGTACGAGATCGTCAGCATCCCGGGCGCCACGCTCATCCCCAAGGGTGAGTTCCTCAACGGCAAGGCGTTCGAGCAGCTGCCGCAGGACAAGCGCGTGGTCCTGCACTGCAAGTCCGGTGTGCGTTCGGCCGAGGCCCTGGCCGCCGTGAAGGCCGCCGGGTTCTCCGACGCCGTGCACGTGGGCGGCGGCGTGTTGGCCTGGATCAACCAGGTCGACCCGAGCCTGCCCGAGTACTAGAGAGCGAGCCCGCACGGCGGGACCAAGCGTCTCCTTCGGACGGCGTCGGGTGTTCCCGGCGCCGTCCGTCGTGTGTCCGGGCCGGGCTTTTCGCTGGTCCGAACCCCTATCAAGGGTGATAAATGGGTACGAAGCACCCACGGGGTGCGGTACCGACCTCCGGTGCGGACCCCTGCCGCGAGGAGGTGGCGTGATGCGTGAGAAGGGACGCTGGGCGGACGTGGCCACGATTGTTCTCGGGCTCGTCGTGGGTCTGAGCTGGGTCGGGCACGGGATGTACGGCTTCTCCGGGGCGATGTTCCTCCTGGTGGGGCTGGCGGTCATCGTCATGGCCACGATGTCCCTGACCCGGCCCGGCGCGCTGGTGACCGAGCTCGGCGTGACGGCGGCCGGCGTGCTGCTGTTCGTCCTGCCGTGGGCGCTGGACTACACCCACGTCCTGCCCGCCGCGATCACGGCGTGGGTCGGCGGCGTGATCATCGCCGCCCTGGGCGTGAACGGGCTGGTACGGGCCCGCGCCGCGCGCAGGCGCGACCCCGAGCTGGCGTGGGGCACCCACATGAACGTGGTGTCCGAGTAACGGGCGCCGACGAGTGTCCGAGGGGGCGGATAGGCTCGGGCGCATGGTCGAGCCCCACCCCCGAGAACCCGCCGAGGACGAGGAGTCCGAGCCCGTCGACGAGTACACCGAGGAGGTCCTCTCGGTGGTCGAGCGGATCCCGTCGGGCCGGGTCATGAGCTACGGCGACATCGCCGAGTACGTCGGCCGGGGCGGACCCCGGCAGGTGGGTTCGGTGATGTCCCGCTGGGGCGGGGGAGTTCCGTGGTGGCGCGTGGTGCGCTCGGACGGGCGACCCGCCGAGGGCCACCTCGTACGTGCCCGATCCCACTACGCGGCGGAGGCCACCCCGATGCGCCCGAGCGGCGACCGGGTGGACATGCGGGAAGCCCGATGGGACGGGGGAAGCGGCGCCTGACGGGGCTCCGGAGCGCCCACGCGGCGTCCGCGATGGTCGTCGACCTCTGGTGAACTGGAGGCGTGAACACATCCCCGTACCGTCTTGTGCGGCGCGCCCACCAGGTGCTGCCGCCTCCGGTGCTGGACGAGAACCAGCAGCGCGTCGTCGACCACCCGGGCGGCCCGCTCCTGGTCCTGGCCGGTCCCGGGACCGGCAAGACCACCACGATCGTCGAGGCCGTGGTGGACCGCATCGACAACCGTGGTGTGGACCCCTCCCGCATCCTGGTGCTCACCTTCAGCCGCAAGGCCGCCCAGGAGCTGCGTGAGCGCATCACCGGCCGTCTGCGGCGCACCACCCGCGAACCCCTCGCCCTCACCTTCCACAGCTACGCCTACGCCCTCATCCGCCGCGAGTTCCAGCGGATGGGCGACTCCCCGCCCCGGCTGCTGTCCGGGCCCGAGCAGCTCATGGAGGTTCGCGAGCTGCTGAACTGGGAGTTCCAGGACGGCGCCGAGGAGTGGCCCGAGCGACTGCGCCCGGCCCTGGAGACCCGTGGGTTCGCGGAGGAGCTACGCGACTTCCTCATGCGCGCCCAGGAGCGCGGGCTGGGCCCGGCAGACCTGGCCCGGGCGGCGGCCGAGCGCGACCGCGACGACTGGACCGCCGCCGCCGGGTTCCTCTCCCGGATGAACGGCCGGTTCGACATCGCGCCGGTGCCCACCCTCAACTACGCCGAACTCGTACGCGTGGCCGCGAACATGCTCTCCGACCCCGAGGTGCAGGAGCGCGAGCGGGCCGCCCACGAGGTGGTGTTCGTCGACGAGTACCAGGACACCGACCCGGCCCAGGAGGAGCTGCTGCGCGCCCTGGCCGGGGACGGCCGCGACCTCGTCGCGGTGGGTGACCCGGACCAGTCCATCTACGCCTTCCGCGGTGCCGAGGTGGACAACATCCTCGACTTCCCGCGTCGTTTCCCCACACTGCGGCGTACCGACGCCCCGGTCGTGGCACTGCGCACCTGTCGACGCAGTGGTGCTGCCCTGTTGACGGCCTCGCGCGGCCTCACCCGCCGCCTGCCCGCCGTGGCCTCAGCCCAGGGAAGGGTGAACGCCCACCGCGACCTCATCCCCGCCGAGGGGGTCCCGGACGGTGAGGTGCACGTCCTCATGGCGGACAGCTCCACCCAGGAAGCCGCCGTCATCGCCGACACCCTGCGCCGTGCCCACCTGGTGGACGGGGTCCCGTGGTCGGACATGGCCGTTCTGGTGCGCTCCTCCAGCCGCCAGCTCCCGGTGCTGCGTCGGGCGCTCACGGCCGCCTCGGTGCCGGTGGTCGTGGGGTCCGATGACCTGCCGGTGGCAGCCGAACCCATCGTCCGTCCGCTGCTCGGCCTCATCCGCTACGGCCTGCGCCCGCAGGAGCTGGACGACGACGCCGCCCGAGAGCTACTCATGAGCCCCTTCGGTGAGGCGGACTCGGTACGGCTGCGCCGTCTGGTCCGCGCCCTGCGCCGCCTGGACCTCGACCGCGCCGCGAACGGAGCCGAGCCCGCCGAGCCCCCCGAACCCACTGACGCTGCCGGGGATGCCAGGAACACCGAGGGCACCGAGGAGACCGGCTACCGGCCCTCCTCCCGGTTGCTCGTGGACGCCCTGCGCGACCCCGGTGAACTCACGCTGGTGGACCCCGCCGTGGCCGCCCCGGCCCTGCGCGTGGCCAACGCGTTGCGCACCGTCCGGGACCTGTCGGCCAAGGGCGCCGACGCCGAGCAGGTCCTCTGGGAGCTGTGGCGGGCCAGCGGCCTGGCCGACCGCCTCATGCGCGCCAGCCTGGCCGGGGGCCGCCGGGGCGCTGCCGCCGACCGCGACCTGGACGCCGTGGTCGCGCTGTTCGAGAGCGCCGCCCGCTACTGCGACCGCCTGCCGCCCGGCACCCCCGGCGGGTTCCTGGAGGACCTCGCCGCGCAGGAGATTCCCGGCGACAGCCTCGCCGAGCGCGCGCCCGAGGGCGAGGCGGTGCGCATCCTCACCGCCCACCGCTCCAAGGGCCTGGAGTGGGGCCTGGTGATCGTCGCCGGGGTCCAGGAGGGCGAGTGGCCGGACCTGCGGCTGCGCGGTTCCCTGCTCGGCGTGGAGGAGCTGCTGGACTCCGGCGGCCACTCCGCCGACTCCTTCGGCGCCGCCCTGGCGTCCAAGCTCCTGCACGAGGAGCGCCGCCTGTTCTACGTGGCGCTCACCCGTGCGCGCCGCACCCTCTACGTCACCTGCGTGGGCGGCGAGGACACCGACGAACGCCCCTCCCGCTTCCTCAACGAGATGGGCACGGGCGACCCGGAACCGGTCAGCACCGGCCGCCGCTGGCTGTCCCTGCCCGCGCTCGTCGCCGACCTGCGCTCGGTGGTCACCGACCCCGAGGCCCCCAACCCCCTGCGCACGGCCGCCGCCGCCCACCTGGCCCGCCTTGCAGAGGAGGGCGTCCGGGGAGCGGACCCGGCCGAGTGGTACGCGCTCACCCCCTTCTCCGACGCTCGACCGCTCTCCGACCCCGAGGACACCATCCGGGTGTCGCCCTCCCAGGTGGAGAGCTTCACCAACTGCCAGCTCCGCTGGTTGCTGGAGCGCGCGGCCGGGGCGTCCTCCGGCGACTCCGCCTCCGCCCTGGGCACCGTCGTGCACGCCGTCGCCGTGCTGGTCGCCGAGGGCGGCACCGCCGAGGAGGTCGGCGCCCGCATGGACGAGATCTGGGCCGACCTCGACTTCGGCGGCCCCTGGCAGTCCGACAAACAGCGCGACCGCGCCGACGAGATGGTCCGCAAGTTCATCACCTGGGACGCCACCAACGACCGCGAACTGGTCGTCACCGAGGAGGGTTTCAAGGTGGACGTGGGCGGGATCGAGATCACCGGCCGAGTGGACCGCCTCGAACGCGACTCCGAGGGCCGCGCCGTGGTCGTGGACATCAAGACCGGCGGCACCAAGGCCGACGACCTGGCCCGCCACCCCCAGCTCGGCGTCTACCAGATGGCCGTGCTCCGGGGCGCCTTCGCCAAGCTCGGCCTGGCCGAACCCGGCGGCGCCGCCCTCGTCCAGGTCGGCAAGGCCGCGCTCAGCAAGAAGGCACGCGAACAGACCCAGCCCCCGCTGGGCGAGGACCCTGACCCTGCTTGGGCGGGGACCCTCGTCCGCGAGGTCGCCATCGGTATGGGCGGGTCCCGCTTCGCCGCCACCCGCAACACCGGATGCAACGCGTGCGCCGTGCGCGCCTGCTGCCCGGTCCAGGACGAGGGCCGACATGTCTGAACCCATCACCGGGGCACCCTCCGCCTCCGGTTCCCCCGACCCCCACAGACCCCGCTTCAACCCGGCCGAGCTGGCCCGGCTCCTCAAGCGTCCCGAACCCACCGCCGAGCAGGCCCAGGTCATCTCGGCGCCGCTGGAACCCGGGGTGGTGATCGCCGGCGCCGGGTCGGGCAAGAGCGAGACCAT
Organism: Nocardiopsis sp. L17-MgMaSL7; assembly: GCF_003182025.1. Classification (NCBI taxonomy): domain Bacteria; kingdom Bacillati; phylum Actinomycetota; class Actinomycetes; order Streptosporangiales; family Nocardiopsidaceae; genus Nocardiopsis; species Nocardiopsis sp. L17-MgMaSL7. The sequence continues at coordinate 4,833 of NZ_QGTF01000020.1, read as the reverse complement.
GGCGGCCCGCGTCGTGTGGCTGGTCGCCAACGGCCACGTCCGCCCGGAGCAGATCCTCGGGCTGACCTTCACTCGCAAGGCCACCGCCGAGCTGGCCGAGCGCGTGAGCAAGCGCCTGGAGCAGCTGCGCGCCACCGAGCAGTTCCCGGACGAGCTGCTGGACGGCGAGCCCACCGTCTCCACCTACAACTCCTACGCCGGGCGCATCGTCGCCGACCACGCCCTGCGTGAGGCGGTCGAACCCACGTCCCGGCTGCTCAGCGAGGGTCAGGCCTGGCAACTGGCCGCCCGGATCGTCGGCGAGTACGACGGTCCCATGGAACACGTGAACGTCGGCGCGGACACCGTCACCCGCCGCGTCCTGGACCTGTCCGGGCAGATCTCCGACCACCTCACCACCACGGACCAGGTGCGCGGCGTCGGCCGCTGGATCCAGGCCGGGGTGGACGCGATGTCCCGCAAGACCACCCAGCCCACCCGGGACCTGGTGGACACCCAGCGCCGTCGCGAGCAACTGCTCCCACTGGTGGACCGCTACAACCACGCCAAGCACGCGCGCGAGGCCATGGACTTCGGCGACCAGATGGCGCTGGCAGCCCGCATCGCCCAGAACCACGCCGAGGTCGGGCTGATCGAGCGCGGCCGGTTCCGCGTGGTCCTGCTCGACGAGTACCAGGACACCAGCCACGCCCAACTGGTGCTGCTGCGCGCGCTGTTCGGCGAGGGGCACGCGGTGACCGCCGTGGGCGACCCCTGCCAGTCCATCTACGGATGGCGGGGGGCGATCGCCGCCAACCTCACCAGCTTCCCCACCGACTTCCCGGTCGCGCCCGGACGCCCCGCCCCGGTCCGCCGACTCACCTTCAGCTTCCGCAACGGTGAACGGATCCTGCGGGTGGCCAAACGAATCTCCGAGCCGCTGCGCGCCGAGGCGGCCGACGTCCCGGTGCTGCACCCCAGCCAGGCTCGGCAGGGTCGCGGCCTCGCACGGGCGGGGCTGTTCTCCACGGAGACCGAGGAGGCGGCCTGGATCGCCGACCACGTGCGGGACCTGCTCCGGGCCGACGCCGAGACCCCGGGCGGCCAGGTGTTCGCCCCGGACGGGCTGGTGTGGCCCGAGAGCGAGACCGGCGGCGGACCCGACGGCGGGATCAGCCCCGGTGACGTCGCGGTCCTGTGCCGCAAGCGCTCCCAGTTCCCGCCGCTGCGCGACGCCCTGGAGGCGCACGGCATCCCCGTGGAGGTCGTCGGCCTGGGCGGGCTCATGCTCGTGCCCGAGGTCCGCGACATCATCGCCACCCTGCGCGTGGTCCACGACGCCTCGGCCGGGAACGAGCTGGCCCGCCTGCTCACCGGGCCGCGCTGGCGGATGGGCCCCCGCGACCTCGCCGCGCTCGGCTCCCGCGCCACCGAGCTGGCCAGGCACACCCGCCGCGACCTCACCGGCCCCGCGGCCGAGGAGGGGGCGCGCGAGGAGTCGGAGGACCTGCTGCGCCGCACCGTCCTGGACCTGACCGCCGAGAGCGGCAGCCTCGTGGACGCCGTCGATGACCCGGGGCCCGCCGAGAACTACTCGGAGACCGCCTACGAGCGTCTGGGGCGCCTCGCCGAGGAACTGCGCACCCTGCGCAAGCTCGTGGGCCAACCGCTGCCGGACCTCATCACCGAGATCGAGCGGATGCTCGGCCTGGACATCGAGGTGGGTGCGCGCACCAACCGCGACCCCCTCTCGGCCCGCGCCGACCTGGACGCCTTCGTGGACCACGCCGTCCGCTTCGTCGGCAACTCCGAGGACCCCACCCTGGGGAGCTTCCTCGGCTACCTCAACGCCGCCGAGGAGAACGAGAGCGCCCTCAGCCCGGGAGAACGGGTGGGCGGCTCGGACAGCGTCAAGCTCATGACCATGCACGGAGCCAAGGGCCTGGAGTGGCCCGTGGTGATCGTGCCCGGGGTGAGCGCCGGGGCGCGCGCCCCGCTCTTCCCCGCCAAGGCCCGCGACTCCCTTGCCTGGGTGAAGGCCGACCACCAGCTCCCGTACCCGCTGCGCGGCGACCGCTCCAGCCTGCCCACGCTGCGCGGGGTCGAGAAGGAGGACATCGCCGCGTTCAAGGAGGCGGAGGAGGCCCGCCACCTGATGGAGGAACGGCGGCTCGCCTACGTGGCGGTCACCCGGGCCTCCTACGAACTGGTGTGCACCGGTCACTGGTGGGGGCGGACCGGCAGCACTCCGCGCGGGCCCTCGGAGTTCCTGGAGGAGATCCGCGAGGCCTGCGAGCAGGGGGCCGGGGGAGTGGTGCGCTGGGACCCGCCGCCGGACCCCGAGGACACCAACCCGCACGACGAGGAGGAGTCGTCGGCGGTGTGGCCCCCCGAGGACGTGCCGTCCGCCACGGGTTCCGCGGAGTCCGCGCCGGTGCTGTTGCCGGTTCCGGCAGTTCCGGAACCCGTGCCGGACTTCGAGTTCGGACCGGAACCGGACTTTGAGTTCGAGCCGGAGTACGATCCCGAGTTCGACGACGTACCGGTGCCCGACTTCGACGCGCTCATCGAGTCCCCGGCCGAGCCCGCTCCGGTAGCGGAGCCCGAGCCGAACCCGCAGGACCAGCCCCCCGCCGCCGACTCCCGACGAGCCCAGATCGTGGCCGGTGCTGAGCTGGTCGAGCAGGCGCGTGCGCGCATGCGTGAGGGGAAGCCGGTCGGGCCGAGGAAGCCCCCCGAGGGGCTGCGCCGCAGGCTCCAGGGGTGGGAGCGCGACACCGAGTTGCTGCTCGCCCACCGGGACCGGGCCGCCTCGGGCCCGGGGGACGGGCCAGTCCAGGTGGAGCTGCCCGACCACCTGTCGGTGTCCTCCATGGTCTGGTTGGCGCGCGATCCCTCCGCGCTGGCCCGGCAGATCCGTCGGCCGCTGCCCCGGCCGCCTGCGCCGCACACCCGCCGGGGCACCGCCTTCCACGCGTGGTTGGAGCAGCGGTTCGGCCACAACGCGACGCTGCTGGACGAGTTGCCGGGGGCCGCCGACGAGACCGCAGGTGAGGATGAGGACCTGGCCGAACTCCAGCGCAGGTTCGAGGAGAGCGAGTGGGGCACGAGGATTCCGGCCGAGGTCGAGGTGCCGTTCGAGACGGTCATCGGTGACCGTCTGATCCGTGGTCGGATGGACGCGGTGTTCCATGACGCCGACACCGGGCGGTACGACGTCGTGGACTGGAAGACCGGTCGTCCGCCGGGGAACAACGTCGAGCGCAGGGCTGTCGGGGTGCAGCTGGCCGCCTATCGGCTGGCCTGGGCCGACTTGGCCGGAGTGGGGCTGGAGGAGGTTCGGGCCGCGTTCCACTACGTGCGGGCGGGGGAGACCGTCCGGCCCGCCGATCTGCTGGACGCGGACGGGTTGGCGGCCCTGATCACCAACATCCCCGAACCCTCGTTGAACGGGGAACCCCGGCACACTGAGCAACGCCCCACAGGGTGAGGCCAGCGGATTCACCCTGGCCACGCCCAGAATCCCGTGCGCAGTCATTGATCGTGGTCTCCTCGACAACCCTCAGGACCCAGCACCTCGTGGATTCACCTGCTCCGGGTGATTCATGGGCCCCATCTCTTGGGATCTCTTCCAGGTGCTGGAGGGGCAGCCCTCCTCGGCTCGCACGCGGGGTGCCTTCTCTTCCCACCCACCGGATCCTCCTCTTCGGCCTCGCCGGAACTGGAAAGGCATCAGCGAAGGCGGGTGCTTCCTCGCGTCGGTGCGCAGCGTGGTGCGTGTCGCGGCTGGTCATTGGCCCGGACGGGACTGCGGCAGCGAGGGCGGGTGTTTCCTCGCGTCGGTGCGTAACGGGTTGCGTGTCGCGGCTGGTCATTCGCTGGGACGGAAGAGCATCAGCGAGGGCGGGAGCTGGGTCGGGGTTGGTGGTGGTGCGCAGGTTGGGAAGGTGCTGCCCGTCCCTGTCCTGGGCGGGGGTCTGGACGACGATGTTGGGTGTGGGCATGACGGGGTTCCTCCCGGACCGGTGGTAGGGGCGTGCGGAGGTAGGGGTAGGGGGCTGGGGCCGGGGGTCATTCGCGTGGTGGGCGGGGAAGCGGTACCCGCCCCGGCGGGCCGGGTGGTCGGGGTGGTCGGGGTGGGTGGCCTCGGTTGCGGCCGGACCACATCCTGTTGTCCTTGCGCAACCCCCACCGGTGCTTGAGCCGGTTGTGGGTCGAGCACAAGGGCTGGATGTTCTCGACGCTGGTGCGTCCGCCCTGCCACCACTCCACGATGTGATCGGCCTGCGTCCACTTCAGGGGCACATCACACCCGTACTGCCAGGCGCAGGTGGTGTGCCCCAGGTAAGCGGCCGCCTTGATCTGCGGGGAAGCGGTCCGGTACTCGTGCCCCACATCCAACACCGCGCCACTCTTGTGCTCCACCATCAGGTGACGCACCAAACTCTCACCCAGCAGCTCCCGCACGGCGGTGGTGGGGACCACCTGCCCGCTCTGGGTGGCGGCCGCATCACCCCCGCCCGCCCCGGTCAGGGTGGTGGCGGGGATCAGGATGGTGATGAGCGCGGCCGGCGTCGAGGGCTTCTCACACCCGTGGTGGGTCTGGGCCAAGGCCGCCGCGTTCATGAACGCGTCATAGTCCCGCTGGGCTCGCGACAACCCCTCCTCGGGGTTATGGGGGTTGGCGTAACCCTCCAGCACGGCCTCCAGGCGCAGCGCGTCAGCGGCCGATCCCCAGGCCTGGAACAGGAAGCTCCCACCGAAGGTCCGGGCCAGGGTCGCGCCCCGGTTGGCGTGGGCGGCCTCGTGCTCGCGCTCCACACCCTCGGGGTCCAGGCGGGCGCTGAGCTGGTG
>NZ_QGTF01000019.1:0-86173 GCF_003182025.1 Nocardiopsis sp. L17-MgMaSL7 | reverse complement strand
TTCGCTTCAAACCTGATCCGGAGAAAGAATTCCCGGTGCTTCGTCCGCTCTGCGTTTCCGCCGGGCTTTTGAAGCAACTCCCCGAGCTTACATGCTCCGAGCGACTGCTCGAACCGGTGTGTTTCGGAGGAGGTGGACCGGCCCGCCCGCAGATGAATCCGCGTTCGTCTCGCTCGGTCTTGACCAACTGTACCCCCGGGGTGGAGTGCTCGTGACAGGTTTCGAAGAACTCTCCGGTGTCCTGGCTTACATGGCCCGGAAACATCCCCGAAAGCTCCGAAAGCTCCCGTGGAACTCCGGTGCGCTCGGCAGCGACCGCACCTCCCCTGGGGCCCGGGCACCCGCTACCGTGTCCCGGCCCCAGACCCGGCCCGGGCCCCACCTCCTGGAGGACCCAGCCAGACCAGGCCCTAGAGCTTCTCGATCGGGGCGTACTTGACCAGGAAGTCCTTCTCGCCGATGTCGGCGCCGAAGTCGATCCTGGCCTTGGTCTTGTCCCCCGCACCGTCGACCAGCTGGACGCGGCCCATACCGAACGAGTCGTGGTTGACCAGGTCGCCCACACTCAGCGTGGGGGCCTCCTTGACGGCCTTCTTCTTCCCGCTGCCGAAGGGACTCGCGAAGCCACCACCGGACGCACCACCGGAGCCACCGCCGAAGCCCCCACCCGACCGGCCGCCGATGGACCTGCTGGGCGGGGCGGCCAGGGTGGACTCGGCTCGGCGCCAGTCGACCAGAGCCGAGGGGATCTCGTCCAGGAACCGGGACGCCGGGTTGTAGGAGGGGGTTCCCCAGGCGCTGCGCACCGCCGCGCGGCTGACGTACAGCCGCTGCTCGGCACGCGTGATGCCCACGTAGGCCAGGCGCCGCTCCTCCTCCAGTTCGGTCTTGTCCCCCAGGGTGCGGGTGTGCGGGAAGACCCCGTCCTCCATGCCGGTGAGGAAGACCGCCGGGAACTCCAGTCCCTTGGCGGCGTGCAGGGTCATCAGGGTGACCACCCCGCCCTCGTCGTCCTCGTCGGGGATCTGGTCGGTGTCGGCGACCAGGGAGATGCGCTCCAGGAAGTCGACCAGGGTCGGTTCGCCCGGGTCGATGCCCTGGTTCTCCTCGCCCTCCAGCTCCGCCTCGTCCTCGATGAGCGCGGCGAACGTGTGCTCGAACTCCCGGGCGACGTCGACGAACTCCTCCAGGTTCTCCACTCGGCTCTCGTCCTGGAGGTCCTTGGACTCCGCCAGCTCCGACAGGTAACCGGTCTTGCTGAGCACCGCCTCGACGATCTCCGCCGGGGTACTGCCCGGGACGACCTCGGCGAGTTCGTCCAGCAGCGCGGTGAAGTTGCGGATCGCCTTGGCCGAACGGGTCGCCAGGCCCGGTGCCTCGTCCACGCGGCGCAGCGCCTGCGAGAACGAGACGCGCTCGCGCGCGGCCAGCAACTCGACGGACTCCTCCGCGCGTGCTCCGATGCCTCGCTTGGGCACGTTGAGGATGCGGCGCATGCTGACCGTGTCCTCGGGGTTGGCCAGCACCCGCAGGTAGGCGAGGATGTCGCGGATCTCCTTGCGCTCGTAGAAGCGCACGCCGCCGACGATCTTGTACGGCAGGCCGGTCCGGATGAACACGTCCTCGAACACACGGGACTGCGCGTTGGTCCGGTAGAACACGGCGACCTGGCTCGGCTTGACCACGCCCTCGTCGGTGAGCCGGTCGATCTCGCCGACCACGAAGGCCGCTTCCTCGTGCTCGTTGTCAGCGACGTACCCGGTGATCATCGGGCCCTCGCCCTGCTCGGACCACAGGTTCTTCGCCGGGCGGCCCTCGTTGCGGTCGATCACCGTGTTGGCCGCGGAGAGGATGTTCTGCGTGGAGCGGTAGTTCTGCTCCAGGAGGATGGTGCGCGCGTTCGGGAAGTCGCGCTCGAACTCCAGGATGTTGCGGATGGTCGCGCCCCGGAAGGCGTAGATCGACTGGTCCGCGTCGCCGACCACGCAGAGTTCGGCGGGCGGGACCACGCTGGTGTCGGAGCCCTCCGCCGCGCCGACGAGTTCGCGGATGAACGCGTACTGGGCGTGGTTGGTGTCCTGGTACTCGTCGACCATCACGTGCCGGAAACGGCGCCGGTAGTACTCGGCGACGTCCGGGAACATCTGGAACAGGTTGACCGTGATCATGATCAGGTCGTCGAAGTCCATGGCGCCCGCCTCGTGGAGGCGGCGCTGGTAGAGCTGGTAGGCCTCGGCGAGCTTCTTCTCCTGCTCGGTCTGGGCCTGCTCGGCGTGGGTGTCGTAGTCGACGAGCTCGTTCTTGAGGTTGGACACCTGGAAGCTGAAGGACTTGGGCGGGAACCGCTTGGGGTCCAGGTCCATCTCCTTGCAGACCAGCTGCATGAGGCGCTGGGAGTCCGCGGCGTCGTAGATGGTGAAGCTGCTCGGGTAGCCGAGCCGGTGCGCCTCCCTGCGCAGGATGCGCACGCACGCCGAGTGGAAGGTCATGGTCCACATGGTGTTGGCGGCGCGGGTGCCGAGGAGGGCCTGGATGCGCTCCTTCATCTCGGCGGCTGCCTTGTTGGTGAAGGTGATCGCGAGGATCTCCCCCGGGCGCACGCCGCGTTCGGCCATGAGGTGGGCGATGCGGTGGGTGAGGACACGGGTCTTGCCCGAGCCCGCGCCCGCCACGATCAGGAGCGGCGACCCGGCGTGGGTGACCGCGTCGCGCTGGGGACCGTTCAGACCTTCGAGAAGCTGTTCTTGGGAGGACACGCCTACCAGGTTACGGGCGACCAACGACGTGACCGTCCACCCGAGGTGGGGCCGCCCTCCCGGGGACCAACCCCTCTCCCCTTTCCTCCCCGCCCTCTCTCCTTCGCCATCTCCTCCCCCGCTCTCCCCGGCCTCCCTCCCCTCTCGCCTCCCCTCCCCCTCCTCTCCTTCCTCGTCTCCCCTCCTCCTCTTCCATCCCCCCGCCCGCGTCATCCGTCGACGTCCGGTGTGGTCGGCGGCTTACCCTGTTAGGGGCGTTTTCGGTGGATGTCGCCGGTCGCGCGCGTGCACACCACGCGACGACGCGGTGCGCCCGCCGCTCCTCCTGCGACGCGCGGCCGGGCTCAAGGCCATCGGACACGCCCCCAACACCAACCAGGTCCTTCGCCTGGCTGGTCCGTGTCCTGTTCTGGGGGAGATTGGTCTTGGCTGACCAGGAGTCCATGCGTGTGTTCGTCGACTGCGATCCGGGGATCGACGACGCCGTCGCGCTCGCCTACCTGGCCGCGCGGCCGGAGGTGGAGATCGTCGGGATCGGCGCGGTGTTCGGCAACAACACGGTCGAGGTGACCGCGCTGAACGCCCTGCGCCTGCTCGACCTGTACGGACGCCCGGACGTGCCGGTGGCCGTGGGCGCCGGCCGCCCGCTGGTACAGGAGCCGAGTCTGGCCGGTCACGTGCACGGTGGGAACGGCCTGGGTGACGTGAAGCTCCCCGAACCCGCGCGCGAGCCGGTGCCGGAGTCCGCCGCCGAACTCCTCGTGCGCCTGGTGCGGGAGAACCCGGGCGAGATCGACGTGCTGGCCGTGGGCCCGCTGACCAACCTGGCGCTGGCGCTCGGCCTGGAGCCGCGCCTGCCGGAGCTGGTGCGGCGCCTCGTCGTGATGGGCGGCGCCGTGGAGGTGCCCGGGAACGTGTCCTCGCACGCCGAGGCCAACATCGCCAACGATCCCGAGGCCGCCGAGGCGGTGTTCGCGGCCGGGTTCGACCTGGACCTGATCGCGCTCGACATCACCATGCGGACGGTGGCGACCGGGGCCTGGCTGGACCGGCTCCGGGAGGTCCCTGGTGCGCGCGCCCAGAACACGTCCGCGTTCCTGGACTTCTACTCCGAGTTCTACCGGGGCATCTTCGGGGTGCGCCAGTGCGCGATGCACGACCCGCTGGCCGCGGCGGTGCTGGTGGACCCGCACCTGGTGACCGGGGCCTTCGAGGCTCCGGTGCGGGTGGAGCTCTCCGGCGGGTTGACCCGCGGGATGACCGTGGCCGACCGGAGACTGCGGCCGAGCGCGGACGAGCGCCGGACCGCGCGGGTGATCACCGAGGTGCGGGAGGACGAGTTCCTCGACCGCATGCTCGACTCCCTGCGCTGACGGGGGCCCGTCCGGGGAACACTGGCGAGCGGGGACCGCGCCCTTCGTGGCGCGTCCCCGCGGGGCTCAGACGAGGCGGCGAGCGGTGGCCCAGCGGCTGAGTTCGTGCCGGTTGGACAGCTGGAGCTTGCGCAGCACCGAGGACACGTGCGTCTCGACCGTCTTGACCGAGATGAACAGCTCCTTGGCGACCTCCTTGTACGCGTAGCCACGGGCGATGTGCCGCAGGACCTCGCGTTCGCGCTGGGTGAGGCGGTCCAGCTCGGGGTCGACCGGGGGCGCGTCGGTCGCGGAGAAGGCGTCGAGGACGAATCCGGCCAGCCGCGGTGAGAACACCGCGTCCCCGTCGGCGACCCGGACGATGGCGTTGGCCAGGTCCTTGCCGGAGATGGTCTTGGTGACGTAGCCGCGGGCGCCGCCGCGCACCACGCCGATGACGTCCTCGGCCGCGTCGGAGACCGACAGGGCGAGGAAGCGGATCTGGGGGTGCTTCGCCAGGACCCGCCGGAGCACCTCGACTCCCCCGCCGCCGGGCAGGTGCACGTCGAGGAGCACGAGGTCGGGCTGGGCCTCACCGATGACGTGCACCGCGCTGTCGACGTCCCCGGCCTCGCCGATGACGTTGACGGCGTCCCCGAGCTCCCCGCGCACCCCGCTGCGGAACAGCCGGTGGTCGTCCACGATCACGACGCGGGGGACCGCGTCTCCGTCACTGAAGTTCGTGCTCTCTTCTCCCACACCTGGACCCTATCCAGGGAAGTCACCCGGTAGGTAGTGGCCCACGTCGCTCCGACCGCCCTCTGGCCCGAAGCGGCCACTCCCCGGACCGCTGGTCGCCGGACGCATGGGCCCCTGGACTCATGCGTCTCCCCGCCCCACGGCCCCGGCCTCACAGGCCCCCGATCTCCCCGACCCGCCCGCCCCACGAGTCGCCGGGTTCACATGTCGGGGATACGCGGCATACGGAGTTGCACCTCGGTGCCCTCGCCCGGCTCGGTCCGGATGCGCGCGGTCCCGCCGTGGCGCTCCATGCGGCCGATGATGGACCCGCGCACACCCATCCTGTCCTCCGGGATGTCGTCGAGGTCGAACCCGGCGCCCCGGTCCCGCACGAACACCAGGACCTCACCTTCGTCCACCTCCCCGAACACGGAGATGCTGTCCGTCCCGGCGTACTTGGAGGCGTTGACCATGGCTTCGCGGGCGGCGCGGAGCATCGCGCTGATGCCGTCGTCGATGGGCGCGTCGCCGACGCACACCACCTCGATGGGCACGCCGTGTTCCTCCTCGACCTCGGCTGCCACCCGTTCCAGCCCGGGTGTGACGGTGGTCTCGGCGTCGGCGGGGCGCTGGTAGAGCCAGCTGCGCAGGGCGCGTTCCTGCACGCGGGCCAGGCGCTGCACCTCGCGGGGGTCGTCGGCGCGGCGCTGGATGAGGGTCAGCGTGTGCAGGACGGAGTCGTGGATGTGCGCGGCGAGTTCGGCGCGTTCGGCGTTGCGGATGCGCTCACGGCGTTCGGAGTCGCGCTCTCGGATGAGCCCGATGATCCAGGGAGCGACGATCAGCGCGATCCCGGTGATGAGGGTGAACGCGAAGGTGAGTCCGGCGCGGGCCTCCTGGAGCTGCTGTTGGAAGATCAGGAATCCGATCACGCCGACCACCACCAGCAGGACACCGGCGGCGGTGCGCATGATGCTCTTGGGTCGCGTCCGGCTGACGGTGCTGTTCATCCACTCGTTGCGTTCGGCGGGGTTGGCCTGCTGCCACAGGATGGTGGCCCCGAGCGCACCGAAGATGACGAACCACAGAAGCGGGTCGAAGACTCCGCCGAAGATCAGGAAGAGGAATCCCAGCCCGGCCGCGAGGCCGACGTAGGCGACGAGCTGCGAGATGTCGCGGCCCTTGCGCCTGGCGTCCTCCGCCGGTTCGGGTCCGTCGCCGTCGGCCTCCTCCTTGGGTACGAGGAAGTAGAGGGCCACGTAGACGGCCACCCCGATGCCGCCGACAGCGAGCGCCATGAACGCGAGGCGGACCACGACCGGGTCCAGGCCCAGGTGCCGGGCCAGTCCCGAGGCGACGCCGCCGAGGAGTCTGCCGTCGACCGCGCGGGTGAGCCGCGGGGTCTCCACGGCCGTCGTTGGCACCGCCCGATCACCGCTTTCGTGTGTGGCGCGAGGCTCCTGGCGTGGCTCGCGCGTGGTTCTGGACGGTTCCAGCATGCCCTGTGTGACCCTCGTGGGACATCGGGGGCACGGCCCTGGTCCTGCCCTGGTGTTCTGGTCAGGGTGGGTTCAGGGTCGTCCCGGATTCCCTTCGCGACGTATCAGAGGTCACGATGGTTCCATGAGGAAAGTGTGGTGAGCGTCCATGTCTGACGGACAGTCGCCGGCCGGGGCGTCGGCGGGGGGCGGCCCCCTGGGCAACGGGGCCCTTGGGGACGGGGCCTTCGGGTACGGCTCCCCCGGGAGCGGTTCCGCCGGTTCCGCCGATCCCGCCGGGGCCACCGCTTCCGGACCTGCCGGGGCCACCGCTTCCGGTTCCGGCTTCGGTGCCGGCTCCGGTTCCGGGGCCACGGCCGCCGAGGGTGTCGCCACCGAGAACGAGGCCGCCGGTGGGTCGCCCGATCGGGCGACCGGCCCCGAACTGCGCCGAGACGACCAGCGGCAGGCCCTGGCCGGGGTGTGCGCCGGGCTGGGCGCCTACACGCGGGTGGACCCCGTGGTGTGGCGGGCCGCGTTCGTGCTGACCGCGTTCGCCGGTGGTGCGGGGCTGCTCCTGTACATCGCGGCGTGGATGCTCATGCGCGACTCGGAGGGCGGTCCGGCGACCTTCGAACAGATGCTGAACCGGAGCTTCCCGCCGCACGCGGTGCTGAAGCTGCTGACCGTCGGCCTCGCCGGGGCCACGGCGCTCAGCCTGGTGGGCGGGTTCGGCTGGGGAACGCTCGTGTTGGCGATCCCGCTGGTCCTGGGGTTGCTGACCGCGAGGAACCGGGGTGTGGACCTGCGGACCTCGTTGCTCGCGCTCCGCTCGGACCTGGCCACGCGCGAACCGCCGCCCACGGGTCCGGTGCCGCAACCGGTTCCCGCCTACTACAACCCGGCCCAGCCGTGGGCCTCGGCCCCGCAGGGCCCGGTGGACCTCGCGGTGGTCTCCGAGCGCACGTCGCTGGGCCCGGACGACGATGACGAGGAGGACGAGTACGAGGACGGCGACGACGGGGACGAGGCCGCCGGCGGCGGGGGAAGGAAGGAGGCGGACCGGCACGGCGGAGGCTGCCGTGGCGACGGATCCGGTCACGGAGGGAAGCCGCGTTCCTCACCGCTGGCCTCACACGCGCTGTGGACCGTGTTCGCCATGGCGATCGCGTGGGCGTTCACCGCTCCGCACCTGGGCCCGCCCGTGTCCGAGGCGAGCCCCACCCAACTGTTGTTGGGGCCGGACCTCGGTGTCTACTTCATGGCCGCCGTGGTGGCGGTGATCGGCGTGTACGCACTGGTCGGGGCCTGGGTGGGCAACCCTCGGGGGCTGGTGTTCCTGGGCTGCCTCGCCGTGCTGGGCGCGATGCTGGTGTCCTCGACCGACGTCACCAGGATGCGGATCGGTGACCGGGACTGGGCGCCGGCCACGGTCGCCGAGGCCGGGTCGGACGACCTGTGGCTGAACGTGGGGTCGGGGACGCTGGATCTGACGGGGCTGTCCACGGAACTCGACCCCGGTGAGTCGGTGGACGTGAGAGCGCGGGTGGACGTGGGCTCCCTGGTCCTGGTGATCCCCGAGGACGCCCGTATCAACCTGGTGTCGGAGGTCTGGGCCGGGGCGGTCGGTGTGGGGGACGCTGAGCCCGACGGCGACTTCGTGACCGGACTGGGCGTCACCCATGAGGAGACCTTCGAGCCGACGCGAGCGCCGGAGGGCTCCGGGCGCGCCGACGGAGCCAGGGAGGCCGGAAACGGACAGGACGGTGTGCCGGTGATCAACGTGCACGCCGAGAACAGGGCCGGAACAGTGGAGGTGCGGTATGACCAAGCGGAGAACTGACTGGGGTTCACTGCTCGCGGGACTGCTGTTCCTGGGGCTCGCGGTCGCGTTCGTCGTCCGGGGCAGCGGCGCGTGGGAACCGAACGTGCTGTGGCTGCTGCCGGTGCTGGCGGTGGGTCTGGGTGTGGCCGCGGTGGCGCGGGCCCTGTTCCGGTCCCGCCCTCGGGAGTCGGAGGAACTCCCTCCCCCGCCGGACCAGGGTTGATCCGCCGCCCCGGCGTCAGGATTAGGAAAGGGGCGTCCTCCTCGGAGGGCGCCCCTTCGTCGTGCGCGCCGATCGGATGCCAGCAAGTTCCTGTCCGAAACCCACCCACCCGAAGCAGCCCATCGAACCGTCACCGTCCGCCGCTGACTCCCTGGCTGTGCTCCCGGACGCGCTCCGGGCGCCCACCGAACGCGGCGGCCGCTGCTCCCGGTGGTGCCCCTGCCCGCGCACCGGGCACAACTTCCGCCGCTACTCCGGGCGGTGCTCCGCGATCGCCGCGAACTCCTCGATGCCCAGGGACTCACCGCGCGCGCTCGGCTGGACCCCGGCGGCCCGGAGCGCCTCCTCAGCCGCGGGGGCCGATCCCGCCCACCCGGACAGGGCCGCGCGCAGGGTCTTGCGGCGCTGGGCGAAGGCGGCGTCGATGACCTTGAAGACCTCCCGGCGCGGCGCCTTCGTGCTGGGCTCGGGACGGCGGATCAGCTCCACCAGCCCGGAGTCGACGTTGGGCGCGGGCCAGAAGACGTTGCGGCCGACCGATCCGGCCCGGCGCGCGCTGGCGTACCAGGCGACCTTCGCGGAGGGCACCCCGTAGATGCGGCCGCCCGGGGTGGCGGTGATCCGGTCGGCGACCTCGGCCTGCACCATCACCAGGACCCGCTCCAGGCTGGGCAGGAGTTCGAGCAGGTGCAGCAGGACCGGCACGGAGACGTTGTAGGGCAGGTTGGCCACGAGCGCCGTGGGGGCGGGGCCGGGCAGTTCGGTGACGCGCATGGCGTCGCCGGGGACCACCGTGAGGCGGTCGGCGAGGTCGGGGGCGTGGTCGGCGACGGTGCCGGGCAGCGCCTCGGCCAGCCCCGGGTCGATCTCGATCGCGGTGACCTGCCGCACGTGCGGGAGCAGCGCGAGGGTGAGCGAGCCGAGTCCGGGCCCCACCTCGACGACCACGTCGTCGGCGCCGACGCCCGCGACACGGACGATGCGGCGGACGGTGCCGTGGTCGATGACGAAGTTCTGGCCCAGGGTCTTGGTGGGCCGGATACCGAACCGCTCGGCGAGGGCCCGCACGTCGGCGGGGGTGAGCAGGCGGGAACGGTCGGCGGGGTCGGGTTCGGGTGTCTGTGTCACCCACACATCTTGCCAGCCGCCGCCCACCCGCTCATCCACGCCGTGTCCGGTGGGATCACCTCCCACCGAACCCTGGTCGTCCCGGTCAGTCGAAGAGGTGGACCCCGCAGTGCGGCCACTGGCTCTGCCAGTTCCCGCCGACGGTGTCGTAGAGCTGTTGGGCGCGCTGGGTCTGCTCGGCGGGGCTGGCCTCGGAGGGCAGCCCGCTGCCGCCGACCGAGGCCCACGTGCTCGGGCTGAACTGGTAGAGCCCGTAGTACCCGCCGGCCGAGTTCACCGCGGAGGCGTTGCCTCCGGACTCGCACTGGGCGAGCCCGGACCAGTTGAGGCCGCTCGCCTCGCCGCTGGCCTCGCCGGGGTCGGGCTCCTCCTCGACCTTGGTGCCGATCTCCACCAGGCCCTCGACGGGTTCGGTGACGACCTTCTCGGAGAGTTCGTGCTCGACCTCCTCGCCGTGGCGCAGGACACGCAGCGTGGTGACCTCCTTGAGTCCGTCCTCGGGCTCGGTGACGACCTCGCGTTCGCCTTCGGGGAGGTCGGGGTTCTCGCGCTCGACCGTCTCCGCCTCGATCACGACCTCCTCGGTCTCGGGTGCGCCGAGGGCGGGTAGGACGCGGACGACCATGTCGGGTTCGGCGGGCTCGTCGGGTTCCGGGGAGACGATGTCGTGCTCGCCGGTCTCGACCCCGGCGGCGCTGAGCACGTCGGCGACGGTCGCGCCCGTGGTGCGGGTCTCGGAGCGCACGGTGTCGTACATGACGACCATGCGGGGGGCGCGTTCCGCGCTCACCGCGAGTCCGTCCTCGGGGATCACGGCGTCGTGCGCCTGGGAGAGTTCGACTCCCTCGGGGTCGAGTCCGATCTGTCCGAGGGCTTCGCCGAGCGTGGCGGCGTGCACCCGGTGGTCGCGTTCGTGTCCGTCGAGGTCGACGGTGAGCTCCCGGGGCGAGCGGACCACGACGTGGTCGCCGGCGCTGAGGGTGGTGCCCGGGGAGGGGGCGACCACGTCGTGTTCGCCGAGCTCGATCCCGGCGGAGTCGAGGACGTCCTGGACGCTGTCGCCGAAGGTACGGACCTCGCTCTCCTCGCCGTTGGCGTCCAGAAGGACGGTCTTCTCCATGGCCAGGGCCGTTCCTCCGCCCACCGTGGCCAGCACGGCGGCGACGGCTGCCGCCATGACCGGCAGGGGAGGGACGAGGGACACCCTGCGCCGCCGACGCCTTCCGGAACGGCCGTTGCCGCCGTTCTTCCCGGGTTTTCTGGGCATGACTTCCGAGCCCTTCTTCAAGGGTTGGTTCGTGGAGTTCTCGGTGGTGGAGGGGCGTTCGGGGGCGCCGAACAGGGTCACATTAACACCAGGAGAGTGTGGTGTTTTGACATGGCCCGAAAACCATTCCCTGGCAAATCGCGCATTTCCCTCTATTCTTTTCCCCTCCCCGACCGGAGGCGGCGACCTGGCGTCGGGGCGACACAGCCTGCACAATGAACCGAACGCCGTTCTAGTAACCTCTCCCGACCAACACCCCGGAGGCACCATGGGACCCCTCAACGGAACCCGCGTCGTCGAGTTCACCGGGCTCGGCCCGGCACCGATGGCCGGGATGCTCCTGGCCGACATGGGCGCCAGCGTGATCCGGATCGACCGCCCCGTGGCCGCCGACGCCGTGAACGGCGGCTCCACCGGACCGCACATGAGCGAAGGGCGCGCCGTGGTCGGCGCCGATCTCAAGACCCCCGAGGGGATGGCCCGCGCCCGCGAACTCGTCGCCCGCGCCGACGTCCTCCTGGAGGGCTTCCGACCGGGGGTCATGGAACGGCTGGGCCTCGGCCCCGACGACTGCCTGGAGCTCAACCCGGGCCTGGTGTACGCGCGGGTCACCGGCTGGGGACAGGACGGCCCGTTGGCCCACACCGCCGGGCACGACATGAACTACGTTTCGGTGAACGGCGCCCTGCACTCCATCGGACGCGCGGGCGGCCCCCCGGTCCCGCCGATCAACCTGCTCGGCGACTTCGCGGGCGGCACGATGTTCGCGGTCACCGGTGTCCTGGCCGCCCTCCTGGAGCGGCGGGGTTCCGGCCGGGGCCAGGTCGTGGACGCCGCGATGGTGGACGGCAGCGCCCTGCTGATGTCGATGGTGCACGAGGACCGTGCGCGCGGTGCGTGGACCGACGAGCGCGGCACCAACTACCTCGACACCGGCGCTCCCTGGTACGACGTCTACGAGTGCGCCGACGGCCGCCACGTCTCCGTGGCCTGCATCGAGCCGCAGTTCTACGCCGCGTTCCTCGCGGGAGTGGGGCTGGACGGCGAGGACCTGCCCGAACAGTGGGACACCGACGCGTGGCCCCTGCTGCGCGCGCGCTTCGCCGAGGTGCTGCGCACGCGCGGTCGTGACGAGTGGGGGGCGGTGTTCGAGGGCACCGACGCCTGCGTGATGCCCGTCCTGTCCCTGGCGGAGGCACCCGACCACCCGCACGTGCGGGCCCGGGGCGCGCTCGTGCGGGGAGAGGGCGACCGGTTGGTGGCGGGTCCGGCGCCGAGGTTCGGCCGCACCCCCGGAGAGGTCACCCGGGGACGCCCGCTGCCCGACGCCGACGCGACCCTGAAGGAGTGGGGTCTGACCCCCTGAGGACCACGGCCCCCTCAACGGCGCCCCACCATGGGACCCGCCCCCGGCCCCTCCCCGGTTCCCCTGATACTCCTCCCCCGCTTCTCGCGTCCGGTTCCTCCCTGTCCGGAATCGCCGTTT
Source organism: Nocardiopsis sp. L17-MgMaSL7 (assembly GCF_003182025.1). Lineage (NCBI taxonomy): Bacteria > Bacillati > Actinomycetota > Actinomycetes > Streptosporangiales > Nocardiopsidaceae > Nocardiopsis > Nocardiopsis sp. L17-MgMaSL7. The sequence goes on along the minus strand of NZ_QGTF01000019.1, from coordinate 73,917 downwards.
TCCCCGCTCAGAGCCGTGTGATCACTAGGGTGGGCGACCAGTGAGGTGATCGCGATCGGGGGGACCGCCATGTCACCGAGTCGATGGCTCGGCCTGCGCTCGGAACGGTGTTCGGCCAAGGGCCGTGCCCGACGACCTGGAGGGAGCCCGGGCGGACTCCCAGGAGGGCGCCCGGGCAGCAGCCCCAGAAGGCGCCTGTACGCCCTCATGTTGGTGGCCGCGGTCCTGTTCTGCACGGCGCCCGCCGCCGCGAGCTCGGGGGCGGCCGCGAACTCCGACCCGGACCGCACCGGTCGGGCCGACGGACCGGTGGTGCTGGTGGGCGTGCCGGGCCTGCTCTGGGAGGACGTCACCCCCGAGCACACGCCCGCGCTGTGGGAGATGGCCGAGGCCGGGGCGATCGGCAACGTGTCCATCCGCACCGCCACCTCGCGGACCTGCCCCACTGACGGGTGGCTGTCGGTCTCGGCCGGACAGCGCGCCCTCTCCGACCGTGAGCGCTTCACCGTCTGCGAGCCCGCTCCGGAGCCGGTCGTGGACGGGTCGGGGGCGACCGTCCCGGGCTTCGGCGACTTCGTCGACCAGAACGCGCGGTCGGTCTTCTCCGCGCCGGTGGGCCTGCTCGGACAGACCGTGCGTGACCAGGGCGGTCTGACCCTGGCCGCCGGTCCGGGCGCCGCCCTGGGCGCCGCGGACGAGTCGGGGCGGGTCGACCACTACGTCGACTCGGCGCGCGACCTCTCCCAGGAGCGCCTCCAGGGCGTCTCCCTCGCGGCGGTGGAGCTGCCCGAGCTGACCAGCCTGTACCCCACCGAGTCCGACGAGGATGACGAACCCCAGGAGGCCAAACCCGAGGACGTCCCCGAGCAGGTCCGTGAGGACACCCTGGAGACACTCGACTCCCGGCTGTCCGCCCTGGTGCGGAACCTGCCCGCGGGCGCGACCCTGATGGTGGTCGGCGTCTCCATGGACACCGGGCCCTCCCAGCTGACCGTGGCGCTCACCGGGGAGATGACCGCCCAGGGGCTGGCCGGCCCCTCCGCGTACCTGGCGTCGGAGTCGACCCGGCGTCCCGGGCTGGTGGCCCTGACCGACACCACCGTCACCGTGCTGCGCACTCTGGGGATGGACCCGGGCGGGCTCACCGGCGGACGGGCGTGGCAGACCACCGACCGCCCGCAGCCAGCCGAGGAGGCGCTCGTCCGCCTGGTGGACTTCAACACCGCCGCCGTGGTCGTGGGCACGGCCATCCCCGGGTTCTTCAGTGGCCTGGTCGCCATCCAGTTGCTCATCTACGCGGCGGCGGCCTACGCGATGCACCGGTACTCGTGGGGGCAGCGGGGCAAGCGGGCCGTGGTGCTGTCGGTGACCCGGGTCGTGGCCCTGGCGGGTGCGGCCTTCCCCGTGGCGAGCTACCTGGCCAACCTCATTCCGTGGTGGGCGACGCAGTTCCCGCTGCTGGCCCTGCTCGCCTCGGTCCTGGCCGTGGACGCCCTGGTGGTGGCCCTGGCGGTGGCGGGACCGTGGCGCCGGACCATCCTGGGGCCGATGACCGTGGTGGCGGGAGCGACCACCCTGGTGCTCTTCGTCGACCTCTGCGTAGGCGCGCACCTCCAGATGAACTCGCCCACGGGGTACTCCCCGATCGTGGCGGGACGGTTCTACGGGATCGGCAACATCGCGTTCGCGACCTTCGCCACCGGCATGCTCATGGCGGTCGCGGGCGTCTCCCACTCACTGATCTCGCGGGGCAGGCGCCGCGCCGCCGTCGTCACGACCATCGTCGTGGGTGCCGCCTCGGTGCTGATCATCGGCTGGCCGGGACTGGGCACGGACTTCGGCGGCGTCATCGCACTGATCCCCGGCCTGGCGGTGACCACGATGATGATCGCGGGGGTGCGGATCACCGCCCTGCGCATGGCCGCGGTGGCCGTCGTCTCGGTCACGGCGATCTCCTTGCTGGCCTGGATGGACTACCTGCGTCCGGTGGAGGACCGCAGCCACTTCGGCGCGTTCGCGGAGCTGGTGGTGAACGGGGACGCCGGGACGGTGCTGGCCCGCAAGCTGGGCGCGATGCTGGGCACCCTGGGCAACTGGCACCTCACGCTGCTGGCCGCCGGGGCCCTGGTGTTCCTGTTCGCCGTCCTGAACCGGCCGGGCAGGTGGCGGATCGGCGCGCTCCAGCGGGCCTACGAGTACGCCCCGACACTCCGGGCCGGGCTGACCGGTTCCCTGGTGACGGCCCTGGTCGGTTTCGCGGCCAACGACTCGGGCGTGGCCATCCCCGCGCTGGCGCTGACCGTGGCGGTCCCGCTCACCCTGTCCGCGTGTGTGTGGGCGGTCCAGCAGAGCGAGCGCGAACCCGCGGAGAGCCCCACGGAGCCCCCGTGCGTCCAAAAGGCGTGATCCATACACCAGGTATCCCGGAAACGGTGAATCGACGGAGGCACGACCTTGCGTCGCTCCCGTCACGAATCGGCCACAGCGCTGTGGTAAAGTCCGAGGCTGGACGGCCCCGGCCCCAACGCGTCCCAGCGCCCTGACAGTGCGCCGGGAGGAGCCGGGTCCACCGGGGACCACCGGCCCAGCCACGGTCCCCGCCGCGACCCACCGGGGAATGCCCGCCGTCGCGGGCGGGTTCTCCCGAGTGGAGGGCCGATCGCGGCCGCCGGCTCCGGCGGGACGGCCGAGCACGGGGACACCATGCACCGAGCCCTCGTCGCACGTCACACCGACGCAAGTCACACCGACGACACACGGCACCAGGAACTCCTGGCCCTGGCCAGGCGTTGCCCCGGTGCCGTGCTTTTCCGAGCAAACCAGGCGAGAAAGGCGTTTCCTCCCCGGTTCCCAGCCCGGGGCACCACGCAAGGAACTTGATGAACCATCAGCTTGGCTCACGCGGTAACGCATCCATCGCACCGGTCTCCGCACGTCCCCAGTGGGGAGACGTGCGGCCTGCCTCGCCGACCCGTCGGGCACGGCCCGAGTACGCCGGAGTCGCAATGCCCGACCTGACCATTTCCTCCACCCTCCACGAGGCCGGAAGAGTGCTGGCCCTGGACGGCGAGATCGACATGGCCACCGAGAACCGCTTCCAGGAGGCGGTCACGGAGGCGTTGACCACGCAGCCCTTCGGCCGCGTCGTGCTGGACTGCGCCGACCTGCGGTTCATCGACTCCAGTGGGCTGCGCGTGCTGATCCGCGCCCACAAGGCCGCCAAGGAACAGCAGGCCCTCCTGGTGATCGCCGCCCCGCTGCCGCGCGTCATGCAGACCCTGCGCGTCACCTCGCTGGACACCCGCATCCCGGTGTTCGCCTCGGTCGCCCTGGCGCTCAGCGCCCCGCAGACCACCCAGTAGCCGCACCGCCTCCGGGCACGACGAAGGCCCCGCGTCCTGACGCGGGGCCTGTTTTCGTCTCTCGGGTCTGCGTCCCTCGCTCAGAAGAACAGCAGCCACACGCCCAGGGCGGTGACGGCGGCGTTCACCAGCAGGAACACCCCGACCCAGAGGGTGCCCGGGAGCCCGGTGAGGCGTGCGAGCTGGTCGGCGTCAGAGTGCGGAGAGGGGTTGCGCACGCGCTGCGACTGGAGCTCGATGACCGGGCGCACCCCGGCGAACAGCAGGAACCAGATGAACAGGTAGGCGAAGGCCGCCTGGACCTCGTGCGGGGTGAACCAGCTGACGCCGAAGACCACCGCTCCGGTGACCACGACCGACAGAACGCCGTAGAAGTTGCGGATCATGAGCAGCATGGCCGCCAGGATCACGATGCTCAGCCACAGCAGCGCGGTGATGTAGCCCGCCATCAGCATGAGGATGCCGAGGAGGCCGATCACGCTCGGGGCGATGTAGCCGGCGAAGACCGTGAGGATCATGCCGATGCCGGTGGGCCTGCCACGGGAGACCGTCACCCCGGACGTGTCCGAGTGCAGTCGGATCCCGGTCAGCTGGCGGCCGCTGAGCAGGGCCACGAGTGCGTGCCCGCCCTCGTGGGCGATGGTGACGACGTTGCGCGCCACGCGCCAGGGCGGACCCAGCAGCACGGCCGCCAGGGCCACCACGGCGGTCGTGACGATGATCCACTGTTCCGGATCGGGCTGGCCGGTCAGCACGTCCTGCCACACGTCGCCCAAGCTCGTTCCCACCACTGGTCTCCCGACTTCCCGCATCGACCGGCACGCCTGTCACCGGAAACTCCCTGTCAGCGGGCCCGCTCACCCTGCGCCGCGGCGGCTGGGAGGCGCGGGGGAACGCGGCCCTTGCCGAACTTTAGGGCATTTCGGAGAGTGCCGTGCGTGGCGGTCGACCGCTGACCGGGGGGATCGCGCCCCAGTCGCGGTCTCAGGCCTCCTCGGCCTCGGCGGCCGCCTTGAGCCGGTCCAGCGTCAGGAGGATGCCCCGAGCGTTGCGTGCCGGGGCGCCGCTCAGCACGTAGAGGGCGATCTGCCCCCGCGAGTAGTCGAAGGTCTCGGTGACGAGGGTCCCGCCCTCGGGCAGCTCCCGGAACTCGTAGCGCCAGCGGTGCGAGCCCACGTGCCTCCAGGCGATGAGCCGTCCCTCCTCGAACTCCACCACGCGGTTGGTCATCCGGTAGGGGAGCCCGAGCATCTTCATGTCCATGCCGAACTCGGAGCCCAGCTCCAACCGGTCCGGGCCGGACTGCGCGCCCTGGACGGTGCCGGAGCCGTCGAGCACGGCGTGCTGTGACGGTGTGGCGACGATGTCGAAGATCCGCTTGGCCGGAGCGTCGACCACGACGCTCCGGGCCACCATGTGTTTGGGCATGACGGCATCATGTCACCGTCGCGGACCACTCCCTCACCGGGGCCGACGGGCGGACCTACTCGCGGACCCCGTGCCGTTCCACCCCGGCCAGCTCCCCCTCCGGGGACACGTGCACCACCCAGAACGACCCCTTGCGCAGCCCGCGCTGCTGCGACAGCGGTGCGCCCAGCCGTGTGAGCACCTCGGTGAGCAGGTGCGGGACCAGCTCACCGTGGGTGCACACGACCGTTGGCCGCTGCTCGTCCAGGACCCGCGCGATGACCTCCCGGGCCTCCTCCACGTCGTAGCCCCCGCCCGCGCGTCCCACCGTGAGGGCGCCCTCGGTGCTCATGGGGACGTCGCACTCGACGGTCAGCGGCAGCAGGGACTCCGTGCAACGGGCCGCCGCCGACGTCAGCGCGCGCAGCCCCCCGTAGGCGCCCAGCACCCGGGGCAGGGCGAGGGCGTCGGCGCGGCCGGTCTCGTCGAGCGGTCGCAGCAGGTCGCTGTCGGTCCAGGAGCGCTTCTCCCCCGCCGACAGGTGCCGCAGCAGGACGATCGGGAAGGTCCGTGCGGGACCGACCCGGAAGTTGTCGAGGACCTGCACGTCGTGGTCGTAGGTGAGACGGGCACGGGCCTCCTCGACGGGGACCCACTCGACCGTCTCCACCTCCTCGTTGGGTTCGTAGTCGATCCGCCCGCCGGGCTGGGCCGGGGTGGCCGCCCACCACTCCACCTGTTTGGGCCAGCCGTCCTTGAGGTAGCGCTGCGGCGGGAGCCGGCGCCCCATCACGGGGGTGAGGCCGGTCTCCTCCTCGACCTCCCGGACGGCGCCGATGATGGGGTGCTCGCCGTTCTTGAGCTTGCCCTTGGGCAGGGTCCAGTCGCCCCGGTCCGGGCGCCGGATGAGGACGACCTCCCGACCGGAGGGACCGTCGCGCCAGAGGACCGCGCCGCCCGCGCGGATGGGCTCCAGGTAACCGCCCACCGCGGTGTCGCGCGGCGGGAAGGCGCTGGTCATGCGGATCTCGGGGACGTTCGTCCTCAAGGGTCCCGCGTCGGGGCCCCCGTGACCTGCCCCGTGCTCGTGGGTGTTCACCCGTCCACCACTCTCAGGTGCCGGTCGCCTCTCAGGGTGTCCTGGAGGTCGACCAGCGGTTGGCCCTCCGCGTCGTGGGTGACCCGCTTCCATGAACCGTCGGGTTCGAGCCGCCACGAGGAGGTGCTGTCGGACATCGCCAGCTCCATGATGCCCACCAGCCGACGGCACTGCTCGGGGTCGGCGATCCGGACCAGTGCCTCCACGCGCCGGTCGAGGTTGCGGGGCATGAGGTCGGCGCTGCCGATCCACACCTGGGGACGCCAGCCGTTGGCGAAGACGAACACGCGTGAGTGTTCGAGGAAGCGGCCCAGGATGCTGCGCACCCGGATCTTCTCGGACAGGCCCGGAACTCCGGCGCGCAGCACGCAGCTGCCGCGCACCCACAGGTCGACGTCGACCCCGGACTGCGAGGCGCGGTACAGGGCGTCGATGATCTCCTCGTCGACGATGGAGTTCACCTTGATCCTGATGTGGGCGGGCTCGCCCTTGAGGCTGTTCTCCACCTCGGTGGCGATCTGCTTGAGGAGTCCCCGGCGCAGGGCCGCGGGGGCCACGAGGAGCCTGCGGTAGTGCTTCTTGCGGGAGAACCCGGTGAGGCTGTTGAAGAGGTCACTGACGTCCTCACCCACCTCCGCGGCGGCGCTGAACAGGCCGAAGTCCTCGTAGATCCGTGCGGTGCTCGGGTTGTAGTTGCCCGTGCCCACATGGCAGTAGCGGCGCAGCAGGCCGTCGTCGTCCTGGCGGATGACCATGGACAGCTTGCAGTGGGTCTTGAGCCCCACGACTCCGTAGACGACGTGGCAGCCCGCCTCCTCCAGCTTGCGGGCCCACTGGATGTTGTTCTGTTCGTCGAAGCGGGCCTTGACCTCGACCAGGACCACGACCTCCTTGCCCTCCCGGGCCGCCTCGATGAGCGACTCGACGATGGGTGAGTCGCCGCTCGTGCGGTACAGGGTCTGTTTGATCGCCACGACCTTGGGGTCGGTGGAGGCCAGGGTGAGGAACCGCTCCGTGGTGGTGGCGAAGGACTCGTAGGGGTGGTGGACGAGCACCTCGCGTTCGCGGATGGTCGCGAACAGGTCGCCGGAGGTGAGCGCGCGCGGTTCCACCGGGACCATGGGCGGGTAGCGCAGGTCGGGTCGGTCGGTGTCGGCGATCTGGGCGAGCCCGGCCAGGTTGAGCGGCCCCGGGACCCGGTAGATCTCCTCCTCCTCGGCACCGAGCTGCTCGCGGAGGATGGACAGCGCCCCGTCGCTGATGGACTGTTCCACCTCCAGGCGCACGAGCGGTCCGAAGCGGCGGCGCAGGAGTTCGTTCTCCAGGGACTGGACGAGGTCGTCGGTCTCGTCCTCGTCGACCTCCAGGTCGGCGTTGCGGGTGACCCGGAAGGCGTGGTGTTCGACCACCTGCATGCCCTCGAACAGCTGGGGCAGGTGCGCGGCGATGATGTCCTCGACCGGGACGAAGCGGCCGCCGCCGTGGGTGGTGAGCTCGATGAACCGGGGCAGGGCGCTGGGCACCTTGACCCGGGCGAACATGGGCCGGTCGTCGTTGGAGTCGCGCACCGTGACGGCGAGGTTGAGCGAACGGCCCGAGATGTAGGGGAAGGGGTGCGCGGAGTCGACCGCGAACGGTGTCACCAGCGGGTAGATGGCGCGGCGGAAGTAGCCGTGCAGGTACTCGCGTTCGCGGTCGTCCAGCTCGCTCCACCGGACGATGCTGATGCCCTCCCGGGCCAGGGCGGGGGCGACGCTGTTCTCGAAACAGGCGATCAGGCGCAGGATCTGGTCGTGGGTGAACAGGGAGATGCGCTCCAGCAGGTCCCTGGGGTGGTGCCCGCTGGGTGAGGCGACGGACAGGCCCGTGGCCAGACGGCGTTTGAGCCCGGCCACCCGCACCATGAAGAACTCGTCCAGGTTGCTGGAGAAGATCGCGAGGAACCGCGTCCGTTCGAGCAGCGGGATGTTCTCGTCCTCCGCGAGTTCGAGCACTCGTTGGTTGAACCGGAGCCATCCCTCCTCCCGGTCCATGAACCTGTCGGCGGGAAGGTCGGCGGTGGCGGGCCCCGCTGGCGTTGGCGCTGATTCCGTGCTCACAGTGGGCAGACTCCCCCTTTTGCATGACCGCACGGTGACGTCCCCGTGAGGGGAAAATGACCGCAACGCGACTGCTGTGGAGGATCTGTACCCATATCGCCACGCGTGTCCCTGGACACCGGGCAGGTTTTTCCTCATGACACGATCACGCGCCCCACCTGACCTGGTGGGACGCGTGGATTCGCGGGCGGCGGAGCTACCGGCTGATGCCGATCTGGAGGTCGGGCGGCAGGATGAGCAGGAACATGGCCACACGCATGAGGACGTTGATCCAGGTGTTGCGGAAGCACGCCCACAGGTAGCCGTAGAACAGGCCCGCGGCGCCGTAGGTGAGCAGGGCCATGCCGGTGTCGTGCACGAAGTCGATGCCGGGCAACTGCGAGACGGCGTCGTAGGGCTGGATGAACGCGTAGGTCATCGCGAACACCACCGAGGTCAGCACGATGCCGCCCCAGCGCCCCAGGAGCAGCTCCAGCCGGGTCTGCATCATCCCCCGGAAGAAGATCTCCTCACAGGTGGCGATCACCATGAAGGCGACCAGCATGGCGTACAGCGTGAGTGAGGGCTCGGGGAGCCCGATGTGCGGCGTGATCAGGAATCCCATCAGGACCACCGTGACGAACACGGGCACCACCCCGAGCCAGCGCCAGGGCTCCCCCACCTTCAGGGCGATCGAGGGCATGGCGGTGCCCTTGCCGTCGACGGTCAGGCCCGAGCGGTCCAGGATCAGCAGGGGGATGGCGAACAGGAACAGCAGGCGCGAGACCAGTGCCACGGACATCGCGAGGTCCGGGGAGACGCCGGTCTCCTCCCCGTAGACGGTGAAGATCCACGACAGCACGACCATCGAGAGGATGAACCCGGCGATCAGGAGCACCATCCAGCCGAGTTCGCGTAGGACGGGGTGGCCGTCCATGGCGCTGGCGATCCGTCGGTCCAGCTCGTCACGTCGCCCGAACGCCCGGACGAGTCCCCAGGCCATGACGATGCCGATCAACATCGGCATCCAGGAGACCAGGTACAGCACGGACGACTCACCGAGGACGTCATCCCGCATCCCCGGCCGGATGAGCGCCGGCCCGATGATCAGGACGGCGGCGAGGGCGACGGCCCAGGCGAGCCCCCATCTTCGCACCATGGTCACAAGTGTCCCCCCTGTCTCAGAACACACATTCTGCACCAGGGAAAACTAAAAGCGACTTAATGACTACGGTATGTCGTTACCCCGTTGTCACCAGGGTCCCGACACGCCCGGGGAGCGTCCCCCACGACCGGAATCCGGCGAGGTGGTCCCAGGCGGAGGACGGCGCCCCCCAGGGAGGTCCCGGCCGGTTACCGTCGGACCCGGCCACCCCCCGAACCAGGAGTCGAGACCAACGTGACCACAAGCGACTACGACGACTTCGCCGAGGCGTACTCGGCCGACAACGACGCCAACCTCATGAACGGTCACTACGAGCGCCCCGCCATGCTGAACCTCGCCGGTGACGTCGGCGGCCGCCGCGTCCTGGACGCGGGCTGCGGCTCCGGTCCCCTCTCCCTGGAACTGCGGAACCGGGGCGCCGAGGTGACCGGGTTCGACTCCAGCGCGGAGATGGTCAGGCTGGCCAGGAAACGTCTCGGCGACGACGCCGACCTGCGCGTGCTCGACCTCGCGGAGCCCCTCCCGTTCCCCGACGGCGGGTTCGACGACGTCGTCTCCTCACTGTCGTTGCACTACCTCAGGGAGTGGGAGGGGCCGCTCCGGGAGCTGCGCCGGGTCCTGAGGCCGGGCGGCCGCCTCCTGGTCTCCGTGGACCATCCGGCCGCCCACGTGCTGCTGGAGCCGGACACCGACTACTTCGAGGTCTCTCCCTGGCCGGTGGAGGTGGAGTTCCAGGGCAAGAGGGCGGTCCTGAACGTCTGGCACCGCCCGCTGCACGCGATGGTCCGGGACTTCACCGGGGCCGGTTTCCGCGTCGCGGACATCGACGAACCGCCCTTCTCGCCGGACACCCCCCGGCACCTGCTGCCCGAGCGGCTCCGCGAGCGCACCCGGTTCCTCGGTTTCCTCTTCTTCGTCCTGGTCGCCGAATAGGCCGCACAGGAGGTGACACGGGGCGGGGCCCGCCCGGACCGTCGCGGTCGTGTGCCGCGACGCCCGGGCGGGCCCCGTCTCCGGGAGCCGGGATCTAGTGCCCGTTCTCCAGGACCGACTTCAGGAAGGTCTTGGTCCGCTCCTCCTGGGGGTCCCCGAAGATCTGGTCCGGGTGGCCCTCCTCGGCGATGCGGCCCTCGTCGAACATCATGACCCGGTGGGACACGTCCCGCGCGAAGCCCATCTCGTGGGTCACGCACAGCATCGTGATGTCGGTGGTCTCGGCCACCTCGCGCAGCACGTCCAGCACGCCCGCCACCAACTCCGGGTCCAGGGCCGAGGTGACCTCGTCCAGCAGGAGGATCTCCGGCCGCATCGCCAGGGCGCGGGCGATCGCCACGCGCTGCTGCTGACCGCCGGACAGCTGGGTCGGGTGGGCGTCGATCTTGTCGCCCAGACCCACCAGGTCCAGCAGTTCCTCGGCGCGGGCGCTGGCCTCGTCCTTGGACAGGCCGAGGACGTTGACCGGCGCCTCCATGATGTTCCTGCGCACCGTCATGTTCGGGAACAGGTTGAACTGCTGGAACACCATGCCGATGCTCTTGCGGCGGCGCCGCAGGTAGCTCTCGCTGGCCGGGGCCAGGCCGCTGCCCTTCGGCATGTGGCTGAACGGCTCCCCGCCGATGTTGATGCGGCCCTCGGTGACCTTCTCCAGCGTCATGAGCAGGCGCAGGATGGTGGTCTTGCCGGAGCCGCTCGGCCCGATCAGGGTGACGCGCTCGCCGGCGGCCACGTCGAAGTCGAGGTGGTCCAGGACGGTGAGGTCGCCGAAGCGCTTCACCACCTGGTCGAACACGATCAGCGGGCCGTCGGCGACGCCGTCCCCGACACCCGGTGCCGTCGTGTTCTCAGGGGTATCAGACGGCGGCATATCGCTTCTCCAGTCGTCGAATCACAATCGCGGACGGGATGCTCACCAGGAGGAAGAGGAGCCCGACCAGCGTGATGGCCTCCATCATCCGGAAACTCTCGCTGCCGACCCGCTGGGCCCTGGTCAGCAGCTCCGCCACACCGATGGCGAAGAGCAGCGGCGTGTCCTTGAACATGGAGATCAGGTAGTTGCCCAGAGCGGGGATGACCTTGCGGATCGCCTGGGGCAGTACGACCGCTCCCCAGGTCCGTGTCGTCGGCAGGCTCAGGGCCCGGGCCGCCTCCCACTGGCCCTTGGCCACGCCCTCGATACCCGAGCGGTACACCTCGGCGGTGTAGGCCGCGTAGTGGATGCCGAGGACCACCACACCGACGGTGAACGCGGTGATGGGGACCGGGCCGAACACCGGCAGTGCGTAGCTCGCCGGCAGCAGGAAGAAGACGAACACCAGCTGGATGATCAGCGGTGTGGTCCGGATGAACTCCATGACGAAGTGCACGACGGGACCGACGTACGGGACCCGTCGCACGACCGCGATCAGCAGGCCCAGGGTCAGGGCGATGCTGTAGCCGATCAGCGTGAGCTGGATCGTCACCAGCAGGCCCTGGAGCAGGCTCGGCATGACCTCGAAGGTGAAGGCGAAGTCCCAGATCATGGGCGTGGAATCGTTGTTCATTACTTGGCCACCCCCACCTGGGTACCGACCGACGGGGGCCGGAGCAGGCTCATGATCCCGCCGCCGGACGGCGGGGTACGGCCCAGCTTCTGGTTGGCGCGGCGCTCGAGCAGTCGCATACCGAAGATCAGCACCTGCGCGATCAGGTAGTAGATGACGAACGCGATCGCGAACGCGGCCAACGTCTCGCCCGTACCGCTGCGCACCTCACGGGCGACGGCGGTGAGGTCGAGGATGCCGACCATGTACACCACGGCGGTCGCCTTCATCAGCTCGATGATCAGGTTGCCGAACGTGGGCAGCATCTGCGCCCACGCCTGTGGCACGACAACCAGGCGCATGCGCTGGAACCAGGAGAGGTTCAGCGCGACGGTGGCCTCGACCTGGGCCCTGGGCACCGCGTTGAGCGCGGCTCGCACGACCTCGGCGCCGTAGGCACCGACGTTCAGGCCGAGCGCGAGGATCGCGGCGAACATCGGCTCCAGCTCGAAACCGGTCATGTCAGGGACCGCGAAGACGAACCAGAACATCACCACGAGAGCGGCGATCCCCCGGAAGACCTCCACGTAGACAGTGGTGATCGCGCGCAGGAGCCAGGACCGTACGGTGCCCATGATCCCGAAGACCATGGCTAAGACGAAGGCCAGAACGGCCCCCCCGAAGGTGAGCTGGAGTGTGATCCAGGCACCGTCGAGGTAGCGGGGTAGCTGTGCTTGCAGGAACTCCACGCTGGATCAGCCCTCGCAGAGCTCGGCGGTGCTCGTGCCGTCGGGCAGGTCGTCCTCAGTGAATCCCCACTCCTCGCCGAGCTCGAGGAGGCGGCCGCTCTCGGTGAACTCGGCGATGACCCGGTTCACCTCGTCGAGCATCTCGTCGTCACCCTGGCGCAGACAGAGGCCGCCCCAGCCCTTCTCCTCCTTGCCGTCCATGACCGGGTAGAACGGTTCGGTGACGTCGAAGTCGCCGCCGCGCTCCATCAGCAGGTACTCGTGCGAGACCTTCAGCATGGAGATGGCGTCGACGCGGCCGTTCTCCAGCATCTCGAAGCCGGTCGTCTGGTCCGGGATGAGTTCCATCTGGCCCTCGGGGACGCCGAAGTACTCGGCGTAGTTCTGTTCCACGGAGGCGTTCAGCACGGCCAGCCTGATGTCCGGGTCCGCGGCGATGTCCTCGAAGTGCTGGATGCCCTTGGGGTTGCCCTTGGCGACCATGAAGGCCTCGGGGGCGGTGGCGGTCGGCTCGCTGAAGGCGACCTCCTGACACCGGTCCGGGGTGATGAACACACCGGCGGCGAGGACGTCGAACTGGTCGTTCTGGAGGCCCGGGATCAGGCCGTCCCAGCTGGTGGAGGTGGCGACGATCTCCGGGATCCCCAGTTCCTCGAAAACGGCCTTGGCGACGGCGGGCGACTGACCCGCGGCCTCACCGGAGCCGTCAACGAACCCGAAGGGGATCTCGTTGGCGAGGCCGACCCGGACGAACCCCTGCTCGCGCAGGTCGGCCAGGGACGCACCGCTGCTGACCCTGGAGCACGACGCGAGCGAGGGAGCCAGGGCGGCCACCGCGACACCGGCTCCGGCCAGGCGGAACGCGTCTCGACGTCCCCAGGTTCCCCGCCGACGCGCTGGTACCTGATTCTTCACGACTGCTCCTCGAAAACTCGCGGGTGCGGAGCCTTCGCCCGAAGGACGGGGCGAGGCCTCACGCGTTCGGATGCTGGATCGCCTCAAGTGGGCGGGGTCCGCGGCTCGGTGGCCGCGGTCGTGACCGTTGCCCGGGTGCTCGGGACGACGGCGCTGGTACGGGGTCTCCCTCCCCGAGCCCGAGGTGCAGTAACTGAACCCGATTGGTCCGTTATGCACTGGTTATGAGTCCCTGTTCGTCGGGTGACCCGACGACGTACTCCCTCCGAGCTGGCCACCTGTGGTTCGTGACTATGGGTTCTTATGCCCGTTACCGAGGGGTTCCTACCCCTGAAAACACGAGAGCGGGGTCCGGACCACCGGACCCCGCCCCGCGTTGGCTCAACGCTTCCCTGTGGGACTAGGCGTTGACGTCCTCCTCGACGACCAGCGGGTAGACGCCGTTCTCGTCGTGGACCTCGCGGCCGGTGACCGGCGGGTTGAAGACGCACAGCACGCGGAAGTCGGTCTTCGGGCGGACCGTGTGCTTCTCGTGGCCGTTGAGCAGGTAGAGGGTGCCCGGGGTGATGATGTGCTTCTCCCCCGTCTCCTCGTTGGTCAGCTCGGCCTCGCCCTCGATGCAGTGCACGAGCTCGATGTGGTTGGCGTACCAGAACGTCGACTCGGTGCCCGCGTAAAGGACGGTCTCGTGGAAGGAGAAGCCGACCTTCTCCTTGGCCAGGACGATCCGACGACTGCGCCAGTTCTCGGTCTTGATGTCAGCGTCGGTGTCGTTGACCTCGTCCATACTGCGAACGATCACTTGTGTCTCCTTCACGCTCTGATGCGCGCTGTGTGCGCTGGTGGTACACGGTACGGGGCCGACCGTCACCCCGGGTAGAGGTACTGGTCGGCCCCGCGCCGGATTCGGTGGGCACGCCGGTCCGAAACGGCACCGGCGTGTCGCGTACTAGGCGGTCTGGGGAACCTTGACCGCCTCGCGGACGGCGTCGGCCATGATGTCCAGCCCCGCGGTCAGCTCCTCCTCCGTCGTGGTGAGCGGCGGGAGCAGCTTGGCGACCTCGTCCTCGGGACCGGAGGTCTCCAGGAGCAGACCGCGGTCGAAGCACCCGGCGGCGACCTTCTTGGCGATGCCGCCCTCGGCGTCGAAGGCCAGACCACGGGCCAGGCCGCGACCGCGCACGTGGGCTCCGAAGTCGGAGTGCTCCTCCGCCATCTCGGCGAGGCGTGCCTCGACCAGCTCGCCCTTGGCGAGGGTGGCCTGGGCGAAGGTGTCGTCGGACCAGAAGCGGCGCAGCGCCTCGGTACCGGTGACCATGGCCGGGTTGAAGCCGCGGAAGGTGCCGTTGTGCTCGCCCGGCTCCCAGACGTCCAGCTCGCGCTTGAACAGCGTGAGCGCCATCGGGAGGCCGTAACCGCTGATGGACTTGGACAGGGTGACGATGTCCGGGGTGATGCCGGCCTCTTCGAAGCTGAAGAACTTGCCGGTACGGCCGCAGCCCATCTGGATGTCGTCCAGGATCAGCAGGATGCCGTACTCCTGGCAGAGCTCGGACAGGCCCCGCAGCCAGGGGGCACTGGCCACGTTGATGCCGCCCTCACCCTGGATGGCCTCGACGATCACGGCCGCCGGGGCGTCCAGACCGCTGCCGCTGTCCTCCAGGAGGGTGCGCAGCCACAGGAAGTCCGGGGTCTTCCCGTCGAGGTAGTTGTCGAACGGCATGGTGGCCACGTGGTCGAGCGGCACGCCGGCGCCGCCGCGCTTCATGGAGTTACCGGTGACAGCGAGGGCGCCCAGGGTCATGCCGTGGAAGCCGTTGGTGAAGTTGATGATCGTCTGGCGACCGGTGTACTTACGGGCCAGCTTCAGCGCGGCCTCGACCGCGTTGTTTCCCGCCGGGCCGGGGAACTGGACCTTGTAGTCCAGGTTCCGGGGTTTGAGGATGACGTCCTCGAAGGTCTTCAGGAACTCGCGTTTGGCCACGCTGTAGGCGTCGAGGCTGTGGACGATCCGGTCGTCGGTCAGGTACTCGATGAGCGAGGTCTTCAACTCGGGGTTGTTGTGCCCGTAGTTGAGCGATCCGGCCCCGGCGAAGAAGTCCAGGTACGGGCGGCCGGTCTCGTCGTGGACGTGGCTGCCGACCGCCTTGTCGAAGACGACAGGCCAGTTCCGGCAGTATCCGCGGACTTCGGACTCGAGGCGCTGGAAGGTCTCCATCGTGATGTTCCTTGGTTCCTTTCCCCAACTTCGTGGGCTCAGGGCTTGGGACGAGGGCGGGTCGGGATCGGGGTCGATCCGGGACGGACGGTCAGTCGTCGGTGTCGGAGTGCGCGCCGATGGGCCCGATGCGCACGAGATCCTCGGGGTCGTGGGGCCCTTCGCCGTCCTTCGGGAAGTGCTCCGAGCCGAAGAGCGGGCTCCACACGGCCTCGGCACCCAGGCTCCGCGCGAACGAGGAGAAGAGCGCCCGTGAGGCCTCGTTGTCGGGGGTGACGGTCGCTTCGAGGTAGCGCAGGCCCTGTTCGGCGAGGCGTTCGCCGATGAAGTCGAGCATCCGGCGGGCCAGCCGCTGACCCCGGTACTCGGAGCCGACGGCCACCTGCCAGAGGAAGTACGTGTCCGGGCTGTCGGGACGGACGTAGCCGGTGACGTAGGCCGCCATCCGGCCGTCGGCGTCCCGTGCCACGACGCTGGTCGTGGCGAAGTCCCGGCACCAGAGCGTGTAGGCGTACGGGGAGTTCACGTCCATCCCCGTGTCGCCGGCCAACCGCCACATGTGCGGCCCGTCCTCCGGAGAGGGGTGCGAGAGGCGCACGTCCTCACGGCCCGCGGCCTCCGTGGTCTCGGAGCTCACAGCCCCACCTTCGATTCGGTCGCGTGCTTGGAGGTTCGTTCGTTGATGTGGCACGTCGATCGAACTTAGCGAAAGAAGGTCAAAGGAGTTTCGGCGAGATTCCGCGCAGATGTTTGGGAGGCTTACCAATGGGTAGGGCTCGTTTATTTAGCAGCTTGATTCCGCCTTGGACGGGGCTCCCAGGTGACGCTGGGTAGCGGCCGAGCCGCCCGTCCACGCCCTGTCTATCAGGGGCTTCGGCCCCCAGGGCGGACCGGCGTCGCGCGAGGTGGGAGGTGACTCGCGGGCGGGTGGTCGGCAACCGTCAGGGTCAAACATAGAGCCTCCACGACGAATATTAAGCGTGCGTTAAGTCACATCAATTCGGTGGAAAGCTCGCGACATATCGCCCTGGGTGACGCGCCACGCACGTCACACGTTACGCGTGACACCCGTCGGAACCACTTGTACGCAGGAATTTCCTTCGGTTTCCAGACGTCGGACGAACCCCCGCGAACCGCCCTTCCGCCCGGCCCCGACCGACCAGTGGAGACCGGGACCACCGTCGTACGTCCTTGATGAATCTCCGACTTTCCATCAGACTCTGTGTAGTACGACCTCATGTAGTACTACGATTAGTCGCACCGCTTCGCCGCAGCCCATGCGGGTCCGGCACCCCCGGGACGGCAGTGCGGACTCGAACTTCGTCGCCCCCGCCGTGGGAACACGGCGAGGACCACTGACCAGGGATCGGAGGCGTCCGTGAACCGCCTGTACCACGACAGCGAGGACTGGGTCGAGCAGGGGAACTGCCGCTCGTACGACCCCGAGATCTTCTTCCCGGTGAGCAGCACCGGGATCGGCCGCACCGACACGGAGCAGGCCCTGGACGTCTGCCGCAGCTGTACTGTTCGCCCGGAATGTCTGCGGTGGGCACTGCGTGCCGGGGAGGCTCACGGAGTCTGGGGTGGCACCACCCCCGAGCAGCGTCGCTACATGCGTCGCGAGCTGGCCCCGGCGGGTTAGGCGAGGTGGAGCCGCCGGACGCGAGGGTTCGCGTCCGGCGGCTCACTTCTGCCACCGGGCCCCGCTCCGAGACGTTCGAGCGCGTTCTCACGTCCGGAGGCCTTGCGGGCCCCTGTGGCACGGCCTAGGTTCACTATCGTGCGACCCGCTCACGGCACGCTCCGCCTCACACGCACGGCGCTCCTCGCCGGTGCGTGCACGGGCATTGCCTGGGTGGGCCACAACGTCGGGGCCGACAGCCCCGCCGGGGCCTGGGGGTTCCTCCTGGCCACGGCGTTCCTGTTCGGTCTCCTCTGGCGGTTCACCGGGATCATGCGGGGCTTCGGCGACATCTTCGCCGTGATGGCCCTCGCACAGGTCGCCCTGCACCTGATCCTCCAGCTGTCGGGACCCGGGACCGTCCAGGTCGAGCACGCCGGGCACGGCTCCGCCGCCCTCGGACTGGCGCCGGGGATGCTGTTCGCCCACCTGTGGGCGGCCCTGCTCGCCTCCGCGCTGCTGTCCCACGGCGAGTCCGCGCTCTGGTTCCTCGCCTCCGCCGTCTCCCGGGCCCTCCCGCGGCCGCCGCGCCTGCCCGACCTCACGCCCGTGGAGTCCGGGGTCGCGTTCGTCGCGCCCCCGGCCCTCGCGCCGCCTTCCCCAGAGCCGTCGACGCACGGTCCCCGCGGGCCTCCCGGTTCGCCCGCGTTCCGCACGGCCCCGTAGCCCCAGGCTCCGGCGGTCGAGGCGGTCCCCCAGAAGAGCCCCGGACGAGCACCGGTCCCCGACCCGTGCCCGCCGGGCGCGAACCGCACCCGAACGGCCTGAGAGAAGATCATGAGAAGAATCCGTACCGCGGCCCTGGTCGCCCCCTTCGCCGCCGCGCTGCTGCTGGCCCCCGCCCCCGCTTTCGCCCACGACGTGCTGATCGCCTCCGACCCGGAGGACGGCGTCACCCTGGACACCGTCCCCGAGGAGGTCACGCTGACCTTCAACAACGCCCCGATGGCCGGCGGCAGTGGCAGCGCCATCGTCGTGACCAGCCCCGAGGGCGCGGAGATCCAGGAGGGCGAGCTGACCTTCGACGGCACCGACGTGTCCGTCGCCCTCACGCCGCCCACCGAAGAGGGCGAGTACGGCATCTCGTACCGGGTGGTCTCCTCGGACGGTCACCCCATCCAGGACACCCTGAGCTTCTCGCTGTCCGAGGAGGCCGTCGCGGCCGCCGCCCCGGAGGAGCCCGAGGAGGAGCCCGCGGGCGCCGAGGAGGAGGCCCCCGAGGAGACCGTCACCGAGGCACCCGCGGCCGAGGAGACCGCCGCCGAGGAGGGCGGGACCTCCCCGCTGATGGTCCTGGTCGGTGTCGTCGTGGCCGTCGCCGCGATCGGCGCGGTCGTGCTCGTGGTGGTGCGTTCGCGCAACCGCCCCGGCTCCGGTGAGGGCTCCCAGAAGTAGCACCGCACGACGAAGGGGCCCGCACGACGACGCGTGCGGGCCCCTTCCGTGTGCGACCGCCGGCTACCTTCTGCGGGCCAGCAGGATGCTGATGTTGTCCTTGCCGCCGGCTTCCATGGCGGCCTGCCAGAGGGCGTGTACGGCGGCCTCGTCGCTGCCGGCCTCCGCGATCATCCGCTCCATCTCCTCGGGCAGCACCAGATCCGACAGGCCGTCGCTGCACATGAGCCAGGCGCTGGGGTCCGCGGCGTCGTCCCGTCCCACGTGGGGGACCATCGAACCGCCGGAGCTGCCGCCCAGGGACTGGGTGATGAAGTTGGTGGTGACGGGGCGGCCGTCCTCGGAGGGGGGCAGGGCCGGGGAGTCGTCCTCGGAGAGCTGGCGCAGGTGGCGGCCCTCGAGGCGGTAGGTGCGGGAGTCGCCCACGTTGAACCAGAAGTTGCCGTCGCTGTTGAGCAGCACGCCCGCGACCGTGGTCCCCATGCCGGAGAACTCGGTGTGTTGGAGCGCGTGGTCCTTGATCTCCTCGTCGATGTTGGTGAGGAGCTGGGCGATCTCCTCGGGGCCGTTCAGGCGCGGCCCCATCTCGGCCATGCGGTGCACCGCGTGTTCGGAGGCGATCTCACCGGCGGCCTGGCCGCCGATCCCGTCCGCGACCGCGAGGATGACCGGTTCGCTCACCGGCAGCACGCAGCGGACCGGGGAGGTCATGTTCGCGCTGGCGACGGTGAGAGCACCCATGACCACGGAGTCCTCGTTGGCGGGGCGAATAGCGCCCCGGTGCGTGAGGGCCGTGACAATGACTTCCCCACCAGCGACACCCATACGCCCTTCCTCCCGTTTCATCGGCCGTGGCCGGTTGCCCGGCGTCTGGCGCCGGGCCTTGGTCGAGTCCCGTACATCGTCTGGATTCAGTAACCGTACCGAGCCACCGCCGGAGTCGGTCAAAATCCGCGTACATCATGGCGGAAAACACCCGGATATGCAGTTCCCGCACCGGTTTTCGCCGCCAAAAGTGTTGTCGCGGTTGATCCTGGGACGTGTGTGGTGCCGTCGTTCGGTTCGGGTCCGACAGTAGCGGTGCCGGGGACCGCCCGACAGTGCCCACCGGCAGGTTCGGTCAACCCGCAGACCAGAGGCCCCGCGACGCACCCGCCCGGAGGGGCCGGGCCGGGGCCCGCCCGCCCCCGCGGCGCTCTGAAGGGGATCGATGCCACGTTGTCGGTTCCCTGAGGGTCTGGCAGAATGGTCCCGTTGGGTGTCTAAGACGCAGACACACACGACCGCCCTGTGCGGCGCCCTGACTTCCTCAGGCGCCCCGGTGGCTCGAACTCCCTTTCGACGGTCGTTTGGTGTGGTCTCATGCGTCCTTCCCTTCCTCTCTCCTCTCCGGTCTCCACCGTCCGTGCGCACCGCGTGCGCGCGGTCCTCAGCGCTGCCCGCCATCCCCCTCCACCGGACCCAGGTCCCGGACGCGCGTCTCCCTGAACCCGTCCGCCCCGCTCCCCCCGGTCCCTCCGCTCCCGTGCTCGAGCGGCCCGGCGCCACTGCGGCCGCCGGTGCGGGACCACCGCGCAAGTCCCGCCCGGCAGGATTCCGACTCCCCGCTCCGGAGTCCCGCCGGGCCACCCATCCACGACGGACACCACGGCGGTGTCCAAGGAGTCCGAAGCCCAGTGAAGATCGCCATGGTCGCCGAACACGCCAACCCCCTCCCCGCCCACCGGGGCGAGCCGGCCTGCCCCGCGAGCCTGCACGTGTGTGCCCTGTCCCGCCAGCTCGCCAAGCGCGGGCACCGGGTGACCGTCTACGTCCGCCGCAGCGACCCCGCCCAGCCCGACGGCCGCACCCGCATGGCGCGCGGCGTCTCCGTCGCCTACCTGGACGCCGGGCCGGCCCGCCCGCTCGCCGAGGAGGAGCACGCCGAGCACACCGGGGCCTTCGGGACCGCGCTCGCCGCCGTCCTGGACGAGGACGTGCCCGACGTCCTGCACGCCATCGGCTGGACCAGCGGGCTGGCGGCCCTGCACGCCCAGGCGCACAGCGAGAAGGACCAGAGCGGGACCCCGATCGTCCAGACCTTCCACTCGCTCAACGCCAGCGAGCAGCGCTCCGGCCTGCCCGAGCGTCCCGACCGCGCCCGCATGGAGACGATCCTCGCCTCCCGCGCCGACCACGTCCTGGTCAACTCCACCGACCAGCAGGGGGAGCTGGCCCGCCTGCGCGTGCCGCGCCACCACGTGAGCGTCGTGCCGTTCGGCGTGGACCCGGACCACTTCAGCGTGGAGGGCAGCGCCTCGGCCGAGCCGTGGCACTCCCGCCGCGAGGAGCGCGCCCGGCTGGTCTCCGTGACCCCCCTGACCGAGGCGGGCGGCGCCCGCCGCCTGGTGGAGGCGATGGTGCGTCTGCCCGAGGCCGAGCTGGTGCTGGTGTCCACGGCCGAGGACCGCGAGGTGGCCCTGGACGAGAACGCCCGGAGCATCGAGCTGCTCTCCAAGGAACTGGGCGTGGACGACCGCGTGCACCTGACCGGCCCGGTGGAGCGCAAGGAGCTCCCGCGCCTGCTGCGTTCGGCCGACGTCTTCGTCTCCGCGGCCTCCTACGACCCCTACGGCGGCGCGGTCCTGGAGGCCATGGCCTGCGGGCTGCCCGTGGTGGCCACCGCCACCGGCGCTGTCCCCGGCGCCGTCCTGCACCGCACCAGCGGCGTCCTGATGCGTTTCGGCCGTCCCGACGAGGTGGCCCGTTCGGTTCGCGCCGTCCTGGGTACCCCGACGATGAGCACCGCCTACGGGATCGCCGCCGTGGACCGGGCCCGCTCCCGGTTCACGTGGCAGCGCATCGCCATCGAGACCGAGCTCGCCTACGAACGTTCGCGTCCGCATCTGGCCGCGCGCGACGAGATCGAGGAGGATGAGGCGGACCTCCTCCTGTCCGGTTCCGCCAACTGAACGGTCCGCCCACACCGATGACGTTCGAACACCAGGGACTCCTGTTCCGCCGTGAGAGACGGTTCCACGATGTGGCGTTGGAGCGGCTGCGGTCCGCCGTCCGCGCCGACGCCCACGTCGTGCTCTCCGTCGCCGACCCCGGACCGCTCCTGAACGGACTGGACCGGCACGAGCGTGACAGGGTGAACGTCATCGGGAGGGACGACCTCTACGAGGCCCCTGGGCGCACTCTGGCCGCCCTGCACCGGCTGGCCCTGCTCCACGGGCCGGGGCCGGTGAGCGTGGTGGCCGAGCCGCCCCTGGCGTCGCTGGCACACGGGCCGACGATGGAGCTGCGCGAGTGGCACCGGCTGGAGTCGGTGTTGAGCACCGCGTTGGCACCGATGCGCATGCGCATGCTGTGCGTGCACGACGAGCGCCTCCTGGGGCCGGGCGTGCGCGCCGCGATCCGGGCCACCCACCCGACGCTGGTGGGCGAGGCGGGTCCGCGACCCAACCCGGCCTACCTGGGGACCGAGGCCTTCGGTCGCCGCCCCCTGGCGCCGGAGCCGCTCGCCGTACGGGGGCCGGTGCACCGGTTGGAGATCGGGCAGTCGCTCCCCCGGCTGCGCGAGGAGCTCACGGGGCTGGCGGGCGCGGTCGGCCTGCCCCCGGAGCGGGTGGACAGCATGGTCGTGGCGGTGAACGAACTCGCGGCGAACGTGCTCGAACACGGCGCGGGCAAGGGCAGCGTCCACCTGTGGCGTGCGCGGGACCGGTGGGTGTGCGACGTGCTCGACGAACACGGCGACCTCACTGATCCGCTGGCGGGCTACCGGCCGGCCGACACGCTCCGCTCACGCGGCTACGGGCTGTGGATCACCCGGCAGACCTGTGACTTCCTGGAGATCTGCGGCAGCGGTGAGGGGTCGCTGACCCGGCTGCACTTCGTCGACCAGGCTCCTGTCGGCCAGCAGGGCGGTTCGGCCGGTGCCCGGGCGGGGTGCGGCGGCCGGGGCGTCGAGCTCATCCCTTGAGCGTGTCCACGGCGTTGTCCGTGCTCGCGTCGATCGGGATGACCTGGTCGATGCCCGCTATCACGAACAGGCGGTTCACCTGCTGCTGCGGTTCGGTGACGACGAGGCCCAGGCCGAGGTCGCGGGCCTGACGGAAGGCCGAGACGAGCACCCCGATGCAGCGGGAATCGCAGAAGCCCACCTTGGCGAGGTCGACCACCACCCCGACGGGCAGGGGTGCGGACAACACCTCGTCGAGGGCCTCCGCGAGGGCGGGTGAGGTGACGGCGTCCATCTCCCCCACGGGTGTCACGATGACGACGCCATCCTCGCGGCGGATCGAGATGTCTGACGTCACGCTCGGTTCTCCTTGTCGTTCGCGTGCACCGGGCCGAGCTCGACGCTCCCCCGGGCGGACCGACCGCCACCGCGTACCGCGACGGCCCCGAACCCTCATCATGACGGCTCACGGTCACGCTCTGGACTCGGAGTGACCTCGACCCGTAGGCGAAGCCGCCGTCTCAGCGCCCGTCTGGCCTCGGACGGCGCGACCGCTGCGGCCCGGTGTTCTCCGCGACCAGGTCCCGAGCCACGTCCACGACCTTCTTCCGGTTACGCTGCGCCACCTCCCGCAGTGCGGCGAAGGCGGTGTCGGCGTCACAGCCCCGGGCATGCATGATGATGCCCTTGGCCTGGTCGATCACCGTGCGCGCGGACATCGCGCGGCGCATGTGGGCGGACTCGCGGGCGGCGTCGGCCTGGCGGTCGGCGGTGTTCAGGGCCATCGCGGCGTGTTCGGCCAGCAGCGCCGTGAGCTGGGTGACGACCTCCTCGTCGAAGGCGTCGGCGCGGCCGGAGTGCACGCCGAAGGTGAGGATGCGGTCCTCGTCGCCGTCCCCGGAGAGTTGGCTGGGCTGGGTGACGGAGGAGCGGTCGCCGCACTGGACGGCCATGCTCGTGTACCGGGGCCAGCGGCTCTCACGCAGCACGTCGGCGACGCGGACCTGGGTCATCTCGCGGACGGCCTCCACGGTGGGGCCCTGGTCGGTCGTGTACTGGTGTTCCAGGGCCTCGGCGAGGTCGGAGTGCGAGGCGCCGTAGTCGGTGACCACGTGGCGGATGGAGCCGTCCTGTCCCACCACCTCGCGCCAGACCACCACCAGCGCGGCCGAGCAGCCGGGGACCCCGAGGGCGGCGGCCCTGCTCATCTGGTCCAGGGCCCGTTCGAGGGTGGTGTGCTCCGCCTGCCCCAACGCGCCGATGTCACGGGCGAGGTGTTCGATCCACACTGTCCGAACCTCCTCCGACGATTCCCGGGTCACCGCTCCAAAGGTAACCTTCGGGAGACCCTCGACCGGACGGTCGTCAGATCGGGTCAACGCTGTCAGGCCCGTCGCTGGCGGGACGCCCTCGACGATGACCGGGAGACCCTGAGCGTGTCGGAGAACCTCGCCGAACTGCAACGCGAGATCACTGCTCTGAGTGAGCGGATAGTTGCCCTGCGCAATACGCACGCCATGTACCCGGACGACGCCCAGGGCACCGCCGAGGCGGCCCTGGCCGAGCTGGAGTACGCCGAGCGCCTGCTCGGAACCGCCGGATCGGAACTCGCCCGCGCCCACAGCGAACCCCCCGAACCCCGCAGGCCAGCCGAGGACGGCGACCGCGCACTGCTGCGCGCGGTGTTCAACGAACTCAGCGTGCCCGTGGTCCTGCTCGACCACGACGGCTACGTGCGAAGGATCAACGGCGCCGGGGCCACCCAGCTGGGCAGCGCCCCCGGATACCTCACCGGAAAACCCTTCACGCACTTCGTGGACCTGCGCAAACGGGCCGCGATGCAGTCGTGGTTGGCGGCGGTCCTGCGCGGGGACGGCCCGGCGCACCTGGAGTCGCGGCTGGCCCAGCGCGGCTGGGCGGAGGACGTGCACCTGACGCTCACCCGCCTGGAGCTGCCCACCGAGGCGCAGCCGCTGGTGCTGGTGGCGATGTCGCCGCCCATGAGCGGCGCTGACGAGGAGGGCCCGGCCCCGCTGGAGTCCGAGGTGGAGGACCAGGTCGTCGTGTTGGCCGCGCGTCGCCTGGACGTGCTCACCCGGATGACCCGGCTGCTGCTGCGCGGCACCACCCCGACGAGGGACCTGGCCCTGACCGACGCGGCCGACCTCCTGGCCGACTCCTACGCGGACTGGGTGATCATCGACGTCTGCGACCTGCCGGAGGGGCCCAGGGCGGCCCGCCGCGCCACCGTGGTCGGCCCCGCCGACGCCCCCGAGGGGCAGCTTGAGGAGGTCGCCTCGCTCACCCCGGGCGACTCGGACATCCCCGGCGAGGTGCTGGGCCGGGGCCAGTCCCTGTTGTTCCCCCTGATCGAGGACGAGACGGTCCTGGGCCGCTCGCGCGTCGGCGCCCCTCTCCTGTCCGTCCTCGGCGCGGGTTCGCTGCTGTCCGTGCCCCTGAGGGGCAGCCGGGGGGTGCGCGGCGCACTCACCCTGATCCGCCGCAGCAACCGGGGCAGCTTCCGATTGGCCGATCTCGGCCTGATCGAGGAGATCGGCGAGCACATCGGCCTGGCCCTCCCCCCGCGGCCGTGATTCGTAGGGCACTCCCTTGCGGCTGGGGATCGCTGACCGGGCTCACACCCGTGACTCAGGTGAACAGGCGGCTCCCGCGCGTGGCAGAGGCGGATGGTCGCGGCCGGATGTCTCAGTCGCGAGGGGTTGCCACACAGGTGGTCGCCCCTCAGCCACAGGCGAAGTACCGAACCGGCTGCTCAGCCACAGGCGTGAGTCCCGCCCGTACACCCCAGCCGCAAGGGGGGTGCTTTCGTTCGGTGCCGGAGAGGGTTCTGGAGGTGGTGGAGGTGGGATTGCGAGGAACGAGCCATCACACCGAAGACACCGAAGGTTCCTCTGCAAAGGCACCGAACCCGGGCCAAAGCGAAGCGGAGGCCCAAAAAAGATGAGGGTGCCGGAGAGGGTTCTGCAAGACGAGTCAAGCCGCCAGCGAGGAACGAGCCAGGCGTAGACGAGGATGCTGTGTTGCCTTGAACCCAAATCCCTCTGCAAAGGCACCGAACACGGGCCGAAGCGAAGCGGAGGCCCAAAAAAGATGAGGGTGCCGGAGAGGGTTCTGCAAGACGAGTCAAGCCGCCAGCGAGGAACGAGCCAGGCGTAGACGAGGATGCTGTGTTGCCTTGAACCCAAATCCCTCTGCAAAGGCACCGAACACGGGCCGAAGCGAAGCGGAGGCCCAAAGAAGATGAGGGTGCCGGAGAGGGTTCTGGAGGTGGTGGAGGTGGGATTGCGAGGAACGAGCCATCACACCGTAGACACCGAAGGTTCCTCTGCAAAGGCGCCGAGCAAAGGCCCTGAATTACTCGGGCCCGTGCAGCGTGTCGACCAGGGTGGACAGCCGTGAGGCGGAGCGGTCGACTCGTCGGACGGCGTCCACCAGTGGCTGGTCGACCTCCTGGTAGTTGTCGACGATGTGCTCGCGAAGGGAGGCGAGGTCGGTCTGGACCTGGCGCGAGCGCTGGGCCAGCTGCTCGGCCAGGACCCGTCCGGGTTCCCCGGTCTCCTGGTTGAGTACCCGCTGGAGTGACCTGGCCTGTTCGCGCATCTGCGCCTTGAGCTGGTGCAGTTCCACGAACACCTCGACCTTGGAGCGCAGCACCCACGGGTCGAACGGCTTGATCAGGAAGTCCACCGCGCGCGACGAGTAGCCGCGGAAGACCTGGTGCCGATCGACTTCCTGGGCGGTCAGGAAGATGATCGGCACGTCCTTGGTCTTCTCGCGCTGCTTGATGTGCGCGGCGGTCTCGTACCCGTCCATGCCCGGCATGATCACGTCGAGCAGGATGACCGCGAAGTCGGTGCCCAGAAGGTGCTTCAGAGCCTCCTCACCCGAGTTGGCCCTGACCAGGTTCTGGTCGAGGGAGGTGAGGGCCGCCTCCAAAGCGATCAGGTTCTCGTCTCGGTCGTCGACGAGAAGGATGTTGGCCTTCTGAGTCACTGCTGGCTACTCCGAGTCTTCTGTCGGGGTGCTACCGGTGCTGCCAGTGTCCCCGCTCGCGTCGTTGTTATCCGTGGTGTCGCTGTTGCCGTCGTGGCCTCTGGCGCCATTGTGCCCGGCTTCGGTCGCGTCCGTTCCACCGGCCCTCAGGTCGTCGCCCGCCGCCCCCGCTCTGGTCTCCTCCGGGCCAGCCGTGAGCCAGCGTCGCATCACGTCCAGGAGGTGGTCCAGGTCCACCGGCTTGGTCACGTAGTCCGTGGCCCCGGCCGCGAGGCTGCGCTCCCGGTCACCCTGCATGGCCTTGGCCGTCAGGGAGATGATCGGCAGGTCCTCGAACTGCGGCATCTCGCGGATGCGCTGGGTGGTCTGGTTGCCGTCCAGCTCGGGCATCATCACGTCCATCAGGACGAGGGAGATCTCCTCGTTGGCCTCCAGCTTCTCGATGCCGGTGTGCCCGTTGTCAGCGTAGAGGACCTCCAGCCCCTGGGCTTCGAGTGCGCTGGTCAGCGCGAACACGTTGCGCACGTCGTCGTCGACGATCAGCACCCGTTGTCCGGCCAGCACGGCCCGCCGCTCGGGGTCGGTCCGGGCCTCCACGGTCTCCTGGGAGCTCTCGCTCGACTCCGCCTCGGCGGGTTCGGGCGCCTTGAGCACCTGCACCATGGGCAACGGCTCGACCGTCTCACCGGAGTCGGTCAGGGCCGCCACGACGGCGTCGAAGTCCTCGTCCGGCAGGTTGAGGTCGTCGTCGGACAGGTCCGGCAGGGAGTCGTACTCGATCCGGCTCGGTTCGATCGCGGGCACCGGCTCCAGGCTGGTGGTGATCTCGTCCGCGTTCTCCCCGGCGTCGTCGGGCAACCGGACCGGGAGCAGCAGGGTGAAGGTCGACCCCCGGTTGGCCACGCTCTGCACGCGGATCTCGCCGCCGAGCAGACGGGCGAAGTTGCGGCTGATGGACAGGCCCAGGCCCGTGCCGCCGAACCGCCGCGAGGTGCCGCCGTCACCCTGGTGGAAGGCCTCGAAGATCACCTGGAGTTTGTCCTCGGCGATCCCGATGCCGGTGTCGGCGACGGTGAACGCGATGACCTCCTCGTTCTCCACGAACATGTCGAGGTCGGCGTCCTCCAGCGCCCAGGCGGGCTCGATCAGCAGCCGTACCTCGCCCTGCGGGGTGAACTTCACCGCGTTGGAGAGCAGGTTGCGCAGGATCTGCTGGAGGCGCTGCTCGTCGGTCCACAGGGTGCCCGGGATGTCCGGTGAGACGTCCACCGCGAACGCCAGCCCCTGCTCGCCGGTGACCGGGCGGAAGGTGGCCTCCACGTAGTCGACGAGCTGGGCGATGGAGACCTCGCTGGGCTGCACCTCGGCGCGGCCCGCCTCCACCTTGGACAGGTCCAGGATCTCGTCGATGAGCAGCAGCAGGTCGCTGCCGGCCTTGTGGATGGTCTGCGCGAACTCCACCTGCTTGGCGGACAGGTTCTGCTCGGCGTTGTCCGCGAGCAGGCGGGCCAGGATCAGCAGGCTGTTCAGCGGCGTGCGCAGCTCGTGCGACATGTTGGCCAGGAACTCGGACTTGTACTTGGACGAGACCTGGAGCTGGTGCGCGCGCTCCTCCAGGGCGTTGCGGGAACGCTGGATCTGCTGGTTCTGGAGTTCGATCGCGCGGTTCTGGTTGGCCAGCTGGGTGGCCTTCTGCCGCAGCTCCGCGTTCTTGCCGCGCAGCTCCTCCTGCTGGCGCTGGAGCTCGTTGGAGCGTTCGCGCAGCTGGCTGGTGAGCTGCTGGGACTGTTCGAGCAGGTGCTCCGTGCGGTTGTTGGCCAGGATGGTGTTGATGGTGGTGCCGAGCAGTGCCACCAGCTGGCGCAGGAAGTTCTTGTGGATCTCACGGAACTCTTCGTAGGACGCGAACTCGATCACGCCGAGCGAGCGCCCCTCGGTGACGATCGGGAGGATGTACAGGTTGCGCGGCTGCGCGCCGCCCAGCCCGGACTCGACCTGCACGTACCCGGGCGGGATGTTGGAGATCTGCTGTTCGACCTGCTGGGACAGCGCCTCACCGGCCAGTCCGATGCCCTTGCGGATGCGCTGGCGCCCCTCGGGCGGGTCGAAGCCGAACCCGGCGTAGAGGCGGAAGACCCCCTCGTTGTCCTGGTCCTCGGGCAGGTAGCAGGCGCCGTGCTGGGCCCCGATCAGCGGCGTCACCTCGGTCATGATCAGGCGGGCGAGCTCGTTGAGGTCGCGGTGGCCCTGGATGTGACCGGAGATGCGGGCCAGGTTGGACTTGAGCCAGTCCGCGTCGGCCTGGTCGGCGGTGGTCTCGCGCAGGTTGGACACCATCAGGTTGATGTTGTCCTTGAGCTGTTCCATCTCGCCGCGGGTGTCGACCTGGATGTTGCGGGTCAGGTCGCCCTTGGCGACGGCGTTGGCGACCTCGGCGATCGCGCGCACCTGTGTGGTGAGGTTGCCCGCCAGCCCGTTCACGCTGTCGGTCAGCTGCTTCCACGTGCCGGTGACGCCCTCGACCTTGGCCTGGCCGCCCAGCTGCCCCTGGCTGCCCACCTCGTGCGCCACCCGGGTGACCTCGGTGGCGAAGGCCGACAGCTGGTCGACCATCGTGTTCACCGTCGTCTTCACCTCCAGGATCTCGCCCTGGGCGTTGACGTCGATCTTCTTGGTGAGGTCACCGGCGGCGACGGCGGTCGTGACCTCGGAGATGTTGCGCACCTGGGTGGTGAGGTTGTGCGACATCGAGTTCACGTTCTCGGTGAGGTCGTTCCAGATGCCGGAAACGCCCCTGACGCTGGCGCGGCCGCCCAGCTTGCCCTCGGTGCCCACCTCACGGGCCACGCGTGTCACCTCGTCGGCGAACGCGGACAGCTGGTCCACCATCACGTTGATGGTGTCCTTCAGCTCCAGCATCTCGCCCTTAGCGTTGACGGTGACCTTCTTGGTCAGGTCACCGGCGGCGACCGCCCGCGTGACCATGGAGATCTGCCGCACCTGGTAGGTCAGGTTGTTGGCCATGGAGTTCACGTTGTCCGTGAGGTCCTTCCAGACCCCGGACACGTCGCGCACGTGGGCCTGCCCGGCCAGTTTGCCCTCGGTGCCCACTTCGCGGGCCACCCTGGTGACCTCGTCGGCGAACGTCGACAGCTGGTCCACCATCTTGTTGATGGTGTCCTTCATGTCGAGCATCTCGCCCTGGGCGTCGACGGTGATCTTCTTGCTCAGGTCGCCCTTGGCGACCGCCGTCGTCACCTGGGAGATGTTGCGGACCTGGTAGGTGAGGCTGTTGGCCATCGAGTTGACGTTGTCGGTCAGGTCCTTCCAGATGCCCGACACGCCCTTGACGTTGGCGCGACCGCCCAGCTTGCCCTCGGTACCCACCTCGCGGGCCACCCTCGTGACCTCGTCCGCCAGGGAGTCGAGCTGGTCGACCATGGTGTTCACGGTGTTCTTCAGGGCCAGCATCTCGCCCTGGACGTCCACCTCGACCTTGCGGGTGAGGTCGCCCCGGGCCACCGCGGTGGTCACCTTGGAGATGTCGCGGACCTGGTTGGTCAGGTTGTCCGCCATCGAGTTCACGTTGTCCGTGAGGTTCTTCCAGATGCCCTGGACCCCTCGGACGTTGGCGCGACCGCCCAGCTTGCCCTCGGTGCCCACCTCGCGCGCGACTCGGGTGACCTCGTCGGCGAACGTGGAGAGCTGGTCCACCATCGTGTTGAAGGTGTCCTTGAGCTCCAGCATCTCGCCCTGGACGTCGATGGTGATCTTCTTGCTGAGGTCACCACGGGCGACGGCGGTCGTGACGGTGGAGATGTCACGGACCTGGAGGGTGAGGCGGGAGGCCATCTGGTTGACCGACTCGGTGACCTCGCGCCAGGCGCCGGAGACGTCCTCGACCCGAGCGCTGCCGCCGAGCTTGCCCTCGGTGCCCACCTCGCGGGCGACCCGGGTGACCTCCTCGGTGAAGCCGCTCATCTGGTCGGCCATCCGGTTCACGGTGTTGGCCAGGCGCAGGAGGTCGCCCTTGAGTTCGCCCCGGCGGCCCTCGGTGGACGCCCGGCGGTTCAGTTCGCCCTCGGCGACCGAGTCCAGGACCCGCGCGACGTCGGTGACGGGTTCGGCGACCTCGTCGAGGAGGACGTTGAGGGCGCGGGCGCTGTTGCCCCAAGCGCCGCGTGCCGGGTGGACGTTGACCCGCTCGTTGAGCCGGCCCTCGTCGCGCACGACGTCGCCGACCCGCTGGAGTTCGGTGCTGAGCTGCTCGCTGTGGTCGATCACCTCGTTGAAGACGGAGGTGATCTCGCGGAGTTTGCCGCTGCCGCGCGACCTGAGCCGGACACTGAAGTCGCCGTCACGCATCCGGTACAGGGCACTCAGGATCTCGTCGAGCTGGTCGTCGGCCAGTTCCGTGACCGCCTCGGGCATGAACCCCTCCTCAATCCCGCACGTCTTCTCGGCCACCGAACGCGTATCGGCCCACGGTGAACGGGCCCCGCACGAATCGCACGCACGGGACACGGAGGTGCACGTGCCTCACGAGCACCCCTGGTGACACCCCGTCACGTTATCGTCGCGGAATACCACCCGAAAGAAGCGGATGTGTCGTCTTACACTAACTGGCGGAGCCAAAGCGCACAGGAGTGTTGGGCATGTTCCCCTTTCGCTCGTGGCTGACCCGCCTCGGGTTCCCGTCCGTGAGAGCCGTTCCCGCGCGGGGTCGCGTGAGGTTCGGGGTGGATCGGGGTTCCCAGGGAGGACGGCACGCGTATCGTGGCAGTGGCCACCCCTCCCACACCCGCGCCCAGTGACGAAGGACACCGACGGCTTGGCAGCACAAGACGCGTTGAAGGTCGCACGACGAGAGTTCCCCCCTGCTCCCGAGACCGCGGCGGCCGCCCGAGAGTTCGTGCACGACACCCTGCTCAGTTGGGGCGTGCCCGATCCCTTCGACGACATCATCCTGCTGGTGAGCGAACTGGTCACCAACGCCGTCATCCACGCGGACTCGGCGCTGGAGGTGACGGTGCGCCGCGCGGAGGGGTCGACCGAGGTGATGGTCACCGACTCCGCGCCCGAGCGCGCCGTCCCGCAGGCCGGGCCGCTGGCCGTGGACACCTCTCCCTCCACCGGTGACGAGCGCAGCGGTGGTCTGGGGCTGGCCCTGGCGTCGGCGATCGCCTCCAGCTGGGGCGTGAGCTACGGGCGCAACGACAAGGCCGTGTGGTTCCGGATCGAGGACCGGCCCGGGGACCACCCGTCGCTGGAGTCCCCTCCGGTGCGCAGGGGGCCGACCCGTCCGGTGCGCCCGCCCGCGTGGTCGGCGCTGGACTCGGCGCTGGGCTCCCGGCTGTCCCTGCCCCAGCTGCTGGAACGCACCGTGGAGTACTCGACCACGGCGCTGAGCGGGGACGCCGCCTACGTCGCGCTGGCCACCTCGGACGAGACCATGTGGGAGGTGCGCTCGGCGGTGGGGCTCACCGGCGGGGCGCCGTGGCGTCCGCTGCGGGTGCGCTCAGAGGAGATCTTCCCGTCCGCCGCGCCCGAACCCGGCCCGGTGATCAACGACGACCTGATGATCGCCCGCACCACCCGGGGCGCCCTGGCCAGGGCCGGGATGCGTTCGCTGGTGACGGCTCCGCTGATCGTCGACGGCCGGGTGACCGGACTGCTCGGCGTGGCCTCCACACGGGCCCGGCACTTCGGTCCGGCGGCGGCCAAGCGGCTCCAGGAGGGCGCGGACCTGATCGCCCTGCCGGTGGAGCGGTCCCGGCTGGCCGAGGTCGAGCTGAGCCGCCGTGCCTCGCTGAGCTTCCTGGCCGAGGCCAGCGACCTGCTCGCGGGCACACTGGACGAGCGGATGACGGGGGCGCTGGCCGCGCAGCTGATCACCTCGCGGCTGGGCCGGTGGTGCGCCATCCACACCATCAACGAGCTGGGGATCTCCCGGCTCACCCACGTGGTGCACGGGGACGAGAACCTCAACGACGTCCTGCGGTCCCTGCTGACCGCGCTGCCGCCGCGCGAACAGCGCGAGCCGGGCCCGCTGTGGTCGAACAAGGACCTGGCCGACGAGGGTCTGGACGAGCAGATGACCGGGGCGATCGCGCGCGGTCCGGCGATCAGCATCCCGCTGGTGGCCCACGGGCGCGCGCTCGGCCGGATGACCATCGGCAAGAACGATTCGGACGACTTCACCCGCGAGGAGGCCGACGTCGCGGACGACCTCAGCCGCCGGGTGGCGTCGGCGATGGAGAACGCGCGTCTGCACGAGCGGCACACGGCCATGAGCACCGCGCTCCAGCGCAGTCTGCTGCCGCCCAAGGACAAGGAGCCGGTGATCCCCGGCGTGGACCACGCGGTCTACTACCGGCCCTCGGACGAGCGCAGCGAGGTGGGCGGGGACTTCTACGACGTGTTCTCCGCAAGCGGCCGCTGGTGCTTCGCCATCGGTGACGTGTGCGGCACCGGGCCGGAGGCGGCGGCGGTCACGGGCCTGGCCCGGCACACGCTGCGCGCCCTGGCCCGGGAGGGGTTCACCCCGGCGCACATCATGCAGCGGCTGAACCTGGCGATCCTGGACGAGAACACGTCGACCCGGTTCCTGACGATGCTCTACGGGGAGATGACCCCGGCCACGGACGAGGCCGGCGGGATGCGGGTGCGCATGGTCTCGGCCGGACACCCGTTGCCGCTGCGCCTGAACCAGAAGGGCGAGGTCGAGCCGTTCGGCACGTCCCAGCCGCTGTTGGGCGCCTTCGAGGACGTGGGCTTCAGCACGGAGAGCGTGGACATCCGCCCGGGCGAGGTGGTGCTCGCGGTGACCGACGGCGTCACCGAGCGCCGCAGCGGTTCGGACATGCTCGGCGACGAGGGTCTGATGAAGATCTTCTCCGGCGCCGCCGGGCTCACCGCGCAGGCCGTGATCAGCCGGATCGACCGTGAGCTGGAGGAGTACGCCCCGGGCGGCAACTCCGACGACACCGCGATGCTCGTCCTGCGCTTCCTGTAGCCCGGCCGCCCTCCCGTCCCGCCGGTTCCGTCGGTCCCCTCGGCCCTGCCGGTCCCGAGCCGGACCGGGCACGCCGGATCGACCGGGCCAGCCGGGTCGGCCGGGTTCACGAGCCGGTCAGAGCCAGCCCATGTCCTGGGCGGTGCGAATGGCGGCCATGCGGTTGTCCGCGCCCGTCTTGCCGATGGCGTTGGACAGGTAGTTGCGGACGGTGCCCTCGGTGAGGTGCAGGGCCTTGGCGATGCGGGCGACGGTGGCGCCGTCGGCGGCGGCGCGGAGCACCTCGGCCTCGCGGTCGGTGAGCGGGCTCTCCCCGCCGACCATCGCGGCGGCGGCCAGTTCGGTGTCGATGTAGCGGCCGCCCTCGTGCACCCTGCGGATGGCCCCGGCGAGCTGTTCGACGGGGGCGTCCTTGGCGAGGAAGCCCCGGGCCCCGGAGGTCAGGGCGCGGCGCAGGTAACCGGGGCGGCCGAAGCTCGTGAGGATGACGACCCCGCAGTCGGGGGCGCGCTCCTTCAGTTCGGCGGCGGCCTCCAGCCCGGTGGCGCCCGGCATCTCGATGTCCAGGACGGCGACGGCGGCCCCGTGTTCGAGGACGGTGTCGACCACCTGGTCTCCGCGCCCCACCTCGGCGACGACCTCCAGGTCGTCCTCCAGTCCGAGGAGCGCGGCGATCGCTCCTCGCACGAGGTGTTCGTCGTCGGCGAGAACGAGCTTGATCACGGGTGGGGCCTTCCCTGTCGTATCGGGTTCCGGAAGCGGGGGCGCGGTATCGTTTCGGACATTGTGGTGCATAAGTCAATGCGTTCGCGCGGAAACACAGACCGGGGCACACCGCCGACCAGGGCCGGAGCCAACTCGAAACCACGATGTATGGGGCTCTCACCCTGTTCTAACCGACGCCCCCCAAGATGAAGCAAGTCAGTACATCGTCCCGTCAGCCGGAGGATGAGTTGCACCCGAACGACCCGAGTGAAGGTCCGGAGACCGGTGCTGGAGCCGAGCGCGGCGACGCCGAGCACGGTCACACCGGGTCCGGTGCCACGGACCAGCCCGAGACCGGTGAGGCGCGCCCCTTCGAGGGTTCCCTCCCCGACGACGCCGCGAACGAGCAGCCGGGCGAGCCCGGTCCGTCCGCCCCGCGCTTCTCCGCGCCCGAGGGCTCCCAGCCCGGCTGGGCGACCGGCCCCAACGACACCGACCGGGCCTCCTACGTCTTCCCCGGCCCCGACGGCCACGCGGGCTCCGCTCCCGGTCCGGCGCCGGAGGGCCCGCGGCCCGGCGACGGCCCCGAGCGGCCCGGGGGCTTCGGCGGCCCGTTCGACCCGCCCCAGGGCCCGCGGATCGCGGGCCACCAGCCTCCTGGGGCGCCGCCGCCCCAGGGGCCGCACACGGCGGCCTTCATGGCCGGGGGTCACGGCGGCCCGCAGGGGCCGGGTGGCTTCGGCGGAGCACACCCTCAGGGTCCGCACCCCCAGGGTGGTCCGCACTCCCAGGGGCCGCACCAGACGAGTCAGTTCGGACCGTCCCACTACCCGCAGTTCGGCCAGGGACCCTTCCCCGGTCAGCCGCAGGAGGCCCGCAAGAAGCGCGGCACCGGCCGCATCGTGGGCGTGGCGGCGGCTACCGCCCTCGTCACCAGCCTGATCGTCGGCCCGGCCGCCGCCCTGGGAACCGCCTACCTGATGCCCGGCGGGGGCAGTTCCCCGATCAGTTCGCTCACCGGCGAGCAGGGGACGACCGCGACCGAGGGCGCCGTCGGCGACGTCGCCGACGAGGTCCTGCCCAGCGTGGTCTCCATCCAGACCAGCGCGGGCGGCGGCAGCGGTGTCGTCATCTCCTCGGACGGCCAGATCCTGACCAACGCGCACGTGGTGGAGGCCGCCGGTGAGGGCCCCCTGCTGGTGCGGTTCAACGACGGCACCTCGGCGGAGGCGGAGCTGCTCGGGGCCGACCCGGTCTCCGACATCGCCGTGCTCCAGGCCCAGGGCCGTAACGACCTCACCCCCGCGAAGCTCGGCGACTCCGACCAGGTCGGCGTCGGCGGCGACGTGGTGGCGATCGGTTCGCCGCTCGGGCTGTCCGGCACGGTGACCACGGGCGTGGTGAGCGCGCTCAACCGCCCGGTGAACACCGGTGCCACCGAGAGCGGCGGCAGCCAGACCGCGACGGTGATCAACGCGATCCAGACCGACGCCGCGATCAACCCCGGCAACTCCGGCGGCCCGCTGGTGAACATGGCCGGTGAGGTGATCGGGATCAACACCGCGATCGCCGGGCTCTCCCAGGAGAGCGGTTCGGTGGGTCTGGGCTTCGCCATCCCCATCAACCAGGTCCGGCCGATCACCGAGCAGCTGGTCGAGACCGGCAGCGCGAGCTACCCGGCCATCCAGGCCACCATCGCGCCC
The DNA here is from genome assembly GCF_003182025.1 of Nocardiopsis sp. L17-MgMaSL7. Lineage (NCBI taxonomy): Bacteria > Bacillati > Actinomycetota > Actinomycetes > Streptosporangiales > Nocardiopsidaceae > Nocardiopsis > Nocardiopsis sp. L17-MgMaSL7. Next base: position 37,946 of record NZ_QGTF01000019.1, on the reverse strand, counting down.
AGCCCGGTCGGCGGCGCGCAGATCATGGAACTGACCGAGGGCGGGGCCGCCGAGGAGGCGGGCCTGAAGGTCGAGGACGTGATCGTGTCCGTGGACGGGGAGGCCGTTTCCTCTCCGGACCAGCTGATCGCGCTCATCCGCGCCCTGCGGCCCGGTGACGAGGTCACCCTGGGCGTGCTGCCCGGTGGCAGCGGCTCCGAGCAGGAGGTCACGGTGACGCTGGGCGAGCAGAGCGCGGCCGCGGCTGAGGAGGAGGCCTCGGAGATCGAGGAGGACTGACGGGGGCGTCTTCCTTTTCTTTCTCCGATCCCGGGACGGGGGCGGACTGGCCAGGAGGCCGGTCCGCCCCCGTCCGCTGCGCGGGGTGGGGGTTGCGAACCGGTGTCCGAGACGCGGTCATTGTGCCTTGACACACAAAGGCGACCACGGAGAGTATTCTTCCCTGCGCCTTCTGCTACGTCGCCGGTCGCCTCGGCGTCACCGGAAGGTCGGCGACGGTCCATACCGGTGGACCACACTCGTCGTACACCGCACCGGACCAGAGCACGGCCCAGCCGCTCGACGCCTCCAGGAGAACCGGTATGTCCACGTCCTTCGCACCGCAGTCCCCCACCGTTCCCCGGTCGCCGGAGAAGGGTCGCGGGGGGCGCCGCGTCCGGGTCCTCATCGGCACCGACACCTATCCGCCCGACGTGAACGGCGCCGCCTACTTCACCGCCCGCCTGGCCCACGGACTGGCCGAGCGCGGCGCCGAGGTGCACGTCCTGGGCCCCTCGCCCACCGGCCGCCCCTTCGTGGCCGAGCGCGACGGAGTGGTGGAACACCGCCTGCGGTCCATGCCTTCCCTGGCGCACGAGAGCGTGCGCCTGGCCCTGCCGCCCGGGGTGCGCGGGCACCTGAACCGACTCCTGGACCGGCTGCGCCCGGACACCGTGCACATCCAGAACCACTTCGTGGTCGGCAGGATCCTCACCCACGCCGCGCGCGCCCACGGCATCCCGGTGGTGGCCACCAACCACTTCATGCCCGAGAACCTCTTCGACCCCATGCGCATACCCGAGCCCCTGCGCCCGTACGCGGCCCGCCTGGCCTGGTGGGATCTGGGCCGCGTGCTGTCGAAGGTCGAGCACGTGACCACGCCGACCCCGGCCGCCGCGGGTCTCCTGACGGAGCAGGGGTTCGCCCGTCCGGTGGAGCCCGTCTCCTGCGGCATCGATCTGTCCCGGTTCCAGCCGCTGCCCGCCAAGGCACCGGCGGCCGAACGGCGGCGCCTGCGTGAGCGTTTCGGCGTCCCCGACCGCACGACCATGCTGTTCGTGGGCCGTCTGGACGAGGAGAAGAACGCCGACGAGCTGGTCCGGGCCGTGGGGCTCCTGCCCGGCGTCCAGCTGGTGCTGGCCGGGCACGGCGCCCACCGGGACAGGTTGGAGGAGCTGGCCCGCGCGGAGGGGGTCGCCGACCGGGTGGTGTTCCTCGGGTTCGTCGCCCACGAGGACCTGCCCGACGTGTACCGGTGCGCGGACGTGTTCACCATCGCGGGCACCGCCGAGCTCCAGAGCATCGCCACTCTGGAGGCCATGGCCAGCGGACTGCCCCTGGTGGCCGCCGACGCCATGGCCCTGCCCCACCTGGTGGAGGAGGGCCGCAACGGCTACCTGTACCAGCCCGGCCACCCGATCGAGTTGGCCGCACGGACGCGCCTGGTGGTGGAGGACGAGGCCACACGGAAGCGGATGGGCGCGCACAGCAGGTCGATGGCGTCCCGGCACCGTCTGGAGGACTCCCTGGAGCGCTTCGAGCGGATCTACCGAGAGGCGACGGTCGGCGCCCGCCCCTGGTGAGGGCCCCGAGCCGCCCGGGGTCGACCTGGGGTCCGGCCCGGAGTTCTGCCCGGAGTTCGCCCCGGAACCGCTCCGACCCGGAAGTGTCGGTGCCGCCTGGTTCGATGTCCCCAGTCGACACGTGACCGGGAGGACTTCCATGGGTACCTGGGGCAGCGGGAACCTCGACAACGACACGGCCGCCGACCACCTGTCGGCCGTCGTCGACCGGCTCGTCGGGGAGGTCGCCGCGGCGATGGCCGGCGAACCGGTCGAACTGGAGGCCGACGAGTACTGGGGCGACGCCGTCCCGTGCCACCTGGAACTGCTGTACGTCCTCGCGCGTGAGGGCTATTCGGGCGGGCGGCTGCCCGCACCCGAGGTCGTGCTCGGTTGGCGCCGGGTCTACATGGCGGCCTGGGAGCGGAGCATCGACGGGCTCGAACCCTCCCCGGAGTTCAGGGAGGAGCGCCGGGCCGTGCTGCACCGCACCTTCGACCGGCTGGCCGTCGCGGCCGCCCCCGACGCCCCCTCCCTGACCGGCTAGGCGGTTGGCCCCGGAGGCGCTGGCGGAACCCCTGGCGGCGGCCCCGGAGGCGCGCCCGCAGGTCCGGGCGGTGTGGCCGGAGGCCCCGGGGGTGCGGGCGGTGGTCCGTCCTGCGGCGGCCGGTGGAGCGGCAGCTGGAGGCCGATCACCATGCCCCCGCCCTCCCGGTTGCGGGCGAACACCTGACCGCCGTGCGTGTGCGCGATCTCCTTGACCATGGACAGCCCCAGTCCGGAGCCGGGCAGGCCACGCGCGACGGTGGCCCGGAAGAAGCGTTCGAAGAGGTGACCGATCTCGGCCGGGTCCACGCCCGGACCGCGGTCCAGGACCTCCACCACGCCCTGGCGGACCCGGATGACGATCGGCTCGCTCCCCTCGGGGTCGAACTTGGCGGAGTTCTCCACCGGATTGGCCAGGGCCCGTTCCAGGGAGCCGGGCCGTCCCCACACCACGCTGTCGTCCGCGTCCACCAGGATCTCCCTGCCGGTGCGGCGGTGGCTGCGCGCCGCCACCCGCCTGGCGACGTCGGCGAGCACGACCGGGCTCGGGGACTCGTCCTCGTGGTTGCCGGTGGCCAGCCCGACCAGTTCGTTGACCAGCCCGGTCAGCTCGCGGGTCTCCCCCTGGAGGTCGTCGATGAGCCGTTGGCGCCCCTCCGGGCTGAGCCGGTCCACCCGGCCCAGCACCTGCACGTTGGTGTGCAGGCTGGTGAGCGGGGTCCGCAGCTCGTGCGCGGCGTCCTGCACCAGACGGCGCTGTTCGTCCTTGGAGCGTGCCAGGCGGGCCAGCATGGCGTTGAACGCCGTGCTCAGCCGCCCCACCTCGTCGTTGCCCGGCTCCTCCGGGGCGCCGGGTCCTCCGGCCGGATCGCCCTGCTCTCCGTGGGCGTTCCGGTTCGGGGTGACCGGGTCCAGGCGTCCGGTGGAGCTGACGTACTCGGCGGCGTTGGTGAGCCGGACCAGGCGGCCGGTGATGCGGTGGCCCGCCAGCCAGCCCACCGAGGCCGCGCACAGGGCGACCAGCAGGCCGACCCACAGGATCTGGGTGGCCAGCCGCCCGATCATCTGCTCCACGGGGGAAAGCCGTTGCAGGAGCTGGATCGCGCCGCGCCCCTCCCCCAGGGACACGGTGCCCACCCGGTACTCCTGGCCCTGGATCCGGGTCTCCCTGGTGTCCACAACCCCGGCGCCCTCGGCCCGGGCCACCTCCAGGTCCGCGGAGGTGGGGTGGAAGGAGGAGAGTTCGTGCCGGTTGGCGAGCAGCCGCGCCCAGGTGCCGTCCGGGGTGAGGATCTGCGCGTCCAGGCTGCCGGGCGCCAGGAAGGTGAAGGTGTTGCCGTCCGGGGCGTCCTGGTTGTTCTGCGCGGAGACCACGAGCTGCCGGGACAGGTTCTGCACGGCCTCGTCGAACTCGCTCTCGGCGTCGGCCCGGATGAGCGCGGCGGCGGTGCTGTAGGCCAGGGTGCCGACGAGGGCGATGGTGAACGCCGCGACCAGGGCGAAGAGCACGGCGAACCGGGTGCCGAGGCGCCACTCCCTCGGGTGCAGGACCATGCTGGCGCGCGAGGGCCCCGGGGAAGCGGGCGTCGGTGCGGGTTCGGGAGCGGACACGGGCCTCACCCCTGGGGACGCAGCGTGTACCCGACGCCCCGGACCGTCTGGATCAGCGGCGGACCGCCGTCCTCCAGCTTGCGGCGCAGGTAGCTGATGTAGACCGCGAGGTTCTTGGACTCCGGACCGAAGTCGTAGCCCCAGATGCGGTCGTAGATGGTGGCGTGGTCGAGCACGATCCCCGAGTTGCGCATGAGCAGTTCGAGCAGGTCGAACTCGGTCTTGGACAGCTCGATCTCGCGTTCGCCCCGCCAGACCCGGCGGGCCCGGGCGTCCAGCCGCAGCTCGCCCACCCGTAGAGGAGCGTCCCCGTCGACCTCCTCGGGCACGGGCGCGGCGCGGCGCAGCAGTGCGCGCAGTCGCGCCAGGAGTTCGTCGAGCTCGAAGGGCTTGGCGAGGTAGTCGTCGGCCCCGGCGTCCAGCCCCGCCACCCGCTCCGGGGTCTCCACCCTGGCGGTGAGCATGAGGATGGGGGTCCTGTCCTGTTCGGCGCGCAGCACGCGGGCCACTCCGAGCCCGTCGACCCCGGGCATCATCACGTCCAGGACGAGCAGGTCCACGGGGTCGGCGTGGACGGCGGCCAGCGCCTGGACGCCGTCCGCCGCCGTCCGCACCGTGTACCCCTCCAGTTGGAGGGCGCGTTCCAGGGACTCCCTGATGGCCCGGTCATCGTCGGCGATCAGGACGGTGGCGGTGCTTTCCATGGGGGACATGCTCTCCCACCTTGGTGAGAGGTCGGTAAGAGGCGGGCCGGAAGGGTGCGAGACCGGTGGTCGCGGGTCAGGCGCCGGGTTCGAACGCGCGGGTGCGGGTGAGTCCGGCGGCGCGGCCCTTGCCCGCCACGACCAGAGCCATCTTGCGGGAGGCCTCGTCGAGCATCTCCTCGCCGAGCATGACGGCGCCGCGCCGGTCGACGGTGGTGGCGTGCTGGTAGGCGTCCAGGATCAGCTCGGCGTGGTCGTAGTCCTCCTGGGTCGGCGCGTAGGCCTCGTTGGCCGCCTCCACCTGGAGCGGGTGCAGGACCCACTTGCCGTCGAACCCGAGCGCGGCGGTGCGCCCTGCCGCCCTGCGGAAGGCGTCGACGTCGCGGATCTGGAGGTAGGGGCCGTCGATGGCCTGGAGGCCGTGGGCGCGGGCCGCCACGAGGATGCGCATGAGGACGTGGTGGTAGGCGTCACCGGTGTCGTAGCCGGGCGGCTGCTCCCCCACGACCAGGCTCTTCATGTTGACCGAGGCCATGAAGTCGGCGGGTCCGTAGACCAGCGTCTCCAGGCGGGGCGAGGCGGCGGCGATCCGATCCACCTCGACCAGGCCCTTGGCGTCCTCGATCTGCGCCTCGATCCCGATCCGGCCGACCGGCAGGTCCGAGGCGCGTTCGATCTGGGTGAGGAGGGTGTCCAGCCAGTGGACGTCCCGGGCCTCGGTGACCTTGGGCAGGACCAGGGTGTCCAGGTGCGCCCCGGCACCCTCGACGACGGCGATGACGTCGCGGTAGGCCCACTCGGTGGCGACGTCGTTGACGCGCACCGACCGGACCCGGCCCTCCCAGCCGCCGTCGTTGAGCGCCCGGACCACGGTGGCGCGGGCGGCCTCCTTCTCCGTCGGCGCTACGGCGTCCTCCAGGTCCAGGAAGAAGGCGTCGGTTTCCAGTCCCCGGGCCTTCTCCACGAACCGGGGGTTGGACCCCGGGACCGCGAGTACCGACCGCCGTGACCTGAGCTCACCCATCTTCGCCTGCTCCCTTGCGCGTGTGTCCTGGTGTTGGCTGCGCGGATCATCATCGCACCGCGACCGGTCGCCGCAGGAGGCGCGTCCCCCCGCGCTGCGTAGAGTGTGACCTGGGAGGGGGTCGTACCCCCGTCCGGGGTCACGCAGGGGAACACGGGAGTGCACATGTCCGCGACGCTTCGCCCGACCAGCGCCCACTGGGGCAGCTACCAGGTCGAGGTCCACGACGACCGGGTGGTCGGCGTGCGCGCCAACCCAGAGGACCCGGAGGCGTCGCCGGTCATCGGCAACACCCCCGTGGCGCAGCACCACCGCACCAGGGTGGCCCGCCCAGCGGTGCGCCGCCGCTGGCTGGAGCACGGGCCCGGACCCGACTCCCTCCGGGGCGACCCCGAGGACTCCTACGTGGAGGTGGAGTGGTCCACCGTCCTGGACCTGCTGGCCGGGGAGCTGGACAGGGTGCGTTCGGAGCACGGCAACGAGGCGATCTTCGGGGGTTCCTACGGCTGGGGCAGTGCGGGCCGCGTCCACCACGCGCAGAGCCAGCTGCACCGGTTCCTCAACACCATCGGCGGTTACACGCGGTCGGTGAACACCTACAGCCACGCCGCCCTGGAGGTGCTGTTCCCGCACCTGATCGGCACGCGGGCGGCCAACCGCCTGTTCCGGCGGGTGCCGTCCTGGAAGCGCATCCGCGAGCACACGGAGCTCCTGGTGAGCTTCGGCGGGCTGCGGGTGAGCAACACGTGGACGACCTCGGGCGGACGGGACTCGCAGACCGCCGCCCAGGCGATGCGCGCGGCCTCGGACGCCGGGGTGGAGTTCGTCTCGGTGTCGCCGTTGCGCGACGACACCGACGCCGGGGTGAAGTCGGCGTGGGTCTCGCTCCGGCCGGGGACGGACACCGCCGTGATGCTGGCCCTCATGCACGTGCTGTTCTCCGAGGGGCTGGCAGACACCGCCTTCCTCGACCGCTACACGGAGGGCGCGGACCGCGTGCGCGCCTACGTCATGGGTGAGCGGGACGAGCGCGGGAACCCCGGAGGGGTGGAGCGCTCCCCCGAGTGGGCCGAGCGGGTGAGCGGGGTGCCCGCCGCGGACCTGCGCGCGCTGGCCCGGCGGATGGCTGAGAAGCGCACGCTGGTGAACGTGGGCTGGTCGCTCCAGCGGGCGAGGTACGGCGAGCAGCCGCTGTGGGCGGGGTTCGCGCTGGCCTGCGTCCTGGGCCAGGTGGGGCTGCCCGGGGCGGGGTTCGCGTCGGGGTACGGCTCCATGGGCAACTACGGGGGCGGGGCCACCCCGTTGGGGCTGCCGCGCATGCCCCAGGGGAACAACGCCGTGACCGCCTTCATCCCGGTCGCTCAGGTCTCCGACATGCTGCTGCGTCCCGGGCAGGCCTACGACTTCAACGGCGAGCGCCGCGTCTTCCCGGACATCCGGCTCGTGTACTGGGCGGGCGGCAACCCCTTCCACCACCATCAGGACCTGGCCCGGCTGACCAGGGCTTTCGGCCGTCCTGACACCGTGGTGGTGCACGAGACGCACTGGACCGCCACCGCCCGGCACGCCGACATCGTGATCCCCTCGACCACCGTGCTGGAGCGGGACGACATGGCCGCCAGCCACGGTGATCTGGCGCTGCGCGCGATGCCGCGCCTGGTCGCGCCGCACGGGCAGGCCCGCGACGAGTACGACACCTACACCGACCTGGCCGAACGTCTGGGTGTGCGGGAGGAGTTCACCGAGGGGCGGACCAGCGGCGAGTGGGCGCGGGTGGCCTACGAGCGGTGGCGGTCGCTGCTGGCCCGCCGTGACCTGGAGACCCCCGGCTTCGACGAGTTCTGGGAGCGGGGGCGGATCGAGATGCCCGGCCGGGTCGAGGACGAGACCCACCTGGGCGAGTTCCGCGAGGATCCTGAGGCCAACGCGCTGCGGACGCCGAGCGGGCGGATCGAGCTGTACTCGGAGACCATCGCGTCCTTCGGCTACGCGGACTGCCCCGGGCACCCGGTCTGGCTGCCCGGTCCGGTGGTCACCGGCGTCGACGACGCGGATCTGCCGCTGGTGCTGGTCGCCAACCAACCTGCCACCCGGCTGCACAGTCAGCAGGACATGGGCGCCTACAGCGCCTCACGGAAGGTCGACGGCCGCGACCCGGTGCGGATGCACCCCGACGACGCCGAGCGGGCCGGGGTCCGCGACGGCGACGTGGTGCGTGTGTCGGGTGCGCGGGGTTCGTGCCTTGCCGGTCTGGTGGTGAGCGAGGCCCTGCGGCCCGGGGTGGTCCAGCTCTCGACCGGCGCCTGGTACGACCCCTCGGGGACCGACGTCACCTGCGTGCACGGCAACCCGAACGCGCTCACCGAGGACGTGGGCACCTCGTCGCTGTCCCAGGGGTGCACCGGTCAGCTGGTGCGGGTTCGGGTGGAGCCGTACGAGGGTGCTCCGCCACGCGTCCGCGCCTTCGACCCGCCGCTGGGCGTGGAGCCGTTCGAGGGCTGACCGGGGGCACGGCGGAGTACCCACCATGGGTGGGACCCGCGCGTTCCCTGGGGCGTTCGCCGCCGGGCCGCCCCGGGCCGCCCCGGTCCGGCCCCACTGGCAGCGTTCTCAGTCGGACCACGCACTGGAACGGAATCCGAGCCCCGCGTTCCCTGGGGGGTGCGGCCTCGGTCCGGAGCGTGGGGGTCCGAGCACGGTCCCGGCCCCGTGTCGGCCCACCAGCGGCGTCTCTGTCGGACCACCCTCAAGCCCGAATCCGGGCCCCGGTCCACCTGGCGTGTTCAACCCGGGCCGGAGGGCTCGGGCACACCATCCCGGCCCGTCGGTCGCACCGGCGAACCATCTCAGTCGGCGGCGGTCTCCGCGGTGAGCTGGCGCATCGTGTGCTCGGCCGCCTCGTCGATGTGCGCGCGCATGAGTTCGGCGGCCAGCTCGCCGTCCCGGTCCCGGAGCGCGGCCATGATCGCGTGGTGCTGTTCCGACGACGCGTGGGCACGCCCCACGAGGCTGATCGCCTGGTAGGGGACCCCGTTCCACAGCCGGTCGATGAAGTCCATGAGGTAGTCGGAGCGGGCCGCGCCGTAGACCGTCCGGTGGAAGCGGACGTTGAGTCCGGTGATGTCCTCGTTGCGCCCGTCCTCGACGGCCCGGTCGAGGACCTTCAGGGCCTCCGCCATCTCCTCCAGCTGCGCGTCCGTGGCCTGCTCCGCGGCCAGCCGGGCCGCCATGGGTTCGAGGACGAGGCGGAGCCGGTACACGTCCTCCGCCCGCTCGGGGGTGCACTGGGCGACGACTGCCCCGAGGTTGGCCTTCTGCTCGATGAGGCCGTGGGCCGCGAGCATCCGGAGGGCGTCCCGCACGGGGGTCAGGCTCATCCCGAGCCTGCGCGCGAGGTCCTGGAGCCGTAGCCGCTCCCCCGGGGGCAGCTCTCCCGAGCGGATGGCGTCACGCAGTGCGCGGTAGGCCACCTCGGATTTGGTCGGGGCTTCCGCGCGCTCGATCGACATGGGGATCAGACTATCGCACCTTGGCATTTTGTCATTTATAAATTATTGTCACTTTCGTCGCCGTTCGTGCCACGCGTCACATCCACCAGTGACGCGCGGCGCACGCGGCCACCGTGAGCGGTGGTCCGATCCGCCCGACCCCCAACCGCGCCTCCCCGCCAGGAGGCGCCGAAGGAGTTACCCATGCCCTCTCTGGACGGTGTCACCGTCGTCTCCATCGAGCAGGCGGTCGCGGCCCCCTTCGCCACCCGTCAGCTCGCCGACCTCGGCGCCCGGGTGATCAAGGTGGAGCGCCCCGGCTCGGGCGACTTCGCACGCGGCTACGACACCACCGTCCAGGGGATGTCGAGCCACTTCGTCTGGATCAACCGGGGCAAGGAGAGCCTCGCCCTGGACATCAAGGACCCCGACGACGCGGAGCTGCTCGGCAAGCTCATCGACCGCGCCGACGTGTTCGTGCAGAACCTGGCGCCCGGCGCCGCCGAGCGGGCCGGGTTCGGCGCCGACGCGCTCCGGGCGCGCAACCCGCGGCTGATCACCTGCCAGATCTCCGGTTACGGCACCGAGGGCCCCTACCGCGACAAGAAGGCCTACGACCTGCTCATCCAGTGCGAGGCCGGGCTCCTGTCGATCACCGGCTCCGAGGAGGAACCCGCCAAGGCCGGGGTGTCGATCGCCGACATCTCCGCCGGAATGTACGCCTACTCCGGGATCCTGGCGGCCCTGTACGAACGCGAGGCCACCGGTGCGGGCACCCACGTGGACGTCGCCATGCTGGACGCCCTCGGCGAGTGGATGGGCTACCCGTACTACTACGCGAACTACGGGGGGACGGCCCCCCGGCGCACCGGGGCCCGCCACGCCTCCATCTCCCCCTACGGCCCCTTCCGGACCGGGGACGGCGCCGAGGTGTTCCTCGCGGTGCAGAACGACCGCGAGTGGCAGGCCCTGTGCACGCGTGTGCTGGGCCGCCCCGAACTCGCCTCCGCCCCCGAGCTGGCGACCAACAGTGACCGCGTGCGCAACCAGGAGCGGGTCGCCGAGGCCGTGGAGGCGTCCTTCGCCGACCTCACCGCGGACGGCGCGACCACTCGGCTGGACGCGGCGGGGATCGCCAACGCGCGCCTGCGCACCATGGCCGAGTTCGCCGACCACCCTCAGCTCGCGGCCCGCAACCGTTGGCGCGAGGTCGACACACCGCAGGGACCCGTCAGGGCGCTGCTCCCACCGGTGACGCCGGGTGGCGTCGAGCCCGTGATGGGACCGGTCCCGGCTCTGGGGGAACACACCGACGCCATCCGCGCCGAACTCGCCGAGTCCCCGCCCTGCGGCGCCTCTCCGGCAGGTTCCGCCGGAACCGGGAGGGCCTCGTGACGAACCCCCTGCCCGAGGAGGGCGTCTCGGAGGCACCTCTGTCGGAAACCCCCGTGTCGGAGATCCCCTACACCGGACCGCTCCCCCTGGGCCCGGACACCACCGAGTACCGCCTCGTCGGCACCGAGGGCCTCCGGTCGCGCTCCGTCGCCGGTCGCCCCTTCCTTGAGGTCGAGCCCCGGGTGCTGCGGACCCTGACCCGGCAGGCCATGGAGGACATGGCCCATCTGCTGCGCCCGTCCCACCTCGCGCAGCTGCGCTCGATCGTCGACGACCCCGAGGCCAGCGGCAACGACCGCTTCGTCGCCTCCGACCTGCTGCGCAACGCGGCGGTCGCCGCCGGGGGCGTGCTTCCGATGTGCCAGGACACCGGCACGGCCGTGGTCATCGGGCAGCGGAGCAACGCGGTGCTGACCGACGGGGACGACCACCGGCAGATCTCGGCCGGGGTGTACGACGCCTACTCCCGCCTCAACCTGCGCTACTCCCAGATGGCGCCGCTGACCATGTGGGACGAGGTCAACACCGGCACCAACCTGCCCGCGCAGATCGACATCAAGCTCCTGCCGGGCAACGAGCCCCGGTACGAACTGCTGTTCATGGCCAAGGGCGGCGGGAGCGCGAACAAGACCTTCCTGTACCAGGAGAGCAAGGCCGTGCTCGAGGAGGAGCGCATGCTCGCCTTCCTGGAGGAGCGGCTCCGCTCCCTGGGCACCGCGGCCTGCCCGCCCTACCACCTGGCGATCGTCGTCGGCGGTTCGAGCGCCGACCAGGCGCTCACCGTCGCCAAGCTCGCGTCCACGCGCCAGCTCGACGCGCTGCCCGAACGGGGATCGCCCCTGGGCCACGGCTTCCGCGACCACGCCTTCGAGCGGCGCGTGCACGAGCTGACCCGCCGGATCGGCTACGGAGCCCAGTTCGGCGGCAAGTACTTCTGCCACGACGTCCGCGTCGTGCGGCTGCCCCGCCACGGCGGCTCGCTTCCGATCGCGATGGCGGTGTCCTGCTCCGCCGACCGCCAGGCCAAGGCGGTGCTCACCCCGGAGGGCGCCTTCCTGGAACGGCTGGAGACCGACCCGGCCCGGTTCCAGCCGCCGGTCTCCGACGAACGGCTCTCCCAGGACGCGCTGCGCGTGGACCTGGACCAGCCCATGGACCGGATCCGCTCACAGCTTTCCGGTGTCCCCGTCGGCACGCGGGTCAGTCTCGACGGCACCATCGTGGTGGCCCGCGACATCGCGCACGCCCGTGTCCGGGCCGCCCTGGAGCGCGGCGAGCCGATGCCCGCGTACCTGAGGGACCACCCCGTCTACTACGCCGGTCCGGCCAAGACCCCGGACGGGCGCCCGTCCGGTTCCTTCGGCCCGACCACGGCGGGACGCATGGACGGCTACGTCGAGGAGTTCCAGCGCGCCGGGGGCTCGCTGGTCATGTTGGCCAAGGGGAACCGCTCGCGGCAGGTCGTCGACGCGTGCCGCAGGCACGGCGGCTTCTATCTGGGGTCCGTCGGCGGACCCGCCGCCCGTCTGGCCGAGGAGTGCATCCGCGAGGTCGAGGTCCTGGACCACTCCGACCTCGGCATGGAGGCGGTCTGGCGGATCCGCGTCGAGGACTTCCCGGCGTTCCTCGTGATCAACGACAAGGGTGACGACTTCTTCGCGCCCATCGCCTCCCCGACCCTGAACATCACCCCCCGCCCCGGGGTCTGACCCCGTCCGGACAGAGGAACCCCCATGGCAAGACAGAACGGTCGCGGCGGCGGTCGAGGAACGCCGTCACCGGCGCCCGGAGACACGGCTCCCCAGGCCCCGGACGAGCGACCCGAGGCCTCCTCCGGCGCTCCGCCCGCCGGCCCCACCCTCGAAGCCGGAACCGGGACCGCCGGGACCGCCGGGGCCTCCGGGACCGGCACGACCGACACCGGAACCGCAGAGACCGGGACCGGAACCGCCGAGACCGAGCGCATGCCGTTGCGGCGCGCGATCGGGCTCGGGCTGGGCCCCGTGCTGGGACTGGTCGTGTTCGCCCTCCTGGCTGGCGGCCGGAACGAGCTGACGACCTCCGCGTGCGTGGTCGCGGCCGTGACCGTCCTGATGGCCGTCTGGTGGATGACCGAGGCGGTGCCGTTCGCGGTGACCGCGCTGCTACCGATCGCCCTCTACCCCGTGTTCGGGGTCGCGGACGTCACCACGGTCGCCGCCCCCTACGCCTCCGACATCGTGTTCCTGTTCCTGGGCGGTTTCGTCCTGGCCCTGGCCATGCAGAGGTGGGGGCTGCACCGCCGGGTCGCCCTGCGCATCGTTCTGGCAGTGGGCACCCGGCCCACCCGTCTGATCGGCGGGTTCATGCTCGCCACCGCGCTGATCAGCATGTGGGTGAGCTCGACGGCCACGGCGATGATGATGCTGCCTATGGGGCTGTCCATCCTGGCGCTGCTCAGGAAGGACGGCGTGGAAATCGACCGGAACTTCTCGGTCTGCCTCATGCTGGGCGTCGCCTACGGCGCCACGATGAGCACGACGGCGACGATCGTCGCCACTCCGGGCAACGCGTTCGTGGTCGCCTACATGTCCCAGACCCACGGCATCGAGATCACCTTCGCCCAGTGGATGCTCGTGGGAACGCCGCTGTCGATGCTGTTCCTGGTGATCGCCTGGTTCCTGCTGACCCGGTTCGTCTTCCCGCCGCGCATCACGGAGATCCCCGGGGGCGAGGATCTCGTCCGCAGCCAGCTGCGCGATCTGGGCCGCATGGGCCGCGGCGAGCGCATCATCGCGACCCTGTTCACCGCGACCGCGCTGTCGTGGGTGTTCGTCCCCTTCCTCGCGAACTGGGCGCCGCTGGCCGAGCTCGCACCGTGGCTGGGGCGCGTCTCGGAGGCGGGCATCGCCATCGTCGCCGCGATCGCCTGCTTCGTCCTGCCCGTCCGCGCCCGCCGGGGCCAGATGCTGATGCGCTGGGAGGACGCCGCCGACGTTCCCTGGGGAATCCTGCTGATGTTCGGCGGCGGTCTGAGCATGTCCGCGATGATCACCCACACGGGGCTGAGCGACTGGCTGGGCGGGCACGTCGCGTTCCTCTCGGGCGTCCCGGTGGTGGTCACGGTCGTGGTGGTCGCCGTGCTGATCCTGGTCCTGACCGAACTGACCAGCACCACCGCCACGATCGCCACGTACGTCCCGGTGATGGCGGGCATCTCGGCCGGACTGGGACACGACCCGCTGCTGCTGGTGATGACGACCGTCTTCGCCGCCGGGTTCGCCTTCATGCTGCCGATCGCCACCCCGCCCAACGCCATCGCGATCGCCTCGGGCCACGTGACCATCGGCCAGATGATGCGTGGAGGGGTCTGGCTCAACCTCGTGGCCATGGCCCTGGTCCCACTGGCGATCTTCACCCTGGCCTCCTGGGTCCTGGGCCTCTGACCCGCCACACGAGAGAAAGACGGAGGAAGACGCATGTCCCTTCTCAGCAAGGCCGTCGAGGGCTGGGACCCCGCGCCGGTGAGCGTCACCGGGGTCGTCGACCCGTGGCCCGGCGAGGCGTTCGCGCGGGCGCTGGACCTGCCGACGCGGCTGGCTCCCGGGGACCCCCTGCCCCCGATGTGGCACTGGTTCCACCTGCTCGACCACCCGTCCCGGTCGGACCTGGGCGAGGACGGGCACCCCGCTGAGGGGGCCTTCCTCCCGCCCGTCCCGGACCGGCGCCGCATGTTCGCGGGCGCACGCGTACGGTGGCACGCCCCCATCCGGATCGGGGACGAGGTCACCCGCGACTCCTCTCTGGAACGGGTCGAGGTCAAGCGCGGACGCAGCGGCGAGATGGTGTTCGTGACGGTGCGCTCCCGGTTCCGCCGTGGAGAGGAGGTGCTGCTCGTCGAGGACCAGGACGTCGTCTACCGTTCCCAGCCCTCCGGGGACCGGCGCCCGACGCGGGGCGGTTCTCCCCAGCGGCCCGCGTCTCTGGCCGGGGAGGTACTCGCCGGAACGGACGAGGGGCCCCCGCCGGGCACCACGCGGGTCGTGCTCGACACCGATCCCACCCTCCTGTTCCGGGTGAGCGCCCTGACGTACAACACCCACCGCATCCACTACGACCTCCCCTACTGCACGGACGTGGAGGGCTACCCCGGGCTGGTCGTGCACGGCCCCCTCCTGGCCCTGCTCCTGATGGAGATCCCCCGCACGGCGCACCCGGACCGCATGGTGGAGTCGTTCGCGTTCCGCCTGCACAGCCCGGTGTTCTCGGGCCAGCGGGTGATCGCCGACGGGCACGCCGTCGACGGGGACGAACTCGTCCTGTCCGCCTCGGCCGAGGGCGGTCCCACATCCATCAGCGCGTCCGCCGTTTTCGCGCCCTGAACCCGGCCACGACCAACCGCCCGCCACGACCGACCACCATCCCGCCGAGGCCGTCAGCGCACCGGCACGAGCAAGAAGCAGAGAAGGAAACCCGCGATGACCGAGTTGAGCAGTGAAGAACAGGCCGTGGTCTCCTTGGTCGGCGAGTTCGTGGATCGCGAGGTGCGCCCCGTCGCACGCGACCTCGAACACTCCGACACCTACCCGGAGAAGCTCATCGGGCAGATGAAGGAGATGGGGGTCTTCGGCCTGGCCATCCCCGAACCCTGGGGCGACTCCCGTGTGTCCATGCCCTGCTACGCGCTCGTGACGGCCGAGCTGGCCCGCGGCTGGATGTCCCTGGCCGGTGCCATGGGCGGACACACCGTCGTGTCCAAACTGCTCCTCGCCTACGGGACGCAGGAGCAGAAGGACCACTACCTGCCGCGGATGGCCACCGGCGAGATCCGGGCGACCATGGCCCTGACCGAACCCGGCGGCGGTTCCGACCTCCAGGCCATGACGACCGTCGCCCGCCGTGACGGCGAGGAGTACGTGGTCGACGGGACGAAGACGTGGATCACCAACTCGCGCCGGTCCCAGCTCATCGCCCTGCTCTGCAAGACCGACCCGGCCGCCGAGCCCAAGCACCGGGGCGTCTCGATCCTCCTCGTCGAGCACGGCCCCGGGCTGACCGTGTCCAAGGACCTGCCCAAGCTCGGCTACAAGGGGGTCGAGAGCTGCGAGCTCAGCTTCGACGGTTACCGGGCCCCCGCCTCCGCCCTCCTGGGAGGCGAGGAGGGCAGGGGGTTCGCGCAGATGATGAAGGGGCTGGAGACCGGCCGCATCCAGGTGGCCTCCCGTGCCCTGGGGGTGGGCCGCGCGGCCTTCGACGACGCGTTCCGCTACGCGCAGGAGCGGGAGAGCTTCGGCAAGCCGCTGTGGCGCCACCAGTCCATCGGCAACTACCTCGCGGACATGTCCACCAAGCTCACGGCGTCCCGACAGCTGATCCTGCACGCGGCGGAGAAGGCGGAGGCCGGGCTGCGCTGCGACATGGAGGCGGGCATGGCCAAGCTGTTCGCCTCCGAGACGGCGATGGAGATCGCCCTGGACGCGATCCGCGTGCACGGCGGCTACGGGTACTCGACCGAGTTCGACGTGGAGCGCTACTTCCGCGACGCGCCCCTGATGATCGTCGGCGAGGGCACCAACGAGATCCAGCGCAACGTCATCGTCTCCCAGCTGGTCAAGCGCGGCGGGCTGGACTGATGCCCTCGCGAACCCGGCCCCTCCCCTGGTCCGGCCCGGCACCGCTGTTCTGCCCCGCCGACCGGCCCGACCGCGTCCGGGGCGCGGCCGGGATCGCGGACGCCGTGATCGTCGACCTGGAGGACGCGGTCTCCCCGGAGCACAAGGCGGTCGCGCGCGGGCACGCGGTCGACGCCCTGCGCGAGCTGGGGACCGGGCGGGTCGTCGTACGCGTCAACGCGGTGGGCACCCGGTGGCACGAGGACGACGTCCGCGCCCTCGCCGACCTGCCCGACGCCGTCGTGATGCTGCCCATGACCGCCTCCCGGGAGCAGGTGGAGGCGCTGGCACCCCGGCCCGTCGTCGCCCTGTGCGAGACGGCGGCGGGTGTCCTGGAGGCGCCGTCCATCGCCCGGGCGGACAACTGCGCCGGGCTGATGTGGGGCGGGGAGGACCTGGCCGCCGACCTGGGCGGGCGCCAGCGTCCCGGCCGGGTCCGGACGCCCGTGGCCGAGCACGCCCGTTGGACGGTCCTGCTCGCCGCGCGGGCGTCCGGCCGGTTCGCGATCGACACGGTGTACACCGACATCGAGGACGTCGCGGGGATGGGCCGCGAGGCGCGGGACGCCGCGGACGCGGGCTTCGACGCCAAGGCGTGCGTGCATCCCCGGCAGGTGGCCGCGGTCCGCTCGGCCTTCCTGCCGACGGAGGACGAGCTCGCCTGGGCCCGCCGGGTGCTCTCGGCGGCCGAGGGGCACGGCGGCGCGTTCGGGTTCGAGGGGGGCATGGTCGACGCCCCCGTCATCGAACGGGCCCGGACGATCCTGCGTCTCAGCGGCGGATCAGGCGGTTGACCCTCACGGGCAGGAGGAGTCCGACCAGTCCCAGGAACGCGTATCCGACCTGACCGGGGGCCAGCATCCCCAGGATGGCGCCGGTGTTGGCGGTGGGGGCTCGCAGGAACTCGCCCATGCGCGGGTGGGCGTGCGGCACGGCGTTGCCCATGGTGAGCAGGCTGAGCACCGCCAGCCCGGCGAGGGCGGTCCACACGAGGGTGGCGGTGTCGGCCGCCGTGAGCCAGCCGAGGATCAGCTCCACCGCCCGCACCGCGTAGCCGGGGGTGCCCTCGTGGCCGAGGGTGCCCTCCGGGACCGCGCCCGGCACGGAACCGAGGGCGAGCAGCGCGGCGGCGGCCACCACGATGCCCCCGGTTCCGGCCAGGCCGATCCTCCGGGCCAGGGCGCGGGCGCTGTCGGCCAGTTCCTCCTCGGAGGGGTAGCGGCGCCAGTTCCTCCCCCGTGAGCGGGCCTCGCCCATGGCGTTGGCCCGGCGCCAGCGCAGGAAACGGAGCGCGTCGCCGAGCGCGCCCGGGCCCTGCTTGGCGGCCATGGTGGCGGTGGCGAGTTCGTGCGCGATGGTGGTGACCGTGGTGGCGAGGGTGACGGGCAGGTTGACCCAGGAAAGCGCGATCCGGCGGAAGGTCGGGGCGATGTCGGCGGGGATGCGCACCCGCAGGGCCACTGACCTTCCGTGTGCCCAGCGGCGCAGCCCCGGCAGCGGGGTCCGGCCGGGCAGCGGGGGCGTGGTCTCCGCCGCCGTCGCGATCACCCGGTAGTCCATCGCCACCGCGAACAGCAGGGCGAGCAGCAGCAGCCACGGGGTGAGCGATCCGCCGCCGAACAGCGTGTGCACGAAGGTGGAGAACGCGTCGAGCCGGGCTCCGGCGGCACGGGCGTTGACGTCCAGGTGGTCCAGGAACACCAGTGAGGTGGCCAGGACCGGCAGCAGCCACAGCCAGCCCCCGTACCGGCGTCCGACGATCGCCAGACCGAGGGCGGCGCCGATGAGGCCGGTGGCGACGGCGTGCCCCGAGTACGGTTCGGGCGCGGCCCCGCTCACGAGCCCGGTGACCGGGTCGGCCAGAGGCGCGGAGATCCCCACGAACAGCCGCTCGGCCAGCTGGAACCCGGCTCCGGAGGCGGCTCCCAGGAGGAGGAAGTCCACGGCGGACAGGCGGCGCACGCGGCGGCGGGCGAGCAGCACGAGGAGGAGCAGCGGGAGGAGTTTGCCCGCTTCCTCGACGGTGACGGCCACGTAGGTCTGGCTGAGCACGTCGTCGGTGTCCCACCCGAGCGCCCCGCTGACCAGCGCGGAGGCCAGGGCCAGCGGCCAGAGCAGGAGGACCCCGAGCGCGGCCACCCTCAGCAGGGTGGCGAAGGAGACGGTCCGGGAGCGGGCCAGCAGCGCCAGCTGGAAGAGCAGCAGGTAGGTGAGGAACAGGGCGGGCGGGGCGGCGGCCAGGGCCGGGACTGCCAGGGGGGCGACCAGCAGGAGGCCGAGCATGGCCCAGCCCCAGGTGCCGCGCAGGGCACGCAGGAACCGGACCGTTCCGGGGCTGCGCCCGCGGGCGCGTTCGGCCCTTCGGGCCAGCCGTTCGGCCAGGTCGGGGCCGGGGCTGCGGGGGGCGCGCGCGTGCCGGGCGCCGGGTTCGACGCAGTTGTAGTGCTGGGCGGCCCGGAGCAGGTCCGGCCGGTTGCCGTCCAGGGCCCGGGTGGCGAAGTTCGCGCGGACCCCGGGGATGTCCGGGCCGACGATCTCGCGGACGAAGTCGATCGGCCCGGAGGCGACAGTGAGTTCGCTGGCGGAGACCAGGACGGCGGCGGAGAAGTCCTCGACGCACACGAGGAAGTCGGTGGGGGTGGGCCCCCACCCCCTGATGAGGTCGATGAGGGTGTCGGTGTCGAGGGGCACCTCAGTCACCGGGTCGTAGGAGTACTCCGCGCGGGTGCGGCAGACCAGGAGCCGGTCGACCCCCAGGGCCCGTCCGGCCTCGACGAGGCCCCGGATGAGGTTGCGGTCGCGCGGCACCACGAAGGGGGTGGTGACCTTGCCCCTGGCCCGGAGCCACTGGGGGGCGAACTCGGTGGGGCCGGCACAGACGCGCAGCACGAGGTCGCGCGCGAGCATCGCCTGTTCTTCCATGGACTTCCTCGTACCGGGGGGTGGGGTGTGGTGGGCCGGGCGCGTCCGGAGGGAGGCGCGGCCCCGCCCGAGCATAACGGCGAGGGGGTCCCGTGGAACATGTGAGATCGCGGCGATTGTTCGGTTGTGGGCTCGCGTCAGCCCGAAGTGGACACGATGGCCGGTGTGACCGGTTTCCTGGAGGGACGCGGCCCGACGCCGAAGGCGTCCCCGCACAGCTGGACGAAGTGGCGCAGCACCGGCAGGGAGAGCGCCCACCCGGCCATCGCCCACCCCAGGTGCAGGTGCTCCATGGACCGGGCCAGGGCGGCGACGCCGCTCCACCGGACCCCCTCGGCGGTCTCGTAGGTGAGCCGGTACAGCACCTCGGGGTGCTCGGCGGCCGGGCGCAGGGCCAGGGCCGTCGGTCCGCGCGCCGCCAGCCAGGCGCCCACGCCCCGGCACGGGCCGCAGTCCGCCGCCACGTACAGGGTGCCCCGCGCCCTCCCGGGCCACGGCCGCCATCGCGGCAGCCACGCGCGCACCCCCGCGCGGTAGGTGTCCCAGTCCGATCCGAAGGCCGCCCGCAGCTGCCCGCCCTCGTGCCAGGCGGCCAATCCGGCCCCGTAGGCGAGGGCGACCGGGACACCGAGCAGGAGCGGCGGGTGGAGCAGGCCCAGGACCAGGTAGAGGAGGGTGACGGTGAGCTGCATCGGGTTGCGCACGTACGCGTAGGGGCCGCTGGTCACCAGCCGTGCGGGCGGGTCGAAGGGCAGCGGTGTCCCGCCGCCCACCGCCGCGAACTCCCGAGCCGCCGCGAGGCCGGGCAGGCAGACCAGGGCGAGCACCTGTGCCCCCGCGGTCAGGGTCTCCGGGGAGGCGGTCCACCACCGCCAGGAGGTGGCCGGTGCCCATGCGGGTCCGGCCGGGGCGGTGGCGAGCACGTACACCGGAAGGACGACCATCAGGCCGAGGGCGAGCACCGCCTGTGTCCACATCCGGGCGTGGACCAGCTGGCCGCGCCGGGTCCAGTGGGCGAGCAGCAGCGCGGGGATCAGGCAGAGAACGGCGCCCAGGAACTCCCCGAGCAGCCAGAGCGGCCCCAGCACCACCACCGGTTCGGCCAGCGGCATGAGGATCAGGTCCAGCCACACGAGCACGGCGGTGACCAGCGGGACCGGGAGGATCCGGAGCATGACCGCGGGCAGCGCGCCCCACAGCAGCACCCAGGCCAGCAGCAGGTCCACCGGCAGCCCCTGCCACACGGCGCCCTGCGCGTGGAAGGACCACCAGCCCGCCCGCAGCGCGATCAGGTTCAGCGGCAGGAGGGTGAGCAGCGCCCAGCCGGAGGCGACGATCATCGCCGCGACCTCCCGGGGCCGGGGCGCCCGCCACAGGCACGCGGCGGTGACCGCGAGCAGCGGCAGGAGCAGGCCCGCACCCCGGACCAGCAGGGAGGGGAGTTCCGGGGCGGGGGCGAGTGCGGGAATCAACGCCGGGGCTCCCCGCCCGTGAGCGCCTGGGCCTCCTCCTGGAAGGTCCGCGCGAGGTAGTCGGCGGCCAGGCCCGTGACGTGGGACTGCACCGGCCCGAAGTACCAGGAGGGGTCGTAGGTTCGCGTGTACTCGATCTCCCAGGTCAGCCGGGTCCCGTCGGGCTCGCCACGCCAGGTGGCCACGGCGCGTTCCATCTCCATCCAGTTGGCGAAGGCGGTGTCCTCGGTGACCTCGAAGACCACCCGGCCGCCGTCCGCGCGCACGTCGCTCTCGGCGACCTCCAGTCCCAGGTGGCGCGGGGTGGGCTCCGCGCCGGGCGCGAGGGTCCGGCGCGGCGTGAAGTGGACGGTCCTGGTGTCTCCGGCCTCCAGGCCCGAACCGACCGCCTCGACCGGTTCGGGGAAGGGGACGGCGCTCAGCAGGAAGGCGTCGGGAGCGTCGTACCCGGGCGGGGCCGCCAGCGCGGCGGCGACCTCGGCGGGGGTCGCGCCGACCAGGACCGAACCCGTTCCGGAGTCCTCGCGCGGCAGCAGGGAGAACCCGCCGATCCCCTCCATGGCCAGGGCGAACAGGATCGGGACGGCCAGCATCGCGTGGGGGTGGCGCCGGCCGCGCCGTCGGAGCGAGGTGACCACCCAGGCGACCAGGGCGACGACGCCGTAGATGAGCGGGGCGGAGATGACCAGGCAGACCATCCCCTCGCCGAGCATCGGTCCGGCCAGCAGCAGGCAGACCGTGGTGACGGCCATGGCCGTGCCGAGCCCGCCGCGCGCCTGGACGCAGAGGATCACGAGCAGGGCCAGGAACGCGGGCAGTCCCACGTAGAACAGGGCGGTCTGGTCGAGGCCGCCGAACCTGGTCACCCGTACGGCGAGCAGGGCGGCGAAGGCGGCGAGGACGATCCCGGCCAGGACCCACCGGGCCGTCGTGGGTCTGGGGAGGCCCTCCCCGTCGGCCGGAACGCCCCGAATGGGGTCGAAGGAGCGGTGGGGGGCCGCCCAGCGCTCCGCGAGCTCGGCGTCGGAGGGAAGGTTCGTCTCGGGGTCCCGCTCGGGTTCGGGGGCTGCGGAGGACTCGGGGGGCTGCGTCACGGTGGCACTCCTCGCTGTCGCACTTTGACGACATGATTAAAGCACACGGTTTAATCACTTGATTAAACCGTATGATGAACCCCGACCCGAGGGAGGACCATGTCCAGGACCGGCGGCGGGAGCCGCAAGAACAGCGCCGAGACCAGGGACCGCCTGATCACGGCGGCCAGCGAGGTCCTGCGTGAGGAGGGGTATGCCGGAGCCTCGGCCCGGGCGATCGCCGCCCGCGCGGAGGCCAACTCGGCGCTGGTCTTCTACCACTTCGGCGGGGTCGACCAACTGCTGCTCGCGGCGCTCGACAGGTCCAGCGCCGAGCGCATGGCGCTGTACCGCGAGATGGCCGGAGCCGCCCACACCCTGGAGGAGCTGGTGGAGGTGGCCACCCGCGTCTACCGGACCGACCTGGAGCGCGGCTACATCGCCGAGTTCTCCGAGCTGGTCGCGGCGGCGGTCACCAAGCCCGAACTGCGCGCGGAGATCAACCAGCGCTCGCGGCCCTGGATCGACTTCATCGCCGGGGAGTGGGATCGTGTGCTCGGGGGATCGGCCCTGGGTCGGCTGCTGCCCGCCCAGGAGGTCGCGAACGCGGCGATCACCTTCTACCTGGGCGTCAACCTGTTCTCCGTGCTGGACGAGGACCGCAGTCGCACCGAGGGCGTGTTCGACCTGGCCGGGGCGCTCGCACCGCGCGCCAAGCTGCTCACGCTGCGCCTGCCCCGCCGGGGCTCCGCACCCGAGGGGACCCCCGCACAGGACCACCCGTGAAGGAGAACACCGTGAACGTGGAGATCGCCGAGGGGATCACCTTCCCCGACACCGCCGACGGGGAGCGCTGGGTCGCGGGGGCCGTGGTCGTCGACGCCCAGGGGCACGCGTTCGCCCAGCGCAGGTCGGCCACCCGCAGGGTGTTCCCGAACTGCTGGGACATCGTCGGCGGCCACGTGGAGGACGGCGAGACCATGCTCGGAGCCCTGGCCCGTGAGATCCACGAGGAGACCGGCTGGACCCTGTCGGCCGTGGTCGCTGAGCTGTACCGGCTGGACTGGGACCCGGGCGACGGCGTGACCCGCCGCGAGGTCGACTACCTGGTCCGCGTGGACGGCGACCTGTCCGCCCCGGTCCTGGAGGCGGACAAGCACACCGAGTACATGTGGGTCGACGACGCGAAGCTGCACCTGCTGCGCGACGCACGCGACCCCGGCGACTACTTCATCACCGACATCGTCCGGCTGGGCCTGGAGGCAGCCCGCTCCCGCTCCTGACGGCGTCAGACGGCCGCGCGCCGGACCTCCGCGACGGCGAGCGGCAGTGCGTCCAACAGGTCCGAAGCACTGATCGGGGCGCCGCCCCGGGCCAGCACGGCCGCCCGTCCGTGCAGGTAGGCGGCGCACATCGCGGCGTCCTGCGCGGACAGGCCCGAGGCCAGCAGCGCCCCGGCCACCCCCGAGAGCACGTCACCCGAACCCGCGGTGGCCAGCAGCGAGGTGCCCGTGGGATTGACCACCGTCCGCTCCCCGGGGTGCGCGATCACCGTCGTCGACCCCTTGAGCAGGACCGTGGACCTGTACAGCTTCGCGGCGCGGGTGACCTGCGCCAGCCGGTGCGCCTCGATCTCGGCGCGGTCGGTGTCCGGCAACAGCCGCGACAGCTCGCCGGCGTGCGGTGTGAGCAGGGTGGGCGCACCCCGCAGGTGCACGAGTTCGGTGAGGGACACGCTGCTCGACACCAGGTTGAGCGCGTCGGCGTCGAGCAGCACCGGGACGTCGCTCTCCAGCAGAGCCCGCAGTTCGTCCGCGTTGGCGGGGTGGGTGCCGCGACCGGGCCCGACCACCACCGCCGAGACCCGCCCCGGGGCGAGGTCCGTGCTGCTCCTCGGGTCCAGGTGCAGCCCCACGACCTCCGGCCACCGCGAGATCACCTGGGAGAGGACGTCCTCGCCGCCTCCGTAGCGGACCATGCCCACCCCGGTCCGCAGCGCGCCGCCGACACACAGGACGGCGGCGCCCCGGTACTGGTCGGACCCGGCGCGGACGGCGAGCACGCCCCTGCGGTACTTGTCGTCCTCGGCCGAGGGGACCGGCAGGAGCCGGGCGATATCCACAGGCTGTGGACGGACGAGGTCGGCCTCCGGCAGCTCCGGCACCAGCCCGATGTCCACGAGGCGGACCCGCCCCGCCAGTTCCGCGCCCGGGTCCACGAACAGCCCCGGCTTGTGGGTGCCGAAGGTGACCGTGGCGTCGGCGCGCACCGCCCGCCCGGCGATCTCCCCGGTGTCGGCGTCCACCCCGCTCGGGAGGTCCACCGCGACCACGAGGGCGCGCGAGTCCGAGGCCAGGGCGGCGAGCGCAGCGTAGGGTTCGCGCAGGCCACCGCGGCCCCCGATCCCGACCAGACCGTCCACGACGAGGTCGGCTTCCAGGAGCGCCGACTCCGCCTCGGCGGTGATCCGCGGACCACCATCCCCACCAGCCGCAGAAATATCTGTGGCCCCGTGGGCCTCTGTGGTCACGTCCTCGATCACCCGGCCTCCCGCCGCCACCAGCGCGGCCAACCCCTCGGGGTGGACGCGCCTCCCGGCCAGCACCGCGCGCACGGAGGCGCCGCGCCCGGCCAGGTCCGCCCCCGCGAAGAGGGCGTCGCCGCCGTTGTCACCGCCGCCGACCATCAGGGTCACGCGGGCGCCGTGGACACGGGTCAGCATGCGGGCGCAGTGGACGGCCAGGCCCATGGCGGCGCGGCGCATCAGCGCACCTTCGGGCAGTCGGGCCATGAGCGCCTGTTCGGCCTCCCGGACGGCACTGACGGAGTGGGCGGAGCGCATGGGTCACACCTTTCGAGGGGCGGTCTCCCCATCGTCGCGCACCCGGCTCGGGACGCGCCCACACCGCCACACGCACGAACGGTGCTTCCTCGACTACTTTTTGATGTGACCGCAGGTGGCAGGGCCACCCGACCCGACGCGAGGGACCTCCATGCCCCCGACTCCCGGTTACCGACGCTTCGTCAAGACCACTGGCCAGGCCCTGAGGCCACGGGAGTGGCACCGGATCGGTTTCGACCTCCGCGACGGCCTGGCCCCGGCGGACCCGGCCGAACTGGTGGGGGCCGACGAGCCCACCGGCGCGTTGTACGACCTCTCGGTGGGGGTGACGCTGACCAACATCACCCCGGATCGCGAGGTGCGGCTGCGGGCGGTCGAGTTCGCTCCCGACGGCTCGGGAGGGTGGCGGACCCACCGGGACCTGCCGGTGGAGGTCTTCACCCACGGGTTCGGGCACGGCGGGTTCACGTACGCGTGGAAGGACCGGTTGGAGCCGGGCCATCGTGTGGAGGTGTGGGCCGCGCAGTTCGGTGAGGCCGACGCGCATCTGGTCGCGGCGGAGGCCGTGGTGTTCCTCTGGCCCCGATAATCACTCCAGCCACCACATTCACAAAAGGGATTCCTAACCCAGAAATCACCTTCTCCACATATAGCCCGTTGTCACGGATTCACCACGTAGGGAAGTCCTCGCAGGGGACAATGGGTGTATGCCTCGACCAAGCAAATATGTGTCCAGGTCCGATCTGGGCTGGGGTGCTTCCCCCGCCGAGCGAGCCAACCCCCGCTCCGGTCTCGTCATCCACTACGACAGCGGCGACCAGAACCTCGCCGACAAGGATCACTCCGCCTGCCTGACCTACTGGCGGAACACCCGCAACTTCCACACCGGCCCCTCCCGCGGCTGGGCGGACATCGGCTACTGCGCCGACGAGGAGACGCAGATCCTCACCGAGGACGGCTGGCGGACCTTCCGCG
Source organism: Nocardiopsis sp. L17-MgMaSL7 (assembly GCF_003182025.1). Taxonomy (NCBI): domain Bacteria; kingdom Bacillati; phylum Actinomycetota; class Actinomycetes; order Streptosporangiales; family Nocardiopsidaceae; genus Nocardiopsis; species Nocardiopsis sp. L17-MgMaSL7. Next base: position 12,423 of record NZ_QGTF01000019.1, on the reverse strand, counting down.
ACCTCCGCACGGGCGACGTGGTCCTGACCCTCGACCACACGACCGGAACCTCCCAGTGGCAGCCGGTCCAGGCCGTCAACGTCTTCCCCGCCACCGAGCGCACGCTCGTCCGCATGGAGGGGCGTGCGCACTCCTCCCTGACCACCCCCCAGCACCGCTGGCCCGTGGAACGGCTCCACCGACGGACCGGCACCGAACGCCAGAGGTCGGCGGACGAAACGTGGGCCGCGACCGGTAGCGCGGAACGCACGCAGCGGAGCCGGGAGCGGGTGTGGGCGACCACCGAGTCGCTGACCCACGGGGACAGGATCCCCCTGTCCGCGCCCTGCGACAGCCTGCCCGACGAACCGAAGTGGGACGACTCCCTCGTCGAGGTGATCGGGTGGTTCTGGACCGGGGGCCACCTCAAGCCCCAGAGCGGGAGCCGCCAGCCCGACACGGGTGTGGCCCTCCACCAGTCGCAGGAGCTCAACCCCCACAACGTCGCGAGGATCAGGGCCTGCCTCGGGGACCTCTTCGGTCCCTCGTGCGATCGGTTCCCCCGTACCGGCTCGACCTCGGACGGCGTTCCCCGCTGGCGTGAGGAACTCAACCAGGACCTGGTCGAGTTCCACCTCTCCGCGGACGCCGGCCGGATCCTGCTGGAGCAGGCTCCGGACCGGGTTCCCACCCACGCGTTCCTGTGCTCCCTCACCCGAACGCAGCTCGAACGCTTCATCGAGGTGTCCCTCCTGGCGGACGGGCACAACGGCAGGACCAACGACTCGCGGGCGCTCAATCAGAAGAACCGTGCCGCGGCCGAGGCGTTCCAGTTCGCCGCCATCCTGGCCGGTCACGCGACGTCGCTGACCCGAAGGCCGCCCACCGACCCGACCGGCCACGCCATGTGGGAGGTGGAGCTGCGCCGTCAGACCCACTTCTCCCCAAAGGCCGCGGACTCCCGTCGAGAGGCGTTCTCCATCAGCGAGGAGAGCTACGGCGGTCACGTGTGGTGCCCCACCACCCCCAACGGCACCTGGCTGGCCCGGCGCCGGGGCACGGTGTACTACACCGGCAACTCCTTCATGGCGTGTGCGCACGGGTACGTGCTGGAGGGGCGCGGGCTGTACCGGACCCAGGCCGCCCAGCCCGGCGGAAACTCCTCGCACTACTCCTGCACCCTGGCCACCGGCCCCTCGGACACCATCACCCCCGAGCAGATCAACGCGGTCCGCGTGCTGCGCCAGTGGCTCATGGAACCCGACACCTCCATCTCCGGGAAGGTGCTCGGCCACCGCGACTTCATCTCCACGTCCTGCCCCGGCGACAAGGCCTACCAGCTGGTCAAGGACGGCACCTTCGCCCAGGCTCCCGGAAACTCTGAAGGAGACGACATGCCCTCACACCGCAGGTTCGAGAAGGACAACGCCCAGACCCTGGAGTCGGGCAGCTGGGCGAGCCTGGCCTTCGACCGGCGGCACGACGGCGAGACCGGGGAGTTCTACGCCCTGGTGGGGGTCGAGGAGACCAAGGGCGCCTACTACGACGTCTCGGTCGGGGTGACCCTGGAGGGGATCGACTCCGGCGCCGAGGCGCAGATCCGCCTCACCGAGTACGAGCCCAACGGTGACGGCGGCTGGAAGGTGGCCCGCAACCGCCCGCTGGACAGCCCCGTGCACGTGGGCGGCAAGGCGCACTTCACCTACTCCTGGAAGGGCAACCTGGCCGCCGGGCGCCGGGTGCGCGTCCGGGTCGCGCAGTTCGGCAAGGCGGAGGCGCGGATCACCTCGGCGACCGCGGACGTCTTCTACTGGAAGCGCTGACCCCCCGAGTGAACGGGGTGGTGCCCGGCCTCCGGGAGACCACCCCGTCACCCCGCCCCGTCGCGGGCCACGCGGCGATAATGGGGCCATGTTGTCCATCGGAGAGGCCGCCCGTCTTCTCGGAACGACCCCGCGCACGCTCCGCTTCTACCACTCCCGGGGCGTCGTCCCCGAGCCGGAGAGGGACGAACTGGGCCACCGGAGATACGACATCGCCACGCTCCACGCCCTCAAGTCCGTTCTCGCCCTCCGCGAGCTGGACCTTCCGCTGGACCGGTGCGCCGGGCTGGTCGGGGCCGACGGCACCGACCTCGGGGCCGCGCTGGAGAGGTGGGAGGCGGAGATCGTCCGGCAACAGGAGCGGCTGGAGCAGCGGCGGTTGATGATCGCGCGGCTGCGGGAGGACGCCGGTCGACTCGGCCCGGGGAGCCCACTGGAACCCTGGTCGGCCTGGGTGGACGTGCTCACGGCGAGAGGCGTCGCCCCGGTCCTCGTCGAACAGGAGAGGACCGCGCTCCAGCTCATGTCGCTCTTCGGCGGGGCGCCCGACGATCCCGGCGCCGCCGGGGCCGACCCACGGGTGGGCCCGGCCATGGAGGCCTTCATGGAGCTGTCCCCGGAGACGGTGGAGTCGGCCAGGACGGAACGGCTGGTGGAGGACCTCGTCGACCTCGCGCGGCCGTTCGTGACGGACGCGGGCCCCACCGGCCCCGCCGACGGCCTCACATCGGAACTGCTCTCCTCCTTCACCCCGGCGCAGCGGCGCGTCCTGGGCAGGGTCGCGTCGCGCCTCTCCACCAGCACGGACTGATCCCCTCCCGTCCTCTCACCCACTTGGGTCGGGGCGGGTTCCTTTCCGGGACTTGGTCCTGGCGGGGCTCGGGGCCCTGTTCGCGCCGGGGAGCCCCGGCGCGGGTCCTCGTTTGACTCTCAAGCGGCTTGAGACCCGATAGTGGCGCTATGCACGACAACGACCTGTACCCGATCGGGGACGCCGCGCGTCGATCCGGTCTGAGCGTCAGCGCCATCCGGTTCTACTCGGACGCCGGGGTCATCGCCCCCACACGCCTGACCGGGGCGGGCTACCGGCTCTACGACCTTCACGCCATCGCCCGCCTGGAGTTCGTCCGGACCCTGCGCGAGCTGGACGTGGGCCTGGAGGAGATTCGCCGGGTGCTTGGGGGCGAGTCGACCCTGCACGACCTCCTCACCGCCCATCTGGAGATCGTCGAACGCCAGGAGCGCGGCCTGCGCGCCAAAGGGGCCGTTCTGAGGACCCTGGTCCGGCAGGAGGGGACCGCCGCACAGGTGACGCTCCTGCGCACACTCGTCTCGATGTCCGACGAGGAGCGCGAACAGCTCATTGACGGGTTCTGGAACGAGGTCGGCGCGGACCTCGACGTGCCCGTCGGGTTCGTCGAACAGCTGAGGCAACTGCGGCCGCGGTTGCCACAGGACCCCAGCGCCGCCCAGCTCCAGGCCTGGGTCGAGCTGGCCGACCTGGTGCAGGACCGGGAGTTTCGCGACGCGGTCCGCGCCTACCTCCAGTTCACCTACACCACCGAGCCGGGGAGGCACTTCGCGGCAGCGCCGGTGCAGGAGTTCATGTACGAAACCGGGGTGCCGGTCATGGAGGACATCCTCGACCTCCAGCGTTCGGGAGCACCGGTGGAGTCCCCAAGGGCTCAGGAGGCGATCGCCCGCCTGGTCCGGGCCAGCGCGGCGCTCGGCGCGGAGCAGGGCCCCGGGGAGAGGGAGAGGATGGCCTCGTACTTCACCGCGATCATCGCGCTCCTGGACGAGGAGGGAGCGGTGCAGGACACCTGGTTCGACAGTACGCACGGCAGGTACGTGAGCCTGGTGGCGGTGATCAACGGGACCCCGCCCGTTGAGGAGGAGGACGAGCGACAGCTCCTGGCCTGGATGGTGGCGGCCCTGCGCGCTTCGGTCCCCGAGGGCTGAAGCGAGGGATGGTGTTGCTCGTCGCGGCCGTCCGCGCTTCGGGGGCCGCGACCGCTGAATCTCGTGGTCGTGCTCCTCGCCCCCGCCCCGGAGTCCCCCTTGCCCTGACGCCGCGTCAGGGCGCCAGCATGGCCCTTCCGTGACGCCGACGGAAGGACGGACTCCGTGCTCCGCAATCCCCGGGTGGCCGCCCTCCTGCGGTGGCTGCCGTTCGTGATCATCGCCGCCAACCTCCTCCTCGTCCTCACCGGGGTGGTCGACCTGGCCCGGGCCGCGATCATCGTCGTCGTCCTGGAGGTGTGCCTGCTCGGGGTCGTCGTCGCGGAGTTCGCGGCGATCCGGATCGCCTACCGGAGGGCCCGTTCTCGTGGTGCCAGCCGGACCCAGGCCTTCATGGCGGGCCTGGACGCCTGCCTCCCGCCGAGCGTCGCCTTCGTCGTGAAGCAGGAGCTGCTGGTCACCCTGGCCCTGCCCCGTCTGTTGCTCCGGGAGTCGCGGGCCGAGGGCGTCACGTCGGTGCGCTGCGGTGGGCCCACCGCAGCCGTCGCCCGGTCCATGTCGGCGCTGGCGCTGTCGGGCGCCGTGCTCGCTCTGCTGTTCACAGGCGGGCCGGGCTGGCTTCGTTGGGTGCTCTTCGCCGTCGCCGTCTACTTCCTCCTCTACGCGCTCGGTCTCTGGTCCCTCCACGGCAGGCAGAGCCATCTGGTGAGCGAGCGGTTCCTGCGGGTGCGTCATGGCGCGAACGCGGACTTCGCCTTTCCCACGAGTGAGGTGGTCTCCGCCAGGGTGTCCCGGAGCGCCCACCGGGGCGGCCCCGTCTCGGTGGACGAGGGCACGCTGACGGTCTCCGTGTTCGGCGGGACCAATGTCGTGGTCGACTTCGGTGGCCCGGTACCCGCGCGGTTCCTCGACCGCGAGGAGGAGCACGTGAGCGCCGTCCGCTTCCACGCCGACTCACCCGAGGAGGCCGTGCGGGTCCTGGTCGGTCACCTCGACCGCTCCCCCTGACTCGGGGAACCGGTGGCGGTTGTCCTCGCCAACGGCTACGCTCTGCCCTCAGCCGCGCCCCCCGCTCGACGCTCGGTGTCACCGCGGCTCCCGCTCCGCCGCCCCCTGTCCCCCAGAGACGGAGCACCACGATGTCCTACCCCAGTGGCCCCCAGCAGCCCTACGGCGACCAGCCCCATGGTCAGCAGCCGCCCTACGGGGATCCCCATCAGCCCTATGGCGGCCAGCAGCCCCCCTACGGCGACCAGCCCCACGGTCACCAGCCGCCCTACGGCGACCCCAACCAGCCCTACGGAGGCCAGCAGCCCCCCTACGGGCCCCCGCCCACGCCGCCCAAGCAGGGCATGTCCACCGGCAAGAAGGTCGGCTTCGGATGCGGGGGCTGCCTCGGGGTCCTCCTCTTCCTGGCGCTCATCGGCGGGTGCATGAGCCTGGTCAGCGGCGACGACGCGGCGGCCCCGCCCGCCGCGACCAGCTCCCCGGACACCGAGGAGGCCGCGGTCGAGGAGACTGAGGAGGCCGAGGAGGAGCCCGCGGAGGAGGTCACGGACGTCGTCCTGACCGCCTCCCTCGCGGGCACCGCCGGTGACGTGGTCGACGACACCGTCTACACGGTCATCGACGTCACCGTCGAGAACAACTCGGATGACACGCTTGAGGTCAACCCGCTCTACTTCAACGTGATCCTCGCCGACGGCACAGTCCGCTCCGACTGGGCGGACACGCTCTTCGCGGACATCGACAAGCTCTCCACGGTCTCCCTCGGCCCTGGTCAGCGCGTCGAGGGCCAGATCGCGGTGGTCGGCGACGACCTCGACATCGCGACCGTCGAGATGGCCGAGCTGTTCGGTCTCCAGGAGACCATCACGGCCGAGGTCAGCTAGGCCCACGAGGAACGCGGCCCCGGCCCGGCCCGTGCGCCGGTGTCCGGGGCCCTCCCCCGGGTACGGGGTGGTGCCCGCCAACGACTACGATGCGTCGTAGTTTGTTGTGGTCCGCTGACATGGGCGGACGTGCGGAGTACCCGAGCGGAGGCGGCGTGGTCGACTGGCTGACCATGACCATTCAGATGGTGTCGTTGGCGATGGCCGTGTGGTGTCTCGTCTCCACCTTCCGCGACCAGCCGATGCTCGTCCCCCACCTGGTGGGCATGGGTGTGCTGTGGCTGCTGGTGCTCGGGCAGGTCGGTGCGATCACCGTGGCGATGGTCGGCGGTGAACGCCCGGGGGAGACGGTCATGCTCGTCTCCTACCTCGCGACCGTCGCGCTGCTGCCGCCCGCCTGCGCCGTGTGGGGGTTCATGGAGCGCAGCAAGTGGGGTCCGGCCGTGATCGCCTTCGCCTGCCTCATCCTCCCCGTCCTCATGGTCCGCGTCGAGCAGCTGTGGAGTCCCGTTGTCTGAGGCGCCCGATCCCGTCGGCGACCGCACCCTGCGCACCGGCCCCGGCCGGCTCCTGGTGGCGGTGTACGCCGTGTTCGCGCTCGCGGCGACCGCACGCGGCTCGTACCAGCTCGCCACCCGGTTCGACGAGGCCCCGCTGGCGTACGGGCTCTCCGTGCTCGCCGGGGTGATCTACCTGGTGGCGGCGGTCGGCCTGGCCCGCGCCGGGCGCACCTCGCGTCTGGTCGCGCTGGTGTCGGTGTCCGTGGAGATGATCGGGGTCCTCGTGGTGGGCGCGCTGAGCGTGCTGGCCGCCGGTGCGTTCCCGGACGACACGGTGTGGTCGCACTTCGGCAGCGGCTACCTGTTCATCCCGCTGGTCCTGCCGGTGCTGGGTCTGTGGTGGATCCTGCACGTCCACCGCATGGACCGGGACGCGGCGCACACCTAGACCGAGCGTCGGGCTGTGGGGTCCGAGGCCCCGGTGGCCTCCGAGGGGCGGCACGATCGGACGATCCGCACGTTCTTCCTGTTCGGCGATCCCGCCACCGACTTCTCCGCCGACCTGGTTTGGCTGGCGGCCGAGGTGGCCGCGGGGCGCCTGGACCCCGGGATCAGCCGACGCGCCCCGTGGACCGGCTACGACGAGGCGGCCCGGGAGCTGCTCGGCCGCCGCCTGCACGGCAAGGCGGTCCTGGACGTCGTGTAGCGGGACGGGCCCGTATTCCCATGGAGCGGCCCCGGCCGGTGGTGGGCGACGGGTGCGCAGCCGCACCACCGCCGTGCTCACGAGGAGCGCGGCGCACGGCAGGCCCAGGCCGGGGGATCACAGATGATCCCGCCTGGCTGGCGGCCCCTCGGGAACCAACCCCCTCAAACCCTCGCTTCCTGTGGTGAACCCGACCCGGGCGTCCAGGCATGGACCGGCCTCCTCCGGGCATGCCTGAGGCCTATGGAGGCACACACGCGAACGCGCCACCCCAGCCGGACGCCCCTCAACCGCGCGGCGGTGGGCGGCGCCCTCCTTCTCGTCACGGGCCTGTGGCTGACCCTCGTGGCCTGGAACGACTCAGTACCCGACCCCGCACGACACCGGATCTTCCTCTCCCTGTGGTTCATGGGCGTCGCCCTCCTGGCCGCCCGGCTGTTCCTCGACGGCCCGCCCGGTGCGGCGCCGCGCGTGTCACGGAGCGTGGTGACGTTCGCGATCGGTGTCGTAGGCGCGGCCTCGGTGGCCACCATGCCCTGGACGGACCTGGGCTCGGTGTTCTGGTACCAGTTGTGGTTCTCCGTACCGCTCCTGACCGGGCTGGCCTACGCGGCCTTCCGTCCCGGCACGGACCGCTCCACGCCCTAGGCTGGCGGCATGTCCGATCAGACACTGTCCCTGCCGGTGGCCGTCTCCGCCGCCTGGCTCCGTGACCACCGCGACGAGGTCGTGCTCGTCGACTCCCGCTGGTACCTCGACGGCCGCTCCGGCCGGGAGGCCCACCTGAACGGCCACATCCCCGGGGCCGTGCACGCCGACGTGGACACCGACCTCGCCGCGCCCGCCAGCGCTGAGGGAGGCCGCCACCCGCTTCCGGCCGCCGCCGACCTCGCCCGTTCCCTGGGCCGTCTCGGGATCGGCGACACCTCATCCGTGGTCGTGTACGACGACGCGAACGGCTCGGTGGCCGCGCGTCTGGTGTGGATGCTGCGAGTCCTGGGCACCTCCGCGGCCTTCCTGGACGGCGGCATCCAGGCCTGGACCGGCGACCTGGAAAAGGGCGAGGTGAACGCCGTGCCCGCGCACCGGACCGCGCTCCCCTGGCCGCCCGACCGCATCGTCGGCACCGAGGCCCTCCAGCGGGAACTGGCCGACCCCGACCGGCTCCTCCTCGACGCCCGCGTGCACGGCCGGTTCACCGGCGAGGAGCCCGCGCCGGTGGACGCCCGCGCCGGGCACATCCCCGGTGCGCGCAGCGCCGAGTGGCCCGCCAACCTGGGCCCGGACGGTCTGCTCGCCGCACCCGAGGTCCTGCGGGAACGCTTCGCCGCCCTCGGCGCGGACTCGGCCGGTACGGTCACCGCGTACTGCGGCTCCGGGGTGACCGCCTGCCACGACCTCCTGGCGTTGGAGCACGCGGGGTTCACCAACACCCGCCTGTACCCGGGCTCGTGGAGCCGTTGGGGCGGCGACGACTCCCTCCCGCTGGAGACCGGCGACTCCCGGCCCTGACCCCGGCCTCCGCTCCCCACGACGGGGCCCGCGCCTCCCGCGCGGGCCCCGTCGTGGTGTCCGCGCAGGCCGTGGCGGCCCCGGCACGCTGCGTACGGGTCCCGCAGAAGGACCGAAAACCACCTAGGCTGGTGGGGGACAACGGTCCGAATCATCCGGAACGTGCTGGTCCTGCAACCGCTGACACCCGCGAACGAGTTCCCCCCAACGCCCCCTTTCCCTGACCCGATCCGGCCAGGAGCGGAACCACAACACCCGAACCGGCGTCAGAACACACAGGACCGCCCGGCCCCGGGAACCCCCAAGACTGCTTCACCGCGAATCGAGGAACACTGGTGATCGAACTCCTCCTGCTACTGATTCTCATCGCCGGGATCGTGATCGGGGTCCTGATATACAAGCAGCGCTCGCAGGCGCAGAAGCAGGACACCCCTCCCCCGCCGCCCCAGGACCCCTTCGCCGCGTCCTCCACCACCGACACCGCCGGTGACCCGCGCGCCATCAAGGCGGGCGACATGATCGACTGGGGCCACGAGCGGACCTGGATTCGCGGCACCCTCCGCCTGTCCGAGGGCGGTTACGTCTGGTCCGAGCACTTCCTGGAGGTCGAGGGCGGCAAGCGCTGGCTCTCGGTCGAGGAGGACCCCGACGTCGAGCTGGCCCTGTGGACCGGCCGCCCGGACCTGACCATGGTCCCCCAGGGCAAGTCCATCGAGCTTGAGGGCGTCACCTACAAGCTCGAGGAGAAGGGCTCCGGCTCCTACCGCTCCGAGGGCACCACCGGTCTCAAGGCCGAGGGTGGCATGGACTACGCCGACTACGAGTCCGAGGACGGCCAGCTGCTCGCCTTCGAGCGCTTCGACCACGGGAGCTGGGAAGTCAGCACCGGAACCAAGGTCGCCCCCGGTACCTTCACGATCTTCCCCGGGAGCTGACACCCACATGCGCGCGAGCATCAGCGCCCCCTTCGTCGACACCAAGGCCGACGATCTGGTCTGGACCCTGAGCCACCCGCCGGTCGAACCCCTCGCGACCCGCACCGTCACGGTGTCGGGCAGAGAGGTCGAGCTGCGTGTGCTCGGCGCTTCACACCAGATCGTCCTGCGCCCGGAGTCCGACGGCGGAGCGCTGGTGGAGACGGTCGCCTGCCTGCCGGGTTCCTCCGGCGGGCTTCCCGGTTACGCCGAGCACCCCCTGCCTGGGGTGGGCGACTACCGCTTCGACTCGATCGTCGAGTCGCTGCCCCGCGCCGAACTCACCCACCGGGTGGCGGAGATCCACGAAGCGACCTCCGACTCACCCGGTGGGCTCCTCGTCGCCTTCCCCGGTGATCCTCTGGCGATCACCGCGCTGCACCTGACCTCTGGCAGTGGGGCGTCCCTGCGCTGGCGTACCTGGCACGCCTACCCGCAGAGCGACGAGCTGGTGACGACGACCACGACCCTGACCCCCTAAGAGGAGGCCGACATGGCCACGACCACGACCCGGGGAGCCCGCGCTCCCAGACACAAGATCGCCGCGATCGGCGGGGCCACCGCCCTGCTGATCCTCCTCTCGGCCTGTTCCGGCGGCAGCAACAACGCCGACTGCGAGCCCAAGGCCGACCCCACCTCCAGTGCCACGAGCTCCACCAGCTCGACGGGCACCACGAACTCCGCGTCCGGTCCCACGCCGAGCCCCTCCCCGACCGACGAGTGCTCCAGCCGCAGCGGCGGCGGTGGCGGCGGGTTCTTCTTCTTCGGCGGCTTCGGCGGCGGTGGCGGGAACAACAACAACTCCAACTCCAACAGCGGCGGTAGCGGGAGCGACAGCCGCGGCGGAGGCTCGGGCTTCGGCAAGTAGTCCGCGTGTTCGGGGGGTCGGGCTGGCGTCCAGCCCGGCCCCCCGACGCACTTTCCCCACCCTCAAGTCCCTTCCTGAGAGAGCAGTACCTTGAGCGAGACCACGGCCCAAGCACGGCCCCGACTCCCGGTGCCGCCGCGCGCGGCCCGGTTCTTCGTTCTGCTGGCGGTGTTCATCTGCGCCGCCTGCGGCCTGGTGTACGAGCTGGCCCTCGTCGCGATCGGCAGTTACCTGCTCGGCGACACCATCACCCAGGCCTCCGTGGTCCTGTCCGTGATGGTGTTCGCCATGGGTGTGGGTTCGCTGTTGTCCAAGCGCTACCAGACCCGTCCGGCGCTCTCGTTCGCCGTGGTCGAGGGGCTGTTGTCCCTGGTCGGCGGCCTCTCGGTCCTGCTGCTGTACGGGTCGTTCGCCTGGCTGTCCGCCTCCGCCTACCAGCCCACCCTGGTGCTGCTGGCGTTCGTGATCGGCACGCTGATCGGTATCGAGATCCCGCTGCTGATGACGCTGATCCAGCGCATCCGCAAGCAGGAGGCCTCCGAGGCGGTGGCCGACCTGTTCGCCGCCGACTACGTGGGCGGCCTCATCGGTGGTCTGGCCTTCCCGTTCCTGCTGCTCCCGCTGCTGGGGCTGCCCAAGGGCGCCCTGATGGTGGGTGTGCTGAACGCGGTGATCGGCGTGGCCGTGGTGCTGTGGCTGTTCCGCACGGACCTGACCCGGCTCGCGTACGTGGGGCTGACGGTCGGGCTGGCGTTCATCGTGACGGTGCTGGGCCTGGCCTACTACTTCGCCGAGAACTTCGAGGTGGACGCCCGCCAGGCCATGTACCGGGACCCGATCGCGCACGCGGAGCGCAGTGAGTACCAGGAGATCGTGCTCACCCAGTCCCTGGACGGCCGGGACGTGCGCATGTTCCTCAACGGCGACCTCCAGTTCTCCACCCTGGACGAGTACCGGTACCACGAGTCGCTGATCCACCCGGCGATGGACGGCGCCCGCGAGGACGTCCTGGTGCTCGGGGGCGGGGACGGCCTGGCCATCCGGGAGCTGCTGCGCTACGACGACGTCGAGTCGGTGACCCTGGTGGACCTGGACCCGGCCGTGATCGAGCTGGCGTCCACGGACCCGGTGATCCGCGACCTCAACGACGACTCCTTCCTGGACCCGCGTGTGGAGGTGGTCAACGCCGACGCCTTCCAGTGGCTGCGGGACAACCTGGCCAACTTCGACGTGGTCATCGCGGACCTGCCGGACGGCACGGACGTGGGCACCTCGAAGCTGTACACGATCGAGTTCTACTCGCTGTTGGAGCAGGCCCTGGAGCCGGGGGGCCGGGTGGTCGTGCAGGCCGGATCGCCGTTCTTCGCCCCGGACGCGTACTGGAGCGTGGGCCACTCGTTGGAGGAGGCCGGGCTGGCGGTGACCCCGTACAACGTGGACGTGCCCACCTTCGGGAACTGGGGTTTCTACCTGGGGGTGTCCGGTGCTGAGCCGGGCGGCGCCCCCGAACTGACCCTGCCGGAGGACGCCCCCGAGCTGCGTTTCCTGGACCAGGACCTGCTTGGCGCGGCGCTCGTGTTCCCCATCGACCGCCAGGAGGGCGAGGTGGAGGCGTCGACGATGATGCACCCGAAGATCATCGGTTACCACCAGGACCGCCAGGCCTGGCGCGGTTACTGACCGGTTCGGCCAACCCCGTTTTCTTCCCCGGAGCCCCCTGACGAAACTCCCTCCAGCAGGACCGGAAACTTGTAGCGGCTGATGTAGACATGCGCGCTGCTCGCTGCTATCTTTTCTGCCATAGCCACTGAGACACACGGCTGGACCACCGGATACGCCGGTGGAGGGAAGGCCGGCTCGACGGTGCGCACGTGCGTCAAGGCGCCGGGGGCCGGTAGGACCGCAGTAACGCAGTACCGTTTTTCGGCAGTACCGGGCTCCCGCTCGCACAGGGGAGACCACAGCAGGAGAAGGACGCGGTAGGGCTCGACCGGCGCGGGTTGATCGGCGTCGGGGGCCGGTAGGACCGTATGACCGGCGTTTCGCTCTTTCAGGGGACGCCGTGCAGGACAGAGCAGGTCGGCTCGACGGTGTGCACGTGCTTCAAGACACCGGGGGCCGGTAGGACCGCAGTAACGCAGTACCGTTTTTCGGCAGTACCGGGCTCCCGCTCGCACAGGGGAGGCCGCAGCAGGAGGAAGGACGCG